>JBKJNY010000139.1:0-2400 GCA_046593355.1 Pirellulaceae bacterium | reverse complement strand
TCACTACTACTTATGGTATGACTCGTCCTGGAACGCATGGGGCCTCTCCTTGGCTTGGTCTTGATTTGACACAAACCATTCTGAGGAAGCCCCTTGCGTTCACCTATCTCAATTTCTCGAACTTGGAACTACTGAACTTGGATCCCCGCAAGCGAGAACACCCGAAGCTTTTTGAGGTGTGATAAGGCAGCGAGCCAGACATTCGTAAGATGCGTATTGTCCAGCAGAATCGCCAGCAGCAGCACCGCCGCCAAGCCGCTCACCATAACCAGCCCGGCAGCCGCGGGGCGGCGGCGAATCCACTTCCAGGCCCGTTGGCCGATGCTCACCGGGCGAGCCAGAATCGGCCGCCCCTCCTGGAACCGGCGGAGGTCTTCGGCCAGCGCCTCGGCGCTGGCATAACGCTGCTGCGGCGTCTTTTGCAGACACTTCAGGCAGATGGTTTCCAACTCCAGCGGCACTGTCGGTTGCAACCGCCGGGGCGAAACCGGCTCATCATTCCGCACCTGCAGGATCGTCGCCAGCGCCGTATCGGCTTGAAACGGCGGCCGCCCGGTCAAGGTTTCGTAGAAGATCGCCCCCAGCCCGTACACATCGGTCAGCGGACTGATCTCCGCGGACTTGCCCGCGGTCTGTTCGGGAGCCATGTAGCTCGGCGTGCCCAGCGTGTCTCCGGTCTGCGTCAGATCGCTGCCGTCTCCCAACCTGGCGAGGCCAAAATCGGTGAGCTTCGGCTGAATGGTTGCGGAATCGAGTAGGGGTGAACCTGGCGATCCTTCGTCCTTCTTCCTTCTTCCCGCCTCCTCGAATCATTTGCACCAGGACGTTTCCCGGCTTCAAATCGCGATGAACGATCCCTTGCTGGTGGGCATGGTGCAATGCACGGGCCAAGGTCTCCAGGAGTTGTGCGGCCGCCCGAGGGATTGCGGCTTGCCTCGCAATGCGTCGGCCAGGTTGCCCCCCGCAACGTACTCCATCACGAAGTAAGGCAGCGCGGCGATGCCCTCTGCGCCCGGCAACTCCCCGATGGCGAAGATCGGCACCATATTCGGATGCTGCAACAGGGCCACGGCTCGAGCTTCCCGCGCGAACCGCTCGCGCTGCTCCGCGTCCGCCAGATCCGCATGGCGGAGCATCTTCATCGCCACATAGCGATCCAAGGCCGGCTGCCAGGCTTTATAGACAACACCCATTCCGCCCGCGCCTAACAATTTCACAATTTGCAGACCGGGCAATTCCGGCCAGTTGCCACCCTGCGACCAACCCGGCGCAGTTCCCGGCTCGAGCGCCGGTTCGTCTCGCTGCTCCACTTCTTTCCGTTTGGTCAGGAGCTCCATGTATCAATCAGGAGTGAGTGTTTCGCCGCGGCGTTCGCGATAGGCTCGATCCAGGGCGATCAGTTCGCGGGCGAGCACCGATTGCACGGACTCCTAATGTCCCGCCAGGTAGGGCTGGATGCCGGGAAGTTCGCCCCCCGCGCTGACACTCTTCCAGGCGCTTTCAAAACGGTCGCAAATCGCATCCACGAGGGCCGCATCCGCCGGCCTGAGCTGCTCATAACCCGTGGGGCTTCCGAAGCTCATGGCTGCAACTCCGCCAGCTCGTCTTTCCAGAGCATGCGAATCCGCTGGACCTTGCGCTCGATGGTTCGCGGCACGCAATCGAGCTTGGCCGCAATTTCTTCGTGAGTGAAGCCTTCCACTTTCCACAGGGCGATCTGCCGCAGTTCCGGCTCATTGAGCAAATCGAGCAGACGGCGGCATTCGTCGGCGATTTCGGCCGCTTCCTCCGCCGTAAGTTCGCGGCTGAGGAGTTGTTCCACGTCGCGTTCGCCCGGTGTCTCCGCGGGCTTGTGGCGGCGAATCAGATCGATGGCCCGCGAAACGGTGCGCGTCGCCAGCAGCCTCCACAGATCGCTGCGATCGGCGAGTTGCAAGGGCCGCTCCTGATCCTGCACACGCCGGCACATGCTGTGAAACGAACGCAGGGCCACGTCTTCGTCATAAGAATGTAGGCCCGGTAACCCTTGCAAGCCGTTTGCGGGCCAGTTGCACCAGCCGTTCGAAGTACACCTCCAGCAGCGGTCCGGTGGCCGAATCGCGTCCCCCTTGCAGGTCGCGAATCAGCCGCGTCACCGATTGATGCGCCAGCGAAGCCGACATAGCCGGGATGCTCGAATCGACTGGGTGGTTCACGCACGGCCAATTCTACACCAGCCCGACGCGGAAGCGAGGGAATATCGCGTATTTCCCTCGCTTGCGCGTTTTGATGTTGCGTTATTTTTCAACGGCCCGCTTGGGGGCTATGAGGAGTCTTGGTAGCGGGCTTCGAGTTGGGCGAGCAAGAGGGGGCGTTTGTGGGGAGAGCGAGCGCGGCGCATCAGGCGGCGTCGGGCGAGGG
>JBKJNY010000134.1:0-21802 GCA_046593355.1 Pirellulaceae bacterium | reverse complement strand
GGATAGAAGGTAGTTCGGGACGCACTCCCAACTCTTCACGCAGCCCCCGCATCACTACGACGACCCCAAACCACCCCGACCCTTGACACCCGCGCGAACATAGAAGGCTTGTGTCGGAAATGCGCTTTAGTTTCGCCCCGTCATCTCGGTGCTGAAGAATCGCCGGCCGTCGTGCCGGAACGTCCCGTCGCGGACGGGTGACCAGTTCCGCAGCCGCACGCCATCCAGCGATTGCTCGAACACGCCGCTGCCCGGCACCACCAGGCGGACATGAACCAGGCCCCAATCGTCAACCCCGCTGCTGAACTCGGGATGCACGGCTGCAAACGGCAGCCGCCAGAGAATTCCGCTGGGGCCGATTTGTGGGGCGTCGACTCGCTCCGTCCATCTTTGAACAAGCTCCGTCATCCAGCCGCCGCTTTGCGGTGCCTCATGGTACTTCCGTTGACGGGCGGCAAAGAGCTCGACCTCCCCGGTGCCGCTGACAGCAACGAGATCGCCGTTCTCATCCCGCGGCTGCAATTGCACGCAGATGCCATCGGTCTCCACGTCCGCATCCCAGTTGGCAAGCCAGGCGTCGATGCGGATGGAGGCAATGGCAGGAACCACGAGCGGCGGCGGTGCATTGGCAACCACAACCGCGGGTGGCAATATCTCTTTGGCGGGAGCGTCGGATTTCACGCGCGCACAGAGGCCGCGCAGCTCCTTCATCTCGACATCTTGTCCGTCAAGCTGGGCGGTTACGACTCGCTCCCAGGCAATCGGCCTGAGAATGTGCCCGCCGCCACTGGAAAATCGCAGCCATAGCATCTCATCCGTGCGCGCATCCACAGAAGCCGTGAAATCCCGTCCGCTCGCCAGACGTACGGTCAAAATCCGGTCCCCCGCGTGCACCTGGCCGATCGCACTGCAGAGAATTCCCGCCATGAACCAAGATGTATTCAATCGTCTCGTATGCCGCATTACTGACCTCTTAGCCCGCAGCCATGAAAGCAAGAACTCGATGCTTTACAGCATCGCAAGAGGTATGCCCCCGCGGAAAGGCACGACGCAATCGTGGCGCAACTTCAATTGCTATCGCGAGTTAGCGGCGAGGAGAACAATGCCGCTTGTGGTCATTTTGGCACTTCAGCGTGGCAAAACCGCAACATGTTGCGCGCCGGCAACAAACTGCGCTGCCGCCCGATTTCCGCCCGCCGCAAGCTATGTTTTGAAAGGTCCGAGCAACCGTTTTTTTGGCTCCTTTCGTGAGCAGATAAATATGTGGCAATTACATTTGAAATGGCGATTGAGGCTGCTGGCGGCTGTCATCGCGGCGGCGATGATCCAGTGCCCTGTCGTTGCCCAGGATAATTCGGGTGCTCCAACCCGCGGCCCGCAGCGGCTACGCGAAGGGACGCGCCTGCTGGATGCCGCTGGGCGGTTTGAAGTGGTTGGCGACCGCATCAGCTTTGTGTTCGCTGATTCGACCGAGTCGATGCGCGTTTTGGAAAATCTCTCGCTGGATCGCGTCTTTCGCGTGCTTTCTAGTAGCCAAGCCAGCCCGCAATGGATCATCAGTGGCACCGTCACGGAGTACAACAGTGGCAACTACCTATTGCTGACCAAAGCGGTCCAGACCGCGAAGACCGCGAAGAAGGAAACGGCTGCGGCCGGTGGGATAGGCACTGACCCCAAACTCGACTATCCTGTCCCGAAGGAGAAAAAGCCGGGAGAAAAGCACCAGGAACCATCCCATGACAAGCGCCCCTGACCCCCACGCGCCTTCGGCCAATTCTTACACAACGGCCTTTAGCGCCGAGGCTCGCCAGGAATTGATTGATGAGGATAGCCAGGCCTGGACGGCTATCGTGGGCTTGCTGCTGGGGATTATCTCCATCGGCGTTGTATTGGCGATCGTGTGCGTGACGCTGACAACGCGGTACATGACGTAGGCCGGTCCAAAAAAAGGACCGGTTAGCGATTCAAGAAGTTTCCTGGCAGGCGCATTGAAACTGCCCCTGCCGCGAATTAGAATCCCAGTTCAGTGGAATTTTGGGCACTTCTTCATCGGGGGACCATCGGGGCATTCTCCCCAGTGGGTCAAACGTGGTGGCAATGGGCCAGGGTCAAGACCAAACCGAAGCACTGCTCAAGCTGGTTTCGCTTGGAAATGAAGCGGCGGCCGCGCGGCTCTTGAACCTGCATCGCCGTCGGCTCAAGAAAATGATCGCGCTGCGGATTGATGAAGGGCTGGCCACCCGTCAGGATCCTTCGGACGTTGTCCATGAAACCATTCTGGCCGCTTCGCACAAGCTCGCGGACTACGCGCAGAAGCCGGACATCCCTTTTTACGCCTGGCTTCGCTGCCAGGCTTGGAGCCGCCTGGTCGAGCTCCATCGCCAGAACCTGGACGATCCTCAGAAGGCCGACTTTCGCCAGGGGCAGCTCACCTCCAAGTGCCTGAGCGAGATGGTCAAATGCTTCGGACCTCCCTCCAGCGTCCGTTCAACGCCCTCCGGCGGCAATGCCAGCGGCCAGAAGGAACCCAGTGGTTCTCAAGCTGCGAAGGACGAAGAGCCGACACCTTCGCGACGCAAGATAAGAATTGGCATGGAGCTGGCGTTATCCAAGCTCGAGGCCAATGCACGAGAGCTGCTTCTGCTGTACTACGTGGAGCAGTTGACCGTTCCAGAAATCGCCTGCGTGTTGGAAATTGAGGCGGCGCAGGTTAAGCTGCGCCATGTGAAGGCCATCCGCAAGTTGCGGATGCTGCTTGACCAGGAGGACAAAAACCTGTCTGGCAAACCTCTATGATTCCTCCGCGTCAGGACTGCGACCCCTCCGTCTACGCCAGCGGCGACGAACCTTTGGCCGAATTGCTCGAACGGGTTGCGGCCTCACTCAAGGCGGGTGAATCCCTTAGCTTGGATGAAATCGTGGGCCAGTTTCCTGAACAGGAAGCGGAAATCCGCGGCCTGTATCCCACGATAGCCGCCATGGTGGAGATGGCGAGAGACACCCCCGGTCAGGCAACCACTTCCCATGATTCGCTGTTCGAAGCCGGCTCCATCATCTCCCGTCCCGGCCGCCACAGGCTGGGTGATTTTCAAATCATTCGCGAAGTCGGCCGCGGCGGCATGGGGGTGGTTTACGAAGCCGAGCAGGTCTCCCTGGGACGGCGGGTCGCGCTGAAGGTTTTGCCCTTCGCCGCCATGTTGGACGAACGCCTGCTCAAACGCTTCAAGAACGAAGCCCGCGCCGCGGCCACGTTGGAACACCCCCACATCGTCGCCGTCCATTTCATCGGCTGTGAACGAGGAATCCACTTTTTCGCGATGCAATTCGTCGATGGGCTGACGCTCGAAGAGGTCGTCCTGCGCCTCAAGGCCGAACCAGCGGCCGGGCACGCCGCTCCCCATCCGAGAGTTCCTTCGCAAACCCCACGCAAATCCAACCCTTTCGATCAGACGGCCGATGGAGGCTCCGTCAAGCAACATCAGCCCGCCATTGGCGACAACGAATCCAGCTCGTGGCTCCCCGGCGATGCGTGGGAATCCAGCCGGCGAAGCACTCCCATACCCGCGGCGCGAGTTCCAGCCCGGCCGGACGACGTGACCGTTGCGCTGGGGGCGGGCAGCTCGCTGTATCAGCGAATCGCGAAGCTTGCTGCTCAGGCCGCGGATGCCGTGGAGCACGCCCATCAGCAGCGGATTATTCATCGAGACATCAAGCCCTCCAACCTGATGCTGGATGAACACGGCCATATCTGGGTGACGGACTTTGGCCTGGCCACGACATACGGAGACAGCAACCTGACCCTATCCGGCGACCTCCTTGGCACGCTCCGCTATTCCAGCCCGGAGCAGGCCAGTGGCGGCGCGATCGACCACCGCACCGACATCTACTCGCTGGGCATTACACTCTACGAACTGCTGGCGCTGGTCCCCGCGTTTGAAACCAGGGACCGGCGCGATCTCCTCGAGCAAATCCTGCGCAAGGAACCTCGCCGCCTCCGCCAGGTCAAAATGGACATTCCTGTTGATCTGGAAGTGATTGTGCATAAGGCCATCTCCAAAGACCCGCACGAGCGCTACCAGACGGCCCGAGAATTCGCCGACGACCTGCGGCGATTCCTCAGCAACCAGCCCATTAAGGCCAAGCCCCCCGCCGCGTGGGAAGCCGCGGCCAAGTGGGTCCGCCGCCGGCCCGGCGTAGCGCTCCTGGCGGTGCTCGCCTCGGTGGCCGCGCTGGGCGTCAGTGTCGCCCTTTCGGTCTACACGGTGCAGTTGCGCTGGGCCTATGCCCGCCTCGAGGAGCTGAACCGCGAAACCCTTCGCAATGAATCGCAAATCTATCGCAGCCTGCAATATCCGTCCAGCATCACCGTGGCGGCTGGGGCGATTGACCAGCGGGATTTTGAGACGGCGCGGCGCGCTCTAGCGGCCTGTATCCCCGCCAAGCCGGGCGTTGCCGATCCTTCCGGGTTTGAATGGCATTTGCTGGAGAATCGTGTCCGCACACCACCCTTGCAATGGACGCTGGCGGGAGCAGGTTCTCCCATGCTTTCGGTCGCGGTATCGCCGGAAGGTCAGTTTGTTGCTACGGGAGACAAGGGAGGAGTAGTCATTCTCTGGGATTTGCAGACCGGTCTGCGGCGCAAATCCTGGCGTCCCTTTGCCGGCGAAACGCAGGTCCGTTTTTCTCCTCAAGGAACCTGGCTGGCAGCGGCCAGCGATTATCAGGATGGCCGCGTGGTTCTTTGGAGTATGACGGACCTCAAGGAAGCCGCGAACTTCGTGGCCCACGACGGGACCGTGTATGCCCTGGCCTTTACCCCGGATGAAAAGCGGCTAGCTACCGGCGGTCGCGAAGAAAACATCAAGCTCTGGAAGCTGGCGGATGTAGCCGCCGGCAAGTACCAGCCGGCGGCTGCCCCCACGCCTCTTTGGCAAGTTGCCGCGGCTTCCGTGATCTACGATTTGCAGTTTAGTCCCGATGGATCCTGGCTGATTTCCGCGGAAAAACAGGAGCGCCTGAGAATCTGGAATACGGCGGACGGCTCTCCCCGCGAGACGATTTGCCAGTCCCCCGATGGCGCCAGCTTTCAGGCGTGCTGCCTGCTGGACCAAGGAAGGATTTGCGCCGCGGGGGGATACTCGGACAAACTTCGCTTGTTCCATCTGCCGAACCGCCGTGAGACTGCCACCCTGGATTGTCGCAATGGAATCTATGACATCGCCGTTTCCAATGACGAAAGAATGGTTGCGGCGGTCTGCGACGACGGCAGCGTACATGTTTGGCGATTCGACGGGCCGGAACTTCACCAGATTGAGCGAATCTGCTTTGTCGCGCATCAGGAGCGGATCCGCAAAGTGGCCTTTTCGCCCGACGGCCGTTCTCTATTGACCGCCAGCGATGATGGCACCGCCAAGGTCTGGAAGCTGGACGGTCTGCCGGCGCCGGACCTCCGCCTCGTGAATCTGCGGATTCCGGGCGGACTCCATCAAGTCCAGTGCGCTCCTACGGGAAACTCCCTGGCGACTCTGGGGCACGATGGAAAGATTCAGATCCTTTCCGCGAAAGGCGGCAGCATATTGAAGGAATTGGGCATAGCCGACAAGCCATTGAGCAACCCCTGTTTCAATCTATCCGGTCAACAATTCGCCGCGACTTCGCGCCATGAAATATTCGTCTGGAATACGTCCGACTGGAGCCTTTCATGCTCGTTCAAGATTTCCGGCGATGACATTCAAGGCACTTCCTTTGGCAAGTCCGGCACGCTCCTGGTCTTGAACTCCGTCGAAAAGGACTCCGGTCGCCTCAGCGAGTGGGAGCTTCCTTCGGGAAAGCCCGCTCGCAGCCTCCCCCTGGGGCGTGACCTCCCTATTGCGGCTGTTTGCTCTCCGGCCGGCGGGCTGCTGGCGGTCAGCGTGGACTCGGACAAGCTGCTTCTGATCGATTCGGACCTCTTCGTGGCGAAGACCGTGCAGTTGCCCGTGGACCGCATGTCGTATCTTGCCTTCAGCCGCGATGGAAAGCGACTGGCTGCTGCGAACGAAGGAAATACGTTTTGCCTCATCGATACGGGGGCAGGGAAGCTTGTGTCGTACCATCGCGTTTCGGCGAGCGACATTTCGGGGATGGCCTTCACCCAAGACAATCGTCTGCTGGCGATCTCTGATCACGAGCAGCGCTGCGTTCACTTCTTCGACTTGGAAACAACCCGCGTCTTGTTCGCCCTGGATGCGATGCATTTCCGTCCGCGCAGCCTGGTCCTATCGCCCGATGGCCGGTTTCTGTACGCGGCCACGCGCGAAGCCAATAGCGAGGGGCTCAGCGGCGTCCTGGAATGGGACTTACAGCCGCGCGAAAATGATCCCCTCCATGTTAAGAAATGATTCGTGACTGTTTCGTTGCCCGACTCGCATCGCCGCCATGTCTCGTCACACTGCCTTGCTCGTGGTCACTATTCTGCCCGCGGCGGCGGCCGGGGCTGTTTTTGAATACTTCCTGGGCCACCGCCACGACTATGCAGGGCATTTTCTGGCCGGCTATGGCGGCACGCTGGGGGCGCTGATGGTTTGGCTGCGGACAGTCCCGGAAGAAAGGTATTCCGTGCTGAGCAACTGGTGCATCGTGCCGATTTGCGTCGCCTGCATCGGCCTGGGCGCAGTCTTTGAAGCCACTATTTTCCGCCTGGCGAAGTTTGACGAGGTTGACTTCTGTAATCAGAGCCTGGGGGCCGTCTTTGCCGCGGGCGCTGCACTCGTTCTCGTTCAGGATCCAAAGCCTCAGGTCCAGCTCATGGACTTCGGCCTGATCGTCGGCATCGTGTTTCTTGGGGCGGGAGGCGTTTATGCCGTGGCGTAAAGTCATTCCCATCGTGCTGTTGTTTGCTCTCGCCGTGCTTTTGGCCGGCGTGAATACCTGGTTTACCGCCGCCCGCTCCACCATTCCGCTTGTGCTGGATAGCAAGGTTCTGAGCAAAGAAATCCGCCGCGAGAAGCACGAGGGGAAAGACGATGTCTGCCTGCTCGACCTCGAAGGACTGGGGCAGATGCAAGTTGACCGCGAGATTTATGAAAACGTCGCCGTCGGTGAAACGCTACAGAAGGATCGGCATTCCCACGAGTTGCGGCACGATGACCAAGTCTTGCCGCTCGGTTGGTCGCGCGACCATCAGGGAATGTTGATAACAATGCCCATGTGCTTGGGCATTTTAGCGGCAACCCTTGTGTCGGCTGTCACGCTATTTACGCCGTGGGGCCGCTGATTTGGCACGGGTTATGCATCGTTCTAATGGCAAACTCTAACCCCGAGGTTTTTATGCCAACACGAGCCGCACTTTGCCGCGCCTTGGTACTTGGAAGCATCTTGTTTGCAGCCGTGGGCTGCGACACGACCACGCGGACCACCGTGGACCACCGTGGAGCCGTCCCCTGCAGTCCCCGAGAGGGAAAAAAAGGTCAACGTCGACATCGATATTAAGGGACGCAACGTCGACGTGGACGTAAAGAGCAAACCGTAACGGATTTCCTTCCCGATCTCGGAATCAGCGAGTGATCCGCTCACAAAGTGAGCGGGATTACTCAAATTATTGCGCATCCAGCTCATAGGCAAACCGCAGCCAGCGTTCCACCTCGCTGTCAATCTCGGCGAGCGAGTTGATGGGGATGCGGTGCGTGATGCGGTCTTTCTTTTCCCAGCCGCCGGTTTCAATCAGGCGGCCGGAAGCGGGAGTGTCGCGGAGGGCCAGGCCGAAATCAATTCGCGTGCGGCTGGCGGAGAAAATCTGGCCGATGACGTGTCGCCTGTAGATGGGAACAACCGTTTTACAGGGACAAATTCGGACGTCTTTGCCCAGAGTGCGGGCGATTTCCAGCAGGCGGTCATGCAGCGGCTTCAGTCCCGCTTTGCCGCCAGCATACATTTCTTCCACGTAGCGGACGGCGGCTGCCAGGTAGGCTTTAGGGTCGTCGTCCACCAGGCTGGCGGAGGTGGGGTCGGCCCGCTCGGCAATCCACCAGGCGCTGTTGGTTCCTAAGTTGTGCTTGTCCTTCAGCCAGACGCGGCGAGCCGCCACATCGGTCGGCCCTTTGGTCCGCACGAAGCTAATCCACTCATCCAGATTGCGGCCCGTCTTCGGCTTGAGTTCGGCAATCCATTTCTGCATCATCGAAACGCTCGGGTGTACACTGTACCCCCCCCTCGAAAGCGCGACCGGTTTGGCGGGAACAGGGAGCGCGGCGTTTTTTTTGGCGACCGTAATGGTCAGGGCCTTCTTGGCCACTACAATCGTCAGGGGCTTCTTGGCCACCACAATCGTCAGGGCCTTCTTGGCCACCATAATCGGCAGGGTCTTCTTAACGGGAGCCTGGGTGGCATTGCGGAGGGAAGGCACCACTTTGGGCCGCGCTTTCACCGCCGCTGCCGACTTCATCGACGACTTCACCGCCGACTTCATCGCCGCAGGCGGCTTCTTTTTGGTGGCAAGTGCTCCCCCCGATTTCTTACTGGCCATGTTCATTCTCGGCATCTAAAAAGTTTGTTGGTCCGGCCGAGGTCCCTGGCCTGTCGAAGTTGAAAATGGGGTCAGGCACCTCGCGCAAAGTCGATGGGATTAAACGTAACCCAAAGTGCTCGGAGCCAGACCCCATTTTCAACTCTGTCATTTCATTCCCCAAGTGAACCCAAATTGGCGAGCAGCTCGCTCATTTCTCCCGCGGCGTGGGCATCTCCCTGCGTGCGGGCCTCTTCAATCCCCGTCCGCAGCCAGGCCCGGGCTTCCTCAATCCGCTCCAGCCGCGCCAAAAGCTGAGCCCCGCGGAAGAACGAAGCCACATGTGGCGGCCGGTCTCGCGTCAGCCCCTGGAACTGGGCGAGGGCGTCATCAAACCGCTCCTCGTTGTCGTACTCCACGGCCAAGCCATAGCGCAGGAAGGTATCGGCGGGCTCCTGCGTAAGGAGGGCTTCAATCTTTTCCCGGCGGGAGGACATGGCTTTTGCAGGAACGGCGGGACAGCGGCTGGATGCGAAAATCGCGGCCAGAAATTGCTGTCACTTCGTCATTATACCAGTTTTCTAGCCGCTTCACTACAGGCTTGCGGGGCACAGAAACGGCGAATTGGCGGCGTCCACGGCTTGCCTTCGCCCTCTTGATTCTATAGAATGAGTCATTGCCTCTGTAGAATCCGCCACGCTTGGACTGGAATTGCCTAAGCGTGGTCCCGCCCCTATTTTTCTCCCTTTATGTCCGCTCTCAACGGCAAAGCGACTCGTTGGGACCACGGCTTGCGCCGCAAGGCCATCGTGGAATCATTGTTGACCGACGTGTTTGAAGGACGACTACGAGCCGGCCAACATTTGGTGACACAGGAACTGGCCGAGCGATTTAGCGTCAGCCATACGCCGATTCGAGAGGCCTTGGTCGCCCTCGCGGGAATCGGCATTATCGACCTGCTGCCCAACCGGGGAGCGATTGTCCGCCCGGTCACCAGCAAAGATGTCCGTGAGATTGCCCAGGTCCGCCGCGTTCTCGAATGCGAGGCCGCTCGCTGTGCTTGCGGAAGGACGGATCTTGCCGAGCTCGAATCGCTGGCTGCCGACCTGCGACGATTGGTGAAAGCAGCGGCTCGCGGCGGCCCACGATTCATAGAGGAGGCGCGCTACGTCGATAGCCGCTTGCATGACCTGATCGCGGCGAGTTGCGGCAATGATTTTCTAGCCGCCGAGCTGTCGCGGCTGAAGATTTTGTTCCGGGCGTTTCGGGATGTCGCTTGGGCCTACGTCACCGCCCGCAACGACTATCGCCGCCTGGCGGCTGAATCGCGTGAGCATCTGGCCATTGTGGAATCCCTGCTCGTCGGCGATGCCAGATCAGCCGCCCGCGCCATGTCTCGCCATATCCGCAGCGGCGTGAAATACTGGAGCCGGGCGATACCCGCCGTGGTCGAAAGCACCGCTGCCCGTTCACCTCGTTTACCCAAGACTACTAACTCCTCAAAGTAGTCCGCTCACTCCGTGAGCGGACATGCCTTCACACGGAGTGTGAAGGCTACATAAGGACCACACGATGATACGCCAACTTGCCTTGAGCATCCTGTTTGTCGCGACCCTGGCTGCCGCTGCCTTCCAAGCTTCCGCAGCCGACAAGCTCGAATACAACCGGGACATCCGCCCCATCCTGGCGGAGAATTGCTTTGCTTGCCACGGACCCGACAGCGCCGCCCGCAAAGGGGACTTGCGGCTCGACCGCCGCGAGATGGCCATGCAAATGACGGCCATCGTCCCCGGCAAGCCAGAAGAAAGTGCGCTGGTTTCGCGGATTCACTCGGACAATCCCGACGAGCGGATGCCGCCGCCGGAATCTAAGAAGGAACTGACTGCCGCCCAGAAGGAAACGCTTCGCCGCTGGATTGCCGAAGGGGCCGAGTATCAACCGCACTGGTCGTTCCTCGCGGCAAAGCGTCCGGAGCTTCCCGCGGTGAAGAATGCCGCGTGGGTGAAGAACCCGATTGATGCATTCGTGCTCGCTAAGCTGGAAGCGATGGGGCTTGCTCCCGCCCCTGAAGCGGATAAGCGAACGCTCGCCCGCCGCCTCAGCCTCGACATCACTGGCCTGCCTCCCGCGCCGGAGCTCGTCGAGAAGTTCGTGAACGACACGGCCGCGAATGTCTACGAGAAGCTCATCGACGAGCTGATGCAGTCCAAGCACTGGGGCGAGCACCGGGGCCGCTACTGGCTCGACGCCGCCCGCTATGCCGACACCAACGGCATCCACTTCGATAACTTCCGCGAGAACTGGGCGTACCGCGAATGGCTGATTGACGCCTTCAACCGCAACGTGCCGTTTGACCAGTTTACCATCGAACAGCTCGCGGGAGATTTGCTCCCGAATCGCACGCTCGACCAGCAAATCGCCTCCGGCTTCAACCGCTGCAACATCACCACGAATGAAGGTGGGTCGATCGCGGAAGAGTACCTCGTGCTCTATAACCGCGACCGGACCGAAACGACATCGCAAGTCTGGCTCGGCCTGACTACCGGCTGCGCGGTCTGCCACGATCACAAGTTCGACCCGCTAAAACAAAAGGAGTTCTATGAGCTGGCGGCGTTCTTCAACAACACCACCCAGGCCGCGATGGACGGCAACATCAAGGACACGCCGCCGATCCTGCCTGTGCCGAAAGCCGAAGACCGCCCGCGGCTGGAGGCCATCGACAAGGAACTGGCGGATGCTCGTGCCGCTTCTGATGCTCGCAAGGCCGCCGCGAAGGGGGACTACGACGGCTGGCTCGCTTCCGCCGGTGTGGAATCGCTGGTGAAGAACCTGCCCACGAAGGATCTCTATCTGCTGGCCGCTCTGAGCGAAGGAGACGGCAAAACGACGAAGCTACAGCTTGATGGCCAAGAGCAGGCGGTGCCGCTGACCGATTCTGCCAAGTGGCAGCCCGGCGCTTCTGGCGGCAAGGCGTTGCAGACGCAAGGAACCGCGCTGGAATTGCCGAATGCCGCCGACTTTGAAAAGGAGCAGCCCTTCTCCTGCTCGGCTTGGATCAAGATTCCGGCCAACGATTCGCAAGGGGCCATCTGCGCCCGCATGGACAACACCAAGGACTACCGCGGCTGGGATTTCTGGGTGCAGGCCCGCCGCGCAGGTGCGCACATCGTGAACACATGGCCCGGCGATGCAATCAAAGTGGTTGCCCAGGCCCAGGTGCCAGCGAATGAATGGACCCACGTCAGCGTCACTTACGACGGCTCCGGGAAAGCGAGCGGCGTGAAAGTTTATTACAACGGCCAGCCGCAGAAGACGAACGTGGAAGCGGACAAGTTGCAGAACAGCATTCGCACGACGGTCCCCTTCAAGCTTGGCCAGCGTCATGCCAGCGAACCCCTCAGCGGCCTCACGATTCAGGATCTGCGGATTTACAAATCCGCGCTGTCCCCCGCTGAAACAGAATCCCTCGCCAAGGTCAGCCGCTTCGCGGGCATCCTGACCAAGGCCGCCGACCAGCGGACCGATGCGGAGAAGAGCGAGCTGTATCAGTGGTGGCTCGGCACGTACGACAAGACATTTCAAGACCTTACAGCCAAGCTAGGCGGATTGGAAAAAGAGCAGTCCGCTATCAAAGTCCGCGGCACTGTCGCCCACGTCATGCAGGAGAAGCCGGAGGAGGCGGGCGCTTTCATCTTGTTCCGCGGCGAATATGACAAACGCCGCGATGCCGTGAAAGCGGACACGCCCGACTTCCTGCCGCCGATGAATGGCGATCTCGCCAAGAATCGTCTCGGGCTGGCAAAATGGCTGTTACGGGAGGACCATCCGCTGACTGCCCGCGTGACGGTGAATCGCTTCTGGCAGGAGGTCTTTGGGACCGGCCTCGTCCGCACCGCCGGGGATTTTGGCGTGAGCGGCGAATTGCCGTCGCATCCGGAATTGTTGGACTGGATGGCTGTGGATTTTCGCGAGGGAGATTCTGGGCAGGCTGGAAGCCTACCCCACCCTGGAGCCTGGGACATGAAGCGGTTCTTCAAGCAGGTATTCATGTCGAATACCTATCGCCAGGCCGCCATCGGCACGCCGGAGAAGCTCGAGAAAGATGCGAGCAACCGCTTCTTCAGCCGCGGCCCGCGGTTCCGCATGGACGGCGAGATGATCCGCGACTACGCCCTGGCTTGCAGCGGCATTTTGACGCCGAAGCTCGGCGGTCCAAGCGTGAAGCCCTATCAGCCCGAAGGGGTGTGGGAGGCCGTTGCCATCATCGGCAGCAACACCCGCGACTACAAACCGGATACCGGCGAGAACCTCTACCGTCGCAGCCTCTACACGTTCTGGAAGCGCTCGGCTCCGCCCGCCTCCATGGAAATCTTCGGCGCGCCCAGCCGCGAGGTCTGTACCGTCCGCCGCGAACGAACGAATACGCCGTTGCAAGCCCTGGTCACTCTCAACGACGTGCAGTTCATCGAAGCCGCCCGGCACCTCGCACAGTCGGCTTTGAAATCGCCAGGGACCAAGGATGATGAGCGGCTCGACTTCGTCGCCAGGCGAATTCTCGCTCGCCCCTTCCGCGGTGAAGAATTGCCCGTCGTGCAAGCCTCGCTTGCCGAGCTGCAGAAGTTCTATGCTGCCCATATTGAAGACGCTAAGAAGCTCATCAGCGAAGGAGAATCCAAACCCGATGCCTCGCTCGACCCCGCCGCACTCGCCGCCTGGACGATGCTGGTGAACGAGCTGTTGAATCTGGACGAGGTGCTGAATAAGTAGAATAATTTCGTTGCCCTCAAGTGAGACGATCTACCAGGAAGTTTGTCCATGAAGACAAAGTCAGCAGCTACGTCGGTGCGGAAGTCAAAAAGGAAAGTCAGCGCTCCGGCCTCGGGCGGTGTTGGAGTGATGTCAGGGTCGCTGCTGAGCGTGACGCTGGAAGAAGACGAAGATGTCCTCTGGCACTGGACTCACTATCAGGATGGACGGAGCGTCGTGACGGGATATACCATTGTGCCAAGGTCACTCGCGTCACTCTTCGACCGTCTACCGAACAGAGAACGTCCATGAAGAACAAGCAATCCTTGGTTCCCGAACAAATCGAACGGGTCATTTATGTGGTCCGTGGCCAGCGGGTAATGCTGGATTCGGACCTGGCCGCGCTCTATGGAGTCCTCACCAAACGCATCAACGAGCAAGTCCAACGGAACCGCGAACGTTTTCCAGACGATTTTGCGTTTCAGCTTACGGAGCAAGAGTTTACGTTCTTGAAGTCGCAAAATGCGACTTCAAGTTTGGCACACGGCGGGAAGCGCAAACTTCCTTGGGTTTTCACCGAACACGGCGTCGCCATGCTGGCCAGCGTTCTCAAGTCGCCTCAAGCCGCACAGGTGAATATCGAAATTATTCGGGCCTTTGTCCGCTTGCGGCACATACTCCTCACTCCCGGTGAACTGGCTACTCAGCTTAGCAACCTCACAAGGACCGTAGGCTTGCACGACGAGCACCTGGCACTTGTTTCGGATATCCTCCGGCGTCTGATGAACCCACCGGATCCTCCCACGGTTCCCAAGCCAAAAATTGGCTTTCGCGCCGAGATGAAACTGTCAAATACCAACCACGAGCCTTCTCTTAAAGGAGCCCGCTCATGAATCTCCTCGATCAATTCCGCCAGACCATCACCCGCCGCCATTTCTTTCAGCAAGGTTCGCACCTCCTGGGCGGAGCCGCGTTGGCGTCGCTGCTCGGCAATGCAGGCATCTCCGGCACAAGCCAAGCCGCGGACAATACCGACAAGAAACCCGCCCGCCCCAACCTCGCCAATTTCGCCCCCAAGGCCAAGCATGTCATCTATCTGCACATGGTCGGTGGACCGCCGCAGATGGACCTGTATGACTATAAGCCGGTGATGAACGAGTGGTATGACAAGGATCTGCCGGAGACGGTGCGCATGGGGCAGCGGCTGACGACGATGACCTCGGGGCAGAAGCGGTTCCCCATCGCCCCCTCGAAGTTCAAGTTCGCCCAGCACGGCAAGAGCGGCATGTGGGTCACGGAACTGCTGCCGAGCACGGCCAAAATGGTGGACGAGATGTGCTTCATCCGCTCCATGCACACCGAGGCCATCAACCATGAGCCGGCCATCAGCTACATGCAGACCGGAAACCAGCTCACCGGCCGCCCCTGCCTCGGCGCGTGGGCATCGTACGGCCTGGGCTCGCTCAACGACGACCTGCCGACGTTCGTGGTGCTCGTGGCCAAGCCGACCAACACTGAGCAGGTGCAGGCCATCTCCGCCCGCATCTGGTCCAGCGGCTATCTCTCCGGGGAGCACGCCGGCGTCAGCTTCCGCAGCGGCGGCGATCCGATTCTCTACATCAACAACCCGGCAGGCGTGCCGGCCGAAGTCCGCCGCAACACTCTCAATGGGCTGAAGCAACTCAACGAGCTCAACCACAAGCTCACGCTCGATCCCGAAACGGCCACTCGCATCCAGCAGTACGAATTGGCGTTCCGGATGCAGTCCAGCGTGCCGGAACTCACCAACATCGCCGCGGAGCCGGAAAGCACCTTCGCCCTTTACGGCGACTCGGCCAAAAAGCCCGGCAGCTTCGGGCACAGCGTCCTCATGGCCCGGCGAATGGTGGAACGGGGCGTCCGCTTCGTGCAGATTTACCACAACAACTGGGACACGCATGCCAACGTCTCCGGCCGCCTCCCCGACCAATGCCGCGATGTGGACCAGCCCTGCTACGGATTAATCCAGGACCTGAAACAGCGGGGCCTGCTCGACGAAACGCTCGTCATCTGGGGGGGCGAATTTGGCCGCACCATTTATTCGCAGGGGGGCCTCTCCAAGGAAAACTACGGCCGCGACCACCATCCCCGCTGCTTTACCATGTGGCTGGCCGGCGGCGGCAGCCGGCCTGGGCAGATTTATGGCCAGACCGACGACTTCTCCTACAACATCGTCAAGGATCCCGTCCACATCCACGACTTCCACGCCACGGTATTGAACCTCCTCGGCTTCGACCACGAGCGGTTCAGCTTCCGCTACCAGGGGCTCGATCAGCGGCTGACCGGCGTCGAACCGTCGAAGGTGATTAAGGAGCTGCTGGCGTAGGGAGGCTGGGCCGCTCGATGGATTCGACTGGCAGCGGCATCTCCGTCGAGGTGGTTTGGAACGCCTGCTCCAGTGCGTTTACCCTGATTTCCAGGGCCGAAAGCCGCGCGCTGGTTTGCGGATTGTTATGCACGTTCGTCGTCCGTCCCCCCAGACTGAAGCAGCCGGAGAAGGTTCCAAGGAACGCGGAAACGAGTAGCAGCGGCTGCGCAATCCGATAAAATGCTGGCATCACGCACCCTTTGCAACGTCAAGCAAGAGGAACCTCTTCACCACGGGAGGGGGATAGTCCCCAATCGACGAAGACCCGTCAAGTGGAATTCATGCCCGTGCGGCGTCACAAAAAATGGGCCGCGGAGCCTGCCCCAAATCATCCATCATCTGCAAAGGGCCAACGCCATGCGCCTGCTCCTCTTGCTGCTTGCAGCATTCGTCGGTATTTCCTCGGTCGCCGCGGCCGACGCCCGGCCGAACATCATTTTCCTCACCTGCGAGGACATCTCGCCGAATCTCGGCTGCTACGGTGATCCGGACGCGATCACTCCGAACCTCGACAAGTTCGCGGCGGAGGGGACGCGGTTCACGCGGGCGTTTACCCACGCCCCGGTCTGTGCGCCCAGCCGCAGCGGCCTCATTACCGGCATGTATCCCACGACGCTGGGCAGCCACCACATGCGGTCCAAGCTGACCAAAACACCGCCGCTGTTCGTCGACTACTTGCGCAAAGCCGGCTACACCGTCTGCTGGCCGACCGCGGGGGGCGGCGGCATCGGCAAGACGGACTTTAATTTCGACGTCCCCAAAAGCTGGGTGGATGTGACGGGCGACTGGACGAAGCAGCCGGAGCTTTTGAAACCGCCGTTCTTCGCGGTCTACAACATCACCGTGACGCACGAGAGCCAGGTCCGCGCGAACCAGGCGCAGTACGCCCGGAACACCGCCCGCCTGACGCCGGCCGAGCGTCACGACCCGGCCAAAGTCAAGCTCGCGCCCTATTTCCCAGACACAGAGCCAGTCCGCAAATGCGTGGCGACTTATCACGACAACATCACCGCGATGGACCATGCCATCGGCGACGTGCTGAAACTGCTCGACGACCGCACGCTCAGCGAGAACACCGTGGTCTTCTTTTTCGGCGATCACGGCTGGGGACTCAGTCGCGGCAAGCGGTGGCCGTACGACAGCGGGCTGCGCGTGCCGCTCCTCGTGCGCTGGCCGGGGAAGGTGCAGCCCGGCAGCATCCGCGAGGATCTGGTCTGCTTCCTGGACCTCGCCCCCACGGTGTTGGCGCTAGCCGGGGCGGAAGTCCCGCCGCACATGCAGGGGCGGGTGATGCTGGGCGAAAAGTCACAGCCCGCGCCGAGATTCGTATTCGCCGCCCGCGACCGGATGGATGAAACCTACGACCGCATCCGCTCCGTCCGCGGCCAGCGATACCGCTACGTCCGCAATTTCCACCCGGAGCTGCCGTACTTTCAGTACATCAACTACATGGACGAGATGCCCATCATGCGCGACTGGCGGCGACTCGCATTCGACGGAAAGCTGAACAAGACCCAGATGCTCTTCATGAGCCGCACCAAGCCGCCGGAGGAGTTGTACGACCTGGAAAACGACCCTTTTGAAATCACCAACCTGGCAACGTCCGAATCGGCGGAAGTCCAGCAGACGCTGAAAGAGATGTCCGCCGCGCTCGACCAATGGATGATCGACACGAAAGACCTGGGCGCGGTGTCCGAAAGGGAACTGATCAAGCAAGGGCTCGTCAAGGATCTTCTTTCCACGGAATACGACGCCCGCATCCAGCTTCACCCGAAGACACCGCCCGTGCCGTAGGGGCTGTGCCGGCCACTCGCAATCCATTCGGAGCGCGGCACAAACTGTTCGCCCTTATCGGTCACGAGGCACAAAGTGGCCCCCCACTTTATGTCTTCAGCCCCAACTCCTCATGCTGCTGCTGGAGCGCGGCCTGATAGCGGCTGAAGGCTTCTTCGTCGCGCCGACAGCTCACGCCCTTCAGCACCATCGCGAAGGCGCGGCGATGGCGGGTGGGGGAGGCGTTGGCGTCGGCCCGGTGGATGGTGTTGCCGTGATGGGCGACCACGTCCCCCGGTGCCAGATGGATGCGCTCCTCGCGGGCTTCGTCGGCCGGGCCGTAATCGGTGATTCCCTGCGAGAAGCCGAGCACGCTCGAGCGGCTGTGGGAGCGAATCGGCAGCAGGTGCGAGCCCCGCACATACCGCAGGCAGCCGTTGCCGTCGTCCACGTCGTCCAGGGCCATCCAGAGGGTGATGACATGCGGCGGCTTCAGGCAGAAGTAGTAATTGTCCTGGTGCGGCGGCGTGTGCTTGCTGGTCCCCGGCGGCTTGTCGAACCATTCCGGATCCAGCGATTCCACTTCCTCCCCCACCAGCGCCCGCGCCAGTG
Source organism: Pirellulaceae bacterium (assembly GCA_046593355.1). Lineage (GTDB taxonomy): Bacteria > Planctomycetota > Planctomycetia > Pirellulales > Pirellulaceae > SXOA01. The sequence goes on along the minus strand of JBKJNY010000134.1, from coordinate 3,782 downwards.
CCGACCAAGAGGGATGGCTCTTGTATTCGCGAAAGAACGGGTCCACGTCCATGTGCTGCAATTGCTTCAGCGTCTCCGGCCGGGTTTTGTCGTCGTAAAACGCGTACTTATCGGGCAGCGACGGCACCACCTCGCGAATATATCGCGCTAGCTCCCGATTCAGCTCCGCAAAGTCACTCGATGAAAGCAGTTGCCGCACGATGACAAAGCCATCGCGTTCGTAAGCCGGTTTGTAGGGTACAAACTTCATGACGAAGCTCACTTCAATTGCCCGAGGGAAATGGCCACGAGAAGCGCGATGATGCACAAAAAGCAATCGTATCAGAATTGAACTTTTTGTGACTTTTTGTGTTTTTCGCGGCCATTCCCTCTTTCTGCTTATTCATTCTCCGGCGGCTGCCCCCGCACTACTCCCCACCACGTGTAATTCCAGCCAGGGTGCGGCCCTGGGCCATCCAACAAGTAACTGAGGACTGCGGCGAGGAGAAATGTGGTCGTGCAAGGAACGGCAATCGAGAGGAAGATGGCGGGGCGGGTTTCGGTCTGGAAGATGAACTCCCACCAGCTCCAAAGAATCGCCAGCACCAGTCCGCAGAGGGCGGCGGGCAGGACCGAGCGGGTGGTGGCGCGGGGCAGGAACATGCCAACGAAGAACGTCGCCGCCAGCGGACCGACGAACATGTTGAAGAATTTTGGCATCATGTCCACAAGAGACAGCTTGTATTTGATATTCAAGTACGTCACTCCATAGGCGGCGCATGTGACGAACACGGTGATTCCCAGCGTCAGCAGGCGGGCGGTCAGCAGCTCCCGGCGGGCAGACGCTTTCGTGTCCGGGCGCGAGGGGAGCAAGTCCTTGGTAACCACGGCGGTGATGGCGTTGACGCCTGATTCCAGCGTTTGAATCGCATCGCACAAAAAGGCGGAAATGATCAGCCCCGCGCAGCCCATCGGCAGCTGGCTCCCCAGGAAGAATGGAAAGAGCTTGTCCGCCTTGCCCACGGGAGTTATGCCGGCGGGAAGCAAGCCAGGCCGCTTGAGATAGAACGCCAGCAACGCCAGGCCGGCCACCGACAGCAGCGAAACCATCGTGAAGTCCACGATCACGTTCGTCAGATAGCTGCGGCGTGCGGCTTTCAGGGAGGACGTGGAGAAGTACCGCTGCAAGACCACCTGGTCCGAGCCATGCGTGCAGATGTGCCAGAAAAACGAATTGATCATCGTGAACAGGATCACGTTCCGCATGGTCACGTCCAGGCTAAACCAGACGGGCTGCGTGTGCCCCTTCGAATTCGCGGCCGCGACGTTCCACCACTCGACCGGCCCGCTGCCGTCCACGAGGACGACGTACCCAATCGCCAGCAGCACGCCGGTTAGCAGCAGAATGCATTGCAGCACATCCACATAGATCACGGCCTGAATTCCGCCAATGGCCGTATAGACCGCTGCCACCAAGCCGATTCCCCCAATCCACCAATACAGATCGGGGCCTTCGAGCCATTTCACATCTCCGCCTTTGACCTGATCGAGGGCCATCGACGCCGCGAAAACCACCATGCTCATCCACCCCAGCCGCAGCAGAATGAATAGCACCGCCCCCAGTAAGCGCACCGGATAGCTGAAACGACGCTCCAGATATTCGTAGGCGCTCGTCAACTTGAGGCGCATGAAGAACGGAATCCAGACATAGGAAATCACCACGAACGTGAAAGGGATCGCCAGGTATCCCAGAAACATGGCAGTCCCCTGCTTGATCATTTCCCCCGGCACGCCGAGGTACGACAGGGTGGAAAACAGCGTGGCCAGAATGCTCAGTCCCACCGCCAACCAGGGCATCCTCCGTCCGCCGACGAAAAAGTCCTCCGTGTTCTTCTGCTTGCGGCCGAACCAGACGGCGATGCCGAAGGTGAGCAGCAGATAGACCACGACCGCCGCATAATCGAGCGGCTGGAGGCCGGAGTGCTGGACGAGCGTGGTGTCGGTTTCGGGGGGCATCGTCCTACATTGTTATCGCACCAGGCGGCGAAAGGCGTCCTGGGCGAGGTCGCATTCGAGCAGCTCATCGAGCCGGCGAGAGTCGAGGCCGACTTTCAGTAACGTAAAGACTTCTTTTGCGGCAGCGGCGGTCTGTTCGATCTCTGCCTGGCCTTGGGCGGCGTTCAGGTAGAAGGCAGCATAGCCGTGGCAGCCGCGCTTTGCCATCTCTTGAATGTAGAGGGTGGTGAGCTTGGATTTTGTGGCCGGATCGTCGGTTTGGAATTCGAGCAGCGGATGCGTTGAGAGGCCGCGGCAGACGGCAGGGAAGCCGGTGACGGCGGCGGCCTGATTGATGCGCTGCATGATTTCGTTGCCAAGACTCTCTAACTGCGCCGGGACTTGCCGTCGTCGCAACTCCTGAATCGTGGTAAGCGCCGCGCGCAGGCCAATCGTGTCACTCCAGTAGGTGCTGGAAATGAACATCCGGGCCGCCGACTCCATCACCGCCCGCTGGCCGACGACTGCCGCCATCGGATAGCCGTTGGAGATGGCCTTGGCGAAGACCGCCAGATCGGGCGTCACGCGAACGAGTTCCTGAATCCCGCCAAGTCTTGTTCGAAAGCCGCTGGAAACTTCATCGAAAATGAGCACCACGCCTCGCTCGTCGCACAGCTTGCGCACAGCTTCCAGATAACCCTCCGGCGGCAGCTCGCTGCGGAGCGGCTCCATGATGACGGCGGCGACTTCACCGCTGTGGTCGTCCAGCAGTGTGCCGAGAGCCGCCAGGTCGCCGTAGGGGAATGGAATTGCCGTGCCTTGCAAGGCCTTTGGCACGCCGATGGGTTCGATGCCGGGAAACAGGTGCGAGCTTAAGCTCGCTTCCTCCGCCAGGTTTGCCGCCAGGTACCAATCGTGCCAGCCGTGATAGCCGCAGAAGAGCACCTTGTCCCGCCCGGTCGCGCCGCGGGCGATGCGAACGGCCATCGCGCAGGCCTCGCCGCCGCACTTGGCGTAGCGGACCATTTCGGCACACGGAATTGTTCGACAAAGCTCCTCGGCCAGCTCAATTTCCAGCTCGTGATTGACGGAGTACATCGTGCCGCGGCTGATTTGCTCGCGGACGGCGTCATCGACAACGTCGTCGCAGTAGCCCAGGATGATGGCTCCGATGCCGCTGACCCAGTCAATGTACTCGTGGCCGTCGACGTCCCAGAAGCGGGCTCCTTTCGCCCGCGCCGCATAGGCGGGTGATACGCCGCTGGCATACCTCGTCGGCCGCCGGCTGACGAGCTGCGTGCCGCCGGGGATGAGCTGCAGCGCGCGGGCGTACAGCTCCTGGCTGCGCGGGACGCGGCTCACGACGTCGCCTCGCCAGGATGAGTAGCGGGAAGAGCGGCTCGCAGGGCAAAGCCGCCGTCGACGAGGAGCGACGTGCCGGTGATGTAGTCGGCGTCATCCGAGCAGAGGAACACCGCCGCTTTACCGATATCCGCGGATGTACCGAGCCGCTTCCACGGCAGCGTGGGGGCGGCCTTATCGATGGCCTCCTGCCCGAAAGTTTCGTGCTCCCCCGGCGTGTCAATCCAGCCGGGCTCAATCACATTCACATTGATGCGGTGCTGCAGCAGTTCCGCCGCGATAGTGAACGCCATATGGTTGAGCCCGCTCTTCCCCGCGTTATAGGCCACGCTACCGGCATAGGGCACGCGGGCATGCACGCTGGAAATAAAGACAATCTTGCCGCCGCGGCCACGCTTCACCATGTCGCGGGCCACAAGCTGGCTCATGTGAAAGCCCCCCATCAG
>JBKJNY010000201.1:0-7280 GCA_046593355.1 Pirellulaceae bacterium | reverse complement strand
GAGCGCGGCGGCTTCGGCCTGGCGGGGACGGAGCGTGGAGATTCTCTGCACCGCAGCGCGAATGACGAGCCGCTGCAGGAGCACCGTCTTGCGCAGGTCGCTGGTTCCCAGGAAGCGAGCCGCTTCCAGTTGCTCGGCGATACCCGCTTCGCCGCCGGTCGTCGCCTTCTTCTCGCCGCCGGCTCTGGCCAGGACGTGCGCCAGCAGTTCCAGCGCCTGACCCGGCGACTCGGCAGTGCTAAGTTCCGCCGACGAAACGCCCGCCAGGCGAGCCCGAGTCCGATAATTCTCCGCCAGTTGCTCCGCCGCCGGCTGCACCGACGAAGGATCGCCGCTATCGCCTTTGCCACTCCCCAAGTCGCGCTGCACGCTCAGGAGTAATTCGCGTCTCAGTGACTCGGTGCCGACAAGCGCGCCGTCGCCCAGCAACCCGTGTACCAGCTCCTGGACCTGCCCCGCGGGCAGCTTGGTTCCCTCGACCTGGTCCGACAGCGCCAGCCGCAACTGTTTCCAGGCTTTGAAATGCGGCATCAGTCCCTGGATGCCTTGCTGCTCGGGGTCAGACTTTTCCGCGAGCAGATAGCGCGACATCGCCGTCGCCTGTTCGTACGTCAAGTCCGGCACCTGCGGTGCGATTTGCGCGAGGGCCCGCAGACTGCCGGTGCGGGCAATGGGGGAATGCTGGTTAAAGGCCCGCAGGGTTGCAATCATCTGCTCCACCTTCTGCCTCGTATCCCGATTGGAAGCTGGAGGCCGCTTGGGAGTTGCGGGACTGGTCCCATCCGCAAATGCGTCTTTCTCCTCCGGCTCCGTGGGCATCTTGGGAACCAGCAGCTCGTCGAAGACCGGGATTCCCGCTTCCCCCTGGCTCAGCGCGGCGGCAAGTGTCGCCAGGCGGGCCAGCTCCACCGTTTCCTTCAGCAAGTCGACATGGTTCGCGGCTGCGGGGGGCTTGGTGCCAAGGGACGGCCCCACTTCCAGCCGCAAGACATCCCAGCGGTCCTCCTGCGACTGCGCGGAAGCGACGCCGGCCGCGCCGAGAGCCTGGCGGACGCTGCGAGCCACGTCCTTGACGTCGCCGGTTCGCGGCTTGGCCCCCGTATGCCGCACGAGTTCTTCCGCCAGTAACGCCTGTAAACTACGGTCACTGACCTTCACCATGAGATCCACCATCCGCAGCGTGACGAGCGGATTCTTTGACCGCACCAGGCGAGTAAGCAGGTCTTGATGGTTCCGCCAATTCGCCTCCGACGCAGGCAAGAGCGCCGCCAAGTACGCCGCTTCCAGCGGCTCGCGCTCCTCGGGCGCGGAGGGAAGGCGGCCATGTTCGAGCAGATACTGGTGCAGCAATGGAGCACTCGCCGGATGACGGGGCGCGGCGCTTAGAAGATGCTGGAACAGCAGGGCCGAGAGAGCCACTTCGGTCTTGGCAGCCTGCTCACCGTCGTTTCCATCGGCCGTGACCGCCACGCCCAAAGCCGACGAAAGAGCGGACGCCATCGCCGCCGGGCGATTGGAACTCACCACGGCCGCACTGAGCACCTGCCGGCCGACGCCAATGCCCCAGAACGCCCGTTCGTAGAGGCTCGTATCTGCGGAGAGGGGCGTGGCGTGCTGCGGAATGAGCGCCAGGAGTGCCTCGCGGAGCTCCTGCGCAGCGCTTTCGTCGGGTTCCCGCGCATGACAACTGACAATGATCTCCTCGACCGCGGTGCGCGGGCTCGACGAGGGCGCAAGCTTGGCCCCAAGATTCACGAGCTGCGTATAGCCCTCTCTCCGCTGCGCCGGCTGTTCACGGATGAGCTGTTTGTAAACCTCGGAAAATCCGGGGACGTCGCGCCGCGCCTCGGTGGCGGCAATCGCCAGCTCATAGCCCCACCAGTCAGGCGGGCCGTTGGCGGCCACCGGTTTGATTTCGCCGTCGCCTGGCGAAACACCCGTGGGGCTGTCCGGATTGCTCGCTTCCGGCTCATTCTTCGCCCGCGACATCAGGATGGCAATCGTGACCAGCACGCAGGCCACCACCCCTATCGAGCCGTAAGTCGCCACCCAGCCGAAGAGCTTTCCGCGGAAGGAGTCGCGGCGGTTGGCGTCGAGCTTCTGCTCCACCAGCGCATCGGCATCCTCGAAGGTGAGGCCCCATTTTTCTGAGGCCATCCGCAGGCGGTCCCAAGCCTGCCGGTTGAGCCAGGTCCGCTCGCCGATGGCCGCATCCACCATTTCCACAAAGTGGGCCAGCGCTTCATTGCCGGTGATTCGCCGCAGGCCGAGCTCGGACGCGACTTCGGAAAGAACCTCCAGGATGACGGCCTCGGCGAGCTGGTATTTTTCCACTCCGCCGGCAACGATGCGAGCCTCAATCTCCGGGCCGACAATGGTTTTTTTGGCCGCCAGGTCTTTCCGCAAGCGTTTGCGGAACTTCTCCACCGCGGGGTCTTTCGCCTTGGCGGCTCCGCCATGCAGGGAACGGATCGCCTCCTGCACCTGGTCATCCGCGAGCCCTAAGTCGCGGGCGATGTCACCTAACTTTGCCAGCGCGCCGGGAGTGAGCCCCCGCGCCTCCGCCAGAATCGGCCCTGCTTTCTGGCGAAACGCGGCCAATTGCGATTCGCTGAGAGAGGGAGGGGAGGGCATGAGGGGAGGAGGAAAAGTCAGATTTGAGATTTGAGATTTGGAGTTTCTTAACAGCCTAGCCGAATGGATCAAACCACGGATATCACGGATATCACGGATAATTAAAATGCGGATGATCGTGGACTAATCAGTGACTTATCCGTGGAATCCGTGCCATCCGTGGTTCGTTACTTCAGTCCGCTAGTCAGTTGCGGAATCTCAAATCTCAAATTCGTTCTTCGGATTTCAGCCTTTCGCCAGGTCGGCGTCTAGGATGGCGAACTTATCTTTCCAGACTGCGGACTCAATTTGCGGAAAGAGGAGCTTGAACTGCTTCCAGACTTTGAGGGCGCTGGCCCGGTCGGTTTTGGAGAGGCAGGCGAGCTGGTGGTATTTCGCTTCGAGCCATTCGTCGCTGCCGGTTTCTACTCCGCCCAGGAGCTTGCGCCACAGTTCCAGGGACGGAACGAATTCGCCGGCCTGGAAATGGGCGATGCCCGCCCGTCGCAGGTATTTCTTATCGCTGGGGAGCGCCGCCACGATTCTGTCCAGCCGGGCCGCGGCTTCTTTCCAGTGCCCCAACAATTCATCATAGTGGGCCAGCCTGGAATTGACAGCCAGCGCGTTCTTGACGCCGGCGATGGCTTCGGGCGAGTCGCCGACGAGCGCCGCCAGCCGCGAGTAAATTTCAGCCGCTTCCTCCTGCAGCACCTGGCGGTTGTCCGCAGTCGCCGCGGCGACGGAGTCATCGGCCTGGCGGGCGACGATCACCAGTGCCGGCAGCTCATACGGCGAGCCGGCGGCGCTCGCCGCAATCCAGGCGGCGGCTTTGTTCAGGGTCGTTTTGTCGCCGGTTTTCTGAGCGAATTGCAGGCAGCGGTAATGGAACTCCGCGGCCAGGGGGCTTTGAGGCGATAGTGCTTCGCCGGCGGGAGTCGCTGCTTCCAGATAGGTTGCCGCCCGCCTTTCATTCACCGGAGTGGAGTCGAACACAATTTGCAAGCCAATCAAGCAGGCTCGCAGTTTCTGGTCGGCGCTCGCGCCTCGGGCGGCTAGCACGGTATCGACGGCGGCGAAGGCTTTCTCGGCCGCGGCAAGGGCACCGGCATTGTCCCCCTTCAGCTTCATCCACTTCTGAAACTGGAGCTGCACGATTTCCAGGCGGGCCGGGGCATAGTTGGGCTCCGTCGGCTTGATGGCGGAGAGGCTGGCGAGCGCCTCCTCGGGCGAAAGGTCTTGCTGCAGGCGGGCGATGAGCAACTCCGCCTTGGCGGCCTGCTCGGAATCGGGGAAGTCTCGCTGGAGCGCCTGCAACGCCGCCACCGCGGAGGCGGCATATTTCTTCTCCTTCTTCAGCTCGGCCAGCTTCTGGTAACTGGCGAACTCCATCCAGGCCGCCTGCACCGCCAATTCCTTCTCTCCTTCCACCAGAACCGGCGCGGCCTCGTGGAACAGCCGAGCCGCCAGCTCGTAGTCGTCAAGCCGAAACTTGCACCACGCCAGGTGATAACGGCACTGGGCTGCTGCGAACAAATCGCGGGCGGCTGCGGGCAAATCGAGCGCGGCGGCCAGTGTGGCGGCCGCGGTCTGGTAATCGGAGGGTGCTTTGGTTTTCTCCGCGGCGAAGAATTGCGTCCGCCCTTGGAGCCACGCGAGATAGAAGCTGGCGGACTTTCCCTGCAACTCTTCCAACTTGTGCTTCGCCACGAGCTGGCTGAGCGTTTCAAACTGCCGCAACCGGGCCAGGCCGCGAATGCCGGCCGCAATCAAGGTCTTGGCCGATGCGGCGTCGCTGGAAGCCGGGTCCACGGCCGCACCGGAGCGGATGGCGGCAATGCACAAGCTGTTCTTGCCGGGGGTGGGAGGCGAGGAGAGCGTCTCCACTTTCTTTTTGGAAAACTCGGCGGCTGCGGGAAGGTTCGGCGCATTGAGCAGCCCCTGCAACTGCCAAAATGCCCCCTGGTCCCGCAGTCCCGCCGGCGCACTCGCGTGCTGCAGCCAACCGAAGCAGCGCTCGGCAGCCGCCTGCTTGCCTAGCCCTTGCTCGGTGAGCGCCAGGCCCAGCGCGGTCCTTGCTCGCCAGGTGGACTCCAGCCCCAGCGACGGCACCTCAACCTCCGCGTAATCCATTTCGTCGCTGACCTCCAGCACCTCAGAAAACAACACCTTGGCTGCCGCAAATTCCGCTTGAGCACTGGTCGCGTCCCGCTTTGTCACCCCCAGATAATACCGGCTCCAGCCGCTGTAATAAGTGACCCTCGCGATGACCGCTTGCAGGCGGAACAGCTCGCTCTCCGCCGTGCGGCGGAGGTCCGCACCTTGAATCGCTTCCAGGCTTTCCGCCATCCGGTCGGCAGCCGTAGTAAGTTCCTTTCCCTTTTCTTCCAACTCCCTGGCGAGTGGGCCGAGGATTTCGGCGGCACGCGCGAGGGCCTGTTTGTCGCGAGGATCCTCAATCCAGGCCGTGACGAGCGCTTCCCCGCGTTGAAACTCCGCTTGCAACAGCGCCACCTGCAATGCCGGAGTGCTGGCCTCGGGGCTGGCCAGCAGCAGCTTATCAATCTGCTGTTTCAGGCGCTCGTAGCGGGGTTGGTCCTCGGCAGCATCCATCAGGGCCTGGGCATACGCATCAGCCAACTTGCGGGCCGCTTTGTCCCGCGACTCCCCCCCCTGCTGCACCTCGCGCTCCAGATGCCGCACGCGGAGCTCCGAGAGCCCGAGGCGGGAAAGATAACGCTCAACCTTGGCGGCGTCTTCTTGGGCGGTGCCACAGAGCGGCGCAGCGGCAATGACGGACGCCATAACGGCGGAAAAGAATCTAATTCTTGACGGAATTCTTGTTAGGTGACACATAGAAAACGCGAGAGAATCCAGCATCATGGGCTGCTTGATTCGCGGCTACGCCAATTTCGTAAGGCACATCATCGGACACGCGCAAATACGCACCTTGCGATTTATTCTCCAGCTGCCGCAGCACTCCCGTCAATTCGATGGGGGACATTAGCTCGCGTCCTCCTACTCGATAGACGTTGTTGCCCGCCGGGTTCTTGATAACTTCAATCAGGGTCGGTTGCAGGTCGCTCACGACCCTTCCTGAAGTGCTTTGCACGACAATTCCTGGTGATAATTCACGCTCCGTTTTTACGAAGCTCGCCGTGGTCATAAAAAAGATAAGCAGCAAGAAAACGCAGTCGATCATCGGAGTCATGTTGAGCTCAAGACTGCCCGAATGTTTTCCGCTACGGCTGGAGAGTCTCATGGCTATTCAGTCTCCGTGCGAGTTCGGAGCCTGGTTATCTTTACGGCTCGGAGCACCTCCAGAATCTGGTTGAAGGGCTTCGCCTTGGCATCTCGGTCCATGCGAAGGATCACATTGACCCGTTCAGGGTCGTCACCCTTATCTTTGATTGCATCTGTTAGGATCGCGGCGAGTTGCGGAAGCTCCACGACAATCCCATCGACGATGAGGTCGCCGCCTTGATCGACGTTGATGGTTATCGTCGCATCCGTTTGATCGTCCGATCCCGAAGCACGCGGCAACGGCATCGGGATTTTGTTAAGAATGGAAACCTGCGTGCAGGACATGAAGAAAATGAGCAGCAAAAAGACGCAATCAATCATCGGCGTCATATTGAGCTGCAGGTTCCCGCCGCGGTTAGTTTTTCTAGAGAGCTTCATGGCCGCCGTCGTCACGTTCCCCAGCGGATCGGTCTGCGTCGTCACCCGCCGACTGCATTATAGCGAAAAGTAGGCCGCCGCCGGCCTGGGTACACCCGTCCAATGGTACATTGCGGCGCGGACCGCTGGCATACTGTCCAGCAGGTGTTATCATCACGCTTTCTTCACAGCCGCAGCACGGAAGAAAGCATGGCGAAACGGCAGAATGTTGAATCGAGCGGCCGCGGCCTCTTTGACGAGCAGTCCGCCCACCGGCGGCGGCTGCGGCCTCAGCGGGCTCTCTTCATTCCCCACCTCCTCCGCGAAAAGGCGGACAATAATCTCCTGGAGGAGGAGCAGGGCAAGGCCCATGAAATCGCGGTTCACTGGGCTGACCTGGAAACCAACGGCCACCTGCCGGAATACAAGGAAACGTCGATTGACAAGACGTTTCTCGACCAACTGTTCGGCCAGGGGTTGGGCTACCGGGTAAAAACGGAGAGTCCCGCTTCCTGGGAAATGGAGCACCAGTTTTTCGTTCCCAGCGTTGGCCCCGCGGACGCGGCGCTCGGCCAGTTTCCGGCCAGCCTCGCGGTCCCCGCGGCGATGGTCGAGCTCAAAGGCGCCAAGACCGACCTGGACCGCGACAAGGTGAACGGCCGCACCGCCGTCCAGCAGTGCTGGGACTATCTCAATGCTGTCCCCGGCTGCGACTGGGGAATTGTTTCCAACTTCCGCTCGATTCGCCTTTACAACCGGGAAAAGGGAACCCAGGCGTACGAGGAATTCACGCTGCAGGGCCTGCGGGTCCGCAAAAAATTCAACGAATTCTTTTACCTCTTCCACCGGGACGGCCTACTCCTTTCCCGCTCGGGCCAGCAGCCGCGGGCACTGGCGCTGCTTCGCGAGACCGGAGAGCGGCAGCGGGAGGTCGGCAACAAGCTCTACGATGCGTACCGCTGGTGCCGGCTGGAGCTGATCCAGCACCTCTGCCGCCAGGAGCGGAAGTC
>JBKJNY010000163.1:0-17975 GCA_046593355.1 Pirellulaceae bacterium | reverse complement strand
GAGGGAGGATTGATACTGGAATAGTTTAGCCACGTTACTTAGACTGAGGCAATCTTCTTAATTGAGCGCTGCACTTTTCAACCGTTCCGCGCTGCACTATTCGAGCGACGTTTACAGCCCGTTCGGTAGACGCGCGTGTCGGGCGGCACGCCCTTGTCGGGGCCCTTCCAGGTGTTGGCGGCAATGTCGTAGGTCCAGTCGCCATCGTCGAGCTCCTGATACTGGGCGCCGAGGTAGTCGAAGCTCGACGTGTAGTTGTAGCCACCGGAAAGGGTGACGGTGCCGTCGCCATTGGCTTTCAGCGTGTGGCCGCCGCGCGGGGGCGGAGCAGATGCAGGGTAGCGCTGCTCCCACTTCTTCTGGGCGGGATCGAAGAGCCAGAGGTCGTTGGTGAGGTAGTCGCCGTGATCGCCGGCGGTTAGCACGAAGAACTTGGTCTTGGCGTCGTAGGCGAGGGGGCTGAGGAAGCGGGCGGGGGGTTCGGCGTCAAGCAGTTCGCCGGCTTGCTCCAGGGAGACTTGCCCTTCGATGGAATCCAGGATCGCCGCCACGGTATTTTCAGCATCTTTGGGGATCCTGACTGGCTCTTTGATCCTGGGCAAGGCGCGCACGAGTTGCTGTTGCTCGTAGCCCACCTGCGAACCCATGGCTGCCTTCAGATCCTCTCTCAGAGATGCCCCCTCCATTCGGCAAGTCTCCGAGAGCTTCTCTAGTTCCACGTTCAGGGCTACGGGTAACTTTCCGAATTCATGTCCTTCAAAGTACAGGTAGCGGTAGCGCGCGGTGACTCCTCGATCCGCGTGAGCCAGCTTTTGGCAACGTTCATGGTACTTCTGCAGCGGATTCTTCTTCCGCAGCTCCTCGCCGATCGACTTCCATTGTCCATCGACTTTGATGCGCGTCCGCGGCAGTTCGTCGCTCCTTTGGTCCTGGCCGCCGAAGCCGAGAACCAAGCCGTCGGGGCCCTCGCAGGTGGAGCCCCAGATGATCTGGTCCTTAAGGTTGGCGGGAGGGATCTTGTAGGGCTTTTGCTGGGCGAAGGCGGGGACGATGAGCAGGACGGAGAGGGCAAGAGCTAGGGTGCGAAAGATGAAACGGGACATGAGGGGGGCCTTTGAGTGATCGGAGCAAATGGATGCGAATGGCCGGCTCTCGAAGAGAGCTCAGATCCACTGACAGCTCAGACGTGACGAGTCTTAATAAACGTCCTATTGATGGAGTTGAGACAGCTTGTCATACCGGTTGAACCTGACTCGTAGCGCTTGCTCGTCAAAGTCGCGAATGGCTCATACAAGGCGGTCGAGAGCAAGCGAATAATTCCCGTACTCATCTTAGCCATGGTTACCAAGGTCCGTTCTGCAAACTCTCGATCGGCACCTTTGGCGTCATTCAAACCCCAAAAGTGTACCGAAACCGCTCCCCAAGACTGACGTTCAGGCGCGCGACGCATTGTTTAGAAAGGCACTTTGGACGACTTTCTAATTACAGGGAGCCTTGCGTGGCCATTGCGAGAAGCCGGGGGGCCTTGGCCACCTCTGCCGGCTTGCCGTGGATCTCCCATCGACCACGAGAGGGGGGCCCCTAGGCCTACCCCTGCGCCGGCCTGGCACCGACCCGGGCCTGAGTGCCCGGAGCAGGGCTAGAAGTGGGGGTGGGGAGGTACCCTCCTGCCCCCGGGACCATAGACCCTGCACGGCGCCAGGGGGGGCTCGCGGCACCCCCAGCTACTGGCTGGTCAGCTGGGGTCCCCGGTCGGTATGGCGATACACCAAGGAGAGGATCTCCTTTGCATACCTCCCCGGCAAGGCGAAGGGGAGGGCTACCTGCCCTTGCCCGGTGGGGTGTGGCGAGTTCACCCTGAAGGTCCCTCGGCTGCAGCCTACTCATCATGCATTGTAGGGGTCGGCTGAACCGCCTCCTGGGGCGTGCCGCCATCGGGTGTCCCGAGCATGGGAGTCAGCTCCTTGCTTGCCCGCTCAATTTCCGGACGCTTTGCCTGAACGAGCCGAAACGTCTTGAGAGCTACGGAGTACCGCCGTGTGGCGACCTTTTCGAGGGGCGTAACGTGACTGCCGAGCGGTTGATACCTCTCGAACTGTGCTACCAGTCGCACTTGATTGACCTCCAGCCAAGCCACAATCACCTCCGTAACGGCCAGCTGCTCGATCATACTGGGCTGTGGGCCGGTCAGTCCTGTCCGCAAGGACTCAATCTGCATCCGAATCGACTCGGCGACCAGGCTATTCCCGTTGGCAATTTGTTGAACGCGAGACTCCAGTGCATGAGCTGCCACATCCCCAACCCTTTTCCAAGCCTGGGGGTCCTTATGAAGGTACTTCCGCAGGCCGTCGAGGGCACTCTGATCGCCAGAATTTGCCTGCTCGACCAGCTCTTTGAGGGTCGTGGGGACAGGAGGTGGAGAGCCTTGGAAAGGGTGATCGGTGGGCATGGTATACCTCCTTTTTCGCCACTCGCCGCGAGCGTGTTTGTAGAATCCCGTCGCAACAAGTGCGGCTCTCAGCAGTAGGTCGATTTCGTGAAACGTATCCGCCCCCAGCTTCCTCAGGGCGACGATTTCCGCGATGGCACGCTGGCGGGCGCGTCGTATCTCATGGCGAAGTTTCTGCTTTTGAGCGGCCTCCTCTGCGTCCGGACCAAAGCCGAAGTAAAACGTTCGCACCGCTCCGCGGACCCTCTCGGTCGCGTAATAATAGCGCCGCGGGCCGGTCTTTGACTGCACAGTTCGCCAGGCCATTGTTCTACTCCCTACTCGCCGCGCCAGCTGGCGTTGGTGCCGTCTGTGTCCTCTTCCGGCGGAACGCGCCACCTGAGGTGCGTCTCCAATTCGAACCCCAGCAGGTAGAGCGTCGCAATAGCAAATCTCCCGCGCGGCGAGCAGTTGTCGCAACCGGCTCTTCTGGCCTTGGCCAATGCGGCTGCTGGCGTACTCGCTGCTTGTTCTACCAACCGGGTAATCCCGGAAGGCTGCCAATGGTGCCGGTACGCAGAGGAGTACGCTTCCCCTTTTTGCCGCAACCAAGGGGTCGGGGTATGCACGTCCGTTGCAAAACGAAGGCGGCCGGACTCGGGGACCGGCCGCCTTCAATCAATGCGACTCTAGGGGTCGGATCTAAATGTAGTCGCCCTCAGCATCTTCTGAGTACTTGTCCTTAGGGCTCTCCTCGACAGCGTCCTCGCGGTCCTTAGGCGTCTCCTCGTCTTGAGACTCCTCTTCCGCCGTCTCTAGTCCTGCCACCTCATCTCGCACCTGGGCACCATCCTTGGCCGCCAAGACGTCAAGCAACCCTTGAGCGACGCCACCGGCGATCTCAAGGCGATCGGCCTGACCGCGAATCACAATCTTCCGCAGCCGATCGAGGTTGGTCTCTAGCACAGTGCCCTCCATCAGCCACGTTCGCAGCTTGCGGGCCAACTTGATGTCGGTCAGCTCTCCGCGCCACTCATAAGCTAGGAGGATCTTGTTGGCAGGTTTTTTAACGCTCTTACCTTCCCGGATGAGCTGCAGGATCGGCTCGTACACCTCGGGATCGAGTTTGTGGAGATTGATCGCCGCCTGCCTGGCAAGACGCTTATCCGCGACGGCCTGCTGCAGCTCGATGGGAAGGTCGACAAGCTCCAATAGCCGGTCGAGTGTTCTGCCGGAAATCTGGAATCGCTTGGCGTACGCGTCCCGAAGCTCGCAACGGCTGAACGACTCACCTGCTTGCTCCTTAAGCCGCCGCGCTTCCGCGAACAGCTTTGCCTCCTCGAAGAGTGACAACTGGCGGCGATGCCGATTTGCGTCGATCAAAGCGAGTTCTACGGTCTCTGGCGTGGCTTTCGCGAGGTCCCGCCGAATGACGACGGGTACATGAGTCCAGCCCAGACGCCGCGCAGCCCGCAGTCGCTGATGTCCGGAAACTACGACTCCATCCGGCAGAATCTCGATGGCATCCTTCATTCCAACTTCGAGAATGTTAGCAACGAAATCCTTAAACTGGGCTGCAGGTTGGTCGGCAAAGTGCTGCGACTGCTTGGGATGCGGCTTGAGCGTATCAGTGTCCCACAATGTCCACTTCGGGTGAGCCTCCCCCGGCGGCTCGCCGTGATAAGTCAGCTCGGCCAGTGCTGCGACGTCCTCGTCCGAGAATACTGCCGGCTGAGCAGCAGGCGGTGCTTTGGACGGTGGCGGCTTCCCCGAGCCCGTCGGCTTGGATCCGGGAGACCAGTTGTTGGCGGCCGTAGTTCCGCCCGCCTGGGGTTGCCGCCTCGGCGGCAGCTTGATTTTGATTTTCTGTTTCTCGCTCATTTCAAAAAACCTTATCTGTCGCTCACGGGTGAGCGACATGCGTCAGCGTTGACCGCTACGAATCTCCAGTAGCCCTGCGGTTGCCTGAGCCACATGTCTCCTCCGACAGGTAATGTTGATCAGTCATTGCTCTAGCGGAGAGGGTGCGACGGTGGCAGCCGTCAGCAGCTGCAGAGGCATTGCGGTCGACGCGGACAAGTAACGATTTGGCCCTCCTTGGCGAAAAATGCATCCTGCTTCCGAAAACCTAGCTAGCTACGTGTTGGCACGCAAGAGCAAAACGCCGGAATGTCTTGACGAGTGTGTGAATAAGACATCTTGTCCGGTTGGGCCGATTCTTGGCCAAATTGTCTCAGCGCATATGGAATCTCGTCACGGCGGGTTGAACAAAAGATGAGGACGGTACCGGTCTCTTTGGCCCGACGGCTAGCCAGCCAAACTGTCTCAAGGGGATTGCTGAGAGGGGCAGGTTGGTCTCGGCGGCCACAAACAGCGAACGTACTTACCAAAACGGCGGCAGGTCAAGTGGACGGTAGTGCTCACACGTAAGGAAAACGGCGGCAGTGCTGGGCGAGTAAACTCCAGACCAGCCGAGACCCATTCGCGTAGATGAAGCAGCCAAAGGTGAGAAGATGACCGCGTGACTTAGCAGCGTCCCAGGCCGTCCTGACCTACGTCCTGGTCTTTGGGGTAATGCAAACGATGAAGCCAAAAGGAGTTAAGAGCAACGTCCTAACGTCCTGATCTTTTTTTCTATTGGCAGTAGAAAGATGAAATACTGGAGAATGAAATTGTATTTAGAAAAGATTATCGCCAGAGCCAGGACGTAGGGACGTAGCCTTAACCGCCCCTGCCGCATGGCTTTAGAGTTAGGACGTAAGTCAGGACGTCTTAGCCCAGATTCGTTGCCGCATCCGGCGACGCGGTTTGCGCTGCTAATACCGCCGCTGCGCGGTCGATGGAGACTTCACGCAGTGCAGACCTATTACCCTGCGGGGCCGCGGGCCGCTTGTGCCCTTCCGCACAACCTGGATACCCCCCCGGGAGCCTAGTTGAGTGACGAAGTTGGTAGCGTTAAGCGTGCCGTGGCCAGTGGCCGCACACCAATCCTTGTAGTTTTCGTACACCTCCGCTAACGGAATTTCCCAGTCTGGGGCGATCCGACATCGGTCCAATATCCACTGCTCGATGGGGTCGCAGTCCAAGCCATGCTTTGTGGCGGCCTGATTGCACATATCGCACTCGGCAAAGCCTCCACAAGCAATCAGATCGACGGCTCCCTCCAGAGCCCAGTTAAGGATCCCGGGCAGCTCCGCCTCAAGAGCCCGCTCGCGGCCAAAGTCCTCCCGGCCCTCGAAGCTCTCCTGCAGCAGCATCAGGATCAGCTTTCGCTTCGTGCCGCGGGTCTTGTCATTGATCGGCGGCAGGTTGTTAGTCGCAAAGATTAGCTTCAAGCCTAAAATAGTGGTGAACTCCGGCTGATGCTTCGGATTGATGGTGACTGGGTCGCCGGAGATAAGTTGCTTGAGCAAACCTTCCTCGAACCGCTCGACGCGGCCAATTTCGCTCACCAGATTCACCAGCTTTCCAAGGAGTTGAGCTAACACGTGGGGTCCTCCTACCCTCTCCAGTTGCAGGCTGCTGATGTTAGGCAGCCCGACCAATTTGCGGATCACATTCATGATTAGGCCTTTGCCGTTGGCGCCGCTCCCATACAGGATCAGACACTTCTCAAGTCGCAAGCGGTTCGGCAACAATATCCAGCCAACGAACTGTTGCAGTACGCGGCAGCGGCGGTCCACTATTTCGGGCAGGCCCGTCTTTGGGTTAGCAGCCATCGATTTATTCGGGAAAATCTCCTCTAGTGTCTGAAGCCACAACGGACACTCTGCGTCGGGATCGCACTCAATGGGGAGACACGCCGTAGCGAAGTGCCGGGCGTCTGGGAGACAAAGATCGGGCTGCTGACCCGCGAACATCGGCTCCAGGTTAAGAAGCCCGTTAGCCACGCCCAAGTACGGAGAGTCGATATGCCGACCATCGTGACAGATCCAGGCCGGCATGGACTGCTTACCTGGGACTTGGCGACAGATTCCCTCCAGATTGACGATGATGTCCTCCCGCAAGGTCTTGGCGAGAGTGATCTTGTCCGCGCACAGCTGCCCCTGCCAAAACGTACTGATCGCTGCCCTGAGCTCCTTTCCGGGCCATTCGGACCACTTGTTGCCGTCGTAGCGATACCAGAAGCCGTTCCAGAGTGCCAAACATTTGGCGTCGACCGTCTCTGGTTGGAGCGACCGGAGGAACTTCTCCGCGATCTCGGGAACGAGTTGCTTCGCAGTACGATGTTCTTCGCCAGCCAAATTGCGGATGGATTTTTCGAGCGCTTTCTTCGCGGGAAGAAGGAGATCGACCCGGTGATAGGCCTGGCAAATCTCCGCCACGGCTTCACGGGCGTTTTCAATTCCGTACTCCAGGGCTGCCGCAAACTTGATGGCGAGCAGTAGATTATTCTGCTCGACATGCGTCTCGTATTTCCGCACCAAGGTCAGCAAAGCCGGAAGCAGCCGAGAGTAGTGCTGGCCGGCGAGTTCAACCGTATACTTGCCGCCGGTGGCCCGCAATAAGTCAAATAGACCTCCCGAAAAGCCGCTGGACCAGTCCTGGACCCGCTGCAGCCGATAACAACACTTTCGCGGCTGGGACTGCATCTCCTCGGTCAACTCAATAGCCAGTGGCGGAGTCATTCCCGACGCCTGGCAGTCGGCGGGGACCCACGCACCGTCCTCATCATCCTCGCCGTCCCAGATTAGAAAACCGACACCTTTTGGGTCGTAGGGCAGTCGTGGGGCCGGCTCGGGCGCCATTTCGATGGTCGAATACTCTGTGTCCTCGTCCTCTTGGTCATCAGGCGTCGCTTGCTCGTACTCGTCATCTTCGTCTAGAGGCAGCGACCGCGTCTCTTGGGGCACCTCCTCGCTATTCTCGGTTCGATAGCTGGTGTCCACAGTCTGCCGCTTGCGGGTGACCTTGATCCGGTCCGCGGGAATCCTCCTGCTGCGATCTTCGTTCTTGCTAGCGCCCTCCGTGCGTGGTACATTACGTATTGCCATTTGAGCTCCTTGCGTTGGAGCGGCCGTCCTTACGAGACAGTGGCCGCATCAATGATGAGGGGACAAGCGAACGCCGCTGCCCAACAGGGCAGCGGCGTTGTTCGTGTGGTGCTACATTGGTATTTCGAGTTCCTCCACCATCTCCAGGAGCCGGTCCGCAATCTCCATCCCCTCATTCCTGACGCGGTGCATCTCAGCTTTGGCGGTGGCGTCGATGTCCTTGTCGTCGTCGAGGCCGATGTCCTCGTCATCTTGCGGGAGCGTCTCATCCTCAATGTCGAGCGAGCCCCGTGCGCTCCACATGCGGAGACGCTCCCACGCGACTGCGACCTCAAGCATCTCGCTCCGCTCGCAACCGGGCTCATGATCTCGGATCAGATCGACCAAGACGCGGGAGACGCAGTCCTTCTGCTCCTCGCCGTATCGAAAGCTGGTCCATCCGGCGATGGCCATGGCGACGGTCACCAGGTGATCTTGCCTGCGGCGCTTTGTGACGAGGTCCATCAGAGTGCTTTCGCGAATCATTGTTTTCGAGTCCTCATTGCCTCCAGGGTTGGTACAGTCGCCGCCAGGAGGCTTGGGGCGGCAAATCTTCCGGTGATTGAGGCCGCTCTCCGGTGCAAATAGTAAAGCGGTCGACGAGAGGAGGATGAGCGAAACGCCGCAGCCACAAACTGCGGCGTTTTCATTTGTTCGCCTTGCTCTTGCGACGATCTTCGAGTGGCTGTTGACTCGCGTGCTGATCCGCAAGCGTCGTCCGCCCCTTGCAACCACCTCTCGCCAACCACTCATCCAGTTCCTCTCGACGATATCGCACCACTCGTCCCCGGCGGGCAAACGGCACATAGCGGGCGCTCGTCCAATTGCGTAGTGTGCCTACGGCCACTCCCAGGTATTCGGCCGCCTCCGCGGGCGTAAACCACGGTGATGACCTTGGCGATCTGGGCGTGTCAGCCAATTGAGCCCTCGTTAACGCTCGATAAGTGTTGTGCGGTGGCGATCACGCGCATCCACCTGCCAGCGTAGAGGGTCTTTAGCCCGGCGATAGAAACCTGGAAACCAGGAATTTCAGGTTACGCGGTTCAGAGTGGACTATCCTCGGCGTTTAGAGCTTGGAGTGGGGCCGAGTAGTAGATACTTGAGGTAGTGCTTGCGGTGGTTCTTTACGACTTGCAGCGACTGAAAATTGAACCATTCCATATATCCTTCGCAGAGCCGGCTCGCCATCGCCGGAGCGGCTCCGTATCGTTGGCGGACAGCCATCTCGGCCACATGCATCAGCATGACTTTTTCGAAGTTGCTAAGGGACCCATTCCGGCGAGTCCCCCTCGCTCGCGGAAAGAATGGGCCCCTACGTGCACTCGTGTCTTCCCCAAGCCAATTCGGCACGACGAGCGGAAACTCGCGCTGCTGGGCAAATATCACCTCATTCAAGACTATTTCCGAGGGGCACTGGATTTGGGGCGGCCAAAAGTTAACGACCGCATCTTTGGGTAGAGCTTGTTCCACAACCAACAGCTGTTCGCCAAGCATGGGTGGTGGAATGACTGGCAGGTCCCAGGTTACAAAACCTGCGAGTCCCCAGCGGCTAAGTAGGCGGTCCCATGCCATCGAAAAGTCATTGGCTATCGAAATGGTTGTTCTCCGGTTGTCGCACTTGCGCAATGCTTGCAGGTCCTGTATGCCAATTCGCCGGATGGGAACCTGCAGTTCAGGAGGAAGCCCTAGCCAGTGCAAAATGACCGGCTTCAGATCCTGCCGAAATCGCGAACTGGCCGTCGGTTCAAACATGAAATTCCCCAGGCATTCAACAACACCATGCCGGAACTCCTCCTGTAGCCGATAGACTTTTTCCTCATCGCCGATATTCCACACCCCTTCTGTCGCGGCAAGTCTTACGAAGTCGTACGGGTGAATTCGTAGATTTGATTCGCTCGGACTGCCGGGCAACAGTTTGTAGGCTGTGGCTAAAGGCCAGTGGGCAATCGTGCTACGTCGCCAAATCCCCACGGCATGCGGATGCCGGGCGATACACATGGTTGAAAACGCCAATTCCACTTCGGCATCTTCAGCAGCAAGAAGGGGCCTTTTAGGACGCACATTGCCGCCCTCGGTCTGGGGGTCCCGCATCAAGAACTCCGTGAGCGCATACGGGAGCGCATAGACCGGGTCGTCTCCATCCAGCCATGGCCCCCACTTGGGGAACTGCTCGCGAAACTGCTGATAAAGAGCCACTTGTGGCGAAACCGGGGGCTCAAAGTGCCGTGGTGGTGCGCTTTCCGTCAGACTACGATCTTGCTGTTTACTACGTCGCTTCATCGCAAGCCCCCGGATTGCCTTCGAGCAGCCGCGTCAGCGTTTCCCGCTTCGATTTGGCCCCAAGATGCGTGTACCGCCGAGTGGTCTCGATCGATCGCTGTCCAACTATCTCGGCAACGAGCAGGGGATTGAGATCTCCCTCTTGAGATCGGGTAATGAAGAGATGCCGCAAGTTGTGAGCCCGGGTAAATTCCGGGCAGCCAATCTGCTCCGTGACTTTCATGAACTCCTCGCGGATGCGGGTCTCCGGCAACCAGCCGAGCGTGCGGCACAGGCTCCGCACGAAATTGCGTTTCTGCTTGTCCGTCGTAGCCGGCCGCTGCGCTTCCAGCTTAGTCACCTCCGCCAGCAAAAACTCCCGTTGCTCTTTGGGCGAGCTAAAATGATGGGCAAGCGGTCGCTTGCCGTTGTCAAAGGCACGTGCCCGAAAGACGAACCCAGCCTTCCGTGAGCCGATGCGGTCGCGGAGGAGCTTGTCCATCGCGGGTGTCATAGGCAGCTGCCGGTACCGCCGCGTCTTGACGAACCAGTAGAGCTCGGGTTTCGAGCGGATGTGGATCACTAGGTTCGTAAAGTCCACATCCTCGACAAGGAGATGGGTCAGTTCTCCCACCCGCATCCCGAACGCGGCCAGAATGCCAAACACCCCGCGCTGCCAGTCATCGCAGGCCTCGAAGAACTTCAGTTCCTGTTCGGGACTGAAGATCGTAATTTCCTGCTCATCTTCCCCGCGGTCCTTGAGAGCTTCCTTTTGGACTTGAGAAAACGGGTTGTCGCAGTAAGAGGGTAAGATTTTGCGGCGGCGTCCCCAATTGAAAGCGGTGCGGCAAGTACTGAGCACATACTCGATTCCACCCAGCGAGTACTTCTGCTGTTTGCCACTCTTGGAGCCGTTGCGGGCGTGGTTCTGCTGCCTCAGCCAGCGGACGAAGTCGTCGACAACCTGCTCATCAATCTTGTCGGCCTGGGCGACCTGAATCTGCTCCGCGAAGGCGACGAACAAACGCAGAGCTGCTCGATATCGGTCAGACGTGCCTAGCGAGAGCCGCTGAACCTGCTCCACATAGTTGAGATACCGGTCGATCAGCTGACGGGGAGTGAGTAGCTCGAAGGAAAACGGCGAGGCCCGTTCTTCCGCGAGGGACTGGACGACCTTTCCGGCCGTTGCCCGAGCCGCCGCCAGGTTGCCGTCGATTTTGCGGCGGATTGTCTTACCGAGCTCACGGTAATAGAGGTAGTAGACTACTCCCCGCTGGTAGATGGTGACTTTTCCCAGCTTTTCAACGAGAACTTGCCGAGTGTCGCCGTGGCTGGTTTGGCCGGTGTGCCGGCTGCGTCCTTTTTTGGACATACGAAGGATTCCCAACAGGGGCGAGCATCATGCTGGCCAATGTTTGCACAAAAGTTTGCACAACAGCCCTGTTTTGAATCCTCGTAAGTCCCTTACTTCGGTCCCCGTAAGCACTTACGGAAACGCGCATCTACTACAGCGGAGAGGACAGGATTCGAACCTGCGGTACAGTTTCCCGTACACCGGTTTAGCAAACCGGCGCTTTCGACCACTCAGCCACCTCTCCCAAGGTGTGCGGCGGAGCCAAGTTAGGGCCGCCGGGGGGCGGGCCGCGAGTTTGACTGCCGACGGATGATTTATCGACTAGAATTGTGACGAATCAAGGCGACACCCGCAAGCGTACTTCTTTGGTAGATCCCCAGCGCAGTTTAAGGCAGTAGCAGGCATGACATTTCTCCAAGGGTGCAGGTTCAGCCTGGTTTTGCTGATTGCTGGGGCCATCGTTGGGGGCAATGATGGCCGGTCGCTACTGGCCGTCGAGGCGGCGGCGCTGGCCAAAGCGGTGGAGTCGGTGACGACCGACGAATTGCGGAAACACGCCGAGTTCCTGGCGGACGATACGCTGGAGGGGCGCGAAGCGGGCAGCCGCGGGGGGCAGGCTGCGGCGAATTATTTGACCAAGGAGTTCGCCCGGCAGGGTTTGTCGGCAGCGGGGGAGAGTCGATCCTATTTCCAAGGCTTCAATGGCTCATGCCGCAACATCCTGGGGATGATCGAAGGCAGCGACCCGCAGCTCAAGGAACAGGTCATCGTGCTGGGGGCCCACTACGACCACGTCGGCTATGGGCGGAAGGGGAATAGCTACGGCCCTATCGGCTACATCCACAACGGGGCGGATGACAACGCCAGCGGCGTGAGCGGCCTGCTCGAAATCATCGACGCCATCAAACGCCTGCCGACCGCGCCCAAGCGAAGCATCCTGTTCGCCCTGTGGGACGCCGAAGAGGTGGGGCTGATCGGATCCCGGCACTGGATCAGCCGGCCGACGGTGCCGCTGTCACGGGTTGCCCTGTGTTTTAACATCGACATGATCGGGCGGCTCAAGGATCAGCGGCTGGAGGTCTTTGGCTCGCGGACCTTGGCCGGCAGCCGGCGGGCGCTGAGCGAGACGAACGCGGCGGCGGACCTGACGCTCGATTTCAACTGGCAAGTGAAGGCGGACAGCGACCATCATCCTTTTTTCACGCAGGGCATCCCGTTTCTGATGCTCCACACGGGATTACACGAGAACTACCACCGCCCCAGCGACGACGCCAACCTGCTGAATTTGGAAGGGATGCAGCAGGTGACGCGGCTGACGCTGCAAGCTCTGCTGCGGTTTGCGGACGGCGAGGAAATCGGCAAGTTTCGAGCGGCCTCGCAACAAGAGAACAACTACCATCGCGGCCTGATGGAGCAGCCCCAGCAAACGCAGCCGCCGCGATTCGGGCTACCCTGGCAGCGGGCAGCGGGCGAAGAGCTGCGAATTGTGATGCTGCCGCCAACCCCCGGCTCTCCCGCGGAAGCCGCCGGCCTGCGTGCCGGAGACCGCCTGGTGAAGTATGAAGGAGCCGCCATCACGGATGAAAACCTGCTACGGCTGCAACTGATGGCGGCAACGGGAAAGAAGACACTCACCATCGAGCGCGAGGGGGAAAAAGATCCGCTGGAAATCTCGGTCACGCCCCGCGGCAGCCCCATCCGCGTCGGCATCTCCTGGCGGGATGACCCCGCCGAGCCGGGCAGTGTCCTCCTGACGCAAGTCATCCCCGGCTCCGCGGCAGCGCTCTCCGGCCTGGCCTCGGGCGACCGCATTCAGGCCATCGGCGGCCAGCGCTTCGCCAACGGCGACGAGCTGCGCAAACTGCTCTCCACCCTCCCCAGCTCCCTCGAAGTCATCATGGAACGCGGCGGCCGGCTGCGGGCGGTGAAAGTGGAAACGCTGCCGGCGGAAATGGGGCCGTAGGATCGGGCACGTGCCATCAGACCGTAGTCACCGCGGCCCGCCTGTCGCCTATGGCCCAACCCGCCCGAAGCGGGCGTAGATGGGGGGAAGGAGGAAGAGGTTGAGGAGCGTGGAGGTGACGAGGCCGCCGAGGATGACGACGGCGAGTGGGTACTCAATTTCGTGGCCGGGCTTGTTGCCGGCGATGACGAGGGGGACCAGGGCCAGGCCGGTGGCGAGCGCGGTCATCAGGATGGGGATCAGCCGCTCTTCGGCCCCGCGGAGGACCATCGCTGTGCTAAATGGCTCTCTTTCTTCCAGTTCCAGGTGTCGGAAGTGGCTGACGAGCATGATGCCGTTGCGGGCGGCGATGCCGAGCACGGTGACGAACCCCACCAACGAGCCGAGGGAGAGCGCGCCCCCTTGCAAGGCCGCCGCCAGCACGCCGCCGATCAGGGCGAAGGGAATGGTGAAGGCCACAATCGCCGTCAGCCGCCAGGATTGAAAGTCCATGTGCAGGAGCAGCACGATTCCAAGGAGCGCGAGGCCGCCGAGCATAAGCAACCGCCACCACGAAGCTTTCAGGGCCGCATACTCCCCCAGAAATTCCGGATGGTAGCCTTGGTCAAACGAAAGCTGCTTGACTTTGGTTTCAATTTCGCGGGCCACGCTGCCGAGGTCGCGGCCTTTTGCGTTGCAGGTGATGTCGAGGCGGCGAGAGGCGGATTCGCGCTTGATTTCGTTGGGGGCGGGGACGATCCGCAGATCGGCGACTTCCCCCAGCGGCACATGGCCTCCTTGCGGCAGGTCGATGAGCATGCGGCTGAGGGAGGCGAGGTCGGTGCGAACCTCGGGCGTGCCGCGGACGACGACGTCAAAGGCCATCTGGTCCTGATAGACCTCGCCGACCTTGGTTCCCTTGACGAGTGTCGCCACCGTTTGCCGCACCTGGCCGGGCGTCAGGCCGAAGCGGGCGATGGGGCCAGGCTTGGGGCGGACCTGCAACTGGGGCACCAGGACCTGGGCCTCGACCTTGAGATTCTGCACTCCTTCGACGGTGCCCATCACGACTTTGATCTCTTCCCCCTTCGCTCGCAGCACCGCCAGGTCGGGGCCATAGACGCGGACGACGATGGAAGCCCCGGTGCCGGTGATGACTTCCTTGATCCGCTCCTTGAGGTACGTGAGCAGGTCGCGGTACAGCCCCGGATAGCCATCGACGACCTTCTGGATTTTGGCGATGGTGGAGGGCATATCGACGTCCGGGTCGACGCTGATCCAGAGCTCGGTGAAGTTGGGGCCGACTACTTCGTCCGCCACTTCCGCCCGCCCGATGTGCGAGCCGAAGTTCCGCACCCCTTCGATGGCCCGCAATTCCTTGCTGACCTGGATGGTCACGCGCTGCATCGAGTCGAGCGAGGCCCCCGGCTTCTCGACCCAGTGCATCAGGAAGTCGGTCTCCTGGAAGTTCGGCAGGAACTCCACCCCCAGGCGCGAGCCGACGAGGGCGGTGAAGGCGAAGGCCACCGCCAACAGGCCGATGGACAGCCACGGACGGCCGATGATTGGGACCAGCAGCGAGCGATAGAGCCGCTTGAGAAAGCCGGTGAGGG
The DNA here is from genome assembly GCA_046593355.1 of Pirellulaceae bacterium. GTDB lineage: Bacteria > Planctomycetota > Planctomycetia > Pirellulales > Pirellulaceae > SXOA01. The sequence continues at coordinate 3,346 of JBKJNY010000163.1, read as the reverse complement.
GCGCTTCCTTCCGGCGTTCTTGCGCGCCGGGGAGCAGCATCAGCGAGAGGGCCGGAGTGACGGTGAGCGCGACGAGGAGCGAGGCGAGAATGGCCAGGATGTACGCGATTGCCAGCGGGCGGAAGAACGAGCCGGCGATGCCGGGCAGAAAGATGATGGGTACGAAGACGAGCGTCACAATCAGGCTGGCGTAGACGACCGCGCTGCGGACTTCGAGCGATGCGGCCAGCACCACCTGATAGGCCGGCAACGGATTTTCGAGCAGTCGATTGAGGCGAAGGCGGCGAAGGATGTTTTCCACGTCGATGATGGCGTCGTCCACGACTTCGCCCAGCGCGATGACCAGGCCGGCAATGACCATCGTGTTCATGGTCCCGCCCCAATAGTGCAGCACGAGTGCGGCGGCGATCAGCGAGAGGGGAATGGCCGTGATGCTGATCAGCGCCGTTCGCCAGTCGAACAGAAAAATAATCAGGATCAACACCACCAGAACGCAGCCGATGGCCATCGCGCGGCCGAGATTGTGCAGCGAGCGCTCGATGAACGTGGCGGGGCGGAAGATGCTGGGATCGATCTGCATGTCCTTCAAGCCGGGCTTGAGCGCCTCCAGGGCCGCTTCCACCTGGTGCGTCACTTCCAGCGTATTCCCCCAAGGCTGTTTTTCCACGATGAGCAGCAGTCCAGGGCCATCGTTGATAACGGCGTCGCCAATGGGTGGCGGGAAGCCTTCCCGCACCGTGGCCACGTCCGCCAGGCGGAGCGGAGCGGCTCCGCGAAAGTCGACCATGACTTCGCCCAGGTCAGCGGCTCCGCGAATGTCGACGAGCTGGGCGACGGCGATGCGCTGGTTCGGCGTATCCATAAAGCCGCCACCGACGAGCGCGGTGGCATCGCCCGCAGCTCGCTCGACCGCGCCGAGCGTCACGCCATGCGCCCGCAGGCGCTCGGGCTCGACGATGACCTGAAACTGCCGGTCCCGCTGACCCCAGATGGCCACGTTGGCCACGCCGGGGATGGCCATCAGGCGGGGGCGGATGGTCCACTTGGCCAGCGTCGTCAGCTCCATCTGGCTGAGTTTGTCGGTGCCGTCCTTTTGCTTGTCCGACCAGATCCCGATCTTGAGCACGCGGCTGGTGGAGGAGAGGGGGGAGAGGATGACGGGCGGATGGGCGACCTTGGGCAAACGCGGCGTCTCCGTGGCGAGGCGCTCCTGCACCAGTTGGCGGGCCCGGATCAGGTCGGTCCCGTCTCGGAAGATGAGGACGACGGACGACAGGCCGAGCACCGACTTGGAGCGGATGGTCTTGAGCCAAGGAGTGCCGTTGAGGGCGTTTTCCAGCGGCATCGTTAACAGGCTCTCGACCTGGTCAGTGGAGAGGCCGGGGGCTTCAGTCTGGATTTCGACGAGCGGCGAGGCGAACTCGGGGAAGACGTCGAGCGGCGTGGTTTGCAGCGTGCGCAGGCCAAACGCAATCAACAGAATGGAAAGCGCGAGCACAATCACTCGCAATCGCAACGATGTGGAGACAAGCCAGGTCATGGAGTACTATTTCGCAAAGCCGAACTCCGTGCCAAAGAGCTCCACGACGCCGGCGGTGACTACTTTCGTTCCCGGCTTGGGACCTTCCTTCAGCACGGCCGAAGCGCCGGAGACATACTGCACCTGCACGCGGCGGCGGACGTAGGTCCGCTCGGCGGTTTGCTCGTAGACCCAGGTGCCACCGTGAATGTCGTGCATGATGGCGGACCAGGGAACGACGAGGCTTTTCGTCTCCCCTTTCCGCGGCAGCTCCGCAATGATTCGTTCGCCGGGGCGGTAGGTTCCGCTAGGATTCGGCAGCTCAAAGTAGAGGTCAACCGTGGTGGAAAGAGCAACCGCGCTGGGCGGGGCGGTGGCCTTTTTGGCGACGACGCCCGGACTGGTGGTTTTATCCGCCAGACTGCGGACGGTGGCGGAGCCGGCGGCTTGCAGTTCGGCGGCGTCACCGGCGTAGACGGGAACCCGAACCCAGATGGGGTCGAACTTCATCACTTCAAAGAGCGGAGCGGCAGCAGCCACGGTCTCGCCGGGGGCGACATGCAGCGTGCGGATCATTCCGGCGTGCGGGGCCTCGATCAGAATCGGCGGCAACTGGTTGGTGGCGGCGTCCCCTTCCAACTTCAGCTCGTCCAGCAGCGTCTTGCGGGACTGAGCCGCTTCCAGCGCCTTCTCCGCGAGCTGCGTCTGGGCTTTGGCGTCGTCCACCGCGCGAGCCGTTCCCGCCCCATCCTGAAACAGGCGCTCGGCGCGCTTCAGGACAATTCCCGCTGCCTCCTGCTGCACGAGGCCCTGCTCGATTTGTGCGGTCGCATCAATCTTCGCGGTGGCGATGGCGTTGCGAGCCTCCGCATAGCGGACCCGTTCGGCCGGGGTGAGCGCTTCTCGCTCCGGCGTGACGAGCGGCTGAAGTTTGAAGATCGGCTGCTTCGCGGTGACGAGGTCGCCAGGAGCGGGTGTGGCTTGGTCCTTCAGAGGCGCATCGAGCGTGCCCGTGAACGGCGCGGAAACGATGAGCGACGCCCCGGCCGGCAGCATGATTTCGCCGCCGTAGGTGCTGACCCGCGGCATGGACTTGAACTCAACGACCGCGACAGCTAGCGCCAGGTGCTTTACGGCGTCCTGGGTCAACGTGATGGTGTTGAGCTCGGCTTCGTTGGCAATTTTAGCGACTTTGGCCGGCAGCTCCTTCTCCTTGCCGGCGTCAGCTGGGGGTCCGCAGCCGCAGCAAAGCATAAGGGCCGCCAGAATGCCGCAGAGCCAGTGTGATAAAGGAGGTGGCGGTAAATGGAGGAGCATTTGTTCTAGCTTAGTCAGCGACGAATGCCTCGACTACCTGAAGGCATGGAAGGTGAAACGCTCTACGGCATTTGCGCCTTGCGCCAGGCGTCCAGGCGGGCTCGCTCGTCATCCGGCAGATCGGTCAGCGGCAGTTCGCGGATTTCGCCGGTTCGGGTGCAGAATTCCACGATGTTCCCTTCCACGCGCAGGGGCGCGAGCTCCGCGGAGCGGCCATCCTTTCGCTTCCAGCGGCTGAACTTGACCTTCTCGATCTCGACCTGCACCCGCGGAAACTGCGGAGCAGCGGGGTTGGCATCAGCCTGCACCTTGGCGGCCAGCGATTCGGGATCGTCCTTGGGAAACTTCGCCAGGATGTCCTTGATCGCCTGCTTGATGCCGGGATTCCCACCGTCGCCGACTTCCGAGCCGCCATCGAAGAGACGCTCGCCAACCTCCCGACGACGCACGCCACCAACCTGACCTCGCTGATGACGCTCAACTTTCAGCGATTTGAAAATGTTTCACTTA
>JBKJNY010000105.1:0-6253 GCA_046593355.1 Pirellulaceae bacterium | reverse complement strand
GAAGCAGCTCGACCCCAGCCATCCACTGCTGACTGTGGAGTGGCCTGGCTCCGTCAACCGCTTCGAGGACTGGAAGGGCCTGGGGGACATCTACGGCACCGACCTCTACCCCATCCCGCGAGAGCGAGGCTACGGACGGCACCCCAACCATGACATCACTCAGATGCGAGATTACATTGCTGCCATTCGAAAGGCCCGTGGCGATCGTCCGGTGGCGTTGGTCCTTCAGGCCTGGAACTGGGAGCCGCTAAACTACGGCAAACGGGGCTATCCGACGCCGGATGAGTCCCGGTTCATGGCATACCAGTCGGTGATCCATGGAGCCAAGGCGCTCCTGTATTACGGCCAATACCACTGCACGCGGCCTAACTCCGCGTCGGCGCTGTCCTCCGAGGCGACTGACCCGAACGTCCGAGGCCGCGAGTTCAAGCAGTGCCAGGAACTGAACGCCTGGTTTTGGGAGCAGCATCGGGGCTTCTTCCAGGAGCTCCAGCAGGCCAGCCGCATCTTTGTGCTGAAGGATCAGAACGAGAATGCCATCAAGCTATCTTCCGCGAGCCCTACCATTGAATCGCTGGTCAAGGAGTCCCGGGGGGAGCAGTACGTCCTGGCGGTTAACGCCGGCAAGGAAGCAGTGGATGCCGAGTTCGAGGTGCCAGGGGGCGTGAAGGCCGGGGAGATGCATGTTCTGTTCGAGAGCAGGAAACTGCCGGTGAGCGGCGGGAAGTTCAAGGATCGATTTCCCGCCTACGGCGTCCACGTCTACTCCACGTCGCCGGACCTGCCGGACTGACAATCCACCTCCTTAAGACTGCTAGATTCTATCGACGGTTTATAGAAACGGACACAAAGTCCGGCGAGGCGGACTGGCCCTCAACCGCTGACCGCCTTGACTACTTCCCCAGCCACGTCCGTCAGCCGGTAATGGCGGCCCTGGAACTTGAACGTCAGTCGCTTGTGGTCCATGCCGAGGAGATGCAGCAGTGTCGCGTGCAGGTCGTGAACGCTGACGGGGTTCTCGATCACGTTGTAACAGTAGTCGTCGGTCGCGCCATACGTCAGCCCCTTCTTCACGCCCGCCCCGGCAAGCCACAGCGTGAAACACCGCGGATGGTGGTCGCGGCCATAGTTGTCGGGCAGGAGCTTTTCCTGACAATAGACAGTGCGGCCAAATTCGCCACCCCATACGACAAGCGTGTCCTCCAGGAGGCCCCGTTGCCGCAGGTCGACAAGCAGGGCGGCCGAGGCTTGGTCCGTGTCTCGGCACTGACCAGTGAGCTGCTTGGGCAAATCTCGGTGCTGGTCCCAGCCGCGATGGAAGAGCTGGATGAACCGTACGCCTCGTTCGGCCAGACGGCGGGCCAGGATGCAGTTGTGGGCGAACGTCCCTCGTTTTCGGCTGTCGGGACCGTAGAGATTGAACACCTGGTCGCTCTCGCCTGAGAGGTCCGTCAACTCCGGGACCGAGGTTTGCATCCGGTACGCCATCTCGTACTGGAGCGTTCGCGTGGCAATCTCGGGGTCGGCAACAGACTCTTGATGGAGCCGATTGAGGCTGGAGACGGCATCCAGCATTTTGCGGCGATCGGTCTGGTCAAAGCCCGGTGGGTTGAGGAGATACAGGGCCGGATCTCCAGTGCCGCGAAACTTCACCCCTTGAAAATGTGTCGGCAGAAAGCCGCTCCCCCACAAGCGGTCGTATAGCGGCTGGTCGTTGGGGCGACCGGTGCCAATGGAGACCATTACCACGAACGCCGGGAGATCCTGGTTTTCGCTGCCTAGCCCGTACGTGGTCCAGGCGCCCAGGCTTGGCCGCCCCGCCTGCTGCGTGCCGGTCATTAGGAAGGTCACCGCTGGGTCATGATTGATAGCGTCGGTGTGCATCGACTTGATGAAGCAGAGCTCATCGGCCACTTTGCTCATGTGCGGCAGCAGCTCGCAAAACCAGGCCCCACTCTCACCGTGCCGGGCGAACTTGAACTGCGACGGAGCGACCGGATGCGTCGCCTGGCCCGCGGTCATCCCCGTTAGTCGTTGCCCTTTGCGGATGGACTCCGGCAGCTCTTCGCCGAACCGCTTTGTCAGTTCCGGCTTGGGGTCGAACAGGTCCATTTGCGACGGCGCGCCGGATTGAAAGAGATAAATCACCCGCTTCGCCTTCGCCGCGAAATGCGGCAGTCCTGCCAGACCGGCATGAGCAAGGTCCGGCGGTGCAGGTGCCGCGAGGCCTTCGTGGGTAAGCAGGGAACTCAGCGCCGCTATGCCCAGCCCGCCGGCGGAGCGGAGGAAATGGCGACGGTGTGGATCGAGCTCGATAGCGGACATGCTTATTCCTTCGTCACCGCTTCATCCAGATTGAGCAGAATCATGGCAATGGCGGCGTACGGGGCAACTTCCTCAGCCGGCAAACCTTCCCCGAGTTTCGACTCGCCGACGGAAAGGAGCAATTTCGCGTCCGCCGGCTTAGCGGCATAACGCTGCTGATAGTCGCCGAGGTTTCTTTGCAGGGCGTCCATTTCTCGGTCGCTGGCCTTACGAGCGAGCACCAGACGGAACATGAGATCAAGCCGGGCGGCCGCATCGCGGGGGCTTTCTCGCAGCACCCGCTCGGCCAAAGCCCGGCCGGCTTCGACATAGGTGGGGTCGTTCATCAAGGCCAGCGCTTGTAGCGGAGTGTTGGTTCTCGGGCGGCGGACGGTGCACAACTCTCGATTGGGGGCGTCGATTGCCGTCATTGCCGGCGGGGGAACGGTTCGACGCCAGAAGGTGTACATGCTGCGGCGATAGAGGTCCGCGCCATGGCTCTGGTCGTACTCCACGTGAGCAGAAACCAGATCCTTCCACAGCCCCTCCGGCTGATAGGGACGAACTGAGGGCCCGCCCAGTTTGCCCGTCAGCAGCCCGGAAGCGGCGAGTGCCTGATCGCGCAGCAATTCGGCTGACATGCGAAAGCGTGGCCCGCGGGCCAGGAGCTTGTTTTCAGGGTCCAGGCGGAATAGCTCGGCCGTGCCGCCGGACGATTGGCGATAGGTGCTGCTGGTCACCATTTCCCGGAGCAGTTTCTTAACATCCCAGCCAGGAGTGAGGCTTCCATTCTGCCCCGAAAACTCCATCGCTAGCCAGTCTAGGAGCTCGGGATGCGTCGGCGGCTGTCCCTGCGTGCCAAAATCCTCCGGCGTAGCGACCAAGCCGTTACCGAACAGCAACTGCCAATAGCGATTGGCAAGGACCCGGCTAGTGAGAGGATGTCCCGGCTCCATGAGCCATCTCGCCAGTCCCAGACGATTGGCGCTGACTCCGGCAGGAAGCGGCGGCAGGATGCCGGGAACACCGACAACCACTTTCTCCCCCGGTTTGTCATAGGCTCCGCGGGTGAGAATGAACGTCTCACGCGGTGCCGGCAGCTCCTGCATGATCATCGTCACGGGAACGGCAGCGGCCAGCGCGTCTTTCTTCTTTTGTGCAGCAGCGACGGCTGCAGTCAAGTCCTGCCGCTGTTTCTCATTCGGCTCGCCAGCGGGAATCTCCTTGAGTTTTTGCTGAAACACCGCCAGCTCGCCACTCGCGGCGGCGAGCTGCTCTTCCTGCTCTCGCGAGGGCAGGGAGAGAATCGGCGGGGCATTGCCATGGCCCCGGCCTTGCTCGTTCACGCTGTTAAAGAAGGCGTAGAAACTGTAGAAGTCCCGCTGTGAAATCGGGTCGTATTTGTGGTCGTGGCAGCGGCCGCATCCCATCGTCAGTCCCATCCAGACCGCAGCTGTCGTCTCCACGCGGTCCACCACGTACTCCACCCGGAATTCTTCCAGGATGATGCCGTCCTCGTCGTTGATCCGGTGGTTGCGGTTGAATCCGGTCGCCACCAACTGCTCCCGGGTCGGATTTTCCAAGAGGTCGCCGGCAAGCTGCTCGATCGTGAACTGGTCGAAGGGCTGGTTGCGATTGAACGCATTGATCACCCAGTCCCGCCACGGCCACATCGAGCGAAAGATGTCCCCCTGATACCCACCGGAATCGGCAAAGCGGGCCCCGTCGAGCCAGTCCAGCGCCAGCCGCTCTCCGCAGTGGTGGGACGCCAGCAGCCGGTCCACCTGCCGCTCGTAGGCATCCGGACTTGAATCGCCAAGGAATACATCGACTTCTGCGGGGGACGGCGGCAGGCCGGTGAGGTCCAGTGACAGGCGGCGAAGAAGGGTGGCTGGCTGCGCTGGGGAAGCAGGCGTGAGATGCTCCTTCTCCAGCCGGGCCAGAACGAAGGCATCAACCGGGTTGTGGGCAGATGCGGCATCCTGGAGCAAAGGCACCTGGGGCCTGGTCGGCGGGATAAACGACCAGTGCTTCTCGTACTTTGCTCCCTGCTCCACCCAGCGCTTCAAGAGCTTGATCTCGTCAGGCCCCAATTGCCGCTTCTCACTCGGGGGCGGCATTCGCTCGTCGGCATCTTGAGAAAGGATCCGCCGCACCAGCTCACTCTGGTCCGGCCGCCCCGGAGCGATCGCCTGTTTGCCGTCCCGCACTTCCTTCGCTCGCATCTCATCGTCCAGCCGCAGGTCGGCTTGGCGAGCGGCAGAGTCTGGCCCATGACAATGCAGACACTTGGTGGAGAGGATCGGACGGATGTCGCTATTGAACCCGATCGGCGCCTCCTCGGCCCGGGGTTCGACGGCCATTCCTAGCGCCCCTGCCATCAAGGCAAAGTGGGTAGCTGTACGAGCAATTTTTACCAGCGTGAAATCGCTTCTCTTTCTCATTGTATTTCAGCGACTTTTCGAGCGGTTCAGTGCGTCTGAAAGCTCCTTGATTGCGTTCGTTGCCGCAATCAATTTCCGCTGGACGCTTGTGGGAAGGTCTCGCAGCTTGAACTTTGGTGGTGGGTCGCTACGGGCGGGGGATGGACCGAAGGCTTCTACCCACCTTAACCACCGATCAGCGCGCTGGGAAATGTCCAGAAATGCGTCTTTCATATTGGCAGGAAGGCTAGGCTTGCGTCCCAAATTTGTCGTGGTTTTGTAGCCAAATTCTTGCTTCCGGCGTCGTTTCAACTCACGACTCGACCATCCTCGTTTCGCAGCGCGTTCCTGGAGCCGCTTTCGGTCCGCCTTGCTCTTCACTTGCACCAACTCATAAACGTGTCCGATGCCCAGCGAACGGCCATCAGGCAGCTGGAGCGATACCAATTCCTCCATGTCTCCCCGGCTGTACAGTCGGGCGAATTGGCGAGCCTTATAGGCCGTGACCTCGGAACAACCCCGTTCGTCGGCTACACCTTGAGCTGCCCCGAGCAATCGCTCTCCCTTGGTCGTCTTGAGGAAGGCAACGCCAAGCTCATAGAAGTCACGAACGGAGCCGACCGGGGCAAGTGCCCGCGGCCTGATGGTTATCGACGGTGAAGAGGGGGCCATGATTTGGGAATGACGTGGGAGGCGGAAAGGCTGTGTTGTCCGTGGTACTACTTGGTACTATTTTGACTTCCCAATACTACCATTCTTGGCACCTTTTTGCCCACCCTCGCGTACCCTTGCACAGAGTGCCTAAACGTTTATAGTGCAAGGGCTAGAAGGGTTTTGATGCAGTTTTGGCAGGGAGTCGTCCCTAAATTTGGGACCAAGAAGTCGCAGGTTCAAATCCTGTCACCCCGACTATTTTCAGAAACGAGCCCTTCGGCGAGTACGTCGAAGGGCTTTCTCATTGTGGGAACCGGAGCTACGACTCGAAGTCCGAGTTCGAATCGAACGTTGCGGCGAGGTGACTTCTGAGACGATTCGACGTAACATGTGTTGCGGCAGTAAGCTGGAGGGTTCAAATCCCGTTGCCAGTTCCAAGGCTTGGAGCGATTGATGGATTTCCATGACAAGGAACCGCGATGAGTGGATCGACGCCATCAACCTTTGAAAGCGTAGGCCCATGAGTATCAGATCGCGACTTGAGGATGCAACTATTCTTTTCAGTGCAGGTCGCCGTGAAGGTGCTTTTGTACAAGTGCTGGTTGCGGCGGCTGCAACATCACGGAAACGTTACAAACAAGATGAGTGGGATGATGCTGAATCCTTCAAGAACTTCATCTATGATGAGCTGGGTGTGATTACCAACGGAATGAAGTACAACGTCGCGTTTCCGTTTCTGGGACGGGATACGCCCTTCAGGGCCAGCGCGTATCAAACGTGTTGACCTGTCAGGACTTCGGCGAGGAAGTCGTCGTTCCAGCCGGCGATTTGCATCTTGCCTCGCAGGCTTTCTTGGAGCGGATGGTGCTTGA
>JBKJNY010000001.1:0-15171 GCA_046593355.1 Pirellulaceae bacterium | reverse complement strand
ACACCAGTTACCCAGTTTCCGTTCTCTGGCGAGTAGCAACCGACGCTGCACACAGGGTTCACCTCGTTGTTCGGATCGTCTGCGTCCTTGTAGCATTTTACGATGATCGGAACCATCCCAGTGACTCCGCCTGTTCCCGTGACGTTGAATTGCGAATTGATTGTGATTTCTTGATTGGTGGTCGGATGCGTCAGGGCGATTGCACCATAACTCATGTGCCGAACAGGATTTGAGCGAGGTAGTCGTCATTCCAGGCAGCTGCGAGGCGTTTGTTCTTGACTCCGATTTTGCGAGTGTGGTTGTTGGCGAGCAGGCTGAGAGTGGCACGGCGGAGGAGGCTGAGGTTGGCGTCGGCGTGGTCTTTGCGCACGCGGCATTGGTCCTCGCCGAAGGTCACATCCAGTTGCCAGTGCAGGCTGTTTTCAATCGACCAGTGGCCGCGGACCGCAGCGGCGAACTTCTTGCCCGTGAGCTTCTTGCTCAAGATATAGTGACGCACCTCGCTGGTTTCCTTTCCGTCGCGGAAGGTCAGGTTGACGGCGATGCCGATCGCTGTCAACTTTTTCCAGCGGTGGCGGTCGGACAGATCCTGGGGCACGGGGCACACATAGTAAGTGCGGGTCTCGCGCCGCCCGTGCCCAGTCTCCACCGTTTCATGGCGGCTGACCGGCACGCGGGCGAAGTCGTCAGCCAGGTGATCGATAAAGTGGTCGGCGATTCCCTGTTCGAGAGTCGGCTGGTTGCCCTTCACCGCGAGCAAATAATCGGCCTCGCGTTCCACGATCTTCGCGGCGATCGCGGTCTGGCAACCCATCGCATCGATCGTCACCAAACAGCCGGAAAGCTCGAGCATTTCCAGCAATTTCGGGATGGCGGTAATCTCGTTGCTCTTGGCATCCGTGACCACCTGCCCCAAGCTGATCTGGTTGGCGGTGGCCCAGGCGCTGATCATGTGAATGGCCGTTTTACCGCTGGCCTTGTCGAAGCTGCGACGCAACGTCTTGCCGTCGATGGCCACCAGTTGCCCCCCGCTGATCGGGTGCAGAGCCGTGACGAAACTGAGCAAGCATTGCTCGAACTCGGCGGGCTTGATCGCCCTCAAAATGGCGTTGAAGCGATCATGCGAAGGAATCCCCGCCCGCAAGTCGAGGAACTGCTCCAACCACTTGCGCTTCGTCCGACCGAATTTGGCGATCGAAACGAAATCGTCCGCTCCCGAAATCACCGCGCACCAGGCGATGGTCACAATGTTGATCAGCGGATACAACACCTTCCGCTTTCTGGGGTCCGACAGATTTTGGAAGTGATCCTGAATCCGAGCCGCTACAATACTCATGGCAATCCTCCTTGTACCTACCGGCAACTCGGCTGAGTAACACCCCCAGCCAGAACTGCCACACAGTGAATTGCCTGGTTATCGCAGATTGCCCAATATGGCGCAATCGCCCTGTGTTTCACTCCCCCCTTGAACGGGATCAACGGATGAACTTCGCAGTTTCTCCTCAATAAGCTTCTTCAGTTTCGCCACCTCTTTCTCCCGCCTAAGTAGCATTGCCGGGTTCCCCTCCCAAAACACTTTCCCATCCGGGCCGATGATGTACGCGGTGGGCCAACTGGCGATGCCGTAGCTTTTGTGATTGCGGTTGTCCTTATCCCAGAGAGCTGCGTGCGTCAGCTTCCAGGCGTTCCAATCTACCTGCGACTCCTCGTAGGTGGCGAGCTTGCCGCCGGAAATTTCCATGACGACCAGGCCACGTTTGCCGAATTCTTCTTCCCACCTGACCAGGTGATGTCGATAGGACGCGCAGTTCTCTCAGAAATTGAACTGGAGCCAGACTACCTTGCCGTGCAGTTGTTCCAGCTTCGTATAGGGAGGCGGCGCGAGCCAGTGAGCCTTTTCGCTAACGATTTCGGGCGGAGTCTGGCCCAGGAACGATTTGCGGAGGAGGGCCTTGGCAGGGGACTCTTCGCTGATCGGTTCGTCGGCGGCCAGCAAGGCGGCGAGGGCGCAGAGGGCGAGGATGCTCAGGAAATGGTGGTAGTTCAGGTGCATGGTCGTGATCTCACTGGCGTCCTCGTTCCCAAGCTCTGCTTGGGAACGCACATTTTGGAAGCTCTGCTTCCCGAACAACCCGAAGCGGAGCTTCGGGACTTGTGTTTCCAAGCGGAGCTTGGGAACAAGGAGGGAACCTTCCCGATGCTGCGCGAACGGGGTCAGGAAGAGTTTTCGCGGCGAAGATTTTCCCAAGGCAACGTCCCTCGCGCGAAAACCCTTCCCGACCCCTTTCCTCTACCCCGTTTGAATTCCGCTTCCACCTAAGATATCCTGGAATCGCCCGGAAGAGGAGCTTCCTCCGGTCGCAGGGAACCGCGACGGGCATTTTGACAGCCATTCCGCCTGCCGCCGGGCCTTTCGCGCTGCCGGCAGGCCAAACCAGGGTTCACACTTTTCGAGGAGACATTCATGAGCCGCAGACAATCTCGCCGTCGTTTTATGCAAACGACGGCTGCCGTGGGGGCAGGGTTTTGGGTCGCGGGCGGGATCGCCCCGCGCGAAAGCCGCAGTGCCCTGGAGGAAATTCGCTTCGCCAGCATCGGCGTCAACGGCAAGGGAGCCAGCGACTCCGCCGACGCCGGCAACAACGGCAAGATGGTCGCCATCTGCGATATCGACGACCAGAGCCTGAACAAAGCGGCTGTCCGCTTTGAGGACGCCAAAAAGTACAACGACTTGCGCAAGATGTTCGATGAGATGGAGAAGAGCATCGACGCCGTGACGGTCAGCACACCCGACCACACGCACGCCGTCGCCTCCGTTGCCGCCATGACCCGCGGCAAACACTGCTTCACGCAGAAGCCGATGACCAAGTCCATCTACGAGGCTCGGTTGCTCAGCCACCTCGCGGCCAAGAACAAGCTGGCCACGCAGATGGGTAACCAGGGAACGGCCAACGCCTCTCTCCGCACGGCTGCCGCGGTCATTCAGTCCGGGGCGTGCGGCACCGTGAAGGAAGTTCACGTTTGGACGAATCGCCCGGTCTGGCCGCAAGGGACCGGCCGCCCGACCGATACGCCGGAAACTCCCGCTCATATCCACTGGGATCTGTTCCTCGGCCCGGCGGAAAAGCGGCCCTACCACGAGGTCTATCATCCCTTCAAGTGGCGCGGCTGGTGGGCCTTCGGCACCGGCGCTTTGGGTGATATGGCCTGCCATACGGTGAACATGCCGTACATGGCACTGAGCCTCGGCGACCCCACCTCGATCCAGGCTGTTACCTCTGGCCACAACAAGGAGACCTATCCGAGCTGGTCCATCATCACGTTCGAGTTCCCTGAGCGAAAAGGCCGCGCTCCGCTGACCTTCAAATGGTACGACGGCGGAAAGAAGGTCGATCCCGCTCTCCTCAAGGGAAAGACGCTCGACTCCAGCGGCTGCCTCGTCATCGGCGACAAGGACTCGCTCTACGCCCCCGGCGACTATGCAGAAAAGACCATCGAGTTGCTCAGCGGCAAGGAATTGCCGAAGGTGGAAGTGGTGAAGTCTCCCGGCCATTTTGAGGAATGGGTGCGGGCCATCAAGGGTGGCGAGCCGGCGATGTCGAACTTCCCCAACTATGCCGGTCCGCTGACCGAGACGATCCTGCTCGGCAACCTGGCAGTCTGGGCCGCTGCCGGCGAACCAGGTCAGGCCGAAGTGACGGGCAAGAAGATCGAGTGGGACGCCGCCAAGCTGGAGGCCAAGAACGCCCCCGAAGTGGCCCACATCGTCAAGCCGGAATACCACAACGGGTATCAACTGGAGCCGATAGCTTAGGCCGGCAGAGAAAGCTGAATTCAACAGGCGTCCCGACCAGTCATTGGCGGGACGCTTTTTTCTTTTGAGTATCCAAGTCTACCAACTCACCATGGACGACCGGCTCAAGACCCTGCTGGCGGATATTCGCCGAGTGAGCGATCTCGCACCGGCCGACCGGGCCCGCTGCCTGAAGCGGGCCGGCTGGCTGGCGGAAGCGGAGCCGCCGGAGCAGGCGGAATTTGCGGCGGCGCTGCTAGGGCTGAATGTGCCACTCGATGAGCCGGCGGACGAGCTGCTGCGGGCGGTCTTGGGGAAACTGGCGGCGCAGCGGAGAAAGGCTCCTGGAGATGCGATTTCCGAACTACGCGAGGGCCTTGTCCAACTCTATCGCCATCTTGGCCCTCCATCCCCAGCGCGGGCGCAGATTCTCGCATGGCTGGCATTGGGAGGAACTCATGCTGAAGTTTCTCTGCTCGCGGACTTGCTGGTGGAAGACCCGCCGCGCGAAGAGGAAGACATTCTGCTCGCTCTCACGCCGCTGTTTCAGAATCCGCGATTGCCGGTCGATTCACTCTTCCCTCGCCTGCTCGACGCGCTCTCGCACCCGCTTCTCGCCGCTGGCGTTCTCGACCTGGCGAGTTTCGTCCTACGGCAGAAGCTCGTCCAGCAGCATCCCGCGGCAGCCATCAGCGGCAGCCTGACGGAGCTGCTCGGCCAACTCGTGGGCACGCTCGGCAAATTGACGGAGCAAACGCCCGGCGACGAGCCGTCAATGGTCGAAGTCGGCCGCCAGGTGGCGCAGAGCGTTTCGCTGGCGGTCTCGCTGTGCGATGCCTTGGCTCTGATTGGCGATCAGACTGCCGTCGGGAAGCTCTACCAAGCCCTGGACCTCGGCCATCGCCGCCTCCGCACCGAAGCTGCGGCGGCATTGGCGCGTCTGGGTGAATCGCATGGCAAGGAAGAATTAGTGAAGCTCGCAGCCGAACCGGTCGCCCGCCTCCGCGTGCTGGCCTACGCCAAAGAGCTGGGCCTGGAAGACAAGATCGAGCCAGAGTTCCGCACTCCCCAGGCCCGCGCCGAGGCGGAGCTGACGGTCTGGCTCGCCGAACCCACGCAGTTCGGCCTGCCGCCGACGAAGTGCGAGCTCTTCGACCATCGGCAGCAGTTCTGGCCTGCCTTCAGCCAGCCGGTGGAGTGTTTTCTGTTCCGCTTCACCTATGAGCTGACGGTGGAGGGCGCGGCGCGGACCTACAGCAACATCGGCATCGCCGGGCCGCTGGCCCACGCCTTCACCGCCGACCTGGCGGACCTCTCTCCCGACGATATCTACGCCGCTTTCGCCGGCTGGCAGGCCCAGCACGAGGAAATTCGCGAGTACGACGTGGCCCGACTCAGCAAATCGGAGCAGATGGAGGTCGTCCGCCTGGAGCGGCGGCTGCACGACGCCGGCTACCGGGAAATCCAGGCGCTTCAGATGGGCTACTTCTTCGGCGAGAAAGCCCTGATCGTCCAGGCCTCGCGCGAGAGCGTTCCCGGAATCGCCATCGCCGATTTCAGCGACATTTCCTTTTTCCCCATCCGCAATGTGCGAAAGGCCCTGGGGCCGCGGGAAGCGTACTGTATCTATAAGGGGCGGAAGCTAATGAAGACGTTTAACAGGCAATAGTTCAAGGTTCAAGGTTCAAAGTTAACTTGAACTTTGAACCTGGAACTTTGAACCCATCCACCTACCTCCCATACCCTAACCCCTTCACCACTCCCAGCATTTCTTCATACGTGATGAACCGCCGGCGGTGCATCAGCTTGTAGGCGTCGATGGCCTGGGCCAATTCGCGGGCGTCGGGGGATAGCTCATCGTAGGTATTCGTGAACTGCCGGCGCTCGCTGCCGGGGGCACCGGCCTGGGCGGTATAGTTGCGGCGGTCCTGGAAGTTCTCGGTGGTGGATTCAGGGAGAATCGCGCTTGTCATGCGTCACGTCCGGAAGGTAAGAGTAGGCAGTCAAGAGAGTCAGCAACTCCGCGAGAACTGTCCGTGAGAATCCGTATCCAGGCAACCGTAGGCCACAATTGGCCCTTCGTCAAATCGGCCCCTGGCATAACCCGCAAGCTCCGACCTCAAACCTCTAACTTTGAACCTCGAACCTTGAACCCAATGGTCCCCGCCCTACAATTGGTCCATGCCCGCCGACCCCCAAATCCCACCGCTCACGTCCCGTAAATCGCGCGAAGTCCCCAGACCCGCCCGCTGGTTTCCTTGGACGTCGCTGATGCTGGTCACCGGCATCTTCTTGGGAGCGAATGCCTTCCTGCAGTATCCTCACGAAATCGGCCGCTGGTACCTGGCGGCGGCAAGGGAAAAGTGGCGGGACGCGGAATACGGCGCGATTCAGGGAAACCTTTCGCTCGTGGCCGGCAACCGGCAGCAGGCTTTTTCTAAATTGGAGGACGCCCTGAAATGGAGTCCCGAGGAGCGAAGTTTCATTGTCCAGCGTGCCAAGTGGAAGTTGGACGCCGGCCAGCACGAGGAGGCGCTGCGAGATTGCAATCGCCTGTTGGAGAAGTTCGGCGACGGGGTGGAACTATTGCAGTTGCGAGAAAGGACTCATCACTTGATGGGCAGTCATGCCGAAGCGGTTGCGGATGCTCAGCGCGTCAACAATCTCAGCCAGACAAGCGGAATTCCGCCGCGCGCCCACGCCTTGAACGGGCTGGCCTATGCCAAAGCGATTGGCAAGATCGACCTGGATTCGGCCCTCAACGAAATCAACGAGTCCTTGAAGTCCGAGAAGAATGCGGCCTATTTGGATACCCGCGGCTTCATTTACTATCAAATGGGCAAATGTGATCGGGCCCTTCAAGATCTGGAAGTCGCGGCTCGCGAGGAGGACGAATGGCTGAGGTTTCTTAGGACTAATGTGGACATGAAACGCAGGGTCACACCGGACATTCGCGAATTTGAAATCAAGCTGCGCAAAGAACAGCAGCCCTTCGCAGTCATCCTCTATCACCGGGCCCTCGCCCACGAGAAGCTCGGCCATGCCGCCGCCGCCGCAGCCGACCGCCAGCGCGTCCGCGAACTCATCGGCCGCGATGGGGACGAGAAGCTGTTCTAACGGCCGCTTCCCTCGCCGCCTTGGCCCGCTAATAGTCCTTCCGCGAGCCAAACCCCCGCATGCAGAGGCAGCCGACGACCACGCAGATCACGGAAAAGACCATCCAGTGCCGCCGGTCAAAGTGCGTCGGGGCGTCACTGGCAATCCCCCAGTAGTGGACGCTCAGATTCCAGAGCTGTCCGAGCCATTTATCAATCAGCATAAGCGGTTCCTTGGAAGCAGGGGCATTCCCCAACTGCAACTCTAGCTTGCCCGTGCGGATCGTCGAAATTTCCCCGCCCGCCGGAATAACCGTTGCCGTCGGCACGACCCAGTAATTCTCGCGTGCAGCGATAGTCAACCGCCTTAGACACCCTTGCAGGGACTCAATCGCGCGTTAAAATTTGAATCTCAGCATCTGCTGGGGCCGTAGCTCAATTGGTTAGAGTACCGGACTGTCGATCCGGTGGTTGCGGGTTCGAGCCCCGTCGGCCTCGCTTGACGTAAGTTTCGCCGAAATCACGACTTAGATTACCTGCCCGCGTGCGGCAGTGCGGTGTTCTCCTTCCTCGAAAGACGGTACATACCGTTTTTTCGGATCATCCGTCTGAAGCGCACGCGGATAGTAGGATTGCAGCAGCACCAGGAGCTTTCAAGACTTACCTCCAGGGGAAAATGCCCCCCGCAAGGCGAGGCTCGGTAATTGGTTGGTTGTGGTTGACGGCGCTCCACTCGGGGCCCCGCGAGCAAGCGACGGGGGCCTGAAAGAAGGCGTTTTCTGCGAATCTGCCCCTGGCGTTGCGGCAGCCGCCGCTTCCTGACGGCACGCGCGGGGCACGAAGGTATCCGTGACTACCTCTTGGATTCTCTCGAAATGACGAAACCCGTTAGCCGGATCCCACTCGATGCGAACAACCTGGCGGGCACTTGCGGCGGCGGTTCTCGCTCCAAGGGATGATTTGCAGTTGCGTCCGCGTGGTTTATTCGGAAAAATAGAATAGCCCGACGACCGAGCGTACATTGGCTCAAGCACCTGTGACATTCTGAAGTTGGCAACCATGGTCTGGAAGACCACGCTGGCGGTAGTCGTTGTTCTGCTCATCGCGGGTGGCGGAGCCGCGTATTGGTGGTTCCTCCAGCAGGCCGGGGACAACCTGGTCCTGCCCGGGACGGTGGAAGTGCAGGAAGTGCGGCTCAGCTCGAAGATTGCCGGCCGCGTGAAGGACGTGTTCGTTGACGATGGCGCCCATGTGAAGGCCGGCGATCCGCTGGTCGAGCTCGACATCCCCGAGTTGCGAGCCCAGCGGCTGCAGGCGAAGGCGCAGCTCGACGGGGCCAAGGCTACAGCGGCCAGGGCGGAGCGCGGTCCATTGGACGAGGAGTTCCTTGCGTCCAAACAAACGGTCGCGGCTGCCGAGGCGCGGTGGAAAAAAATGGACAAGGGAAACCGCGACAAGGAAATTGAGCAGGTTGAGAAGAATGTCGACGCCTGGAACGTGGACCTCGCCAATGCCCGCCGCGACCTGCAACGCATCTCCGGACTGGTGCAGACCAAGTCCGCGACCAAGAAGGAGCTCGACGACGCCCAGGCCAGGTACGATCGTCTCCAAGCGACCGTCAACGAAGCCACCGCCCGCCTCGACCTGATGAAAGAAGGTTTCCGTGATGAAGACAAAGCCGAAGCCCTGGCCGAATTCAACCGTGCCAAGGCCAACGACGCCCTGCTGAACACCGGCACCCGCGAAGAGGACAAAGCCGCCGCCCGCGCGCGGGTCGACGAACTCACGGCCAAGCTCTCGGAGCTCGATACCAACATCGCCGAAGCCGTCGTCAAAGCCCCGGAGGACGCCATCGTCGAGCTCGTCAGCGTCCGCCGCGGCGACACCACCGCTCCCAACCAGCCGGTCGTCCGTATCCTGCGGGCCAACGACCTCTGGGTCAAAGCCTTCGTTCCCGAAACCGAGCTCGGCCGCGTGCGGCTAAACCAGGAAGTCGCGGTGACGATGGACACGTACCCCGAGCGAAAATTCAAAGGGAAGGTCACGTACATCTCGTCCACCGCCGAGTTCACTCCCCGCAACGTGCAAAGCGTGGACGAGCGACGGCACCAGGTCTTCGCCATCAAAATCCGGGTCGAGGATCCGCAGGGCATCTTCAAATCCGGCATGGCCGCCGACGTGCATCTGCCGAAGGAGCCGGGGGAGAAAGCAGTAGGCGGTAAGCGGTAGGCAGTAAGCAGTCGGATTGCCCACTGCATACTGCCCACTGCATACTGCCTACTATGCCCTCCACCCCCCCCGTCATCGAAATCCGCGGCGCCACCATCCGCTTCGGCTCGTTCACCGCCGTGGATGACGTGAGCCTGAATGTGATGCCGGGGGAGGTGTTCGGCCTGCTCGGGCCCAATGGCTCGGGCAAGACGACGCTCATTCGGGCGCTCTGCGGCCTGCTGCCGTTCGCCAAGGGCTCCGCCACCGTGCTGGGGCGCGACGTGCAGAAGTACGCCGAAGAGGTGCGGCAGTCGATTGGGTATATGTCGCAAAAGTTTTCCCTTTATGCCGACCTGACCGTCCAGGAGAACATGGATTTCTACTGCGGCATCTACGGCCTCACCAACGGCCAGCGCAAAACCCGCCAGGCCGAGCTCGTCAAGCTGACGGGCATCGACCCCTACCTGGACCGCCGCGCCGGCCGTCTCTCCGGCGGGTGGAAGCAGCGGCTGTCGCTGGTCTGTGCCCTGCTCCACTCGCCCCAACTGGTGTTCCTCGATGAGCCGACCGCGGGGGTCGACCCAGTCGCCCGCCGCGAGCTGTGGGACCTGCTGTTCCACCTGGCGGGCCAGGGGATCACGCTCGTCGTCACCACGCACTACATGGACGAGGCGGAACGCTGCGGCCGCGTCGGCTACCTGCACGTCTCCAAGCTGCTCGTGGTCGGCACGCCGGACGAATTGAAGTCCCTCCCCAACGTCACGCCAGAAGGGAAGAAGCGGGTGGAAATCGTCGGCCCCGACATCTCCGGCCTCCTCTCCCGCCTCAAAAGCCGCCCCCAGGTATACGAAGCCACCATCTTCGGCCAAGCCATCCGGGCCCTCATCAACCAAGACGACCCCCTCACCGACATCGCCGCCCCCGGCATCGACATCCGCCCAGCCCAACCTGGAAGACGTCTTCGTCACCCTGGCCAAGAATCAGAAGAACGCGGCGTGAGGGGCAGGGCAGTTTTCAGTTTTCAGTGTTCAGTTGTCAGAAGTGTTCTGTGGCTGAACACTGAAAACTGAAAACTGAACACCGAACACTTCTGACCCAGGTCTTGATACCGCTTTTCCATGTCCCCACGTTGGGAAGAAGACGTTCCAAGATTCGCCGCAACTCCTTGCCGCCACGCTGCTTGCAACTGTCACTCTGATACGCAAACGATGCTTTTTGCTCGATTCTTGATACCACCCCTCCCTTCCCAAAAACCCACGCATGTCCCTCTGGGACACATCCAACACAACCAAGTTGCCAAAGATCTTGCCGTCTCAAATGCTGAAACCTGAACACTGAAAACTGATTCCTGTCCTCCTGATTCTGCACCTCTCTCCTTCCTGTTGAATCCAACCCCCCCTGATCCATCACGCCCCTCCCTATGCAAAAACGGCCTCGGTGTTGAATTCGCGCCCTATCCCTTCAACACCCCTACTGCCAAACCCCCTCCAAATAGCCCCCCTCTTTCTAACTCACCTCTCTTCCCGTCTCAAATCTCAAATTTCAGATCTCAAATCCCTTGCCACCCCTCCTTGCCTCCACGCGCAGCTCCGCCCTATACTGTCCTTAAGTATACATACCAGGTTGGCACAGTCAAGAGGTCGGCACAAAGATTTTCGGACTTTGTTTCCGCCGCCCACGTTGGAGTCCCGCCTTTAGGCGGTCTTCATCCGCCGCCAACGGCGGCGTTACATTAGAATCGCCTAAAGGCGGGACTCCAGTAAGGCGTGACTCCTCCTAAGGAAGATGCCGGCTCACGGAGGCGGAACGGGCTGACTGCGAAACTGCGGCGGACCTAAGACGGCCTTAAAATGGCTGCCTGGGCGTGAAAGACGCTTACCAGCGCCGCCAAACGGCGAATCTCCAAGGCTTAGAAGCCGACGCTTTAGCCGCATTCGCGGACCCGGAAAATAATTCCGATCTTTTTTCGCCTACCCCTCTATGCACGAAGAATGCAGTTTTGTAAAGTTAATCGAACAAGGAGGACTGCGCGTGGCAAAAAAGATAATTAACCGGGTGGACAGAAATCTAGCTAGGCGGCTGCGGGAGGCGCGGCGAGAGTCAGGTTTATCCGGTCGCGCAGTAGCTGCGAAGCTTCCTCGCAGGCTCGTTGTCTCGCACACGACCATTGCCAGCTACGAAAATGGCGTAACCGTCCCGCCGATGAATGTGTTGGCTGCGCTGGCAGATATTTATCGCCGGCCGATCAATTGGTTCCTGGATAACAGCGACCCTCTTACCGGATTTCAGTACCGCAACTTGCACTCTCGAGTGCCGCTTAGCGAGCAGCGACTGTTTGAGGCGCTGGCAGGAAAATGGGCGGACGCATACGCGAAGCTGGAGCGGCACTTGCGACCTACGCCGACGCCATCGTTTAAGGCGTTACCGGAGCAAGAAATAGAGTTTGAACCAGAGCATCTTGCGCAGACAATCAGGACGACTTACCTCAACCTTGATGACAGCCAGCCGATTTGCAACATCGTTAGCGTGCTGGAATCGTTTTCCGCACGCGCCCTGGAGTTGCGAGCCTCTTTTGGGGTCGATGGTGCTGCGGCCCGCCTTGGCGACGAATACTTGATTGTGATCAACCCCGCGATTACGAATGTGCGAGTCAGAATGAACGCGGCGCACGAATTGGCTTACGTGCTCTACGACGATTGCAGCCGCCATCTTGGCTGGAATGGAAACGAAGTGGAAGCCAACGCATACCTGTTTGCGACTTCGCTACTGCTCCCAGAATCGCAGTTGCGGGAGGCATTTGACGGGCGGTCCTTCTTGAAGCTAATTCAGTTCAAGGAGAAATACGGCATTAGCTTGGCCGCCATGATCTACCGCGCGCAGAACCTGGGCGTCATCAACACTACTGTTTCGCGGTGGCTATGGTCGCAAATGGCGCAACGCGGCTGGCGACAAAACGAACCAGGCTACGTGTGGCGGGATAGGGCGATAACGTTTGAAATGATGCTGGAATCAGCGGTTCAAACGAAACGAATGACCTGGGATGACGCCGAGCGAATCACAGGCATCAAAGAAGATGAGTTGCGACAGAGGATTTCTGATGTAGTTCAGGGAGAAGGACCGCAGAACGGCGACGAGGCGATAACTCTGAAGTTCGGGACGAACGATTGAGTGTCCGGAGAGTTTTCCGGGAACGGCGGCCCTTCTTATGGTGAGACTGGCCGCCGCCCCCGTAGTCATTTGGAGTGATTCTAGTGCCAAAGCGAAAAAAATCAATCGCACTTCTGCCGCATGAGCGGCAAGTCTTGGAGGGCCTGTACCTGCACTTCAGGATTCCCATCGACCAGTACGAAGCGCGTCACAAGGAACTCGCTGAACTCACTCAGGAATTCAACGATTTGACGGGGCGCGTTGAGGCGTCCGGCGAATTGATTCGCTTCATGCGCAATCGTCGCAAAAACTCAGACTGGCCGACGCTTGACGGCAATCATCTGACGGCACCAACGCTCCCGCCGCTGACAGCCGCGGAAACGATTTTGCTCATCCAGATCTACAAGGCGAACGTCACTGATGTTTTTGCGAATTGCACCGACGCGCTCGCTCACAATCAAGAACTTGCCGACTTGATCGTCAGCGAGTTTTCACAAGCGGCAGGGCGCGTTGTCCCCGCCAATATCCTTGTGCCAAAGCTGACGGCCCTGCGCAAGCGCGGAATGCTGGACAAGATCGACAAGAGCCAGTCAGACGAGGGGGACATCGGGTTTGGCGACATTGACAAGGCGACTGGAACTTAATTAACAATTCGCAAGTGAGCTGCCGGTCGCTGAGACCGGCAGCACTTCACTCCTCCAAGACTGCCTTCAAATGAGCGAAGAATTCAACATTTATTGCGACGAAAGCTGCCATTTAGAGAATGACCGCCAGACGGCGATGGTTCTAGGTGCAGTCTGGTGTCCAACTCGCGAGGCGAAAAATGTTGCCCGCAGGATTCGCGACATCAAGCGAAAACATGGGTTCCACCCGCGTTTCGAGATCAAATGGACGAAGGTTTCGACTCAGAAATTGGATTTCTATAAAGAAATTCTCGACTACTTCTTTGATGATGACGACCTGCATTTCCGCTGCCTGATCGTTCCAGACAAGTCTCTGCTAGACCATTCCAAGTTTTCCAACAAAAATCACGACGCATTCTACTATAGAATGTATTACGTATTGCTTAATAGATTGCTAGCTCCTCACGAGCGCTACCGAATCTTTATCGACATCAAGGACACTCAGGGCGGCGCAAAGATCAAGAATCTTCACGACGTACTGTGCAGCGCTCACTTAGATTTCAACAGAAATATATTGAAAACCATGCAGCTTGTGCATTCAAACGAAGTTGCTCAATCGCAACTGGCTGACTTGCTCATTGGGTGCGTAAGTTCCGCAAATCGCACGAATACGACCAGCGAGGCGAAGCTTAGCCTGGTTTCCCACGCAAAGCGGCGATCCGGATACAGTCTGCAAAAGACAACCTTGCTGCGCGAGCAGAAATTCAATGTATTCCGTTGGCGAGCCCAGGAGTCGCAATAGATGCCCGTCACGTTTCCAAGCTGGCTCCCTCCGCTAGTAACGCTCGCCGAATATGACGGCAATTGGGCGTCCTACGAACGAGCGATTTATGGCATTTACGACAAAGACTTCTTGTGCAGTTATCCAGCCTTAGGAAGCGTAAGGGTCAAGCCGAAAAAAGGAATGATCGGCAGGCACAACAGCGGGTTTTGGCACTTGATTTCATCCGGGCCGACTTGCGCCACGCCTGAGCTGGACCGCGATGCGGACATTAGCCGTTGCGAGCGTATTGCTTGGCCAAGAGCGATCATCGATTCGGGCGGCGATAGCAACAAAGTGCGACAGTGGGAAAACGAACGGCGAACAAAAACCGGCGCAATCACGCGGCGGGTGTTGTTGGCCCTTCCAGATTTCAGCTATTTGGTAGTCCTCGACGACGACCGGCCCTATCTGGTTCTGTGGACCGCCTACATCGTTTATCCCAAGCAGCGAGGAACGCTTGAAGCCGAATGGCGAGCGTTTACGGCCAAGAAAGTCTGAAGGCCGCCCCTTTTGAATTCCGGGCGGCCTTCGTTACTCCTTCCGCCATAGGCGAATGAGCTATCGCGATTATCGGTCATTGAGACCCACAAGTCAAGAAAGGGGGCGGCATTATTCGCAGGTCAACCCCCGCAGGCAACTACCAAAATTGATAGCCTAGCAGCAAGTCCTTTGTTTCCAACGCTTTACGCCGATAAAAAACTCCTTATCGGTCTAGGCCGACTTTCAACTGGACACTTGGTGATAATTACAGGTTCGCAGGACTCTTAGGCTACCGCTTTCCAGCGGAAACTTTTTGCCTCTAAAGCGGGGCGATTTGACGCTAGGACAGCCAGTAAAATGCCGCACGTTGGGTAGCCGGACAACTACAACCACCTAGAGAAATCGCCGCCATGAATCTGCCACCGAAAGCGCAGGCCCGCCACCGGAAAGAATCGCAAGTCCCCGTAAGATGCAACGCCATTCGCAAGACAGGCCGCAGCATCAATATCTACCTGCGTCCCAACGAGGCAATTCAAGTTGCGCGAAGCCTGCTGCGAAAGGCGCTGCTGCTGATCGAGGAAGGTGAGCTAGATGACGGCTGGGCGATCAAGGTTTGGAACGTGGGGAAGAATAGCCGTGCTCTTAAATTTGGCATCGACAGAGCCGTCATGAAACCGCGCAAAAAACCGAAGTGACCCCGGATTAAAAGTGCAGCTCACGGATTAAGGGCGCATCTGCCATTATTTGCCTGCTGCCTACCGTCTAAGAGCTGCCTGAAGGCGGAACTCCAGCGGGCGGCTACAATGTCCCCATGCTCCCCTCGTTCTCCCTCCAACGCACGATTTCCGTGGCTCGCAAGGAGTTGCTGCATATCTTTCGGGATCCGCAGACGCTGTTTTTTACGCTGGTGATTCCCATCGTCGAGCTGTTCATGCTCGGGTATGCGATTGATACCAACGTGCGGCATGTGCGGACCGTGTTTGTCGACTATGCAGGCAC
>JBKJNY010000041.1:0-9343 GCA_046593355.1 Pirellulaceae bacterium | reverse complement strand
CTCGACACGGATAGAAGGTAGTTCGGGACGCACTCCCAACTCTTCACGCAGCCCCCGCATCACTACGACGACCCCAAACCACCCCGACCCTTGACACCCGCGCGAACATAGAAGGCTTCTGTCGCAGCAGCCTGCCGACGATTCTCTCCGCATGGTGAGAAATGCTCCTTAGTCCACATGCCGCTCGCCGTCGTGGTGGTGGTGGCGGGCGATGATGTCCCAGGCTTCCTGCGGGCTTTCGGCGTACTCGATGAGCTGCAGGTGATGGTCGCCGATGACTCCTTCGTCGGCCAGGAACTGAAAGTTGACAAGCTGGTCCCAGTAGGCGCGGCCGTAGAGGATGACCGGCACGTCCTGCATCCGCTTGGTTTGCTTGAGGGTCAGCACCTCGAACAGCTCGTCGAGCGTGCCGAAGCCGCCGGGGAAGGCGACCAGGGCCTTGGCCCGCAGCAGGAAATGCATCTTGCGAATGGCGAAGTAGTGGAACTGGAAGCAGAGTTCCGGCGTGATGTACGGGTTGGGCGTTTGCTCCTCGGGGAGCGTGATGTTCAGGCCGATGCTTTTGCAGCCGATTTCCTGGGCCCCGCGGTTGGCGGCTTCCATGATGCCGGGGCCGCCGCCGGTGATGACGACGTAGTCGCAGCGCTCATCGAGCTGGCAGGTGGAGGAGCAGATGCGGGAGAACTCGCGGGCGGCGTCGTAGTAGTGGGCCTTCTCCAGAATTCGCTCGGCGCGGGACACGGATCGGGCCAGCGCGTCGTCGCCGGGGGATTGCTCGAGCGCCGCGCGGGCGGCTGCCAGGCGAGCTTCCGCGAAGGGCCGCTCGACAATCTGCGTGCCGCCGAACACGACAATCGTAGAGCTGATTTTGTTCTCCGAGAGGATCAGCTCCGGCTTGAGGAGCTCGAGCTGCAGGCGGACCGGGCGGAGCTCCGGGCGCTGCAGGAAGTCGGTGTCGTCGGCGGCGAGCTTGTAGCTCCGCGACTTCTCGATGGCCTCGATGTTTTTCAGGCGCTCGTCGTCGTGCATGGGGACCGTCTCGCGAGAGACCTCCAGGGGAAAGATGCGGGCCTTGCGGTCATGGTAGCCGGGTGGCAGAAGCTGGGCGAAGGTGGCGGTGAGGGCGAGAATGGCGACGGCGCTGTTTACGAGGATCAGCGCCGCTATAGCCGGGTTGGGCCGCGTGAGCGACGCGAGCGGCAGCAAGTCCGCCGCGGCGAGGCAGGGAAGGAGAATTGCCATCACCAGCAGCCAGGCGGGCCAAGGAAAGACTTTCTCGCTGCCCAGCGCGCGCGACAGGCCGAGAAACAGCACCGCGGCGATGGCCGCGAACAACGTGACGAGCAGCGCCACCTGCCAGCCGAGGACGAGTCCGAGCGTCATCAGCAGGAGCGCCGGGCGAAAAGTGGGCCAGCGGCGGCTGGTGATTTTCCAGCCTGCGGAGACGGCCAGTCCGAGCGCCGCTCCCAGTAGCGCGCCAAGCGCGCCGTCGACGAGCGCTGCTGGCCAGCCGCCGAGCTTCCAGGCGTGCCAGGCGGCGAGCGGGCGAATGTCCGGCCCAACGAGGGGCAGCCAGATTCCCACGACGATGATCGGCAGGAAGAGGGACCACGGCACTCGCTGCCGGTCGAAATCGATGAGCGCCGCGCCCAGGAGCGTGGCCAAGAGCAGCATCAGCAGGGAAAATGCCGTCCAAAACGGAATCGCATCCCAGGAGGTAAGTTGCCGCCCGCCAGCCTCGCGGCTGGTCCACAGAGTCGCTTGCAAACCATCCAGCGACTCGACCAGGACCAGCGCCACGCCGACGAAGATGGCCGCCATCAGAAATTCGACGAGTGGATAGCGCGTCGAGATGGGGGTTTTGCAGTCGCGGCATTTGCCCCCGAGCAACAGCCAGCCCAGGATGGGCAAATTATGCCAGAGGCGGATCGAGTGGCCGCAGCGAGGGCAACTCGATGCCGGATAGACGACATTTTTTCCCAGCGGCAGACGATAGACCACGACGTTCAAAAAGCTGCCGACGCAGCCTCCCAAGGCGAGCAGCCACAGGCAGAGCAGGAACGTGCCGAAGGCGAGGACGACCGACGGCGGCAGATGGTCGCCGAGACCCGCGAGAAGCATGGCTGCGTCAGAAGGGATCCACGCATCCATGCGGCTCACTTGGGAGTGACATATGCGGAGACGAGCTCCGCCAGCTCGGCGGGCTGCGGCGCTCCAATCTTGGTGCGCATCGCCACTCCATCCTGATAGACAAACAGAGTCGGCAAGAGGCGCACACCCAAATCCTCCACCAGGGGTTGATTTTCGTCCGCATTGACTTTGACCACCAGAAGCTCGTGGTGCTCCTTGGCGAGGGCCGCCAGGTGCGGCTCCAGCGCCTTGCAGGGCTCGCAGGAATGGGACCAGAACTCGACCAGCACCGGCCGCTTACTGTCCACGACGATGCGGCGAAAGTTGCCCTGGTCGGCCGTGGCGATCACTCCCGGTGGCGGCTCGCCCCCGCAGCCGGCGAATAGCAGGACCAGTGCGGGCAGAAGTCCGAGGTGAGCCGACATCGGGAAAGTCCCGAGGGCCAAAAAACCGGCCCCAGGAGAGAGGGAGCGGCAACGCATCACGATTTCCCTGCCGCTTTGCCGCTCTTTCCACCGGGGAGCGTCTTGCCAGGTTCGGGCTTCAAAGGCGGGGGTTTGGCTTCCACTTTGGTGGGAACGTATTCGTGCTCGCGTTTTCTCACCACGGTAGCGCTCAAAATCTTGTCGGGCGCCGGCAAGGGTGTGCCCTGGCCCGCCAGCTCCGGGTTGCGGCGCTGCAGCTTGGGAAGGATGTCCATGCCCTCGACGACGCGGCCGAAGGCGGTGTGCTTGCCGTCCAAATGGGGCGTGCGGCGGAAGGTGAGAAAAAACTGAGATCCTCCCGTGTCCTTGCCCGAATGAGCCATGCTGAGCGTGCCCTGAAAATGGAGCCGGTGATCCTCGCGGTAGCATTCGCAGGGAATTTCGTAGCCGGGCCCGCCGCTGCCGTCCCCACTGGGGTCTCCGCCCTGAGCCATGAAGCCGGGCAAGACGCGATGGAAGGAGACTTTGTCGTAGTATTTCTTCTCGACCAGGCTGATGAAGTTGGCGACCGTTTGCGGAGCCTCGTTCTCAAACAGCTCGACAACGATGGTCCCCTTGGACGTCTCAAGCTTCACACGGGGGAGGTCGTCGGCCTCTTTTTCCGTGGCGCGAATCGCTTGTTCCTTGATCCATAACTCCTTGGTCTTGGGGAGGTCGGCCAGATACTGTTTGCCTTCCGGGTCGAGCTTGCCTGCTTTGTCGGCGAGGGGAAGGTATTTTTCCGCCGTGTCGTAGTCGTCCGCCAGGAAAGCGGCTACTCCGCCAAGGGAATACACAACCGGATCCTCCACCTTCGCGGCGAGCAGCTTTTGGGCGAGCTGGACTACGGAATAATAATCGTCGCGACGATAGTCATAGGCCATCATCCCCATCAGAATCTTGTTCACGTCCGCGCTCGTGCCTGGATCGGCATCAAAAGCGGCTTCCGCGGCGGTGCGCAGGCGCGGCAGGATCTGTTCGCTCTGGGTGACGAGCTTCTGATAGCGCTGCCGCAGGACGGCCCGCTCCTCGGACGAAGCCGCCAACTGGTATTGCTGCCCCAAATCATCGAGCTGCTCATTGACCTGGGTCCAATTTTTGTGAATGGCTGGAAAGTCGGCTGCCACCGCAGGCTTTTCCACAGGCCTTTCGACGGGCTTTTCGTCGGGCTTCTCCGCTGGCTCGTCTGGCTTCTCCGCCGGCTTTACCGGCGTTTTCTCCGGGGGCTGGCCGGCAACTTTTGCATCGCCTTTGGCTGCCGGTTTGGGATCGTCCTGTTTGGCATCTTGGGCTTGCGCCCCGAGAGCGCAACCGAGGGCCATCGCCAGGGTAAACATCAAACTTCCTGCGCCGACCTTCATGAAATTGCTCCCGGCTCGTTTCGCTCAACTCTGGCCACCGCCCGCGGTCCGCCGCGCCTGATTACTGTTCCACTTTCTTCGGGGCGTAAGCGTGGTCCCGTTTGCGGACGACTTCCGCCGTGACAATCTTATCCGGAACGACGCTGGATTCCGTCTCCGGGTCGCGGCGCTGAAGTTTTCCCAGCACGTCGAGCCCTTCAATGACCCGCCCGAAACAAGTATGCCGCCCGTCGAGTTCCGGCGTGGGGCGGAAGGTGAGAAAGAATTGCGAGCCCCCCGTATCGCGCCCCGCGTGGGCCATGCTCAGGCAGCCGCGGAAGTGCCGCCGGTAGTCCGGCTTGTGGCATTCGCAGTAAATCATATAGCCCGGGCCGCCGGTGCCGTCCCCCTTGGGATCCCCGCCCTGGGCCATGAAGTGGGTGAGCACGCGGTGGAAGGACTTATCGTCATAGAATTTCTTCTCAACCAGGCTAATAAAGTTGCCGACGGTATCGGGCGCTTCGTTCTCAAACAGCTCGATCACCATGACCCCCTTGGTGGTGGTCATCTTGACGCGGGGTAGATCGTCCTTGGCTTCTTCCGCTTTGCGGATTACCAGCTCGTTGTCCCAGAGAACCCTTTGGGTCGAAACCAGCGGCGACAGTTGCAAGCCCAGCTTGATCATTTCGGATTCCAGACCAGTAAAGATGCCGCTCTCGTTGGCCGTCTTGAAATACCCTTCCGCGGCGGCGTAGTCGTTGGTGCAGAACGCGCAAATGGCCGCCGCGCCCGGCAGCACCTTGTCCGTGCAGCCGGCCTCGAGCAGCTTCTTGGCCAGGTGGAGCCCTTCCTCAAAATTGTCCTGGGCCACGGCATCCTCCGTGAACTTGAGCAGAAACCGCTCCAGTTGCGGGTCGGCACTGCCGGTATCGAGATACGCGGTCAGGGCGGCGGCGCGAAGATTGGGGAGCAATTGCCTTCCCTTTTCCACCTCGGCCATGAACTCATCGGTCAGCTTTTTCTGTTCGTCGTCCTTGGCGGTTTGAAAATTGGTCCGCAGCTCGCGCATCTTCTTGAGAACGACTTTCCAGTCGTCCATCTGTTTGTCGAATGTAGCCCGGGCACCCGTTGGGAGCGGGGGAGCCTCCACGCCTAAGGACTTGTTGTCCGGTTTGCCGGTTTCCTGCTTAGCCGGCGTCTTGGCGGGAAGGGACTTCCCCGCCGATGCCTTGGCGGGCTGGGTCTTGGAAGGCTCTTTCGCCTCTTGGGCTTTGGCCGGCGACCAGCCGCACAAGAGGGCGGCCAGCCCGCAGGCGGCGAGAGAAAAGCGACACATCATAAAAACACTCCCATGCCGACAATGGATGTTTGGTGGTAAAACCAGATTAACATAGTCCCCGGCACGGATTAAGGTGGGGGAACGTAAAGTGTTACTACGCAAGCATCTTCCCGGCGGTTCGTGCCACCCTCCGTACCGCCGCAGAGCCCCCTGAGGAACCGATCTGCCGTGACGCGACCTCCCAAGAATCGCCCGTCCAAATCTCCCTCGCGGCGTTCCCAGGATGCGGATGCGGAAATAGCCGGCGTGCGGATTATCGGCGGAAAGCTCCGTCATCGCCAACTGGAATACAGCGGGGATCTGCGGACCCGGCCCATGAAGGACCGCGTGCGGGAATCGGTCTTCAACCTGGTCGGCCCCGCCATCGCCGGGACGCAGGCCATCGATTTGTTCGCCGGCACCGGGGCGCTGGGCCTGGAAGCCATCAGCCGCGGCGCGATTCTTGCCACCCTCATCGAGCGGCACTATCCCACGAGCCAGCTCATCAAGCAGAACGCCAAGGCGCTGGGCGTGGAGGAAAAATGCGAAGTCGTTTTCGGGGACGCCTTCTTGTGGACGCGGAAACATATTACTCACCTAAATCTCCTTGCCGTAAATCCGGCCTCTCGGGTCTCAAGTCTAAAATCTCAAATCTCCAATCCCGCCGCTCCCTGGCTCGTCTTCTGCTCTCCCCCGTTCGAGTTCTATGTCTCGCGGCTGCCGGACATGCTGGAGCTGATCGCCTCGCTCTGGTCCGCCGCGCCGGAGGGGAGCCTGTTCCTGGTCGAAGCCGATGAGCGGCTGGACTTTGGCCTGCTGCCCGAGCCGGCACGCTGGGATGTGCGGAACTATCGGCCGGCGATCATCGGGCTGGCGACGAAGGCATAGCCGCTGTAGCCAGCCTGAAATGCCAGCTAAACCGCCGGCAAATCGCCTGCGTAAAGCATCCCGAACAGGTCGATAAAGCTTGTTGTCTCGGCAAACTCTTCCAGGCCGCGCTATGCTTCCTCGCCGCCAGTTCCTGCTAGCACTCACCGCGGCCCCGCTTGGCCCCTGCGCGTTTTCCCTCCTTGCGGCCGACGACCAGCCGGCGACCCCAGCCGAGCCCTTTACCCCGTCCCCCGAATTCCAGCAGCTCATCACCCGCCTGGCCCGCGAGCACTTGCCCGACAAGTATGAGAAGACCAAAAACTGGGGCAAGACCACCCGCGCCTTCGACGGTTGGAAATGGGAGCGCGACGGCCTGCGCCTGGAAACCCGCCGCCGCTTCAAGGTCGCCAACGACGGGGCCTGGCGAAAATACTCCATTCGGCTCCTCGACCCCGAACACAAGTTTGAAATCCGCGTGGCCAACTTGCGGCAGCGGGACAGCCTGGCGGTCTGCGACGTGACCGTGATCGCCGCGGCCCGCGTCTGGGGCCGCCACACCCAGTGGGAAAACGGCGTGCAGCTCATCAGCCTCAGTGCCGAGGCCGATGCCCGCCTGCGATTGCGGGCGGAGCTGGCCGTGGCGCTGAAGCTGGACGGAGCGAAGTGGCCCCCCGACGTCTCGCTGGAGCCACGTGTCACCAAGGCCGACCTGGACATCCTGGAATTCAAGCTCCGCCGCATCAGCCACTTCGATGGCCCCCTGGTCAAATCCCTCAGCAGCAGCGTGCGGGAAGTGCTGGAGGACAAAATCGCCGAGGACCGAAAAAAACTGCTCGCCAGCCTCAACAAGTCCCTCGCCAAACAGCAGTCCAAGCTCCGCTTCTCCGCCGCCGACTGGCTGTCGGCCCAAAGTAGCCCGCTCACTCCGTGAGCGCGGCCCGTTTGCATCAGCGGAGTGTGGGGCGTTGTGCTTTAGGAACGGAGCCCCCTGATCCTTCCTCTTCCGCAGACAGGGTGGTGAAAAAGTCATTGCATCACTTCTCGTAAGTCCAATAGCTGCCTTTACTTGCAACGTTCCGTTCGGTTACGTTTTCACCACCACCCTCCCCATAAGAGGGGAGTCCGCTCCTCCCCTCTCCCCCTGGGCTACTCAGTGTTTCAAACTGTGCCCGACACCAACCCGAAGCGTTAGCGAGGAAAAACGACGTAAGCCATGGGCACTTCCTCGCTTACGCTTCGGATTAGTTTCGTCGAACACGATGCAGGTTGAAACACTGAGTAGCCCTGCCCTCTCCCCCTGGGAGAGGCCGGGTGAGGGTTTCTCTTAGTCGTCTTCGCTTTCCGTCTCAAATCTCAAATTTCAGATCACAAATCCCCCGTCCGGCATTTCGTTCTCTCTAAGCGCAGCCCCTTCTATTACTATACGTAAGTTTACATAATACGGTTGGCACAGTCAATATGTAGTCACAAATATTTCCCGACTTTTTTCGTGCCCACCACCCGTTGGAGTCCCGCCTTCAGGCGGTATTTAAGAACCGCCTGAAGGCGGAACTCCAGCGTGAGGCCATGCGTCAGCGACTCGCCAGGCGGTCGTACGCTTCCAGGATGCGCGTGCCGGGGCTGCCGGGGGTCCACAGGAGTTGCTGGGAAGGGCGCTCGTCGGCAGGGACCAGGCCGGTATTGGTGAAGGTGGAGAGGATGTACTCGACATCCTCGCGGCCAATGCCATAGAGGTGGAAATAGGCGGCGTCGAGCTCAGCCCGGAGTTGGGCTCGCTCCTCTTCCTTCCAGATGTGGACTCCGTCCCCGCGTGAGCCTTTGAAGTCGCAGGCATTGGCGAGCGGGATCAGATCCTCCGCCGTGCAGGAGAGTTTCAACACTCGCTCGCTGATCCAGTGCTCCAGGGTTTCCTTCTTCGCCCACGGGCACTTGTCGGCGTAGGCATCGGGGCGAAATGTCGGCAGCTGCTCAACGATGAAGAAATTGAGATGGACGCTCCCTACCTTCTGCCGGGCGACATAGTCAAAAGCGAACGAATTCAGATTGGCGAGCAAGCAGCACTCGCGGCGCGGTTTGATCGCCTCTCCGGGAAAAATGAGCGGCGCGGAGTTGACCACGCCGACCCACGGCAGAAATGACGCGATCATGGTTCGTTCGTTGGTCGCGCTGGTGATATCCTTGTAAGCGAGGAGCCATTCACGGGTGCGGCCCTCGGTGACTTTTGCCACCTCACCTTCGTCGACCCACCAGCGCGGCAGCACGCCAAACTCGGGATTCTGGTGCTGCACGAGCGAGGTTTCTTCCTTTTGCCCCTGCCGTACCCAGTTGGCTTCGTCGACTGTCACGCTGGCAGCACGATGATCGAAGGCCTGGACCATCTTGGCCTCATACAGCGGCAACGCACGTTTTTTTGCCTTGATGTAGACGTTTCCTTCGAGCTTGTAGCCTTTCTTGTTCCAAGCCTTGGCTGGCTGAAAATGCTCAGCGTCGTTCGTTTGGTGGAACATCGTGAAGAACTTGATTTCCCACGGATTGCCCCCCTTCTTACGATTCTCGTCAAGGAGAATGGGGACTCGCTTGTAGACCTTCTTGGTCAGTTCCGCGTCTCGCCGCGTCCGGAAGATCGGGCAGGTCTTGGTGTTGGGGTTCAGCAGGGCCATATCCGCCGCAGTCAGCGGAATGTGACGCTGCTTGTTGGACTCGGCAGTGTCCTCAATGCCTCGCGCAAAGAATACAAAGTCGGCTTTGTCCAGCTCGCGATTCGCCCCGCCAAACACGAGCGCTGTGAACTTGAACGAACGATGAACGTCCTCAAAATGTGCCTCCCTGTTCTCAAAGTCGTAGAGCGACACCAGCCGCTTCGCATCCATCAGGCCGCTAAAAAACTCCTTCGTCGTATCGTCGGTGGCAATTCCCGAAGGGACCAACAGGCCCACGAGCCCGTCGGGCGCGACCAGAGATTGCCCTAGTTCCGCGAAGAGCATGTAGAGATTTACATCTCCTTTGCCCGTCAACGGGTATCGCGCGGAGTTGCGAGCGTAATCCAACATTTTCTGGGCTTTGTCCCGAGCGGCGACATAGTCTTCATGCAACTTTGGGTTCGCTTCCGGCATCGCCGCGATTCGCTTTTTCCGGTCGCTCGCATTCACTGCCTCGGCTGTGATTGGATCCGTGAGCGAAAAGAATTCGCGATCCTGAACCTTCACCCGCTCCCACGGCGG
>JBKJNY010000036.1:0-16703 GCA_046593355.1 Pirellulaceae bacterium | reverse complement strand
CGACACGGATAGAAGGTAGTTCGGGACGCACTCCCAACTCTTCACGCAGCCCCCGCATCACTACGACGACCCCAAACCACCCCGACCCTTGACACCCGCGCGAACATAGAAGGCTTGTGTCATAAATTCCCGTAACGAAATGTCGCCATGCCCGTCCGCATCCATCCCACCGCGATTGTCGAAGCCAACGTCTCGCTGGGCGAAGGGACCAGCGTGTGGGACAACGTGCATATCCGCCGAGACACGACGCTCGGCGAGGAGTGCATCGTCGGCGGTAAGACATCCATCGCCTACGGTGTCTCCATCGGCAACCGCGTCAAGCTGAACTCGCAGGTCTATATCTGCAACGGCGTGGCGATTGAAGACGGCGTGATGGTCAGCGCCGGCACCATTTTCACCAACGACCGTTTTCCCCGCGCCGCCACGTCCGATTTGAAGAGCCTCCGTTCCTCCGACCCCGACGAGCACACCCAGCTCACGCGGGTCCGCGAAGGGGCAACCATTGGCGCCGGTTGCATCATCGGCAGCAATCTGGAAATCGGCCGCTTCGCCATGATTGGAATGGGCTCGATTGTGACCAGGTCCGTCCCCGACTTTCATCTGGTCCTTGGCAATCCCGCCCGCAGCATCGGGTGCGTCTGTCGCTGCGGTGAGCCCATTGCGAAATGGGACGAGGGAGACTCGCCGGGAAAAGTCGTCTGTTCCGCTTGCGGTTTCGCGTATGACGTAACGAACCGCCAGGTACGGGAGCTCACCCTATGACTCCCGCCAAGGAACACTACGCCATCGTCGGCGGTGGCATGTTGGGGCTCGCTCTCGCCTGGCGTCTCTCCGGAATGGGGCACCGCGTCACCGTGCTGGAAGCGGCGGACCATCTCGGCGGCCTCGCCGATGCCTGGCGATTGGGAGACATCACCTGGGACCGCACTACCACGTCACGCTCCTCTCCGACAGTTACCTGCGGGCGATTCTCAAAGAGCTAGACCTCGACGAGCAGATGAAGTGGGTGCAGACCCGAACCGGCTTTTATGTTGACGGCCGGCTGCATTCGATGTCCAACAGCCTGGAGTTCCTGAAGTTCCCGCCGCTGGGTCTTATCGATAAATTCCGCCTCGGCTGGACCATCTTTCGGGCCTCGCGCATCAAGGACTGGAAGGCCCTGGAGCAGATTCCGGTCGCCGACTGGCTCTGCCGCCTTTCCGGCCGGCGGACTTTTGAAAAAATCTGGCTGCCGCTCCTCAAGGCCAAGCTGGGGGAAGCCTATAAGGAAACTTCCGCCGCCTTCATCTGGGCCACCATCGCCCGCATGTACGCCGCCCGCCGGACCGGCCTCAAGAAAGAGATGTTCGGCTACCTTCCCGGCGGATATGCCCGCTTGCTGCAGCGGTTTGAAGAGCGGCTGATGGAAAGAGGGGTCACGCTCTGCACGAATTCAGTGGTTGATCGTGTGACGCGACAAGACGACGGCAAGCTGCAATTGGTGCTGAATGACGGCAGCCACGACATCTTCGACCGCGTCATCATCACCGCGCCGGCCAACATCGCCGCCCGCATCGCCCCGCAGCTTGAGCCCGAAGAGAAAAGCCGCCTGAACTCGGTGAAATACCTCGGCATCGTTTGCGCATCGCTCCTTACATCGCAGCCGCTCGGCCCGTACTACGTCACCAACATTACCGACGACTGGGTTCCGTATACGGGCGTCATCGAGATGACGGCTCTGGTGGACCCACAACAATTCGGCGGCCGGAGCCTCATCTATCTGCCGAAATACGCCGCCGCGGACGACCCAGTCTTTGCCAAGAGCGACGACGAAATCAAGCAGTCCTGCCTGGCCGCGCTCGCTCGCATGTATCCGCAATTTCGCCCAGAAGACTCTGTGCAGGCCTTCCGCGTTTCGCGGGTGAAGCAGGTCTTCGCCCTTTCCACGCTCGGCTATTCCGCCCGCGTGCCGCCGGTCACGACTTCCATCCCCGGGCTCTCCATTGTCACGTCTGCCCAGATAGTGAACGGCACGCTGAACGTCAACGAATCTGTCCGTCTCGCCGAAGAATCGCTGCCGCTCGTTACCGCGCCGCTTCCCCTAACCACGCATCATGAAACCCATCGCCAGCTTGTCACTCGACCTTGACAACAAATGGTCGTACTTGAAAACGCACGGCGACGGCGGCTGGGATTCCTATCCTAGCTACCTGGACCTGGTGGTGCCTCGTTTCTTGGATGTACTCCGTGAGCTGGACCTGAAAATCACGGTCTTCATCGTGGGGCAGGATGCCGCCCTGGAAAGGAACCATATCGCACTCGCCAGCATCACGCAGGCGGGTCACGAAGTTGGGAATCACTCATTCCATCATGAACCCTGGCTGCACCTCTACACCGACGAGGAAATTGAGCGCGAATTGACTTCCGCCGAGGAGCAGATTGAGCGCGTCACCGGCGAGCGCACCATCGGCTTTCGCGGGCCAGGCTACAGCTTTTCCCCCGCGGTGCTGCGGGTTCTGGCCAGCCGCGGCTATCTGTACGACGCTTCGACTTTTCCGACATTCCTGGGGCCGATTGCCCGCGCCTATTACTTCTTCAAGTCCCGCCTGAGCAGCGAGCAGAAGCAGGAGCGGAAGCAGCTCTTTGGCAAGACTAGCGAAGGCTTCCGCCCGCTGCGGCCCTATTCCTGGAAGACGCCGGATGGGCCGATTCTGGAAATTCCGGTCACCACGATGCCGGTGTTCCGCGTCCCGATGCACCTCAGTTACGTGCTCTACCTGGCGCAATTCTCGCGTGTGCTTGCCAAGTCCTACTTCCGTTTCGCACTGTTCCTGTGCCGGCTGCGGGGAATCAGCCCCAGCTTGCTCTTGCACCCGCTCGATTTTCTCGGTGGCGACGATGAACCCGATTTGAGCTTCTTTCCGGCGATGCAAATGAAGGGAGCCGACAAGGTCCGGCTGGTGACGGAGGTTCTCGCTCTATTTAGCAGCAAGTTCCGCGTTGTCCCCATGCGGGAGCACGCCCGCGCTGTTCTCGGCCAACTTGCCCAGCGGGCCGAATCCGCGCCGCAACCAACGACGGTCTAATTAATGTCCCAACTCCGCCCACTCCTGATTCTCGGCACACGCCCGGAGGCCATTAAAATGGCCCCGGTCGTGCTGGAGTGCGCGCGGCGCGGCGGACAAATCAAACCCATCATTTGCTTCACGGGCCAGCACGACGAAATGCTGCGGCAGGTGACTGACTATTTTGGCATCAGCGCCGATGTAAACCTGAAAGTCATGTCCGCCGGCCAATCACTCGCTCAACTCACGGCTCGCTGCCTGACCAGCCTGGACGAACTGGTTGCGAAGCAGCAACCGGACTGCCTCGTCGCCCAGGGAGACACGACCAGCGTCCTGGCGGCATCGATGGTCGCCTTCTATCGCCAACTCCCCTTTGTGCATGTCGAAGCCGGCCTTCGCACCGGCAATCTGCAACAGCCGTGGCCGGAGGAATTTAATCGCCGGGTCGCCAGCATCACCACGACCTTGCATGCCGCCCCGACGGAACGGGCGAAAGACAATTTGCTGCGAGAAGGAGTTCCGTCCGAGCAGATTCGCGTCACCGGCAACACGGTGATTGACGCTTTGCTTTGGACGAGCGAGCGCGAGCGGCAGAGCAAAGTCTGGCCGGACCGCTATGGCTTCCTGCAAGACCGGCAGATGGTCCTCATCACAACCCATCGCCGGGAGAATCATGGAGACGGCCTCGCTCAAATCTGCCGGGCGATTGCCGAATTGGCCCGCATTTTCCCGGACATTGCGTTCGTTCTGCCGGTGCATCTCAACCCGTATGTGAAGTGTACCGTCGAAGGCTCGCTCGCCGGAATTGCCAACGTCCATCTGCTTCGCCCGCTGCCGTATCCCGAGTTTGTCTGGCTGATGGACCGAGCCAAGCTGATTCTGAGCGACTCCGGCGGCGTGCAGGAGGAAGCTCCTTCCCTCAAGCGGCCGGTCCTCGTCCTCCGCGAGACGACGGAGCGGCAGGAAGCGGTGGAATGCGGCGCAGTGGCGCTGGTCCGGGCAGATTGTGGCAGTATTGTGGCCGCCGCGACGCGCCTGCTGACAGATGAAAAGGCATACAAGTCCATGCAGGTAGACGCCAGCCCCTTTGGAGACGGGCGCGCCGCAATCCGCATTGTCGATTGGCTCCTGGAGCACTTCGCGCGATGAGCCTATCCGCCATTATCAACTGCTGGCGCGACGTACATCACCGCGTGAAGGACACGCTGGGGGTATTGCTGTTCTGCCTGGTCATCGGGGTAATGCTCTGGCGGATGAGCCACAAGATCCTCATTCCCGGCGAGCCGAAGCTCAGTGAGACTCGCGGCACGGAGGGAATGGGGGACTATCGCGATGCCGTCTACTATCCGATTCGGGCTGTGCTTGACGGCGTAAATCCGTATGACTGCGAAACGAAGCTCCCGCGACCCGACGGCCAGCCGCGATATCTGAGCAACCCGCGTTACCCGGTCCTCAACATTTTTCCGCTCTTTTCGCCGCTCATCCTGCTGCTGTTTTCGCCGTTCGGCTTGATGGAGGATTTCCGATGGAGCATGTGGTGCTACGGGATCTTTAACATGGTCCTGCTACTGGTTTACGCTTATGCCCTGTGGCGCGCCGTCGGCAAGAATCCATCCATCGGCAGCGTGACGGCGCTGGCCGCGGTGATCTTGATTACGCAGCCGGGCCGAGCCAACTTCATTGCTGGGCAAGTCGCGCTGCCGCTGACTTTAGCTCTCTTTGGGGCGCTTCATTGGGCCAGGAGCAAGCCGTGGTTCTCCGGCCTCATGCTCACGTTGGCGAGCTTCAAGCCGACGTTTGGAGTGCCGCTGGGCCTGCTCATGCTCTGCCGCGGGGATTTTCGCGCCGCGGGACTTGGCGCACTGCTTTCCAGTCTCATCGCCGCCGCCGGACTCCTCGTCATTTTCAGCCGCACTGGAGACCTGGCGAACCTCGTCCCCATTCTGAAGCAGAATCAGCACGAGCTCGAAGCGCATCCCGGCGTGAATCCCGCCACCAGCACGGCCCGCATCGACGGCCTGGCGGCCACCGACCGCTGGTTGGGCAAGAACAGCGGTTCCATGCTGCCCATCGCCGTGCCGATGTTGGTGTTGTCGCTCGCCGGGTTGGCCGTTTGGAAACGTGCGGGCGATGTCCCGAGCGAAGGAGCCATTGGTCCAACGGGCCTCATCATGATCCTGGCGACCCTGCTCAGCATTTATCACCTGTTCTACGACGCGCTGCCCCTTTGGATACCGATCCTCAGCCTGGTCGTCGCTCCGCGGGAAGTTTGGCGAGGATACTCCGTATTCTCGCAACGGCTGCTGCTGGTGCTGCTCACGGTTCCGATCCTCAACGTGTTGTGCACGCTTTCGTTCAAAGCAGCCTTGGACCGCTTGGTTGCCTCCGACTTTCCGACAGCAACCAATCTGCTCTGGGCCTTGGGCTGCACGGCCAGCGGGATGAGCCTCGTCGCGGCTTTCCTGCTTGCGGTCACACAGGAACTGATGCGAAGGCGCAACCTTGATTCTCTCGATGCCCTCGCAGTCTTCACGCCAAATCCAAACGTCACAGCAAAATCTGGACAATCATCGCAACTCGTGTAGAATCTCCATCTACCCTATTTACCCCGCTTTATCGATTGTTTTCGTTAACCAGCGGCGGCTAGGAAAATTGCGAAAGGAGTGCGCGCGACAAACACCGGGCTGGCATCTCTGAAATTGCAACCTCAATTATTCAACCAATCATTCCATCCGTGTCTGGCATTCCCACGACCGCCCTTAAATCTGAGCCCGCTGCAACACCCGTTGTGCTCGTGCCAACGGGCATTCCCGTTGCGCCTGCGCCTCAAACGACCGTCCGTGGAGGTGAGCGTAAACGTGTTCCCGCGATTGGCACTCGCAGCGGCCTGGAAACAAGCCTCTGCATTTTGGTCGCGGACGTGATTGCCCTCGCCACATCCGCGGCGACGGGATTTG
The DNA here is from genome assembly GCA_046593355.1 of Pirellulaceae bacterium. GTDB lineage: Bacteria > Planctomycetota > Planctomycetia > Pirellulales > Pirellulaceae > SXOA01. The sequence goes on along the minus strand of JBKJNY010000036.1, from coordinate 10,702 downwards.
CCCTAACCTACTTGCTCGCCGGCGATGACGTCGCCAATGGCGTTTTGCGCATCCTCGCCCTGCTCTTTGTCTGGCAATTGTCCGGTTTACGTGGTGCAGGATTGCAGCGGGCTTGGGGCATCGGTCCCATCGCTGAGCTGGCGCGGATTGCCGGCATCGCAGCCGCGACAACGGGGATTCTGGTTGGCGTTGTCTTTGCACTTGGGCAATCCTGGCAGCTCACCGCGGCACTCCTCGTCACCGGATGCAGCGCGGCGATTCTCCTGCCCGCCTCGCGGTCTCTGGTCCGCTCCCTGTTCGGTCGAACCAACTGGTGGGGCCGCCGCGTCATCGTCATTGGCAGCGACAGGCAGGCGGTCAACTTGTTCACGAAACTCCTTCGCCAGCCGCAGCGCGGGTTGCGACCCGTCGGCTTTGTGGATGACCTGGAGACGCTTGATACCGGACTCGATCCTTCCCTTTACCTCGGCCCTCCGGAAGCTCTCCTCGAGCTCGCCCTGGAGCATCGCGTGAATGCCGCAGTCGTTGCGAAGACCGATGCCGACGCTCAGACGCAGCGACTCTTTTGCCGCGAAGAGCTCGGCATTCGCGACTGGATCTTGATGTCCTCGCTCGATGGCTATCCGAGCCTGTGGGGGGAAGCTGTGGAGGTGGGAGGTGTATCGGCATTGTGGGCGCGCAATCGCTTGCTGTCGCCGTGGTCGCGCGGGATCAAGCGAGCGGCAGACATCTCCATCACGCTGACGAGTGGACTTCTGACGTTGCCCCTGATCGTGGCCATTCTCGCGCTAGTGCGGCTCAGCTCGCCGGGGCCATTGTTCTATGGACAAGAGCGGATTGGGCGGCATGGCCGCAGGTTCAAAGCCTGGAAATTCCGCACGATGGTGGTGAACGCGGACGAAGTGCTGGAGAAGTATCTCGCCTCCGATCCGCTCCTGCGAGCGGAATGGGAATCCAACCACAAGCTCAAGGACGATCCCCGCATCACCTGGATCGGCAAGTTCCTGCGCAAAACGAGCCTGGACGAATTACCGCAATTGTGGAACGTGATCCGCGGCGAGATGAGCCTCGTTGGGCCGCGCCCCATCGTGGAAGCGGAGATCGACAAGTACGACGAAGAGTACGAATACTATGTGGACGTGCTACCGGGCATCACGGGTCTGTGGCAGGTTTCCGGCCGCAACAACACCACCTACCCCGAGCGGGTCGCCTTCGATGCCTACTACGTGAAGAACTGGTCGCTCTGGTTGGACCTCTACATCTTGATCTCCACGATTCGCGTGGTCTTGTTCCGCGAAGGGGCGTTTTAGCGAGCGGCATTCACAGCCGCTGCCGTCGTCATAACCGGCTCTGTTCGTCCACGCTCATTGGCGCCGTTGCTAACCAAGTTAGTCAGTTTCAGGGACCGGTAACTAGACTGAAGGGTGTCTTCCGCTGGGTATGGTTTGCCGCTAGCGAGCTCAGTTTCATGAACGCCCGTGCTCTTCATTGCGTCTGGTGGCTGCATCCCGCCGTTCTCTTCGGCGGGACGGTTCTGACGTTGGCGATTGCGGTGGGAACATCGGACTGGGGGTTTCAGCTCTACAGCACCCGCAAGTATTTGGAACCCTTGCACCTGGCGATGGGGTTTGCAGCTTGGGGAATCTTCGCGGTCGGTGTTTGGCTGGCCATGAGCAGCGGCCGAGAGCCGCAAGGGGCCGCAAAGCGATTAGATGGCGCACTAGTCCCTTGGTTCTGGCTCAGCTTCCTGCTTACCCTTGCGGGCTATGGAATCTGGCTGCTGGTCGGCCTGAAGAACGGCTTTTCATTGGCGACAATCCGCGATTTGCTGCAAGGGGCGGACGCAGCGACCGCCGACATGATCAAGACCGAGATCTTTCCCACCATTCCCGGCGTCACGACCGCCACGCAGTTCGGCATCGTCGCGGCCTTGCTGGGAACATGGCTCTACTTCCGCGGGCGAACGAGCCTCCGCCTGCCGCTTCTGTCGCTTCTCGCCATTGCCGCCGCGCGGGCACTGATCTATAGCGAGCGTCTGGCGCTGATCGAGCTGGTTGTACCCGTATTCGTCCTTGGCTTGCGGTTGTGGGTATTCGGCCAGCCGCTCAGCTCCCGGCCGCGTCTGTCATTGCAGGTTCTGCCGCTCGTCGCGGTTCCACTCGTCATCGTCCTGTTCGGCCTCTTCGAGTCATTCCGTTCCTGGCAGTACCACAAGGAAAACTTCGACAGCCTCGCCGAGTTCACCGTCTGGCGGTTCTTCGGATACTACACCACGGCTCACAACAACGGGGCGATGTCGATGACGCTCCGCGGCCCGTGGCCCATTCCTTATTCCACATTCTCCTGGTTCTGGGAATTCCCGCTGATTGAGAACAGCCCCTTCGGCTATCAGCAATTGGTGGGGATTAGCCCGGCGGATATCCATACCGACACTTTGGAGCGCCACGGCAACGCGGAGCTCAACAACGACGGCGGCCTGTTCACGCCCGCCCGCGACTTCGGCTGGATTGGCTTCGGCCCGTTCTGGCTGGTGTATGGATATCTGGCAGGGAAGGCCTATCGCGGCTTTCTTGGCGGCTCTTTCGCCGGCTGCATGTTCTATCCGCTGGTCCTGCTCGCTCTGCTGGAGCTTCCTCGCCTGCAGTATCTTTCGGCCACGCGCACCTTTCCGTCCATGGTGTTGCTGTTCGCCGTCATGGCATGGCTCGCTTGGAAAGAATTCAGCGGGGCAGCGGGCCGCTCGGCAGTCTCTGTCCCTGGGAGCGCCTAGCGGAAGCAGTCATGCGTGTTCAAGTCAACGGCCGTTTCATGCGACAACGGGTCACCGGCATGCAGCGCTACGCGCGCGAAATTGTCGCTCGCCTCGGCAGCCGCGTGGAGCTGGTGGAGCCATCTCGGGCGGGGCACGGCATCCGCGGCCATCTGTGGGAACAAGTCGGCCTGCCGTGCCATCTCCGCCGCTCGCTACTATGGTCGCCATGCACCACCGGACCGCTCGGCGTCGGATCGCAAATCGTCACCATCCACGACTGCGCCTTCCACGACCGGGCAGAGTGCTTTACGCCGCGCTTCGCCGCCTGGCTGCAATGGCTCGTGCCGCGGCTCGCCCGCCGCGTTCAGCAGATCCTCACGGTCTCTCAATTTTCGAAGGGCCGCATCGCCGAAATCTGCCGCGTGCCTCCGGACAAGATTCACGTCGTACAAAACGGCGTTGACCCGCGGTTCCACCCTGCAACTGCCGAAGAGATCGCTGCCGCCCGCGCTCGGTTCAACCTCCCCGAAAGGTACGTCCTGTGCGTCGGCTCGCTGGAGCCGCGCAAGAACCTGCCGCGACTGCTGGAAGCCTGGCAGCAGGTTTCCCAGCAACTGATTTCAAATCAGCCTCCGAGTCCCAAGCTCGTCCTCGTCGGCACCGCCGCTAACGTCTTTGCTTCGGCGAAGCTCGAAGCGCCAGTCGAGAGCGTCGTGCTCACCGGCTATGTGCCGGACGAGATGCTCCCCGCTCTTTACTCCGGCGCGGCGGCGTTCGTCTATCCGTCGCTGTATGAAGGTTTCGGCCTGACCGTGCTCGAAGCAATGGCCTGCGGCACGCCGGTCATCTGCTCCAGCACTACCTCGCTACCGGAAGTCGCCGGCGATGCTGCTGTTCTGGTGGACCCCAACGATGTGGCCGCTATCGGTCACGCGATCCAAAACCTCCTCACCGACGAACAACTTCGCCGCTCCCTGCGCGCCCGTGGCCTGGCCCGCGCCCGGCAGTGTACCTGGGACCGCGCCGCCGACGAAACCTGGCAAGTCCTGGCAAACGCAGCCAACTAGACCCACACCATGCACTCCGCTCCCAAGCTCGCCGTCATCCACGAATGGCTCGACTCCTACGCCGGGTCGGAGAAGGTCGTCGAGCAACTGCTGCAATCCTTTCCGCAGGCGGACCTCTTTGCCCTTGTCGATTTCCTCGCCGCCAAGGATCGCGGAATGCTCCTCGGCCACGAGGTCCACACCTCTTTCATCCAAAAGCTGCCGCTGGCCCGCCGCCTCTTCCGCAACTATCTGCCGCTGATGCCGCTGGCCGTGGAGCAGTTCGACCTCGCCGATTACGACGTGATCCTCAGCTCCAGCCACGCCGTGGCGAAAGGCGTCCTGACCCGCAACGACCAGCTCCACATCTCCTACGTCCACACTCCCATCCGCTACGCCTGGGACCTGCATCACCAGTACCTTCGTGAATCCAAAATGACCTGGGGCATCCGGAGCCTCATCGCCCGCCTCACGCTCCACTACCTCCGCCTCTGGGACCGGGCCTCCGCCGACCGCGTCGATGTCTTCGTCGCCAACTCCCGCTACGTCGCCGCCCGCATCGAGAAGACCTATCGCCGCGACGCCCAAGTCATCTACCCGCCGGTGGACGTGGACGGGTTCACTTTCCAGGAACGGAAGGAGGATTTCTACCTCGCCGCCTCCCGCCTAGTCCCGTACAAACGGGTCGACGTCATCGTGGAAGCCTTCCGCCTCATGCCCAGCCGCAAGCTCGTCGTCATCGGGGACGGCCCGCAACTATCGCGGCTCAAGAAGAGGGCCACGGCGAACATCGAGCTGCTGGGTTATCAGGATGCTGGCACGCTGCAATCGCACATGGCCAACGCCCGGGCCTTCGTCTTTGCCGCGGATGAGGACTTCGGCATCATGCCGGTGGAAGCCCAGGCTTGCGGCACGCCCGTCATCGCTCTCGGCCGCGGCGGGGCGAAGGAGACGGTCATCGCCGGCCAAACCGGCTGCTTCTTCGAGTCGCAAACCCCCGAGGCCATTGTCAGCGCCGTCGAGCAGTTCGAGTCCGAGTCCTTCGACCCGTATCGCATCCGCGTCAACGCCGAGCGCTTCAGCATTCCCCGCTTCCGCCGCGAAATCGAGGAGCTAGTCAGCCGCGAGTACGAGCAGTTCCAGGCCCGCTGGAGAGGGTTGTCTGTCGTCTCGCTTGAGCGGGAGAAAACGGCCAGGGCGTAAATAGCCTTGCCACGAAATCTTCTTTACCTTTCCAAGCGGCGGTGCTACGATTCTAGTATGACTATCGACCAAATTCGCCAGATGCATCGAGAGCGGCCGTTTCAGCCATTTGACATATTCCTCGCCGATGGGCGCTCGCTGCCCGTGGAGCATCCCGAGTTTTTGTCCACGACTCCGACCGGACGAACCATCTCGGTAGGTCACAGTGACGGCACCCACCAAGTTGTTGACTTACTCCTCGTCACCAGCCTCAAGCCCCGCCCGGTAAGAGCGGTCCGCTCAAAACAATCTCGCTCCAATTAGTTAGGTTGTCATCGCTTTAGCATTTGCCTTCTCTTCCCCTCTGTGCCCCCGCGCCTCTGTGTGAGCCCCCCTCCCTCTTATCCCTCTACCTCTGCTTTGTCCCCGCCCCTTCCTTCACCGGTTTCTTCGCCGTCCGGGCCGCCGCTCCGCTCTTGCTGTCGAAAAAGCGGCTGGTTCCTTCGCTGACGAGGCGGGCTTCGTCCTCGCCGCTGGTCACTTCCACGCGGTAGCGATGCGTGCCGGTCTTCGCGGCCTTGGCCTTCACTCGCACCGTCACCTGTTCGCCCGCGGCCAACTCGGGGAGCGGCTCGCAGACGACCTGGCCGGGGACGAGCTTCCCTTGGCCCCCCGCCAGCTCAGTCGGCTCGACGCCGTCGGCGAACTGAATCAGGATCTTCACGTTCTTAGCCGCTCGGCTGCCGCGGTTCATCACCTGGATTTCATAGGCGACTTCCTGGCCGGTCGGGGCCGGGCCGGAAGGATCGTTGACGATCAGCTTGAGCTCCGAAATCGCTTCGACTTCGGTCGCGGCCTCTCCGCTCGCGGATAGCCCGGCCTTGCCGGTCGCTTGCACGGCCACGCGATTGGTCCCTTCGACGAGCAATTGGCAGCGGATCTCGAACTGCTTTTGAGCATTAGGAGCAATGGCGCCAACCTTCCAGCTCAGGTTCCCCTTGGTGGTGGTCGGGCCGCTGACACCGCCGACATAGCGAGACCCGCTGGGAATCGCCATGCTCACTTGCACGTCTTCCGCCGCCGCGTTGCCGGCATTCGTCACCGTGACCACGTAGGTCGCTTCCGTGCCCGCGAATTTCAGCTCCGGGGCTTCCACCGCTAAAGCAAGTTGCGCCCGGCGGATGAGAATCTTCGCCGCCGCTTCGGCTGTCAGGCCGCCATCGCCTTTGGCGGAGGCCGTGAGCTTCAACTCGCCCACCTGGTTGGCGACGACCTGTACGGGAATCTCCACTTGTTCGCCGGCCGGAATGTTGCCGACTTCCACTTCCTTGGCCCGATTGCCGCCGATGGCGACTTGGACCACCACGCCACTGGCATCTCCGCTGCCGGGATTGCTGACTAGCAGCGTGAACACCTTCTCTTCGCCGAACAGCAGGTCCGTCGCGCCGGTCAGCGACAACTCCAGTTGCGGCTGGCGGACGGTGATGCGGGCGTGGGCAGCCGCAGGGCGGCAGGTCCACTCCACGTTCAGGTCGAAGGGCTGGCCGTCCGCGGCAGTGAGTTGCAGGTGGAGCTCGTCGCTCGATTTGGCTTTGACCGACGCGAGAGACCACACGAGGCGGGGCGTTCCCGCGCCATCGGCCTGCAACTGCGCTTCACCGCCGGTCGATTCGGGGTTCGAGACCGTGACCCACGCCGGCAGCGGCAGACGGACCTCCACGTCTTCCACGTTCGCCGCGCCGTCGTTCACAACATGCACGACATACTTGGCCGGCTTGCCAACCGTGAGGGCCGCGGGGCCGGCAACCTGCACATGGATGTTCTGCGGATGGCTCTCGACAGTAATCTGGCCATCCTCGGATTTTGGAGAGGCAGCGCCGCGACTCTTGGTCGGCTGGCGGCGAGCGGAAGGAGCCCCGGCAGGCTGCTGAGGAACCGACGCCGGGGGAGCCAACTCCGCTGGCAGTTCCTGCGGCTGCTCGGGCACGACCGGCTGGGCTTCGCGAGCCGAAATGGGGGACAGTGAACGACCGCCAAAGGGACGAGTCGAAGGAGCCCCTGGGGTGACTTCCTCGGCAACTTCGTTTGCCGGTTCCGCAGCGGTTGGCTCGCTCTCGGCGGCCGTCGCCATCGGCATCGGCCTGGCGGAAGTTCTTGGCAAAGTACCTGGCCGTTTGAGCACGCTTCTCGTTTCGCCACTGTCGGCGGGAGAGGCCGCTTCACTTTGCGGAGCCGCTTCGACTTGTGCTTCCACTGCCGTAACGGCGTTCGCGTCGTCCGACAAACTGGCCGATGCTGCTCCTTCGTTTTCGACAGGAATGGCGGGAATCTTCGAGTCGCGCAAGGCCGGCGAAAGGGGCCGCGGCTTGGCTGGTTGGAATCTGCCAGGCTCTTTCCCTGCCGCAGCGGCCGTCTTTCGCCAGGCGGATTCCTGGGCGGGAAGGAGCGCAACTACAATTCCGGCGACGAGAAACAGGGCGGCAAAAACAATCGTGATCCTGGCCATTCGCATTCCCCAATGAGCGAGTCTGGATTTTGGGCGCGGAAACTTTATCGACCACGCGGACCCTGCCGGTTGAGTCGACTTTGTGGGTTAACGGGATTTGTGAAACTGGGTAAACACAAGCCTGAAGCGCAAGCGAAGGAAACCGCTGCTAGCAGGGTGATGCAGTCTTCTTCGCTCGCCTGAGTACCCAGTACTCAGTACTCTCAGCTGGTGCGACGAATCCCAGGGCTACTCAGTGTTTCAACATGCATCGTGTTCGACGAAACTAACCCGAAGCGTAAGCGAGGAAGAGCCCATGGCTAACGTCGTTTTTCCTCGCTAACGCTTCGGGTTGGTGTCGGGCACCGTTTGAAACACTGAGTAACCCTGCCCTATCTGTTTCCGGTGGGTGCGTTAAACTTGGCGGCAGACCTCTTTCCTCTCTCCCCGGCAAGCCTGTGGCGACGGACGTAACCGACCGCAAATCCGCGCTCGACTTTCTTTACAGCCGGATCAATTACGAGCGGCTGGCGCATGTGCCGTACAACTTGGAGGCGTTCAAGTTGGACCGGATGCGGCTGCTCTTGGCGCGCGTGGGGGATCCGCATCTGGCCTTGAAGGCGGTCCACATCGCCGGCACGAAAGGGAAAGGTTCCACGGCGGCCATGATCGCGGCGGTGATGCAGGCCGCGGGCTATACGACGGCCCTCTATACTTCGCCCCATCTGGAGCGGCTCGAGGAGCGGTTTGCTATCGACGGGAGCTGTCTGCCGGAGGGGGAGTTGGTGTCGCTGGCCGCGGAATTGCTGCCCGTCGTGGAGCGGATGGATGCGGAGGCGCTATCCGGGGGCATCGGCGGCGGGCTGACGTTCTTTGAAATCACGACGGCCCTGGGGTTTCTCTATTTCGCCCGGCACAACGTCGATGTCGCCGTGCTGGAGGTGGGGCTGGGGGGCCGGCTGGATTCCACGAACGTCTGCATTCCGGAAGTGAGCGTGATTACGAGCATCAGTTATGACCACACCAAGCAGCTCGGCAGCACGCTGAGGGAGATCGCCAGGGAAAAAGCGGGCATCATTAAGCCGGGAGTGCCGGTCATTTCCGGGGTGATTGAAGACGAGCCGCGGCAGGTCATCCAGCAGATCGCCGGCGAACAGCACGCGCCGCTGGCGGAGCGGGGACATGATTTTGATTTTGCGAATGTGGGTCATACTGGCGATGGTCTCGTCCAGCGATTCGACTATTGGGAAAGTAGCCTGCACACTCCGTGTGCAGGCCTGTCCGCTCACGGAGTGAGCGGACTACTAAATGGATTGGAGATTTCACTTCTGGGCGTCCACCAGTGCGCCAATGCCGCGGTGGCGATTGCCGCGCTCCGGCAACTTTCCCGTCAGAATTGGAGCATTCCAGAAGCGGCGATCCGCCAGGGACTTTCCGCCGCCCGCTGCAGCGCCCGCGTGGAAATCCTCGGCCGGAATCCGACGGTCATTCTGGACGTGGCCCATAACGTGGCATCGGCTCAGGCCCTGGCCCTGGCCCTGGGACAGCAGTCTCCCGGTGTTCGCGCGACACTGATCTTTGCCAGCAGCCGCGATAAGGATGTGGCTGGGATATTGCGAGAGCTGCTGCCGGCCTGCGAAACGCTGATCCTCACGCAGTATGTGACCAACCCCCGCGCGATGGAAACCGCGGAGTTAAATTTCATCGCCCAGGAGGTCGCCGCGCAACTACCCGCTTCTCTCTCGTGTCAAATTGTCGTCGAGTCCACTCCGGCTGCCGCCTGGCAGCACGCCTGCCGAGCGAACAGCGGACTTATTTGCATTACTGGCTCATTTTTCCTGGCGGCGGATATGATGGAAGTGCTGAAAGAGGGCGGAACAGGATTTGAGATTTGAGATTTGAGAGGAATGCGGATTCTTGAATCTCAAATCCGAAAGTCGAACTCTGAAAACTGAAAACTGAAAACTGAACTCTGAAAACTCTCCAAGGAATAACCCATGTCCGCTGGCCGCAATCGACTACTGCTTGTCACCCTGATCCTGGCCGGACTTGTGTCTGGGCTAACCGCTCAGGAACGAACTCCACAACAGCAAGCGGAGGTCGAAAAGCTGCAGGGTGGCATTGAGGATTTTTTTAAGGCGTTCAACAATCCCACGATCGGGCCGGAATTGGCCTTTAGCACCTTGGTGGGCAAGGGGCCGCTCAAGGGCAAGAGCGAAGAGCTAACTGGGCTGATCGATAAAGCGGTCAAGCTGGAAGGACGTTATGGCCGCTATACCGGGCATGATGTCGCCAGCGTCAAGACCGTGGGGAGCGACCTCGTGATTCTCCGTTACCTCTACAAAGGCGAGCGGTTCCCCGTGGTCTGGCACTTTTACTATTATCGCCCTGGCAACGGCGCGATGCCCTCGGCCAAAGGGGAATGGAACCTGATTGAGATTCGGTTCGATACGAACTTGGATGGGCTGGAAAAGTAACGGACAAGTGGGGTAGGCTTCCAGCCTGCCCAGTTGCAGCCTTTCCCTTAACCAACCAGGAGGGCCATCCCCTGCCCTTCCACGTTATAAGCGGCTGATAAACCCGGTTTGATACCGGTTTTGCGATACAGTTTTCACCTGTATCAGCCGCGCAGCCCTGGCCGCAACTCCTTGCCCGGCTCCCACTTCCGCCGCGAGGTGGTTCAAGTCAAACGGGTGTCATCCCACTTTCTTGATAGACCCAGGCCCCCGCTCTTCCGGGGGGAGTCTCCGCGATTTTATAAGCTGTTTTTCAAACACAGCTACACAATCGCACAGCCTCTTAACGGCTACTTTTCTTCCCTTACGACCCAATTGTCAAAGAACAAAAGTTGGAGTCCCGCCTTCAGGCGGTCCCGCAACGAGAGAATGACGAAATTCGAATTCCGAATGTCGAATGAAAAGACACTCTTCCATTCGTCATTCACCATTCGAGTTTCGTCATTCCCTCCCCGTTCCCCTCTGCGTGCTCCGCGCCTCTGCGTGATGCTCACCTCTTTTCCGAGTTAGCATCACGCAGAGGCGCAGAGTCCGCAAAGGGAATGCAAACTCACGGAATGCCCTTGGTCCGCGGGCATCCCTGCCACTACTGTACTTAAGTTTACACAAGGCGGTTGGCACATTCAAGTCCCCGCGGGCCAGATTTTCCGAAATTCTTTTCGCCCCCGAGGTTGGCCGATCACTAGCCCGCCGCGCAAGCGAGGGAAGGGCTTATCGGGGC
>JBKJNY010000226.1:0-9530 GCA_046593355.1 Pirellulaceae bacterium | reverse complement strand
GCTGTTGCCGGCATCATCGACCTCAATCTCTTTGAGCTTGCCGTCCCCATTGACCGCGTCGTCACCGCTAGGGAGGACGATGGGCCACTTCTTTTTGGTGATCCGCTTGGGGTCCATGCGCCAATCGACGACCATCTCGAAATTGCGGTAGCTCTTTTCGGTCCAGAGATGGTTGTCCTTCTTGTCTTTGGCTTCCCCTTGGCCGTCGTGGAACAGCACCCAGTCCTTGGCCTGCCAGTGGTTCTTGTTGGCCGGGTCCGTCCTCCAGCCGGCCAGGTCCAGTCCGTTATACATCGTCTGGAACCCCTGATACTCAGCCGCGACTTCCTCCGGCTTGGGATTGGTCGAGGGGAGTTCGCGGATTTTCAGGTTGCGGAAGTGGCACTCGGAGCCTTCGGACTCCAGACAGATGTAGCCCTTCCGCGGCTTGCATTCGCTGCCGCCGGAGACTTCCTTTCCGTTGACTGCGAGCTTGAGGACGCCATCTTTGCACGTCACACGGTAGTGGTTCCATTCCGGAGACGGCTTGGCTCGCCGCTCGCTGGGGAGACAGCGTTCGCCTCCTTTGGGATGCGGCCGGTCGGGCTTCATCTTGGCTCCCCAGATGCTGAACACGTCGCCGTGGCTGGTGTAGGTTTCGCTGTTGCGGCCATCGAGCACCTGCACCTCAATCCCGCGGCTGAACGGCGTGCCGACAGCGGTAATGGGATCTCCCCAGATGAAGACCCCGGCGTTGCCGCCGGCCACCATGTGCCGCCATTCGAGCTCCAGGATGAAGTTCTCGTACATCTTCTCCGTCCGCATCGTGCCGGTCGGCTTGCCCGTGCTGACGATGAGGCCATCCTTCACGGTGAATGTGCCCGGCGCGACGTTGACGGGAACCCAACCGGCGAGATCCTGGCCGTTAAAGAGGGATACGAACTTTTCGGCGTCCTTAGCAGCCTTGTCGTCAGCAGCAAAAACAGGGAACAGCAAAAGAGCGAGGCAAATGGCAAACGCGGAAGATTTCATTTTCGGATCCTCGTCTAGTTTCGATCTTGTCTCTATTGTGCGAGCTTGATTTCCAACTTTGTCGCTTTGCCATCCAGCCCGACTTCAATCAGTCCCTTGGCCCGCGGATCGGCCACTAACAGCTTCTCGCCGCGCCACGCCAGGCCGACGGGGTGAATGAGTGGCTCACCGGTGACAAGCTTCACCGGCTTGCCGCCCTCCGCGACTTTCCAGACAGCCTTATTGTAGCCGTCGGCGATGTAGGCCGTGCCGTCTTTGCCGACGACGATGCCCGCGGGAAACGAGGACGCGGTCAGCGGCTGGCCTTTAACAACGGCCGTCTTCTTCGCTTCCGGCGAGAGCTTGATCAGCAAATCCTCGCGGTGGCAGATGATCCACAGGTTGTCCTCGCCGTCGATGGTCATTCCTCGCGGTGCGACTACCCGAGCGAACTCCGCCGGCTTGCCACCGGCAGCGGGAACTTTGTAGATAATGTGCAATTCCAGATCGGCGACGAAAATATCCCCCGCCTTGTTCACGGCGATGGCGATGGGAATTCCAATCCCTCCCTTCGTCAGCGGCTGCGGCTTCCCTTCGGCATCGAAGCGGTAGACCTCTCGCGTCGCGCTGTCGCCGGCGAGGAGCTTTCCTTCGTGGTCGAGAGCCAGGCAACGGACGGCATTGAGCGGAGTGCCGAATTTCTTCTCCCCTTGGAAATGGACTGACAGCGCACCGTCCGTCACTTTCCAAACGCCCGGCAAATCCCGATCAGCGATGAAGATATTTCCCGAGGCATCGGCCACGACGGAAAGTGGGTAAAGCATTTCCGCTGCTTGCGCTCGCGGCGCGGCCGTACCGCCACTCCAATAAAGTCCCAGCCCCAACGTAAGTAGCAACAACCGGTAGAAATCCACAGGCATCGACCCTCCCCCCATTGTTCAAGCGATTGGCCAGTCTATCACCGCAGCCTGCGCGAAGCCACCGTCGCAATTGACGTCGCGGGCGGGCGGGCCTAACTTGAACAAGCAGCAACGGTTACTACTCCATTCCGCAAACGATTGTTCGCACTTTGTCCCGGCCCGAGCAGGTTTTCATGCCCCACATCTTCCGCGGCGACAGCAGCTCAGCCGAAGGCAAATACGCCATAGTCGTTTCCAGGTATAACGACAACATCACCAGCAAGCTGCTGGCCGGCGCGACGGAGACGCTGGCGAAAGCGGGCATCAACGACGGCGATATTACGGTCGCCTGGGTGCCGGGGGCGTGGGAGATTCCGCTCATCGCTCGGCATTTGGGCCGTTCCGGCAATTATGAAGCGGTGCTCTGTCTCGGGGCCGTGATTCGCGGCGAAACGACCCACGATGAGCACATCAACCGTCAGGTCAGCCTGAGCTTGGGGCAGATTGCCTTGGAGCTGGATTTGCCGGTGCTGTTCGGCGTGCTCACCTGCAACACGATGGAGCAGGCCATCCACCGATCCGGCGGCAACGTGGGAAATAAAGGGGTGGAATGTGCCGAGGCCGCCCTGGAAATGGTGCGGCTGCTGCGGCAGTTATCGCCCGCGGACGAATGAACCGCAAACTGGCAGCATCTACCTTTCTCTTGTACCTTCGCCGGCAGCTGCGGCTGGTTTGGCCGCAAGAAACGTGACCAGACGGGAGTGCCGCGTCAAGATTCGCGGGAGACACCGCTCCAACCCTTGACCGAACAAGCCCAACAAACTCTGATAAACTAGATAATTGCCCCTTAAACCCTTCATTGCAGCCGTAAAGAGTTAGTCAGCCTGCCAGGACGATTGCATGGACGAGGTGGAAGCGACCGTTCTCGAAGCTCTCAAGGCCAAAGCGGGGTTCCGCGCGCCGCTGACCCTCACCGACGACCTCGCCAGGCTCAGCATTGACTCCCTGGCCATGGCGGAACTCGCCCTGGAAATCGAGCAGCGGCTCAAGATTCGCCTCGACGAAGGAGTGCTGGAGCAGCGGACCGTGAAGGATCTGGTGCGCTACGCCCAAAAGCTCGTGGAAAAACAGAAGCAGGCGTCCAGCTCGAAATAGACTCGTTCGCTTCCGCGTTCCTCCTAATCTTTATCCTCATCCTCATCGTCGACTGGCCGCCGACGTGGCTCAAGGACAGTCGATCACGCTTCGGCAATAGTATCGAAACGGAAGAGGAAGAGGATTAGGATTACGAGTAGGATTAAGATTAGGAAACGGGATGGGATCAATCCTTGTCTCATAGCCCGCATCATGCCCAACGTCCCCCAGAGCGAACCTCCCCGCTGGCCGGTCCTCTTCCTTGGCCGCCGCGATCAAGCCGTCGCCGCTTTTTTTCTGGCGATCGCCCTCCTCGCCATTGGCTCTCATTGGACCTGGCAAGCCGCCCACAGCCGTCGGCTGATCGAGATCGATCACGTCCAGCCCGAGCTCGCCGAGTTCAAGGTCGATATCAATCAGGCCGATTGGGCGGAGCTTGCCCTGATGCCCGGAGTCGGCGAAGTCCTCGCCAAGCGCATCGTCACCGACCGCGATGCCAACGGCTCCTTCCACGACCACTCCGATCTCCGCCGCGTCCGTGGTATTGGTCCCAAGACCCTCGACGGCATGCGCCCCTATCTGATTCCCATGCCCGACGCAGCAGCGACGGCTGGACGGTAGATTTGACAAGGGGTCGGGAAGTGACTTTGCGGCCGTTGATTCCTTTCACGCACGTTTAACGGATAATTCTGATTGGCGTCAAAGCTTGGGAACATCGAGCACAGGCCACCGTGTGCGTTTAAGGGAACTGCTCTCGCTGCATCAGGCCGGACAGTTCCGCGCCGGTGGACCAGGTTTTTTCCGAAGCGTCAATCAGGTCGTTGGGAACCTCCAGCAGCGACCGCCTCGCTTGCAGGACGCGGTTGACGTCGAAAATCCCCTTGTCGAACCCCTCCTGCACCAGCGTCTGGGCTCGTTGGGCGTTAGGCAGAATCTTGGTTTGCAGTCGATTCAGGGCGTTGCGGGCGTTCGCGTGACGAGCGGAAGTATCGGCCAGGCTCCTGACCAGATTGGTCCGTGTCACATCCAAATCGGCCGCGGCGCTATGAACCTTCGCCCGCGCCTGGCGAATCTTGCCCTGATTCAAGTCAAAGACGGGAATATCAAAAACGACGGAGAGCCAGAACTGGCCGCGGTTGGTGTTGGTGGCCACGGCGTAAGCGGGCGCGAAGCTCTGGGCCAGATCGCCAACCGCTGGAGGCGGCCTATTGTCCTTGTGGCGTCCCGCTCGCTGCCGGCCACGGATGCGTATCCGCTTTCACCGCGGTGTAGTTGGCGTCGAGGTGGGGGGCGAGGAGGAGGAGGGAGGCGATGCGGCGGATGGTGTGGGTGAGGTAGGCGACTTCGTCCACGGTGAGGGGGCGGCCGAGGAGGGCTGCTTCCCGGTAGGAGAGCCATTTTTTCAGCACCTGGTAGCCGCCGAGCGTGTATTCCCAGACCCGCCGGGGGACGTTTTGCCAGTAGGCGGAGTCATTCAGGTGGATGTCGAGCGAATCCGGCCCCAACAGGGCAATGCCGCTCTCTCCCAGCGCGGCCCGTTCCTGGGCGGTGAATTCGCGGGGGCGGGAGTCCCCGGCATCAAGGATGTCCCTTTCGTCACCAAATCACCCAAAACAACCTAGTTTTACCCTTCTTTAGCGACAGTTCTTGCGCGACCAGGTTGCCCTCGATAGAATATTCCACATGGCAACCGACCAAAAACTCCGAGCACCTCGCAACCGAACACTATTTGTCGAAGTTTCGGAGTCGGAACAACTCCAATCTCGACTCTTCGTGGAACGGCCGCAAACACGCTTTCTTCAACCGATCGAAGGAACAATCAATGGCGACTTCCGTGAGTGGATTCCGCTCTTGCCGGCCGTGCATGTTGATCTGTTGTTCCTAGACCCTCCCTACAATCTGAACAAGGTCTTCAACGGTCGTCGGTTCTCGCGTTCTTCGGTTGACGACTACACCGCTTGGATTTCGGAGGTTATTGAACGGCTGTTGCCGGTTCTGAAACCGACTGCCACGGTTTACATTTGCGGCGATTGGCTGTCGTCTCAGTCGATCTTTGCCGCTGCTTCGAAGCACTTCATAATTCGCAACAGGATTACTTGGGAACGAGAAAAGGGCCGGGGCGCTAAGACGAATTGGAAGAATTCGAGTGAAGATATTTGGTTCTGTACGCTCTCGGACAGCTATACCTTTAACGTGGATGCAGTGAAGTTGCGGCGGAAGGTATTGGCCCCGTACACTGACAGCGATGGAAACCCGAAGGACTGGACGGCTAGCGAAAACGGCAGTTTTAGAGATACCCACCCGTCGAACCTCTGGACAGACATCACGATTCCATTTTGGTCAATGCCCGAAAATACGGACCACCCGACTCAAAAAAGTGAGAAGCTGTTAGCCAAGCTGGTCCTAGCGAGCACCAACCCAGGGGACTTCGTTTTTGACCCGTTCTTGGGTAGCGGTACTACTTCGGTCGTCGCCAAGAAACTTGACCGTCGTTTTCTGGGAATCGAGATTGATACCGACTTTTGCCTACTCGCGGCTAAGCGAATCGAGATGGCTAGCAAGAGTCGGCAAATACAAGGCTTTGCGGATGGCGTTTTTTGGGAACGTAACACTCTTAACCTTCAACGCGAGGTCAACCAACCGGACAAGAATGGTCTTTTGTTCTAAGCCAACTGGTCTTGCCACGAACCGCCTGTTCTGGCTATTTTCCCGCTCGTCATGGAAGACGAACTGCGAATTGCTGCGCTCGCGCGACTGGTTGAGTCTGTTCAGCGGTTTGCAAACGCAAATCCCGGAAGCTCAAAAGACGTCGTTGCCCGAGCGGTTGCCGCTGAGTTTGAGTTGAAGAGGGATCGATCAGTATTCGCGGGGCAGCACTTCTCAGTTCGATTTTCGACGGCGTCTGGAAAATCTTTTTCAAATGTCGTTCTATCGCTGTCTGCGATCAGAAAATATGACCAACTGCCGTTTGTTGTCTGCGTAGTTCGTCCTTCTGGAATTCAACTGCTACTGGCGAACACCACGCTGCTTAAGAAGGTAAGCCACAGTTCTCATCAATTGAGAATCGATAACGTGAAGGGCAGCATACTTGGCCACGATATTATGCGGACGTTCGACGAGCTACCGAACGAACCCAAAAACTTCGAGGCACTTTTCGTACGCCACCGCGAGTTTACTTGGGAAGAAAACCTTGCACGACTTGTAGAAGCGACCAACGCCATCGCTGGTACCGGCGTTCGTTTTCAACCCAACGATATTCAGGTTGAGCGGATATTAGCGGCAGTCGATGTAGCACGGTCTATCCAGCAAGACAAGGAATATATCGCACTTCAAATACGATTGGCGGAATCCGTTCAAGCAAGTCGAGCCGCGATTCTTGGAGCGGCGCAAATCGACAATGTGAATATTCGCGGTAATCGAATTGAGCAGATTGTTACGAGTGCCGGAAATCTTCATCGCGCTGAAGACATTGCAGAACGGCTGAGTTCCGGTGTTGAAGTCAACATCGACGTAAAGACAAAGCTGCTCAATCTTGCGTCGAGTCCCAAAGCCTACAACATCGACAAAGTGCTGCGCCTGCTGGCAAACGGAAACTCAGCTTTTGCGTTCCTTTTCATCGGCATCGATCTTCACCAAAACACCGTCTCATCGCGGCTAGTTTCAATTCTGGATAGGGTTATTCTGGATGCTACCCGAATCCAATTTCATTGGGCGGGCCGAAACTCGCGTGGTGTCACTCAGTTGGCCGGCGATCTAAGCTCCCTCTACCTTCCCGGCTTTCGCGAGGTAATTGATCTAATCTCAGCGCGCGAGTTTCTCTCACGACTGATTGCGATTGGACCAGCAGCAGAATAGGTGCGATCCTGTCTTCAACATTGCTTGATCCTTGAGAGCGTGGAAAGGGTCAGGCCTCATTGCGCCGGCCAAAATAGATTTCGGATTTCCCGCCTCGTCATCCGACGGTGAAGTACTTGGAGGCTTTTTCCCAATCGAACTTGTCCCGAGCGCCGGTGGTGGAGCGGTGCCAGAGTACCCAAGCGGAGAAGAGGCCGTAGAACAGGGTCTGCACCAGTGTGGACTGGAAGAACCGCTCCCCCTTGGCGTCGGCTACCTGCAAGCCCAGAGCGTCCTCCATGGCTTTGCGGACCGTTTCCATCACCTCGTGCGCGGCGGAGTGTTCCACGCGGCCGCGGGCATCGCGGGCATCGCGGGCGTAGCTGGCCAGGAACCAGGCGACGTCCTTGGGATCGGTCAGCGGCGCGGGGCGGAGCAGGCAGTGGCGGAAGAAGTCGAGCAGCCGCTCGCCGTGCAGCTCCGCAGCTTTATCGGGATGCTGCGTGAGGCTCCAGAATTCCTTCTCGCTTTCGGCGAGGCGGTAATATTCGTGGCGGACCGCGCGGCCTTTGTCGTCCCGGCCGATGAGCAGGAATTCGCGGTAGTTTGTGACGAGGACCTGGTTGTAGCGGTCCCAGTACTGCGAGACTTGTTGCGTATCGGCGATGGCGAGCACGTCCGCCTTGGGAGGCTTGCACTCGATGGCGCCGCGGGCGGGTGCCTGGCCAGGAGGAGGCTCCGTGGATTTGTGGCTGAACTGGTCCTTGGTGAATAAACCACCGTCCGGCATTCCAGCCCCTTGGTCCTTCAAATTCATGAAGCAACGGACCTTCAGCTTGGGCTTTACGTCCGCGGCGTCATTGAGCAGCGCTTCCAGCGGCGAATAGAGGCTGGTTTCCGGAGTCGTCGCCCCGGTTCCGCGGCGGTTGCGGCAGTCGGTGAGATAGAGGGCCAGCGGATGGGTGGACATGCGTTCTGAACCTAACGGGTGGGGGCGGGAGGGGCAAGAGAGAAGGGCGCGAACTTCCTGGCTGCATCGTTGGAGTCCCGCCTTCAGGCGGCTCCTGAAATATTGGCTGGGTGTTGCGAAACTCACCGGGTTTCACAACGCGCCCACGGGGAGAAATGGGGGGGATGTGTTGCGAAACCCCCTCCCTTTCGCAACACCCAGGGGTGGGGTGGCATTCTCGCATGATGTAGCCAGCACACTCCGAGCTAGGGAACCTTTCGATTTTTTGGCCGCGAGTGCAACCAAAAATCGCCCGTCGGTCGGCCCATCCGGGCCGACATGACGGCCTGGAAAGGAATGTCCGCTCGGGGAGTGTGGACTACCATTTTCAAACAACCAGGATGTCAAAGATCTTCGCTGCCGCTCGGCAAAACGCGAGCTGCATCGCTTATTGGGACAATTGTATACAACTGGGTTGGCGTCGTCAAGTCCCCGCCAGCCAGAATTGCGGAAATTCTGGAACCCTTCGCCCGGGGCGTTTATGAGGGGCGGGGTGGGACAACATGGCCCACTAGTCCACTTTTCGGAAGATGTGCTCGACCGACATGTAGGCGAAGACGCCGATGTCGGGGCTGTTCTCTGTCAGCCCTATCGGGACCGAGACCCCCAGGATCCATTCCACCTGCTCGAACTGGCAAACCGCATAGCGAAAGCCGGGGTTAAGGAACATCTGCGTGGAACCGGCACGAAAGCCGATCCTGTCGATCTCTTCATTCGACAGGTACAGAGCTTCTACGAAGAAATTGAGGTCCACTCGCGGTTTATAAAAGACGCTAGCGCCCAGGTTGTATGCCCACAGGTTATGGCGGGGAGAGTTCGCGCCACTGGGCAGAGTGGCGACGACATTCGGGAAAATGGTGAAGCCGCTGTTGAAGTGGAAGTCAAACTTGTCGCCGTATTTGCTGATGGGGAGATTGAACTGATAGCCGGCCTGCCCCGTTCCTCGGCCGAAGCGCCGATCAGCCGTGGGCACAATCAACGAGGCTCGCGGGGCACACCACAAGAATTCATCGTCGGCGAGAAGTTGGTAGCGATAATTCAGGAACGTGTCGCCCACGTCCCCTTCCTGTGTCGCCGAGTTGCCGTTCAGATGCTCAAACGCAGTCAGGAACTGCGTGGTGAACGAGAACTGATGCTTTTGCGAACCGAGAGGAATCTCCATGGTGTAGGTATTCGCGAATTCGCGCGAGTGGCCACCGGAAAAGCGGTCCCACAGAATGATCCAGTTGGAGATGTGTTGCACCTCCCCTGCTTCTTGATTGAAGGCTTCCTCCACCAGGAAGGCATTATCGCGGATGTGTTCCGGTTCGGCCTCGCCGCCTGCGGAGTTCGGCTCATATTCGGCGAGCATGGGAATGCCGCTGACTTCCGGGATCTCGGTGGCCTGGAGGTCAAACTCCTGGGCTCGTCCCAACGGCGCAGCGATAGCCAAGCTGGCTAGCGCCAGGAAGGCAATTCGCGCAAATCGATGCGTGTAGGTAAACGCTGGCATCGTCAAACTCGTTTCAGAAGTCAGAATCCTTACAACGAGAATATCCATCTTTCACTACTTCATCGGCAGCAAGTAATGTTTTTTGGTAGTCAAAATAATGATTTTGATTAGGCAAAACTCGCGGTGGATACCAAATCGAGCTAGCATTCCCCTCCGTCTTGCCGGGCTCTAG
>JBKJNY010000151.1:0-14667 GCA_046593355.1 Pirellulaceae bacterium | reverse complement strand
TCGATGCGCTGTTCGATAACAACCGCTGCAAGCGCCCGGTCCTCGGGAGTAGTAACCGGCCGCTGAAGTCCCTCACCGACATGATCAAGGGTAAGCAGGGGCGCTTCCGCGAAAACCTCCTCGGCAAACGGGTCGACTACTCGGCCCGCTCGGTCATCGTCGTCGGCCCGGAACTGCGCCTGCACCAGTGCGGCCTGCCCAAGGCGATCATCCTCGAGCTCTTCCAGCCCTTCATCATCCGCGCGCTCAAGGAGCGCGGCTACGCCGAGACGGTCAAGGCCGCCAAGCGCAAGCTCGAGCGGCGCGACGAAGAGGTCTGGGAAGTCCTCGACGACGTGATCAAGGGCCGCGTGGTGATGCTCAACCGCGCACCGACCCTGCACCGCATGGGTATCCAGGCCTTCGAAGTGGTGATGATCGAACACACCAGCGGGTGGAGCTGGATGGCTGAGCCATCGATCATCACCACTTCGAAGGCCTGAATACCCATGCGGTGCAGCGTGGGTGCGCGGTTGAGCATCACCACGCGGCCCTTGATCACGTCGTCGAGGACTTCCCAGACTTCTTCGTCGCGGCGCTCAAGTTTGCGCTTGGCGGCCTTGACGGTCTCGGCGTAGCCACGCTCTTTGAGCGCGCGGATGATGAAGGGCTGGAACAGCTCGAGGATGATCGACTTCGGCAGGCCGCACTGGTGCAGCTTGAGGCGCGGGCCGACCACGATGACCGAGCGGGCGGAGTAATCCACGCGCTTGCCGAGCAGGTTTTCGCGGAAGCGGCCCTGCTTGCCCTTGATCATGTCCGTGAGGGACTTGAGGGGGCGGTTGCTGCTGCCGAGGACCGGCCGCTTGCAACGGTTGTTATCGAAGAGCGCGTCCACCGACTGCTGCAGCATCCGCTTTTCGTTGCGGATGATGACTTCCGGCGCGTTCAGGTCCACAAGCTTGCGGAGCCGGTTGTTGCGATTGATGATGCGGCGGTAGAGATCGTTCAGATCGCTGGTGGCGAAGTTGCCGCTGTCCAGCAAGACGAGCGGGCGGAGGTCCGGGGGAATGACCGGAATCACGTCCAGCACCATCCACTCGGGGCGGTTGTCGCTATCGCGGATGGCCTCCACGATTTTCAGCCGGTTGATGAGGTCCTTCTTTTTCTGCTTGCTGTTGGTTTCGATGAGGAGCTTGCGAAGCTCCTCCGAAAGTTTGACGAGGTCCAGGCCGGTGAGGAGCTTGCGGACCGCTTCGGCCCCCATCTCCGCGTCAAAGCCGGTCTCGCCGTACTGCTCGCGGGCGGCGCGGAATTCTTCCTCGGTCAGCAGTTGCTGCTTCTCGAGGTCGGTGGTGCCGGGGTTGGTGACGACGTAGTCCTGGAAGTAGATGACCTTCTCCAGGCTGGTCGTCTTCATGTCCAGCAGATTGCCCAGGCGGCTGGGCATGGCCTTGAAGAACCAGATGTGGACGACCGGAGCGGCCAGCTCGATGTGCCCCATCCGCTTGCGGCGGACGCGGCTGTGCGTGACCTTGACCCCGCAGCGGTCGCAGATCATCCCCTTGTATTTCATGCCCCGGTACTTGCCGCAGGCGCATTCCCAGTCCTTTTCGGGGCCGAAGATCCGCTCGCAGAACAGGCCGTCTTTTTCCGGCCGGTAGGTGCGGTAGTTGATCGTCTCCGGCTTTTTCACTTCGCCGAAAGACCAACTGCGGATGTCGTGGGGCCTGGCCAGGCTGATCTTGACCGAGGCGTAATCGTTAATGCGATCGTACGAGCTGTCGCCGATAGTCATCTGCTCGCGCTCCTTTATGGGTTCACCGTGCGGGCGGTGGGTGCTGACTCTTTTTGCGGACTTCTTATCTTGTTAAACGCGGCGCTTCTCCAACTGCATGTTGAGAGCCAGCCCGCGGATTTCATTCGTGAGCACCTCGAAGCTGGCGGGGGTGCCGGCTTCCAGGGTGTTCTCGCCTTTGACCATGGATTCGTAAATCTTGGTGCGGCCCTCCACGTCGTCGCTCTTGACGGTGAGCAGCTCCTGCAGGATGTAAGCCGCCCCGTAGGCTTCCAGTGCCCAGACTTCCATTTCCCCGAACCGCTGGCCGCCGAAGCGGGCCTTGCCACCCAGCGGCTGCTGGGTGATGAGCGAGTAGGGGCCCGTGCTGCGGGCATGCACCTTGTCGTCGACCAGGTGGTGCAGCTTGAGCATGTAGATGTAGCCGACCGTGGTTTCCTGCTGCAGCGGCTCGCCGGTGCGTCCGTCGAACAGGCGGAGCTTGCCGTGGGCAGGGCGGCCCGCCTCGGCCAACAGATCGTTGATTTCTTTTTCCGTGGCTCCGTCGAAGACGGGCGTGATGGCTTGGAAGCCCATCGTGGCCCCGGCCCAGCCCAGATGCGTCTCCAGGATTTGCCCCACGTTCATACGGCTGGGGACACCCAGGGGATTGAGCATGATCTGGATGGGGGTGCCGTCCGGCAGGAAGGGCATGTCCTCCACCGGCAAGATCTTGGCGATGACACCCTTGTTGCCGTGGCGCCCGGCCATTTTGTCGCCGACGGAGATGACCCGCTTGGTGGCAATGTAGACCTTGACCATTTGCAACACGCCGCTGCGGAGCTCGTCGCCCCGCTTCATGCTGTTGAGCTTGCGGTCCCGATCGTCAATGGCCTGCTCGACATTGGCCCACTGCTGCTTGTAAAGCTTTTCCGCATCGGCGATTTTGTCTTCGCTGCGGAGCTTTTCGGTGTACCGCTTCAGTTGGAAATTCACGGCCCGCTCCGCGACAAATCGGGCATCCTGGTCCTTGGCCAGCGGAGTGCCGTCCTCGTCGGTCAGGGACTTGCCGATCACCCCTTCCAGCTCTTCGACCATCGCGCCGAAGGACCGGGCGATTTCCTTGTTCCCTTCGGTTTCCGCTTCCTTGAGCTCCTTTTCGAACTTCTTGCGTTCGTCTTCGGTGAGGCTCATCCGGCGGCTGAATTTCTGGGTATCGATAACGATGCCTTCGATGCCCGAGGGGACTTCCAGCGAGTCGTTTTTCACGTCTTCGCCCGCCCGGCCGAAGATGGCGTGCAGCAGCTTCTCTTCCGGCGTCAGCTCGGTCTTGGACTTCGGCGAAACCTTGCCGACCAGGATGTCCCCCGGCTTGACGAAGGTGCCAACGCGGACGATGCCGGTCTCGTCCAGATTGCGGAGGGCTTTTTCGCTGACGTTGGGGATGTCCCGCGTGAACTCCTCGCGGCCGAGCTTGGTCTCGCGGATTTCGACGTCGAACTCCTCGATGTGGATCGAAGTGTAAGTGTCGTTCTGCACCAGCTCCTGGCTGATGATGATGGCGTCTTCGTAGTTGTAGCCGTCGAACGACATGAAGCCGACCAGCACGTTGCGGCCCAGGGCCAGCTCGCCGTTTTGCGTGGCGGCCCCGTCCGCGAGAATCTGGCCTTTCTCCACCTTGTCGCCGACCCGGACGATTGGCTTGTTGTTGAGGCAGGTCCGCTCGTTGAGCCCCTGGAACTTCTGCATGTGGTAGACGTCGCTGCCGATCTCGATCCGCGTCGCGTCGCAGTAGTTGACTTTGCCGGCCCGTTTGGCCTTGACCACCATGCTGCTGTTGCGGGCCACGTCCCGCTCCATGCCGGTGGCGACAATCGGGGGTTCGGCGACCAGGAGCGGCACCGCTTGCCGCTGCATGTTGCTTCCCATGAGTGCGCGGTTGGCGTCGTCATGCTCCAGAAACGGGATGAGGCCGGCCGAGACGCCGACCATCTGGCTGGGCGCGACGTCGATGTACTGCACCTGCTCCGGCGTGACGATTTCAAAGTCGCTGCGGTGGCGGGCGATGAGCGCCGGACCGGGAACGATTTTGCCGTGTTCGACGGTGGTATCAGCCGGGGCCACGTAGGCGTCCGTCTCTTCATCGGCCCGCAGCCAGACGATTTCATCCGTCAGCTTGCCCTTATGCACTTTGCGGTACGGGGCGACGAGAAAACCGTACTCATCCACGCCGGCGTAGATGGCCAGGCTGGAGATGAGGCCGATGTTCGTGCCTTCAGGCGTTTCAATCGGGCAGATGCGGCCGTAATGGGAAATATGAACGTCGCGGACTTCAAAGCCCGCTCGCTTGCGGTTGAGACCGCCCGGGCCAAGCGCCGACAGCCGCCGCTCGTGCGTAAGCTGCGAGAGGGGGTTGGTCTGATCGACGACTTGCGACAACTCGCCCCGGCCAAAGAAGTATTCGATGGCGGCGGAGATGCTCTTGGGGTTGACCAGGCTGCGGGGAGTCATGTCCTCCAGGTCCTTGAGGCTCATCCGCTCCTGCACGGTGCGGCGGAGCTTGAGGAAGCCTTTGCGGAGCTCGTCGGCCGCCAGCTCGTCGATGGTCCGCAGGCGGCGGTTGCCGAGGTGGTCAATATCGTCCACCTGGGCGCTTTCGCCGTGCTCCATGAGCACGATGACATAGGCGATGGAGGCGATGAGGTCCTCGGGACGCAGCGTCATCTCCTTTTCGGGCGTATCCAGCTTCAGCTTGCGGTTCATGCGAAACCGGCCGACGCGGCCGAGGCGATAGCGATTGACGTCGAAGAATTTTTCGGCAAACAGCGTGCGGGCCTTTTCGAGTTGCGGCGGGTTGCCGGGCCGCAGCCGCTGGTAGATGCGGAGCAGGGCCTCTTCGTGGCTGCTGGTGGTGTCCTCGGCCAGGCTGTTGAAGACGAGGGAGACCTTGGGAGAGGGGATGACCTCCACCTTGGTGACGCCGGCGGTGCAGATGGTTTCGGCGGCATTTTTGCTGATTTTATGGCCGGCTTCGACGATGATCTCGCCGGCCCGCTCGCTGCCGCTGGGATAGACGACGTCGTCGACGGAGATCTTGCCTTCGACCTTGACCACGCTCCGGCCGTCCGAGATTTTCTCGATGGTCGGCTTGTAGAAGGCGCGGATCAGGTCGGAATCGGAGCCATACTTGGGACTCATGGCGCGGAGCAGCGTCATGGCGGAAAACTTGCCGCTCTGGTCGATGCGGACGCTGAGCGTTTCCCGCTTCGTCACGTTGACTTCAATCCAGCTGCCGCGCTCCGGGATGATGCGGCAGGAGGGGAGCTTGCGGTCGGTGGTCCCTTCCTCTTCCATCACGAAATCGACGCCCGGGCTGCGGTGCAATTGGCTCACGACCACCCGCTCGGCACCGTTGATGATGAACTCGCCGCCGCCAAGCATCACCGGAATGTCCCCCAGATAGACCTCTTCCTCGATCGGCTGCTCCTTGTTGAGGCGGAGCCAGATGCGGAAGGGACGGCCGTAGGTGAGCCGCAACTGGCGGCATTCGTCGGGCGTGTAGCGGGGCTTGCCGAGGTCGTACTTGAGATATTCGAGCTTGATGGTCTTGTCGTAGCTTTCGATGGGGAAGATCTCGCGCATCACCCCCTCGAGGCCCTGATCCTTCCGCTTTTCCGGCGGGACTTCATCCTGCAGGAAAGCCTTGTAGCTGTCCGTCTGGATAATGGTCAGGTCGGGAATGATCTGGGCTTCGCGGCCGCTGCCGAAACGACGGACTTCGGCCGGGGTGAGACGCCGCTCTGCGGGAATGGCCATGAGAAACTCTGCTCCGTGGAAGAAAAATGCCTTTAGTCATCCATGACCGCGAGGGAGGGGATGGGGCTACAGGCGAACTGACGAGGCGGGCATGGCACCCTGCGCGAAACCAGCAGGTGCAAAGCCAGCGCGCAGTCGCACCCCGGGCCACTCCAGATGGAACAAACCGCTGGATCGGAACGGGGTGTACAACAGCGTACCTGCTCGGACCCTGCCGCAAGGCCACGGCGAGGGCAACCTGGTTGATGGAACAACTGCAACGCGAAGCGAACGACTGCTGAATTTACTTCAGCTCGACGGTCGCACCGACGGCTTCCAATTCCGCCTTGATCTTGGCGGCGTCTTCCTTGGAAACCTTTTCCTTGATCGTCGGCTTGGCGCTTTCGACCAGTTTCTTGGCATCCATCAGCGACAAACCGGTGATGCTCTTCGTCACCTTGACGACGTCCAGCTTCTTATCGCCGACGTTCGCCAGGACCACATCGAATTCGGTCTGCTCGACAACCGCGGCGGGCGCTGCCGCAACGGCACCGCCTCCACCTCCACCGCCGCCGGTGGCCGGCTCGATGCCGTAGGCTTCCTTGATGTAGTCAGAGAGTTCCTTGGCCTGCTTGAGGGTCAGGCCGGCGATCTTGTCGCCCAGCTCCTTGAGTTCAGGAGCAACTGCAACGTCGGACATGGCTTAGGGATCCTTTCTCGCGTAGCTCGTTTGGGCAAGAGATATTGCGGCCCAGGCTTTGCACCCGTGGGACGATTTGGCCCAAACAACCTAACGTAAGGTATTTAGGGAAAAAGCAAAAGCCCCCGTCACGGGATGGGAGCGAAAATTCTTGGGTAGAGAGTAGTGGGTGGCACGCCCACCGCCCTGGGTGGGCGTGATTCATCATCACCACACTCCCACGCAAAGCCGTGGGCGTGCCACCCGGGTTAGGCTGCCGGGGCTTCTTCACCTTCCGGTTCGCCTTCCGATTTCTTTTTGATTTGGCTGAGCAGAAGTCCGCCTGGCGCCTTGATTTGCGACAAGAGATTGGCTCCCGGAGCGAGAACCTGGCCAACCAGGAGGCCAATTTGCTGCAGCCGGTTCGGCCATTTGGCCACCTCCGCCAGCTTTTCGGGGGAAAGCTTCTCGCCGTCCATCACGCCGCCGCGAGACTTACACTTCTCGAACTCGGGCTTTTTCTGGATTTCGACGATTTCTTTGGCGAGCGAAACGAAATCCTCGCCGCCCCAGACCACCGCCACGCTGCCGCCGTCCCCTTCAAAGGCGCTGACGAGGGCAGTCCCCTCGGTGGCCCGCTTAGCCAGGCTTCCCTTCACGACCAGCAGGTTCAGATTCTTGCCGCGCAGCTCCTTGCGGAAGTTGAACGTGGCCAGCGAATTCATGCCGATCACGTTCACCAGGACGGCGTCGTTCACGCCCTTCAGTCGGCGGGAGTATTCCTCCACCGTCATGTTCTTTAGTTCTTTGCTCATAATCGCACCGGGAAAAAATGCTTAGCCCCCGCGTCCACGCGGGCCGGCTTTCTGAAGACACTGTGCCGCGTGGACGCGGCGGCTAAGCGGTGTTGGGTTTGCGTTTCCTACAACGCCACGCGGACCGACGGGCTCATCGTGCCGCACAGCGCGACGCTCTTCACGTAATGCCCCTTGATGGAGTTGGGCTTGAGCCCCAGCACAAAGTGAATGAACGTATCAATATTCTCTTGGAGTTTTTGTGCATCAAAGCTCATCTTGCCGACGATGGCATGCACAATTCCGCCGTTGTCGTTGCGGAATTCCACCTTGCCTGCTTTGTATTCCTTGACCACGCGGCTGACGTCGGGGGTCACGGTGCCGGCGCGGGGAGAAGGCATCAGGCCGCGGGGGCCGAGCACCTTGCCCAGCGGACCGACGAGCCCCATCATGTCCGGAGCCGCAATGCAAACATCAAAGTCCGTCCAGCCGTCCTTGATCTTCTGGGCCAGCTCTTCCTGGCCGACTTCGTCCGCGCCGGCAGCTTTGGCGGCTTCGGCCATGTCACCCTTGGCGAAGACCACAACCCGCTGCGTCTTGCCGATGCCGTGGGGCAGCACGACCGAGCCGCGGATGATTTGGTCGGCCTGTTTGGGATCGACCCCCAGACGCATGTGGATTTCCACGGTCTGGTCGAATTTTGTGGTGCCGAATTTTTTGAGCTTATCGACGGCGGTCGCCAGGGGAACCGGGGTTTCCGATGCCTGGGAAGCGAGGGCGCGAAAGCGTTTGGATTGTTTGGGCATGTTTCGTTTCTTTCGATTTCCTCGTTCCCAAGCTCTGCTTGGGAACGCACCATTTGAAGCTCTGCTTCCAGTTGCGTTCGAAGCGGAGCTTCGGGCCTTGTGTTCCCAAGCGGAGCTTGGGAACAAGTTGTCACACGAACTAACCTTCCACCACGATCCCCATGCTGCGGGCAGTCCCTTCGATCATCCGGCCGGCGTGAGCCATGTCGCGGGCGTTGAGGTCTTCCATCTTCTGCTTGCAGATGGCTTCAATGTCCGCCTTGGTCACCTTGCCGACCTTGTCCTTGTTCGGCACGCCCGAACCCTTGGCAATGCCGGCCTTGATCTTGAGCAGCGCCGAAGCCGGCGGGCTCTTGGTCTTGAATTCGAACGTGCGGTCGTTGAAGACGGTGACCACGACCGGAATCGGAATGCCGTTGTACTCGCGGGTCCGCTCGTTGAACTGGGACACGAACTGCCCCAGGTTGATACCGTACTTACCCAGGGAAGTGCCGACCGGGGGCGCGGGCGTGGCCTGTCCGCCGGGAACCTGGAACTTCGCGCTGCCGGTTACTTGCTTGACCTTTGCCATAAATCACTTATTTGCGTAGGGTGCATGAGCGAAGCGAAATGCACGCGTGGTGGACGCTGTAATTGGACAACTCATTCGCCAAAACAGCGGTTAACGCGTGCATGGCGCTTCGCTTATGCACCCTACTTTGTCTATAGTTTCTCGATATTCCAGTGTTCCATTTCCACGGGCGTGGGCCGGTTGAAAATGGTGATCACGACCCGGACGCGGCCGTGGGCCTCGTCAATCAGGTCGATTTCTCCCTCGAAGTTCTGGAAGTTGCCTTCCTTCACCCGGACCTTGTCCCCCGTCTTGAACGGAATAGCCGTCTTGACCTGGGTTCCTTCATCCTCGATGGCCTTGCTGGAGCGGAGAATCCGCTCCACGTCCTTGGGGTCCATCGGCGACGGTTTGCCGCCGGCCCCGGTGAAGTCGCCGATGCCGGGTGTTTCGCGGACGATGAACCAGGTCTCGTCGTTGACCGACATGTTGACCAGGATGTAACCAGGGTAAATCTTCCGCTTCACCACGCGGCGTTTGCCGGTCTTGGTGAACTCGGCCACGTCCTCGGTGGGGACGACGACTTCCTTGAAGTAGCGGTCCAGCCCTTCCATCTTCACCTTCCGCATCAAGGCATCCTTGATCCCATCCTCGCGGTTCACCTGCACCTTGAGGATGAACCACTCGTATTTCAAGTCGCCGACGCCGGCGGATTCGTCGATGAATTCGAGCGGCTCGGCGAAGGGGAGGTCCGCTTCGGGCTCTTCCTCGATTTCCTCCTCGGGCTCTTCGACTGCCGGAGCAGCAGCCCGGTTCATCGCGGCATCGGCCCGCTCGGCGATGGTATCGGCCGCGGTGAAGTTGGGTTCGCTCACTACGGAGGCAGCAGGGGAGAGCGGCGTCGAGGCGGTCGCCTCGGCCGTAGATCCCCCGGGTGTTTCCCCGGAAAGGTTCGAGCTTTCTGGCTCGATGGTCACGCGAGCGATCTCCTCAAGTTGGACAGGTTATTCAGGCACAATGCCCAGCCACCACAACACGTACCGCAGCAACAAGTCGTATACAAACACAATCACGGTCAGCCCCAGAATCAGGATGATCACTACGGCCGAGGCGCGAATTAACTGTTGCTGCGTGGGCCAGCTGACTTTGCTCATCTCCGCTTCGACGGCGATCAAAAAATCGGCGAACGGAGCATAGTTGACAATTCGGTATCCCAGCCAAAAACCGACCGCCAGAATCAACACGGGAGCCCCATACCCCAGGTATGCCGACGCTCCGGCTCCCCACTGATCCACGAAGGACCACGTGGCATTCCGGAAAACGTAAACGCGGTACGCCAGCAGGGCGGCAGCCACCCACACGGCGATGCACGTCAACTGCCGGGCCATTTTTCCTTGGGTGCGTTTATAGAGCTCCCCCCGGGTCAATTCCTGGAGGAAAAGAATGAACGCATTCGGGCTGTCCTTCATGGCCATTATCCGTGATCCGTGCGGCCTCATAAACAACTCTCTTGCTTACCTCGATTTACCAGTCGCTCCCTCACCTGTTTCCCAAACAACAATGTCCGCCAAGCGCCAAGCCCGGCGGACAAAACAGGGGCGGAGGGAGTCGAACCCGCAACCGCTGGTTTTGGAAACCAGTGCTCTGCCAATTGAGCTACACCCCTCTAGCCTCATTGCAGCGAGCTGCGGCGAGTCTCTCCATCTATTCGCAGCCGCGGCGGGGTATCTTGCGCCGCAGCCCAGGTTTTGTTTCGTCAATCATCGGGCACACGCCCACGCAAAGCCGTGGACGTGCCACCCATAGCCCGCTCAAGCGGGTTACTACGAACTATTCGACAATCTTGGTCACGACGCCCGAGCCCACCGTGCGGCCGCCCTCGCGGATGGCGAAGCGGATTCCGTCATCCATGGCGATCGGCTTGTGCAGCTCGATCGACAACCTCACGTTGTCTCCGGGCATGCACATTTCCGCCCCCACCAGGTTGGCGGTGCCGGTGACGTCCGTCGTGCGGAAGTAGAACTGCGGGCGATAGCCGCTGAAGAACGGAGTATGCCGGCCCCCTTCTTCCTTCGACAAGCAGTAAACTTCCCCCTCAAACTTGGTGTGCGGGGTGATCGAGTTGGGCTTGGCGATCACCTGGCCGCGCTCGATGTCTTCCCGCTTGATGCCGCGGAGCAGGCAGCCGACGTTGTCGCCGGCCCGCCCTTCGCTCAGCTCTTTCTTGAACATTTCCACGCCGGTGACAATGGTCTTCACCGGTTCCTTGGAGAGACCGATGATCTGCACTTCGTCGCCGACCTTGACCACGCCGCGCTCCACGCGCCCCGTGGCGACCGTGCCGCGGCCTTCGATGGAGAACACATCTTCCACCGCCATGAGCAGAGGCTTGTCTTCCTCCCGCTTCGGCTGCGGGATGTAGCTATCCACCGCGTCCAACAGGTTCTCGATGCACTTGATGGCGGCCGGATCCTTGGGGTTCTGATAGGCGGGCAGCGAACAGCCACGGATCACCGGAATCTCGTCCCCCGGAAAGCCGTTCTTGGTGAGGAGCTCGCGGATTTCCATTTCGACGAGGTCGAGCAGCTCGGGATCATCCACCAGATCGATCTTGTTCATGAAGACGACGATGGCGGGCACGCCCACCTGGCGGGCCAGCAGGACGTGCTCGCGGGTCTGCGGCATGGGGCCGTCCGCCGAAGAGACTACCAGGATCGCGCCGTCCATCTGGGCAGCGCCGGTGATCATGTTCTTGATGAAGTCGGCGTGGCCGGGGCAGTCGATATGGGCGTAGTGCCGCTTGGCCGTCGAATATTCGACGTGCGAGACGGCGATGGTGACGGTCTTGGTGGCGTCGCGGACGGTGCCCCCCTTGGCGATGTCCGCGTAGGACTTGAATGTGGCCAGACCCTTGGCGGCTTGCACCGCTAGGAGCGCCCCCGTGAGCGTGGTCTTCCCATGGTCAATGTGGCCGATCGTTCCGACGTTGCAGTGCGGCTTATCCCGTACGAATTGTTCCTTGGCCATTGCTTTCTACACCTTGAGTAAATCGTTGTCGAAAAAAACCTGACGAATATGTGGACGGACAAACCAGCAGGAGCTGCTAGTGGGAATTGAACCCACGACCTCTTCATTACCAATGAAGTGCTCTACCAGCTGAGCTACAGCAGCCCGAGAGCCGCATCGGTTCCTGAATCAGTGCCTCCAGCGTGTTGCCGTTGTCATCGTAGCCGTTTTTACCGTTTCTAAGTAGGGTGGCATGAGTGCAACGAAATGCACGCGGAAAACCCGATTACGCGTGCATGGCGTTTCACTGATGCACCCTACCGTACTGTCCAACCGATGATCCAGAGCGGGTGAAGGGAATCGAACCCTCGTGTCCTGCTTGGAAGGCAGGCGCTCTACCATTGAGCTACACCCGCGTCACCAAACCCCCGCGTTACTCCATTGTAGCCGGCACACTCCGTGTGCCGGCATTCCCGCACACGGAGTGTGCGGGCTACTATTTTTTGCCGCTCGCCTCTTGCCGCCAGTGGGGAATGAAGGATTCGAACCTTCGAAGGCGCGAGGCCAACAGATTTACAGTCTGTCCCCTTTGACCGCTTGGGTAATTCCCCTGTTCGTTTTGTCGCCGAGCCAATCTCCCGCAAAATCTTCCAGCGCCGCGCTCCACCTTGCAAAGCGACCGGCAAAACGAGCCGAGAATCAACCAAGCAGCCAGCGAAGCCAAAAAAGCAGAGCCAGCGAAGGGACTTGAACCCATAACCTGCTGATTACAAATCAGCTGCTCTACCAATTGAGCTACACTGGCATCAGAGCATGCATTCTCTCTTGCGCCGCGTGGAAAACCAGTAAATATAATGATTCACGGCTTCTTCGCAAGGCGACTGACCAAAAAACGGAGGGGGATTGAAGGAAGAGACGGGCGGGAGGCGGAGGAGGTTCAGAGACGGGAGCGAAACACCAGGGGCGTAACGCTAAAAGGCTAAAAGCCCGGTGCCAAATGCTTCCTGCAGGAAAGCCAAGCGGCTAACTTTACATTCGGCATTTGACGTTGAGCTTTTAGCCTCGTATTCAGCCTGAGAACCCACTGAAGCGGGCAACTGCGAACATTTATTCCGGAATCTCAATGCGCTCCTCCGCGGCCGCCTGGCGGAGCTTGTTCATCGCGCGGGATTCGATCTGCCGGATACGTTCCTTGGTCACGCCCATCTCGCCGCCGACTTCCTTGAGTGTCAGCGGTTCCACGGTGTGGTCCAGGCCGAAGCGGCTGATGATGATTTGCTGCTCGCGCTCGTCGAGGCTGGCGAGAATCTTCTCCACCTGCCGCTCGCGGAGGGCTTGAGCGGCTTCCTGGCCGATCTGGTCGGTCCGCTGGTCCTGGTGGGCGGTGAAGTGTTCCTCGGGCGTTGCCCGGAAGCGATCCCGATGCTTGAATTCATCGGGGATGGTGCGGGCAAAGTTCTTCATAATCGCCCAACTGGCGTACGTGCTGAACTTGTTGCCGCGGGCGAAGTCGAACTTCTCCGCCGCCCGGATGAGCGACATATTGCCGTCGCTGACCAAGCCGAAGAAATCCTCCGTGCCGCTGATGTGCCGCTTGGCGATGGAAACCACCAGCCGCAGGTTGGCTTGCACAATCTGGTTCTTCACCTTGACGGCTTCCTCATAGAGGCGTTCGATCGCGTTCATTTCCTTGGTGCGGGCATGAGCCGGGTCGATTCCCGCGCGGATTTTGCCGGCCTTGAACTTGAGGAAGTTAAACTTACGGAACAGGTGATATTCCTGCTCCCGCGTCAGCAGCGGCACTTCGTACAGCGACGCCAGATACGGCGGCAGTCCGGCCGGCCCGCGGGATTTCTTGGCGGACACGGCGACCACCGGCATCGGCGAGAGAATCTGCTTCTCGATGTTCGCCTTCTTGAAGGTGTCGTTGGGGATGAAATCGAGCGGCAATTCCATGATCTGCTTGGCCCGCATCTCGTTGACAATGCGATAGATGGTGGTGCGGGTGCGGCAGTGGCGGCGGGCCAGGACATCCACATTTTCGCCGCGGCGAAACTGCTGATAGATTCGGCGTTTGCTGTCATCCGTGAGAATGCCGTTCATCTCGGGGAAGATCGCCAGCGTGGGATTTTCCTTGTCGAATTGACGGAGCGTGTAGCGCACCGTTTCGACGCTGCGGTTGGAATGCCGGGCCACGCGGCTGGCAATCTCGCTGGGGCAGCCGCCGGCCTGGGCCAGACGGCGGGCTCGTTCGACCATGTCGCCCCGCTCTTCGGCCGAAAGTTGGCTGAAGCGCTCGCCGCGCTGCACCCGCTGCTTGTTTTTATGCACGAAGCGATTGACGCTGCTGTGCAGAAAGCCGACCCGTTTGCGGCGGCCATCGAAAATGAAGCGGCGGCTGACCAGGCCCTGCTCCCGCCAGCGGGAGATGGTCTTGGTGGAAACGTTGAACATCTTGCTCAGCTCTTCCACCGTGTGGACCTGCTCGCCGGCTTCTTCCGCGCGGACCTCGGCGGATTCGGAAACGTCCTCGACGAACAGGCGCAGGTCGTGCTGCGCCTCTTGGCCGCTGACGTTCACTTTCGGAGTCGCTTCCGGCCGATAATCGGTGATCCGGTAGCAGAGATATTCGTAGGTGTAGTTGCGCTCGGGGTCGAGCTCGGCCAAGAGCTTCTCGGCCCGATTGACCTGCTCTACCTTCTTATCGCGGGGCGCGAAGCGAACCTGCTGGTCGCGCAGCTGCCTAAGTGTCGAATTGAGATATGCCGTATTCATGTGTTGCTCTTCTCTTTTTCAATTCGCCTGGCCGGTGTTCCCTGTGACTCCCATCACCCGGCTTTGGCGGCATCCTTGGGGAAGGCATTCGTCATCGAATGCTCGCTGCTCCTCCATCAATGTGCTTAAATCTGTTCGCTCCCCTGAGTACGTTTATTGCTGGAATCCAGTTCATTTGCGCCTTGGTAACGTGCTTGTAACCGCTGGCAGGCTTTGAAGTTAACGTCCGAAAGGATGCACGTTTTATGCCATCCTGTTCTAAACGAACATTCACAAGCTCCGATCGGGCACGAAATAAGGACTTAAGGGGGCAGTCGCAGGTTCGCGCCACCATGACGCCTGCCAATCCTGCCGTTTCCGGGCTTCTCCATTTACAATCAGCAAATTTATACAACGGCCCGCTTACGGGCTAAGGTCGCTGGAAATCGTGTGCTTGTAGTTGTGGCTTTTGGCTCGGTAGGCAGGCACCGCTAGCGTTGACTGCCCCGTTCCTAGCCCTCAGGCGG
>JBKJNY010000150.1:0-25598 GCA_046593355.1 Pirellulaceae bacterium | reverse complement strand
CCCCGCGCTCCCGCTCGCAGTCACACGACCAGCGAACTCACGCAGCCACAATCCAAGAGGAAAAATACCAAACCGACAGCAAACGCGCTAGCCCACCTGCCTTGCCCAGCTATGCGCGCTGGCCTTGCGGTAATGTCCTGGCCAAATAATTCCAAGGTCACTGTGGCATACCGGGCTTTGTAAACCTCAATGTGGTTGACTCGGCCCTCGTCATCGTAGTGGATAATGAGTCCGACGACTTCGCAGTGATCCGCTCGCACTTTGCTCTCGGCCACCTTGAAGAAGCTGGTATAGACGTAGGTGAACGCATGGCTCACATCATCCTTGTGCATCCCGAACCGAATCGGGCCAACGCCCTTGTGTGGCTCGATGACGAAGTGATGTAAGGTACTGACTGCCATGCGCGTTCTCCCAAGCCACCTAATCTTAATCTTAATCCTCTTCCTGCTTCCTACTTCCCGGTCAACCCAGAGGATATACGAGTAAGAGTAAGAGTAAGATTAAGAGTAAGAATTTGAGACTTCCACACCCCTATACCGCAAACCCCTTCATCACGTCCGCGGGGGCGGGGGAGTACATCAGCGGTTCCATGCTGCAGCCGGCGCGGCCTTGGCTGATGCTGCGCATGGCGCTGGAGTAGCCGAACAGCTCGCGGAGGGGGGCGTGGGCCTCGATGGTGGACACTTTGCCGCGGCTTTCGGTCTTGGCGATGATGGCCCGCCGCTGCTGGAGGTCGCCGACGAACTCGCCCAGGTAGTCGTCGGGGGTGACGATGTCGAGCTTCATGATTGGTTCCAGTAGGACCTTGCCCCCTTCTTCCAGCCCCTTCTCAAAGGCGTCGGCCGCCGCCATTTTGAAGGCCCGCTCGTCGGAGCCTTCCGGCTGCCATTCGCCGCCGAGGACCGTCACCTTCAGCTTCATCAGTGGATAGCCGGCGATGCGGCCGCCTCCTTCGCCGCAGGCTTTGAGCTCTTCGAGGGCGGCGGCGAGCAATTCCGGCGGCAGAGCGTCGGGCGGGGCGTGGTTGACGATGGCGACCGGGATGGTGAGGCTGTCGGTCGGCTCCATCTTGAGCTTGAGCTTGGCGAAGAGCTGCTGGCCGGCGATCATGCGGTGGCACTCGCCGACGACCTCGGTCGGCCGGGCGATGGACTCGCGGTAGCTGACCTGCGGCTTGTGGAACTTGACGTTCAGATTGAAGTCGCGGAGGAGGCGGTTCTTCATCACCTCCAGGTGCAGCTCCCCCATGCCGCTGATGAGGGTCTGGCCGGTCTCGCCACTGACGACGTGCAGCGTGGGGTCCTGCCGCTTGAGCATGTCGAGCGTGTCGTTGAGTTTCTTCCGCTCGGTGCTGTTCTCCGGCTCAATAGCCATCGAAATGACGGTCTCCGGGAACTTAATGGTCTCCAAAAGGATCGGCTCGCGGGTGTCGCAGATGGTGTCGCCAGTGATGGACTGCCGCAGGCCGATGATGCCGACGATATCCCCGCAGCCGGCCTGCTCCACCTGCTCCTCTTTCTTGGTGGCATGGATGTGCCAAAGTTGGGCGACGTTTTCCTTGAGATCCTTGCCGGGGTTGAGCACCCGCGAGTTCGACTTGAGCGTGCCGGAGTAGACGCGGACCCAGTGGATGTCCCCGGTCTTTGCCGGCAGCACCTTGAAAACCAGGCCGCAGAACGGTTCGTCGGGGCTCGGCTGGCGGGAGATTTTCTTCTCTTGGGCGGCCTTCTTCTTTTTGTCGCTGACAACTTCGTCCCCTTCGACGGGCGGCATATCGGCGGGACTGGGCAAATATCGTTGCACCGCATCGAGCACCGGCTGAACGCCCATGCCGTGCAAAGCGCTGCCGCACATCACCGGCTGGACCGCCATGTGGAGCGTGGTATCGCGCAGGACTTTGTGGATGAGGTCTTGCGGAATCGGCTGCTCGGAGAGTGCCAGTTCCATCATCTCGTTGGAGAAATTGTAGAGTCGCTCCAGCATTTCCATTCGCCAGTGATCGGCGTCGTCCTGCATGTCGCTTGGGATTTCCTGCTCCTCCACGAGCTTGCTGTCCTTGTCCGGGCCGAAGGTCAGCATCTTCATCGTGATGAGGTCGATGACGCCGCGAAACGGAGTGGGCATGTGCGGCGGCCCCTGTCCCACGGGAATCTGTATCGGCAGAGGATGCGCCCCCAGGCGCGACTTCATTTGCTCCACGACGGCGTAAAAGTCCGCCCCTTCCCGGTCGAGCTTGTTAATGAACGCCACCCGCGGCACTTTGTATCGGTCCGCCTGCCGCCAGACGGTTTCGCTTTGAGCTTCCACCCCTTCGCGGGCGCTGAAGACGACGACCGCCCCGTCGAGCACCCGCAAGCAGCGCTCCACCTCGGCGGTAAAATCGACGTGCCCCGGCGTATCGAGCAGGTTGACGATGACGTCCTTCCATTCAAACGTCACGCAGGCGGCGTAGATGGTGATTCCCCGCTGCTGCTCCTCCTCGTCGCTGTCGGTGGTGGTGGTTCCTTTATCCACCTCGCCGACACGGTGCGTCGCTCCGCTGTAATAGAGCATGCGCTCCGTCACCGTCGTCTTGCCCGCGTCAATGTGGGCAATGACTCCGATGTTGCGGATGGTTTCGAGCTTACGGGACATGGGGTGGAATGACGAAATTCGAATGACGAATGGCGAATGAAATCAAGATCAAACAGCGCATGAAAAAGCCGCGGATACTTGAGTAACCGCGGCCAATGAGTTTTTGAAATTACCAGGCAAAGTGGGCAAAGGCTTTGTTGGCGTCCGCCATGCGGTGGACGTTTTCGCGCTTGGTGACCGCGGCTCCTTCTCGATTGTAGGCGGCGAGCAGCTCATCGGCGAGCTTCTGATGCATGGCCCGCCCCTTCTTTTCCCGCACGGCCGCCAGGAGCCAGCGAATGGCCAACGACTGCTGACGGTTGCGGTTGACCTGCATCGGCACCTGGTACGCTGCCCCGCCGACGCGACGGCTGCGGACCTCAATGTGCGGCTTGACATTCTCCAGGGCGGAATGGAAGACCTCGATCGGATCCTTGTCCCCCAGCTTTTCCTTGATGATGTCCAGCGCGCTATAAAACACGTTCTGGGCGACGCTCTTCTTGCCGTCATACATCATGCAATTGATGAACTTGGAGGCCAGGATCGACTTGTACCGTCCATCCGGCTTAAGCTGCGTCGCACTAGCGGTAATCTTACCCATACGATCTGCTTGAAATCAAAGACTTGGAAAACGTTTCTTAATCTGCAATCTGCAATCCACAATCTGCATTTCTACTACCCGCTCTTCGCTCCATACTTGCTTCTCGCCTGCTTGCGTCCATTCACGCCCAGCGTATCGCGGGCTCCGCGGACCACGTGGTAGCGCACGCCCGGCAGATCGCGAATACGGCCGCCGCGGACCAGCACGATCGAGTGCTCCTGCAGGTTGTGTCCTTCGCCCGGAATGTAGACCGTCACTTCGCGGCCGTTGGAAAGCCGCACGCGGGCAATCTTCCGCAGAGCCGAGTTGGGCTTCTTGGGGGTCATGGTGCGGACGATCATGCAGACCCCTTGCTTGAAGGGGCACTTCTCCAGCACGGGCGACTTGCTAAACACCCGCTTCTGCCGCCGCGGCTTTCGTACGAGCTGATTAATCGTGGGCATACGTGTTTTCTAGGTGGAAATCGTCAGGCACGTCGTAGGATGGGCTTGCCAGCCCGTCCCGTTTCGGTCGGCGTGGGAAGGCCATCCTACCCCTTCCAACCCGGCTCTAGGGCGGAATTTAGGGAATCCATAAGCCTATCGGATTGGTCCTGACTGTCAAGGGCAGGCAACAGTCCACGGCGAGATGCGAAATGGCCGGCCTTAGCTCGCTTCGGATGTCTCTTCCAGCACGTCTTCCGACACATAGATAGGCAACGCGGGGTCGCAGGCCACGGCGATCGCGATGGCGTCGGAGGGCCGGGAATCGACCTCGATAATTTCCCCCTCTTTGCGAATCCGCAGCTTGGCGAAGTAGATATGGTCCCGCAGTTCGCTCACCTCGACGCTGTCGAGCTGCCCCCCCATTTGCTCCACCGTGGCCACCAAAAGCTCATGCGTCCGCGGCCTCGGCGAGACCATTCGCTTGACCCCTGCCTCGATGGACTTGGCTTCAAACTCGCCGATCACAATCGAGAATTCTCGCGGCCCTTCCGACTCACGCAGGCAGATGAACTGCTGATCGGAGATTTCGCTGCGGATAATTCGAGACAATTGCATCTGCACCGGCATGGGGATACCCGCGGGGGGAACGTCTTTTGGGGAAATTGAACTTCTCATTATAGAGCCGTGGGCACGAGACGTGGCGGGGAATGACGAAATTCGAATGGCGAATGACGAATGATGGAAGTTGCGGAGTTTTCTAATTCGTCATTCGTCATTCGGGCTTCGTCATTCCGCTCGGTACACCGAGCGGGTAAAATGCCCCCATGCCCCGCAAGATAATCATCGACTGCGACCCAGGCATCGACGATGCCGTTGCGCTCACGATGGCCCTGTTCGATCCGCGCCTGGAGGTGGTGGCGGTGACGGCAGTGGCGGGGAATGCGCCGGCGGAGCGGGCCACGCTGAATGTGCAAGCGATCATCGAGCAACTGGACCCGCCGCGATACCCTCGCGTGGGCACAGCGACCGCGCCGGAAAATGCCCCCAGCCTGAACGCCCGACATATCCACGGCGACGACGGGTTGGGCAACGCCGGCCTGCAAGTCTCGCAGCTCGCCCGGCAGCATCTGTCCGAAAAGCTGATTTGCGACGAAGTCCGGGCGGCACCGGGCGAAGTGACTATCCTCTGCCTCGGCCCGCTCACGAACATCGCCAGGGCCCTGGCCCGCGACCCGGCCCTTGCCGCCCAGATGGGCCGGCTGATCATCATGGGGGGCGCGGTCAATTGCATCGGCAACATCACGCCCAGCGCCGAGTTCAATATCTTCTGCGATCCGCTCAGTGCCCGCGAGGTCTTTCGCTCCCCCACCAGCAAGACCTTGATTCCGCTCGACGTTACCAGCCAGGTTACGTTCTCGCTAGGACTCTTGGAGCAGCTGCCGAGCGAGCTCACTCGCGCCGGAAAGTTTCTGCGCAAGGTGCTCCCCTTTTTGTTCCGCGCCTATCGCCACGAGCTGGGACTGGAAAGCATCCACATCCATGATGCGGTGGCCCTGGTGGCCGCTCTTCACCCGGAGCTCTTTGGCACGCATGACCTGACAGGAGACGTGGAAACCAGCGGCGAGTTGACGACCGGTGTCACTATCTTTGACCGGCGGGAAAGCTCCCACACCCGCGGCAATATCGAAGTTGCCCTGGAGGTAGACGCGGCCGCGGCCGCGGATTGCGTGGTCCGCGGCCTGACCGAAGCGGGCAAGCAAACGTAGGCTACTTCTCGCCCCGCGCTTCCGTTTTCTTGGGAGCGGCGACTTTTTCGGACACGGGGACTTTCTTGGGCTCGGCGTCTTTAAGAGGCACAATGTCCAGAAGTTCGACCTCGAACAAGACCACTTGATTGGGGCCGATCACATTGCTTCGCCGCCGCGACCCATAGGCCAGATCGGAGGGGACGTACAGCATCCATTTGTCGCCGACTTTCATCTGGAGCAAGGCTTCCGACCAGCCCTTGATGACAGCCGTGACAGGGAATTCCACGGCAGTGCCGCGCTGCTTGCTGCTGTCGAAGGCGGATCCGTCCGGAAGCATGCCGTGATAGTGGACGCGCACCGTATCGGTTTTTTGAGGCGTCTTCCCCTCTCCGGCCTTGACCACCTTATATTGCAGGCCGGAAGCGGTTGTTTCGACGCCTTCCTCATGCTTGTTCTTGGCCAGGAAAGCTTCGCCGTCCTTTTTGTTCTTCTCCGCGGTAGCCTTGCTGGTGACAGTGTTCTTCGCGACCAGCGCCTTGTCGAACGCTTGAATCGCCATGTCGAGTTCCTCGTCCGTGTACTCCGCTTTGGGCTTCGTCAGAGCATCTTTGAATCCCTTGACCAGGAGTTCCATGTCCAGATCGGCGCCATCCTGCTTGATTCCGTCCAGCAATTGCCCGCCGAAGTTGACCCCAATCGCATAACTGGCGCGCTCTTTGATCGTCTTTTCCGTCAGCGGCTCAATCTTTGCCGGCTCGGCTTTTTCCCCGGGCTTGATCTTCGTCAGCGGGACCGTTTCCTTGAGAGCGGCTTTGGTCTTGGCCGCGGGAGCCTTGGGTGCCGGCTCGTCCTCGGCAAGCAGGGGTGTGCAGAGCAGGGCGGGCGAAAGCAGGGTGATTAACCAGCGGGACATGTGGGCTTCCTTATTCGGTTAAACTTGGGCGTTCATGGGGACTCGGGTCCACGTAAAAAAACGAGCGGCGGGCGGGCTATCGCCGCATCGCTACTCTTGTGGTTCGCTGGTTGCCAGGCCACCGAGGTCGTCGGGCAGAATTCGGGCTTCAAACTCCAGGCTCCGCAGGAATTTGCGGGCGCTGATGGAATCCGTCGTGCTCAATTGATCGATCGCATCCACCATCTTCTCATGCATCTGTTTGGAAAGCTGGTAAACCAATCGATAGAACTGGGAATCCGTGCCGGCGTCAAAGGCCCCGCGTTGAGCGAATGCATCGTCCAGGGCTGCTCGCTCTTCGTCAAAAATCGGATCCTTGAGAATCGCGGGCCAGATAAGCTGCCTGCCCTGGCGGGAATATTGACCGAGCGACAGCCGATCCGGCCGCTTGAGTTCCGCAAGCCGGTACAGCAGCCCTGGCGTTCTGGGATTTTTCGACGCCAGGTAATCGGCGTTGACCTGCTTGCGAACATAATACTCGCGGAGGGCGCGGGCGGATGTGTCGAGGGCTGTGGAACGGGCTGCTTCTCCCTCGACTGCACCCGCGCCAGTGTTGTAGTTGTACTGGCCTCGTGCGGCGATGTTGGCCGCTCTCGCAGCTTCCAGGGCCGCTGCATCCTGGGCCTCGGACCCAACCTGTGCCCAAACATGACTCGATAAAACCAGAACCAACGCTCCGGAAAATGCGATAAATAGAGAGGATTTCATGGGTATGACTCTCGTTAAACTCTCGGATAAGAAGTAGCGATTCTCGGACGATCAGTAATAGACCGAAGACCCATGCAATCACTGTGCCGTCGCGAAGCAAGGCGCACACTTTTTCCGCTTTGACGAAATTCAAAGGCATACGCTGCGGGTGGTTATCAAAATGTTTCCTCGGCCGGGATCTTCCATGCCTGACCGTGGCAGCATCAAGATGAGCGGCGATCTTCCAACTTCCAACTCCTCGCGTTTCGGCCGGGGGTCGTCCGCTACCTCACGCCAGAGCGTGGTCAATCTTCCGAAGGGCGACTGGACTCGCTGCAGCGCTGCCATTGAACCCGGTAATTCGCGGTTTTCAGGCGAGTCGCCATGGTCACGATTTCGCGCCGCTCGGGGTGGCGTACCGATTTATGGCCATGTCGTGGCTCGTCGTTTGCGTGCTTGACGCATCGACTGATGCTGACTTCGTGCTTCTGCGTGGAGTCAGCCGTAGAACTTGCAATCGGCCGACTGCTCAGTATAGCAGCGGATTTTCACACACACGATAGCAGCGGATTTTCACACACACGGATTCACGGGAGGAAGAGACATGAGATACGCTAACTGGGTAGCCACCCTAGCAACCGGAGCAAGCTTAAGCTTGTTGTCCGCGGATGCCATGGCGCAGTTGAAGACGAGTCCGAAAGCGGAAGCTGGGGCTCAGAAATCCAGAAGCCTGGCCGCGGAAGGCGAACCCGGGGAGGTCCGGGAGACTCGCCGCATCCCGGTCATTGACGCCAACGCGAGCGCGACGTTTCGTTCCAGCCAACTGATTGGGACGAGCATCACCGACGCCGAGGGCCGCTCCATCGGCAAGGTCGTGGATTTTGTCAGCGATTCCCGCGGTAATATCCGCTACCCCATTGTTTCCTATTCGGGTTCCGCGGGCTTCTCCGGCAAGCTGTTCGCCATTCCCACCACTGGGTTGAGCTTCACGGCGGGAGCCGACAACACGACAACCGCCCAGTTATCGTTCGACCCGCGACTACTCAGAAACGCGCCCAGCTTTTCCAGCACGCGGTTTCCGGACTTTGGCGATCAGGCCTTCGTCAGTGAGCTCAGCGATTTCTACGCGGATCTCCTAGCGGCCCCCGCCCTCGATCCGACGGTGCCCGCCAATGGCCCCGGCGACCGGGTGCAGACGCAGGCTCAGGCCGGCACGCCGTCACGGCCCATTGACCCGACGCTCCCCGCCAACGGCCCCGGCGACCGGCCCGCTACGGTCAACCCCGCTTTCCCGCGGCGGGGCGCGCCGCCTGCCGGAGCCAACCCAGAATCCAGGATCCCCGGAACCACGGGGACGGAAAATGCCGGCTTTCCCGCGACGCGCGGCGGCACTGTCGGCCGGACCGGTTCGCCTGCTGGATCCGCCATTCCCGGCGGCACCGTGGACGGACGCACCGGCTCGCCCGCTTCGGAATCCATTCCCAGCGCAGCCGCCGGCGACGTGCGAACTGTTGCTCGTGTTGACGCGAGCGCTTCGGCTAGCCGCATGACGCTCCGCAGCAGCCAAATGCTGGGCTTGTCCATTCAGGACAAGGATGGCCACAGTCTGGGCAAGGTGGTCGACTTTGTCAGCGACGGCAACCGCCAGTTCGTGGTCGTATCGCTCAGCGGTGACAAGCGAAACATTGTGCTGCCCGCAAGCGCCCTGCGCTTCCAGGCAGGTGCCAAGGGATCCAATTTCGCCACGCTGCGAGTGGCCCCCGGCCAACTCAAGAATGCCCCCAGTTTCACGGGGAGTGAATGGCCGGATTTCTCCAGCGAAGAGTTCTTGACGAACTTCCAAGTCTTCTATCAGCCCTTGCTGCCGGATGTGAGCTTCAATCTGGACGGCAGCACCTCCACCACTGTCGAAGGCGGAACGACCCCTGGTGGTAGCAGGAGTACCCCCGGCGGGACCAGAACGCCGGACTGGCCGTCGCGGCCCATCCCGCCCGGTGGTCCAGTGCCTCGCCCTGGAACGGAAACACCGAAAACGGGAAAAACGACCACCGGCGGCAGCAAGTCCACGCCTGGTGGGACCAGAACGCCCGACTGGCCGTCGCGGCCGATCCCGCCCGGTGGTCCGGTGCCTCGCCCTGGTACTGAAACGGAAACACCGAAAACGGGGAAAACGACCCCCGGTGGCAGCAAGTCCACGCCTGGTGGAACCAGGACGCCGGACTGGCCGTCGCTGCCCATTCCGCCCGGGGGACCGGTGCCACGACCCGGCGCAGTCGGCCCGCGCATTCCCGCTCCCGGTACCAAAGTTCCTGGCATCCCCGGCGTTCCCGCGGTTCCTGCCGTCCCTGGCGGGCCCGGTGTTCCCGCAACTCCGGCAACCCCAGCAGTTCCTGCAGCCCCTAGCTCGCCTGGACCTTCCGCT
Organism: Pirellulaceae bacterium; assembly: GCA_046593355.1. Taxonomy (GTDB): domain Bacteria; phylum Planctomycetota; class Planctomycetia; order Pirellulales; family Pirellulaceae; genus SXOA01. Next base: position 16,150 of record JBKJNY010000150.1, on the reverse strand, counting down.
TCTGGCGGAGGCGGTTCTGGCGGAGCGAGTGCCAGCGGAAAGTAGTTTATTCGACGCATAATTGCGGTTTCCAAAACCTGATCCCGCTCGTCCCCTTAGGCGAGCGGGATTTTTCGTGCGCTAGTCTCGTCCTCACGCTCTCCCCAGCCTGCACCGCTCACTTTACACTTTACATTTTGCACTCTGCACTCCCCCGTCCCATGCTCAACTCTTCCATCGCCGACTCCTTCGACCTGATCGCCGACCTGCTCGATTTCCAGTCGGCCAACCCGTTCCGCGTGCGGGCCTATCGCAATGGGGCCCGGACCATCCGCGACTACCCCGAGTCCCTGTCCGCCTTGGCCGCGGAAGGGAAAGAGGAGCTGCTGAAAATCCAGGGAATTGGCGCGGACCTGGCCGCCAAAATCGTCACGCTCGTCGAGACGGGCGAGCTGCCGTTTCTGAATGAGCTGAAAGCGCAAATCCCGCCCAGCCTGCCGGCACTGCTCCGCATCCCCGGCGTGGGGCCAAAGAAAGCCGCGCTGCTATTCAAAGAGCTCGGCATCAAGTCGCTGGATGAGTTAAAAGCCGCCTGCGCCGAGGGGAAAGTGCAAAAGCTCAAAGGCTTTGGCGTGAAGACCGAGCAGCTCATCATGCAGGGGATCGGCGTGGCGTCGCAGGCCAACGAGCGGCTCTACTGGTCCACCGCGGATCGAATCGCGCAAGACCTCCGGCAACACATGGCTCCCTGCAAGAAAATCGAGAAGATGGAGTTTGGCGGCAGCTTTCGCCGCGGCAAGGAGACGGTGGGGGATCTCGATCTGCTCGTCGTCTCCGCCGACGTGAACGCCGTGATGGACCGCTTCGCAGAATTCCCCGGCCGGGCCGAGACCATTGCCCGCGGTGACACCAAAATGTCGCTCCGCACCGACGCCGGCTTTCAGATTGACCTGCGAGTCGTTCCCGCCGAGTCCTTCGGCGCGGCCTGGCAATATTTCACCGGCTCCAAGGAACACAACGTCATCCTCCGCGGCATGGCCAAGGCCAAGGGGCTGAAGATCAACGAGTACGGCGTCTACAAGCTCGATGGCGGGCAGGAAACCTACATCGCCGGCAAAACGGAAGCCGACGTCTACGCCACGCTCGATCTGCCAGTCTTTCCACCGGAGATTCGCGAGGCCCGCCAGGAATTCGACTGGGCCGCCAAGGGAAAGCTCCCCAAGCTCGTCGAAGAGAAGGACATCGTCGGCGACCTGCACATGCACACGCACGCCACGGACGGCACCGCCTCGATCGAAGAAATGGCTGCCGCCGCCCGCGACCGCGGCCTCTCCTACATCGCCATCACGGACCACTCCAAACGGGTCAGCATGGCCAGCGGCCTGGACGAAACGCGACTCCTCGCGCAGTGGGCGGAAATCGACAAAATCAACAAGAAGCAAAGCAAGAAGGGCTTTGTCATTCTCAAAGGCATCGAGTGCGACATCCTGGAAGCCGGCGGCATGGATTTGAGCGACGAAGTCCTCGCCCAGGCGGACTGGGTGGTCGCCAGCATCCACTACGGCCAGAAACAGCCGCGGGAGCAAATCACCGCCCGCATCCTGGGGGCCCTCGCCAACCCGCACGTCGACTGCATCGCCCACCCCACCGGCCGGCTCGTCAACCGCCGCGAACCCTACGAAGTCGACATGGAAGCCGTCTTCACCGCCGCCCAGAAGCACGGCAAATTCCTGGAGCTCAACGCCAACCCGGCCCGCCTCGATCTGAACGACATCCATCTCGCCGCCGCCCGCGATCGCGGCATCCCCATCGTCATCAACTCCGACGCCCACAGCACCGACGGCCTGAACGTCCTCCGCTACGGCATTTTACAGGCCCGGCGGGGAGGGTTGACGAAGGAACACGTCGCCAACACGCGGCCGTGGAAAGAGGTGCAGAAGATGCTGGGGAGAAAGTAGTCAGGAAAGTGGCCTATCAGTCCACCGTGATCATCCGGCAGCGGGAGATGATTCACCCTGGATGGAAACCGCGCCACCGTCGCTTGGGTGGACCGCATGGTTCGACGCCTTACCCCGCCAAATGACCCTGCCAGATTGTGACTGTCGTTCTCTGGCGTCGTCTGTCAGCGCATGTAGGTCACCACCGAATGAATCAACAATTGTCTCTCGGATCAGGTGCAGATCCCGGATGATTGAATCGGGACACGGCTCAGTTGAAGGGGTATTCGTCATTGAGCATCTCCTCAGGCCTCGCGGTGCATCCGTTGGTTCGGCGAAGATTGTTAATCGGAATCGACGCTCAACCCATTTTTGACTCTTCCGGGTGATTCGGGTGATTTCGATGTGTCGCCCGAAAGGACGAACTCGAATTCATCTGCGCCAATAGTTCCGATCTTCGCAACCTTTCGGCACCACTCCTGCAGTTGGGCCGCGCTGGCATGCGTGTTGATGTAGACGCCCCCGATCTGCACTTTTGAGCGACGGAACCGCTCTCCATTCATGGCGATTACAGCATGTAAAGTCTGTTTCGTGGCAATTTTCAGCAAAAGGCCAGGACAGCTCGCATCAAACTGCTTCAACAATTTGATGAATGCATCCTTCCAATTGACGACGGGTTGCTGGGCGTCACGAAACCGTATTTTCACGGGAGGCAGGCTCGATTGCTTCTCGGTTTCGATTGAGCTTGATATTCGACCGACGTCGCCCCAAATTGTGAGCGCACGCTGCGCGAGCGTACGGCCCCGTTCGCGGATCGCGTCCGGCGACCATCGCTCAACTTCAACGAAGTAGCGATTCAATACGAAGTGGCTACCGACGAGTTCTTTTCGTTTGTCCTCATAGGGCTTATTGGACAATTCGGCGTTGTATTTCGTCAGCGTAAGATTCCCAAGCGTGTGGAGCAGTTGTGACGATTGCTCCTCTGACTCGTCTCCGAGTTCCCGCACCCACTCCGGTGTCAGCGTCTGCGGCATGACATGCTCAATCTGCGCCCCCGAAAGTTCAGCCGGTTCTTTGTGGTTGAACGAGCGCTCAAGTCTTTCGAGAACCAACCGAAGCCGGGCATTTTTCTCGGCCGTTGAATAAAGCGGTCCACTCGCAAGGGCCGCAGCAAATGTTTCGTCGTCGGGGCAGCGTTTTCCACCCAATTGTTTACGAAGACCATCGACGAATGCTGAGCCAGCACCGCCGGCCGCATCGAACACAGGCGGCAGCATCCGCCGCAATTGGTTGGACGGCACGCTGCAAATCGATCGACGGATCACAAAAGACTCAAGCAAGTCAAGCGTCTCAAGTACCTGCTGGTGACTGAGTGAGCCTGCGTCGTAGGCGTCGAAAACACGCAGCAGGAACGGGTAGGCCACCGTGACCTTCAATCGACGGACTCGCTCCAGCCTTTCGGCCAGTTCAACGTCGGCCTCTCGCGTCGAGTCGACAAATCTCGCGTAGAACATTCCGTGGCGGTGCAGCTCGCTCAGGAATGCTTCGGTTTCAAGGGGCGTCGAGTTCGCAAGTCGATCCTTGAGCTCGAAGTAGACATCCGCCTCTTTAAGGATCTTTCCATCCTTCATGAGATAGTGTCGCACGAACTCGGTCAGATCGATGCCAAGCGCATGCTGGATCGGTAGCCAATACGTTTTGAAAAGTCGCTCCTGATCACCGACATGCACCCGCATCAGAAGGAAGTTTCGGATCAAGTCGGCGGGCGTGAGTTTTTCCCCCTTGGCATTGAGGCTCTCGAAGATGAGATGCGGATTGTCATGCTCGTCGCAGGTAATGCCGACCAGCGAAAGACGATCAACGATCGCCAGATGGATGGGTTCGAGTTGATCGGCTGTCAGTCCCTCCAGTCGAGACAGGAAGAATTGATAGCACGTGCGCAGACGATTTTCCGGAATCTCACCTTGCCAAATAATGGCGCGAAACGCGGGTCGGTCGTCTTGTGTAGGAAGGACTTTCAGCCGTTCATCGTCTTCCTCGTGTTTGTTTGTTAAATATTGGTCGTCAATCCGATCACGGAGCTTTGCCTCGCCCAACCGAACCGCCGAATCGCGGATGGCCGCGAGAAACACCTGAATGGTCGTGATTCGCTGTTGCCCGTCGATCAAGAGCCATTTGCCGACACCCTGCGGCACCGATTTCGCCGGAGTAGTAACGATCGAGCCAAAGAAATGTGGCCGCCCGTCGTCGTGCCGCGACTGTTCGACTACGTCAGTCCACAGCGTTTTCCATTGCTTTTCGGACCAGCTGTACGGTCGCTGAAAAAGTGGAACGACATACTGCTTTGTGCCTTCGATCAATTGTCGGAGCTTTGTCTCAGATGCTTGCATGTAACGAAACCCCAGCGTGGCGAAGTGGCAACGAACGGTATTCTCCCAAGAGAGACGGTATCTGGAACGAAAGGCCCGCGCCTACAGAATCGACGCCCCTTCCCTTCGCCGAGCCTTTTTTACACTGAGACGAGCATCACCTGTAGGCGGTACATTCGAAGCCTAACGCGCGTCGGGCGTGTTTCCGCAAGGTTAATCATAGCAGGCAGTTACTCCGTTTCCAGCCATCTAGCGGCGAGTTTCGCTTAAGACCGATCAACTAGTTGTTAAAAAATGTTTCCTATCTCTTGACTGTGACAACGGGAGATGTATAGGATGTTTTTGCGAGCCTGGGGCTCGGACTCGGGGCGAAAACTGGCTCTGGGGCGATGTTTGACAATTGGGTGGACAGTTGGGTTTTGGGACGAAAGGGCGTTTGCCAGGACGACGGAGCTGTGCGCTGGGGGCGGCCCTTGATGTTCGCAAGGAGACATGGAGGGAGCGTGGACGAAGTAAAGGGCACTTATCAAACCCCTGGTTGCGCTGTGAATCAAGAATGGCGATTCTGAGGCTTGATTCACGGGAGTTAGGGCGAGAAGCGATGCCGCAAGTAACAACTGGATAGTTGTTTAGGACGAAAGCCGTCGACGTAAGTTTTCGTGCAGAGCGACCCGTGAATCGTGTATCAAACAACCCGAAGGGGGGGTTATCAACGGTCGGCGCGAAAGTGGCTTGTCGCTCCCGCGTGCATTTCGTGGAACTCATGCACCCTGCGCCGGCTACCCAAGTTTCCAGGGCTGGCGGTAGGGGCGGCTGAGCCATGTGGCGGCTTCGGCGTCGCCGGTGAGTTGCTCCGCCATCGGATCCCAGGTGAGTTTGCGGCCGAGGCGGAGGGCGATGTTGCCGAGGTGGCAGATGGTGGCGGTGCGGTGGCCGATTTCCACGTCGGCGACGGGAGGTTTGCGGGACTTGATGCAGGCCAGGAAGTCGGCGTGGTGGTTGTCGCTGGCGTAGAGATGAGTGTCCGTGTCCGTCAGCGGCGATTTGAGGATGTCCACGGGATCGCTTTCAATCTTGCCGCGGGCGACGGAGATCAGGCCCTTGTCGCCGACGAAGGTGATCCCTTCGCGGATGTCCTTCTGTCCCTGGCCGACGATCATCTTCACGCCGCTCGCGTAAGTGTGCGTGACGCGGCAGGTGAGCGTGACTTCGCAGATCGAGCGGTCAGGGACGTAAGAGGCTGTCCCTTCGCTGGAAACGGGACCGGAGTTATCCATTCCCAGACCCCACTGGGCGATGTCAATGTTGTGGGCCCCGAAGTTGGTCATCTGGCCGCCGCTGTAGTCCCAGAAGAAGCGGAAGTTGTAATGGACCCGGTTGGTGTTATACGGCCGCTGCGGAGCCGGGCCGAGCCACATCTCGTAGTCGAGGTCGCTCGGTGGATCGGAATCGGGGACGGCCATTTTGGGATGGTTCGGGCCGGGGATGCCGACCAGCACTTCCTTGATCTTTCCCAGCCGGCCGCTGCGGACGTACTCGCAGGCCTGTCGGAACTTGGCGTCGCTCCGCTGCTGCGAGCCGGTCTGCACGATGCAATTGTTCGCGCGGGCAGCTTCGACCATCTTGCGGCCTTCGGCGATGGTGAGCGATAGCGGTTTCTCGCAGTAGACATCCTTGCCGGCCTGGCAGGCGTGGATGGTGGCCAGCGCGTGCCAGTGGTCGGGGGTGCAAACGACGACGGCATCAATATCCTTGCGGTCAAGCAGCTTGCGATAGTCGCCGAAAACTTCGCACGGGTTCCCGCCGTCCGTTACCAGCTTCGCCGCCTCCGCCGCCCGGCTCTTATCCACGTCGCAGACGGCCGCGGCGTTCTGCAGCAGGGCCTTGAGATTCACCTTCCCCTGCGGTCCGACGCCGATGTGTCCGGTGATGATGCGCTCGTTCGCGCCGAAGGCCCGTGCCGGCACAAAGTAGGGAGCGGCGAAGAGGGTGGAGGCGGCAGCGGAGGTCTGCAGGAAGGAGCGGCGGGAGGGGAGGGCGTGGGACATAGTGGAGAAATCTCATGCGAGGAAATTGAGCCCGGAAACGTCTTGAGCACCGTGGACAATGCGGAGAATCTCAACGGGATTCTTCCCACGAAAGAAGATAACGTAGTTGCCAACGGAAAAGCAACGCATGCCGAGGATCAGATCGTCGCGCATAGTTCCACATTCGGGAAACAGGACGATGGTCGATTGACAAACCTCGCGGAGCTTCTCGACGACGGCCTTTGCTGCCCGAGGACTGTCTTTGCTGATATAGGCGGCGATACCACGCAGATCCTTCCTGGCCTGCGGGCTGAACCGATACGGCTGGCGGCTCATTTTCCAGTCGCCTGATCTAATTCGCGCAGGACTTCGTCAAAGACTTCATCCGCGTCCAGCGTTTCTCCGCGGTCGCATTGATCAATTGCTAATTGAAGTGACTGCCGCAGCTTCTCGACTTGCGCACGGCGCTCAACATCCTGTTCCAAGAGTTTGGCAGCGGCTCGCAGGGCGTCGTCCGTGGAGGCATAGCTCCCAGCAGCAACTTGCGAAGCAAGGATGGAAGCCACATCAGGGGGAAGGCTGATTGTCACTGGCTTACTCCTGGTCGATACGAATCCTACAATGACAGTATATCAGCAGAGCCAGCAGTAGGAGTGAACTTTCACTTGAATAGGGCTGGCCAATCCCGGTCACCGCGTATTATGCGGAGAACTTCTACGGGATTCCGACCCCGAAAGAAAATCAAATAGTTTCCGCGCGAGAAACAGCGAAGGCCAGGGCGCACGTCATCGCACATGGTGCCGCACTCGGGAAACATCGCCAAAGTGGTCTTGCACGTCTCGCGTAGCATCCGCACCAAACGCTTCGCTGCCGGTACATTGAACGGCTTGACGTATTCGCCGATTTCCTTGAGATCAGCGATTGCCTCCGGCGACAAAATGACCCGGCTCATAGCTCACGATGCCGAGGCTGAGTTGCCGAACAGCTCCCTCTCCACTTCGTCGAAGGCGTCATCCACGTCAATCGCCATGCCAGCATCCACCTGCTGGATCCCGACATCGACCATCGCCCGCAAGTGGTCGAGCTGATTTTTCTGGATTTCCTCTTGCTTTTGAAGAAGGCACAATCCAGCCTCGACAACCTCGCTCGGCGTTTTGTACGCGCCGCTGCTGATTCGCGCGGTGATAGATTTTTCGAGGTCGGGAGTCAGGGAAATCGTCATAGGATTGGCCTTCTACATGATAATCTTGGCTACACAAGTACATCTTTCACCACATTCCCATGCACGTCCGTCAGCCGGAAGTCACGGCCTTGGAAGGCGAGCTAGTTATTCGACTGAGGCTTCAACTGGGAGCTTGAACTGGGAGCTTAAACAGCTCCGCAATCTTGCAGCGGAAACCAGGCACAACGTCTTCACCGTCAAGCTCGTCGTCATGGAGAGAATGGTGCCTGGACCGGTGGGTCGAAAAATCAGGGTTCGGCCGCTTTCGGAATCGATGACCCAAATCAAGCGGACACCGGCGGATTGGTATTCGGTGACCTTCTCCAGAACCTCTTTGTAGACGTCGTTGGGGGACGTCACTTCGACCGCCAGATCAGGAGGAATCGGACAAAAACCTCGCGGTTCTTCCTCAGGGGACATGCGAGAAGCCGCAATGAAAGAAACATCCGGGTGCCGGACTTTATCGTGCCTGTTTCCAAAACACTCGTACCCGACCTCCGAGGGAAGAACCCAGCCGAGCTTCTTTGAGGAACAAAACGATTCTAGAATGGACAGTAACTTTCCACCCACGCGTCCAGAACGATAACCCATAAGTCGCTCCACGAGTTGTCCGTCCACGAGGTCATACCGGTCGCCGTCTTCCATATGCAGCAGATCATCGGGGGTATAGCGGGGGACGGCGGCAGCGCTGGACATTGTTGGTTCTCCTGCAGGCCTTGAGCGGAAGCTCCTCGAGTTCATTCTACGCCAAAATATCCTTCACCACATTCCCATGCACGTCCGTCAGCCGGAAGTCGCGGCCTTGGAAGGCGTAGGTGAGCTGCTCGTGGTTGACGCCCAGGCAGTGGAGGATGGTGGCATTGAGGTCGTGGACGTGGACCGGCTTTTCGGTGATGTTGTAGCTGAAGTCGTCGGTCTCGCCGTGGACGAGTCCGCTCTTCACGCCGCCGCCGGCCATCCACATGGTGTAGTTGCGAGGATGGTGGTCGCGGCCGTAGTTGTCCTTGGTCAGCGTTCCCTGGCTGTACACGGTGCGGCCGAATTCGCCGCCCCAGATGACGAGGGTGTCTTCCAGCATGCCCCGCTGCTTGAGATCCTTGATGAGGCCGGCTGAGGGCTGGTCGCACTCGGGGGCCAGCTTGCGGATGTTGGCGGGGAGCGTGCCGTGATGGTCCCAGCCGCGGAGGAAGACCTGGGTGAATCGCACGCCCCGCTCCGCCAGGCGGCGGGCCAGCAGGCAGTTGTAGGCGAAGGTGCCGGGATCCTTCACTTGCGGGCCGTACAGGTCCAGCGTGCTCTGCGGCTCTTTAGAGATGTCGGCGAGTTCCGGCACGGAGGTCTGCATGCGGAAGGCCATCTCGTACTGGGCGATGCGGGTGTTAATCTCCGGGTCGCCGACTTCCGCGGCTCGCTTGGTGTTCAGCTCCGCCAGGCCGTCGAGCATGGTGCGGCGGGTCTTCTCATTCACTCCCGGCGGATTGGAAAGGAACAGCACGGGATCGCCCGATGAGCGAAGAGCAACGCCCTGGTGCTTGGTCGGCAAGAAGCCGCTTCCCCACAGCCGCGAGAACAACGCCTGCGAGCTGCTGCCGGCGGGGAGGCGGGAATGCAGCACGACAAACGCCGGCAAATTCTCGTTCACGCTCCCAATGCCATAACTCATCCAGGCCCCCATGCTCGGCCGGCCGGGAATCTGGCTGCCGGTCTGAATGAAGGTGATGGCCGGGTCGTGATTGATGGCGTCGGTGTTAACGGACTTCACAATCGTGATGTCGTCCGCGATGCTGCCGACGTGCGGCATCAATTCGCTGATCCAAGCGCCGTGCTTGCCATGCTGATTAAACTTGAACACCGATGGAGCACAAGGGAAGCGGGTCTGCCCCGAAGTCATCGTCGTAATCCGCTGCCCCTGGCGAACGCTCTCCGGCAGGTCCTTGTCATAGAATTCCTGCAGCTTCGGCTTATAGTCCCAGAGGTCGAGCTGCGACGGAGCATCCGCCATGAACAGCCAAATGACCCGCTTGGCTTTGGGAGCGTGATGCAGAATCTGCATCTGGCCCAGGCTCTTCAGGGCTTCATCGGCTGGATTAGCCGTTGCGGCATCCGCGGCAAAGAGCTGCGGATTGAGCAGCGAGCCCAAAGCCGCCGCGCCAAGTCCTTTCGCCATCCGGCCAAAGAAGTAGCGGCGGGTTTCGGTGAGCATGTGGTTTTGAACGGGATTCATAATCCAATATCCTTTCAAAATATCTCAACTCTTCTGCTTCTTATCTTCTTGCCAACCATTTTCTTGCCATCAACTCTTCGTCAGCGTCGTCCACTGAACTACGTGATGGTTCAAGTTCACCCACTGGATGCCACGAAGCTGACTATGGCTGAGCATCCGCTGGAGATGGACTTCAAATTCGTCGTGATTCTCCGTGAGCGCCGTCATCCGCAGCGCGACATCGCTGCTCAAAAGTTGAACTGGCTGAGTTCCCAGCAAACGTCCCTGACGCGAGACTGGGATGCGCGCCAGAACCGCGCTCTCGCCGCCTAAAAAGTGCGTGATAGCTTCCAGATAGAGGCTCGTTTCCAGAAAGCCGCCCCAGTCTCGGAGCAAGTCCTCCAGCAATCGCGCTGCCGTTTCGCAACGGTCGCAAAGTTGTACCCAGCGGGAGGCATCGACCGAAAACTCCCGCCTCTTAGCCAGGGTTAGCTGTGTATTGACGAACTGAGACTCGACACCTGCTGTACGAAAGTTGACGAGCTTTCCTCGGGGCTGTTCGCAAAGCAACAGGTAATTCAAGAGTTGCGTTTTGTGTTCGCCAACGAGAGCAGCGACAGTTTTCAACTCATAAATCGCCGAATCAGCAACCACCAGGTCGGCACAATAAATCTTGGTGAAATCCTCATGAGTGACTTGAATCGGAAACTCGATGTGGACAGGGCCTAATCCTGCTGACTCAAGCCTGTCTGCCAGGTCGCGTTGATAAATACCTTCTTCACACAGTCGGCCCAACGCATTCTGGCACTGATACGCATGCCCCATCACCGCGTAGTCCAATTGCTTGAACTCGTCTTGGTCCAGACGTTTCAGATTGATGGGGATGGATATGGGCATGAGAGCGGGAGGAGGTGGCAAGAAAATGTTTGGCAAGAAGATAAAGGCAGCAGAGGAAAGGGAAGCTATTCTTTAGTTACCGTCTCATCGAGGTTCAAAATCAAATTTGCCACCATTGTGTAAGCCGCCAGCTCGCTGGCGTCGAGGCTGTCGTTTCGCTTCGTGTCCCCAACCGCCAGCAGCTTCTCCGCTGCCGGTTTGTCGGCTTGATAATCAGCCAGGTGGGACTGGAAGATTTTGAGCAGCACGGCTGCTTCAGCGTCGGTTGGCTTGCGGGCGGTGGACCAGCGGAAGGCGTAGGTGAGGCGGTCGGCGGGAGTTGCGCCACCTTCGGTCATCGTCCGCTCGGCCAGCTTGCGAGCGGCTTCGACGTACTGCTTGTCGTTCATCAAGAGCAGGGCTTGCAGCGGCGTATTGGTGCGTCCGCGGCGGACGACGCAGGCTTCGCGGCTGGGGGCGTCGAAGGTGGTGAGGGACGGCGGCGGAGCGGTCCGCTTCCAGAAGGTGTACAGGCTGCGGCGATAGATGCTTTCGCCGGCGTCCTGCTTGAAAATCTGCGTGCTGCTGCCGAGGAAGCTCACGGCTTCCCAAATTCCTTCGGGCTGATAGGGCCGCACACCGCGGCCACCCATCTTTTCGACGAGCAGCCCGCTGCTGAGCAGGGCCGAATCCCGCAGCACTTCACCATCGAGCCGGAACCGCGGGCCGCGGGCGAGCAGCTCGTTCGTCGGATCGCGCTGCACCATTTCCGCGGGCACTCGAGACGACTGTTGATACGTCCCGCTCATCACAATCAGCTTCTGGATGTGCTTCACATTCCAGCCGCTCTGGATGAACTCAGTCGCCAGCCAGTCGAGCAATTCCGGATGCGTCGGCCAGCTTCCCTGGGAGCCAAAATCCTCGGCCGTTTTCACAATCCCCTGGCCGAAATACTGCTGCCAGAAGCGATTGACCGTCACGCGGGCCATCAGCGGATGACCTGGGTCGGTAAGCCACTTCGCCAGCCCCAGCCGGTTCGGCGGCGCGTCCTTGGGCAACGGCGGCAAGATGGCGGGAACGCCGATGGAGACCTTATCCCCCTTCTTGTCATAGGCACCGCGAATCAGCAGAAACGTCTCTCGCGGCGTCGGCATGTCGGCCATGACGAGCGATGTGGGAATCGAGTTATCGAGGTCGGTCTTCTTTTTGTTGATGTCGGCAATCTGCTTTTGCAGGATGTCGAACGCCGGCTTCGTCTTGGGATAGACGCTTTGCAGGAAGTAGTCGCGGATGACCTTCTTCAGGTTGTCATCCCGCTTGGCGATTTCGATCTTGAAGGCGTCCCGCACATTCTGCGGCACGCTCGATTTCTCAAGGACTTTGTCGAACGACTCCCAGGCGGATTGCGATTCAAACGCCTGGCCATCCTGCGGCGTCTTGCTGACGATGCCCGCCTTGTCCCAATACACAGTTCCGCCGGACTGGCTGAACGCCAAACCATTCAGCACTGCGCCGGCATTCAGCCCGACGTGAGCGGCATCGACCTCCAGCCGCACCCATTCGCCGGCTTTGGGGAGCGGACCGAGCTTGCGATGGCCGGGGACATCGCCGGTGCCGAAGGCGATGGCATCCTCGCCCCAAAAGGCCCGGTGTTCCCAAGCCCCGTCGTTCCATTGCAGCATCACGGTCTTGGGGAGGTCAGCCGGGTCGAGATAGACGTAGGCAAAGAGCTTGTCGCCGCCGCCGATCTTGAGCGTCTTCGTCGCCCCGATGAAAAAGTGCTGGCTGGTCGCGGCTGCTTTGCGCTTGGTTGCTTTCGCACCGCTGAAGACCGGACCTTGCTCCTTGGTGACGAACTCCCAGGGCGTGTCCCCTTGCAAGTTCGCACCCGCCGGGGCTTCGTCATCAATCCAGACGAACTCCTGCGGCTCGGGGGAAGTCGGCGGGGCGTAGGGATTCGGATCGACGTAAGTAATCTTCGCCAGCTCCGCGGCAATCTGTTCGTTGACTTTGGCGACTTCGCCGTCAAACGCCTTGAGCTGGGCCTGGTTCTCGGGGGAGGCCAGTTTCATGATTGGCGGCGGCGAGAGGGCGTTGCCGTCCATCGCGGCATCCGCGGCGGAATTGTAGAAGGCGTAGAGCGAATAGAACTCCTTCTGCGTTAGCGGGTCGAATTTGTGGTCGTGGCAGACCGCACAACCCATGGTGAGGCCGAGGAAGATGGTGGAGAGCGTCTCGGTCCGATCCGTCGCGTAGCGGACCAGCACCTCTTCATTGATGGAGCCCCCTTCGCTCGTCGAGACGTTGCAGCGATTGAACCCGCTGGCGATTTTCTGCTCCAGCGTGGACCCCGGCAGCAGGTCGCCGGCGATTTGCTCCGTCGTGAACTGGTCGAAGGGCTTGTTGTCGTTGAAGGCTTTGATGACCCAGTCGCGATACGGCCAGAGGGACCGCTCGTTATCGAAGTGCAGGCCGTGCGTATCGCCGTAGCGGACCGCATCCAGCCAGTACCGGGACATGTGCTCGCCGTAGCGGGGCGACTTCAGCAAACGGTCAATCACTTTTTCGTAGGCTTCGGGCGTGGTATCGGCCAGAAAGGCATCCACTTCGGCGGGGGTCGGCGGCAGTCCGGTGAGGTCAAACGTGACGCGGCGAATGAGCGTGACCTTGTCCGTCGGCGGAGAAGCCCTCAGCCCTTCTTGCTGGAGGCGGGCCAGGACAAAATTATCAATCGGACTCTTGACCGCTTCCTTCTGGGCCACTTCCGGCGGCATGGCATGGACCGGCGGGATGAACGACCAGTGCAGCTTGTACTCGCCTCCCTGAGCGACCCACTTCTTGATCAGCTCCACTTGTTCCGGCGTGAGCTTCTTGCCACTCGCGGCGGGCGGCATTTTCTCCGCAGCGTCCGCATGAGTAATCCGTTTCACCAACTCGCTCTCCTCCGGCTTTCCCGGCACCACGGCGACGGCCCCGGATTCGAGCTTCGCCCCCAAGCCGTCCTTCACATCCAGCCGCAGCCCGGCCTGCCGCTGCTTCTCGTCAAAGCCGTGGCACTTGAAGCAATTGTTGGACAAGATCGGCCGGATATCGCGGCTGAAGTCGATCTTCTTTTCGTCGGCGGAAACGAAGCTTCCAGCCGCGATCAGGAGCAAACAAGCAGCCGCAGCGCCAGCCCGGCGCAAGCGCACGTGAGAGAGACAACGCATGGTATGGGACGAAGAAAGGGAGGGAGGGACCAAGGCAGGGACGCCAGCAGCGGGTCAGCCACCAGGCATCGAGGCGTGAGCACTAATGCCGCACCACAGCCCCAAGTTGATTACAGCATACCGGGGAGGAAATGTCCAGCTTTGCGATTTTTGAGTCTTATTGGAAAGCTGTCCAAAGCGAAGTGAAAAAAAAGCTGGCGCCCAAAACAATGAAACAAGCGCCGAACGCCCTGTAAAACACGGCTGCCTTGGCGACCGCGCGGTTTTCGTCACCTGACGCTTTCAATTCTTGCTGGTAAACCCAATAGCCGGATTGCCGGTCCCATTTGAGCATTTGCTTCGCAGGAATCAGCATGATGACAACGCCAACGAGGGCGAATACCAACGAGATAATGCACCCCATGATTGCTTCTGGACGCCCCGGTTGATTCGCCGCGAACAGCGTTAGCAGCGAAAGGCTCATGCTGTGATTGTACCACTAGCGATATCGTGGCATGGTATCTGAGTCCCGCCTACTTTTTCATTACGACGGGCTTCTTATTCCCAGCGGAAGTGGCAGCCTCAGATGCGTCCTTCGTCGGCGTCGGCTCTTTCCCCTCATCGGCCGTCGAAGGGGTCTCGAGCAGGAGGAGCCCAGACATCAGCTCGCGGTCGAGGGCGGGATAGCGCTCGATGAGTTTGGATTCCAGGGTGACGACGACGGAAGCGCGGCGGTTCTTGGCGTCGGTGAGGTGGTAGTAGAACCACTGGATGGGGATTTCCGAGGCGGAGCCGGCGACGGTGACGCGGAGGACTTTGCCTTCGTCCTTGGTCGTTTCCTGGGCTGCTTCCAGGATCTGGCCGGAGTTCTTGGAGAGCGTCGTCTCCACGTTCTTCTGGAAGGCGGTCAGCGTGAGTGGCTTGTCTTTGGGGAGCGGCGGCAGGCGGGTGATGTTGCACTGGGCGATTAGGTCGCCACGGTCGATTAAGCGTAGGATGGCGGAGTCCAGCCGGTCCACCATCACCCGCCAGCGGCGGTCGTGGGCGAGGTTGATGCCGGCCTTTTCCGCCTGGAATTCGATGAGGGTGTGCTGCGGCTTGGCTTCGAGAGGGAGCTTGCCGAGGGCATCGTTGGACAGTTCGGGGGTTCCGGCGGTGGGTTCGGCGACGGTGCGGACGCGGATGGCGGCATCGTAGCCGGGCTGCGCATGGCCGATGGCCCGCTTCTCCTGATACTGCATGGCGAGCCAGGTGACCGTTCGCTTCTTCAGGTCAAAGTTGGCCTTGGCGTGCAGGTCGATTTCCGAGGAGACGCCGCCGACCGCGCCGGTGACTTTGCCGTCGAGCGAGAAGATGGCGAGGGAATCTTCGACCTTCGTCAACTTGGCGATGACGTCCTGCTCGCTGACTACTTCCAGGCCGAGCAACCGGGCGACGGTCTGGTTATTCAGCTTCCACTCGTCACCGATGGCAGTCTTCTTACCAGGGAGAATCGCCGCGAGAACGGTGCTGGAGCCGGGGGCATCGACGAGTTCCAACTCCTCGCGGGTGAGCGGGCCGATGGGGGAGAAGAGAGTGGCGTCTTCTCCCTTATGCTGAATGACAAACAGCCGCCGTTCGTTGCGGAGGGACTGTTTCATCTCGGTGTTCTTGATTTGGATTTTCGCTTCCGCAACGCCGTACTGCCGAGCCGCCTTGAGCGTTCCGTCGGCTTTGATGGCGAGGAACCGCTCGGTGTATTGCAGGTCGGCCTGCACCAGCATGGGGACGGTGGTGACTTCCTTGCCGTCGGAGTTAAGTTTCAAGTCTCCCTTCACTTCCACAGCCGTGCGAACGGATTGCGATTGGCCGGGTTTGAGGGCGGAAGTGAGGTCGTAGGTTTCGGCTGCGGAGGCTAATCGCGCGATGAGCACGAGCGAGGCGAATGCCAAGCAAAATCCGCGAGAGGCGAACAACATGGTAGTCCCTTACCGCACCGCCAAGGTGTCAAGAAAGAAGCGGGCATTCCCGTTTCGGCACTCAGGCCGTCTCATTCTGATACGTCCTTGTAAAATCGACCAACTTTGCGGGGCCGCTGCAACTTCCGGAAACGAAGTCACCCAAACTTCCCATTCAGTATTCGGAGTCGGCAAATGGATGGAGCGCGGCAGATTGGCAGCTTTCCCGCACGCGAAGCCGTAGCACTGCCGATGTCGCAAGTAAAGTGCTAGCAATAACTTGCGGATATGGCTATAAATTCAACGGCCCGCCTGAGGGCTAGGAACGGGGCAGTCAACGCTAGCGGTGCCTGCCTACCGAGCCAAAAGCCACAACTACAAGCACACGATTTCCAGCGACCTTAGCCCGTAA
>JBKJNY010000047.1:0-45700 GCA_046593355.1 Pirellulaceae bacterium | reverse complement strand
GAGGGAGGATTGATACTGGAATAGTTTAGCCACGTTACTTAGACTGAGGCAATCTTCTTAATTGAGCGCTGCACTTTTCAACCGTTCCGCGCTGCACTATTCGAGCGACGTTTACAGGAGGAATTCGGCCCCTGCCGTTCTCGGCATAAATCAATGTCAGGCGTTTCAAGTCGAGCGTTGCAGACGTAGAAACGTTGTCGAACTGCCCAATGTTTCTGAGGAGTTGCAGGCGAGTAATCACGATAAATACCTCTCAAAGTAGCCTGTCTGGTTGGCTGGGCTCCTGGAGCCTCGGCCTCAATCGCCGCAGGAAGTTGGACAGATTGTACGCCAAGGCAAACAACTGCAAACGAACGTAGTTCTACGAGAAGCACTCCGCAACCGGATTGTTATCGCTAGGGCGGTTCCTTTCATCCCCTGAAACGCCTCCTTTGGTCACACATATCAAGTCGCAGTGAAAGCTGGCGGCACAACCGTCGCCTCGTCCAGACGGCGGTGGATGTATGAAAGGATCGTCAACGCATCCATCGCATCAATCCGGTTGACTGCCCAACTGATCTTTGGGGCATGAGCCAACACATTCCGAAAAGTGCCGAACACTCCCTTGAGTAGATTAGAGAAACCCTTCTGCTCGGATTGCTCGGAGTCTGACTGTAGTGTGTTCAGGGCGAGAAGCGGTGCCTTGATGGAGAACGCTTGATCGACAAGGGATGCACCATCGCCTTCGATGCCAGTTTTGTCTCTGATTTTCTGTGCAACGCTTTTCGTCGCTTCCAAAACACAATGGAAGTAGTTTTCCTGGAGAAGTTCAGCCTTGCAAAACCTCAACACGTCAACGTGAACGCTGCGATGGGTCAGTTCCGACCGCAGTTCATTTGCTCTCTGTGTCGCCTCGGAGATCGTGCTTGCGGCGGCAACATGCTGGGGCTGTCCTTTCTCGTCAATTGCCAATCCGTAGAAGGACAGTTGATAGTTGACGTTGGTTCGGTAGTCCTCAAAGACCTCATGCCGACCGCCGAAGCGTGAAGGATGGAGAATAGACGAGAGAAAGCTGAAGGTGTTGTTCCCGCAACGATCCTGTTTCTGACGGTGTGTGAGCGCAAGGAGCATTCGTTCCCACTTCGGTTGACCTCCCTGCTCCTCGATGCCACACTGCGACAGAAGGATGCTGAGTTCTTTGTGGGTCGCAGCTTCGGCCAATGTGCGGCAAAGCACGTCGAGCGTGGCGTCTTTCAGTGAAGGTAATGTAGCCATCTGTACTTATATTCCTGTCATGCAACCGGCAAGTTCGCCTAAACCGGAAGCAAGCTCTCGGCTTCGATTAGCCGCTCAAAATGCCGCTCCACCTGTCCCGGCAATTTTCCTCCCGTCACGAGCAGGCCCAACTCCATGTTGATGGTGAAGGCGTATTCGGTGAAGTTGGCGCTCGACAGGAACATCCGGTGACCATCGGCCACGGCGCACTTGACGTGCAGGATGCCAATTTTTCCGTTGTCATCCTTGGGCCGATTCTCCTGGGGCCAGTAGTAGACCGAGCACGATGACGCCACATTGTCGCCGAGAGCCAGCAGGCAGTCATATTCGCCTTGCCCTTCGATCCGGTTCGGTGTCTCGACAATCAACTGGATGCCGACGCCACGGTTGGCCGCAGCGACAAGAGCCTCACGGATTCGAGGAATACGGTATACGGCGTAGCTCACGACCGTAAGACGGCTTGTCGCCGAGTTCACGACTTCGAGGATGGCCTGTTCCGTTTGCCGAAACTTCTTTTCGGAAGATTCAGGGCCAGTCCAGACGATCTCGACCGTTTCCTCGTGCCGATGATCATTTTCGCTCTTGGCTGCGGTCACCAGAGCAACAGCGACCGCCTCTGAGCCGACGCTGCCGGCAAGAGAATGCCATAGGTCGAGGAAGTCGGCGGTGGCATCACGGAAGTCAGGCGTTGGCAGGCTTTGCAAAATCGCCTGACGTGCCGCTGGTCGCTCAAGCCCGCCGTGTTGCGCGACAGCTTCGGCAACGCCGATCATCACCGAATGGGGCAGGCGACACGCCAATCGTGCCGCAGCCGCTCCAATTTGGTGATGTTCGTGGTTCATGGGAATTACTCGAAGAACGCTAAATCGCTCCGTTCGACCGTGGAAACCAGCACCGCCCGATCCAGATATTTGTTGCCTCTCTCGCACGACGTTTCCGGGGCAAACAGACAGGCATGGCACGAGGCGGCGTGCAGCGTATTTCCTTCGTGGTACGGGTGATGTTCGGCGCAGAGCGGGTCGCTGGCGCAGAGCCGCATGTTGTCTAGGGCTTGATCGAGATGCCGCTCCAGTGTCTCCGGCTTGCCAAGGGAAACCAGACCGCCGAGAGTTCCTTCGCTATCGGGCGCTGCCGTGTAGATCAACACGCCCGACATCTCCTGCTCGTCCTCGCCGGGGTTGCGAGAGTAGATGCGTTCCCGAAGCGAGGCCGTAGTGTACCCGCATTCGACCGCCAATTGCCGCATCAGGGCGTGAGCGAACGAGTGCAGCAGCACGAATCGGATTCCAGGGTAGAACTCATGGGGTGGGTCCAGCTTCCGGGCGATGCGCCACCGCTGGTGAGCTTCCAGGAACACCCCGTCGAGGCTCTTGGCCTTCTTGACCCACTGCTGGATCACGTCTTCCTTGAAGTGGAAGAACAGCCCTTCGCCCCGAATCTCCGAGGACGGAACCCAGGTCGGCTGCGTGCGTGAAAGTCTGGCCCTTTGATTTTCTGGAAACGCAGCCGGGTTGTCGTAGTCGCTGGGTGACTCGATGCGAGTGAAGCCCACAAGCGCCCGCACTTCCCGCAGCCGCTCGGCCAGCACAATCTTTTCAAAATACTTGGCGTAGCGTTTCGGCGGCGCTACGGCCCGTAGCTGGAAGTCCCGGCCTTTTTCCGCCGAGTCGGAGTCGATGAAGACTTCCCATTCCGGCGTTTTGAGGTCTGTCGGTTCCCCGCTCTCCTCCGGCACTGCCGTCTTCTTGGCTTGAACGGCTTGCCAGATTTCGTCCGGCGTGTATTCCGCCAGGTCACGCAGTTGCGGCGTCACCTGCTGTAAGAGTTCGATGTTCTGCTCGCTCTGCACCTTTTCCAAGATGGTCCAGTGATACTCAATAAGCTGCTTCAGTTGGCCGGATGCCTGCGGGATCGCCAGCGCCGACAGCGTGATGCCAAACCAGGAGTTCGACGCGCCCTGGAGCATCGGCGACATCCGCATGTTCTGGCCGTTCGGAGCCTTGCACCCGGCCTCGTCGTGATCCCGCAGATGGGGCCGGCGTGCCTTGCACTCCGGCAGTGCCATCAGGTCCATTTTGAATGCGTCGGACATAGGCCGAATCGCCCCACAGTTTTCACCTTCGCATTGCACGAAAATACTCGCCGCTTCGCCAGTGGCGGAAGGCTCAAGTAATTTCAGCCCGCCCTTGCAATCCGTTGGACCATTGTGGACGAATTCTCTCCAGGGGAAATCATCCAGATGGCCGTTTTTGCACGCCACGATGAAACGGGCGGGCACTACCGTCGGTGATTTGCCGGGCTTTGTGCAGTTGGCGTGAACATATCGAATCTGGTCAGTGCGATACGGCGTCTCCAACTTGAATATCCCATGCCTCCCGCTCGTTAGCGGAGCCAGTCGCCGACAGTATGGGCAGACCATCCACCGCGGAAACGGGGCAACCGGGATTCCGACGAGAGCCGAGGAATCAAACTGATTGACCTGATAGGTGTCCGGCACAATCGGGGCGGAACGAAGACTCTTGACCTGTTGCCCCAGCACTTCCTTCACCGAAGCCAGGAGCCGCTGTTCGCCGATCTCCACAGTGTCCTTGAACGGCCAGTCTTCCAGACCCATGACCATGACCGACAGGTGCGGCAAGTCGATAATCGAACCGATGCCAAATGTGGTGAGTGCCTGGCTGGGCCGCAGTTCGCCGACTTTGCAGCGTTTCAAGTCGTTGCTGTTCATGGGGCGGCTCCTTCTTCGGCGTCGTCGCCGCCATCGTCGTCCATTCCGAAATCATCCAGGATCAGGTTGGCCGTTGGCTCGACATCCCTTAGCGAGTTGAGGCAAGTAAACTCGTCCCACGCCTCGATGCTCGGCTTGCGGAGCAGGCCAATCGTTACGCCATCCTTCTTTGTCTCGTAGCCAAGCTGGTTCCCCTGAGCCGTCCGCTGCGCCCGCTTCTGCCACAGGTCCATCTTCCGCTTGAGTTGCTGCCGGACATCCTCGGCGGCTTCGACACCGGCGATCAACTCGGCCCGCCTCGTGATCGATTCGATGGCATCTTTGACATACTGGTGGCCCCGCTGGGTCGCCATCAGCATCGCCTTGTCGTTCGAGTTGAACTCAGACCCCGGCTGCCGCACCAGCGACACCAGCAGCGCCGCCAATCCACGAGCCGTGGCCCCTGCCGAGAACGGCGTAACCGACAGGGCCTCGACATGCTTGTAGAATGTCGAATGGTAATGCTCGAAGGTTTCGTAGTGGGACAAGTCGCGTGGCCTCGCCCAATTGAAGACCGTGCAGACGAGGCCCGGATGTTTACGACCGACACGGCTGGTGGCCTGGATGTATTCCGCCGTGGTTTTCGGCTGACCGGCTACGACCATCAGGCCCAACCGAGGCACGTCCACGCCGACCGAGATCATGTTGGTGGCGAGCAGCACGTCGAGGGGCCGGGCGATATACTCGCCACCGCCGCCCTTGCGGGCCTTGATCTGCTCCAGGATCGCCGGGTCGAAGCGGCTCTCCAAAAGGTCCAGCGTTTCGGGAATCGCTGTCGATCCCAGCCGGGAGGTCAGTTCCTTCACCGTGTCGGGAGTGTAGAGCGTGCGGTTCGCCAGCCCACGGTCCTGCATCTTGCGAAGGCGGGTTCGCACGTCGTCATCAACCAGGCGTTTCATGCCGCCGAGTTCCCGCAGGCTGTTAAAGTAGCCCACAAGGGTCATCCACGGGTCGGCGTCCAGGCCGTACTTCTCGAACAAGACCTGGCCGGCTGACAAGAAAGCGACGTAAACCCGGATCAGCGCCGCCTTCAGACGACGGCCAGGAGCGCAAATGCCGATGTACTTCCGCCCCGGCGTCTTCTCGCTCGATTTGCGTTGCAGGGAGAAGAAGTTGTCGCCAATCTCCAGGCCGGTGGGCGGGAAGATGTTCAGGTTGCGCAGGAACAGACCATAAACCTGATCGCTCGCGCGGCGAATAGTCGCCGTCGAACACACGACCTTGGGGCGAATTCTATTACCGTTGACTTCCCAGGTGCAAAGCCGGTCGATGGCCGTCTCGTACAGTCCGACGAGCGTGCCGAGCGGCCCGCTGATGAGATGCAATTCGTCCTGGATGATGAGGTCGGGTGGCCGCAGCGGGTTCTGCGGCAGCACCTTGGCCGAAGGCGCACTTCCCTTCGCCCGGTGAACGCCGTTGATCTCAAGCTCTTCCGATGACTCTGCCAGGCCCGGCGAGCGGAAGCCGTGCCGTTCGCAATAGCCATCCACCTGACCAAAAAGCATTTGCACCGAACCGTTCCAGGGCATCTGAGCGAACTTGTCCACTGTGGTAATCAAGAGCGACGGCAGCCGACGATAGATTTCTTCGTCCACCACCATTACCGGCAGCCCTTCGCCCGGCGCTTCCTTCATCGAGAACTTGCACTGGCCAAACTTGGCCCCACAGTAGATCAGAGTGCGGCAGGCCCCCTCGCTGTACTTCTCAACTTTGATGTGCTTGCCGGGGTCGATCTTCGTTCCGCACCAGGGGCAATTCGTCAGTTGGTGCGGCGATCCCACGCCGCCGATCCCACCCGACCTGGGCTTGCCGCCGTGTGCCGCCTTTACCGCTTCGTCGGCATCACTGTTCCAGTTGGGCGTGGTGCTACCGCCGACCCACAGGCCAACTCGAAACGGCGTCTTTCCCCAACGGCTGTCGCCGTTGCTCATAGACGTGCGGCGAATGTCCTCACACGCACAGATGAGAGCGGCAGCCCGCTGGAACTGCTGGAGAGTGAGCAGCCGCAACGTGTACCGCATCAGCACTGTTACGCCATTCTCGCCGGAGCGACCCTCGACCGGACCTTGAAGACGCCGCAGGCCCAGCGTGTAGGCCGTTAGACCCAAGTAGGCTTCCGTCTTTCCACCACCCGTGGGAAACCAGAGCAGATCGGCTACGGCTTCCGGTGCTTCGCTGCGTTCAGGGTGATCGAACCTCGTGATGCCCGGCAAATTCAAGAGGATGAACGCAAGCTGGAACGGATACCAACTGCGATTCTCGGCGATGTCGATGGTCCCCATGTCGGGCTTCTCGTCACCGCGGCGAACCCGCTCGGCAAAGAGCGAGTGCGTCCGCTGGAGCCACATGGCCCGGTTCATAAAGGCGAACGCTTGGGCTGCCTTGTCGTCTTTGTCCAGCAAGTCCAGCCCTGCCTCGATCCGCTTGAGCGTCGAGCGACAACGAACAATCGCTTGCTGGGCGGCGTTCTTGAAGGTCGCCAATCCTTCGGCGGGATCGGCGATCCGTCTTTCTTCCCTGTCGATCCAGTCCTGGTAGGCTTCAACCAGCGGCTTGAGCTTCGGTCGGTATTGTTTTGGGTTGGCTTCGGCCAAGAGCTTCATGTCGAGGACCATTCCCTCCAACTTAGCGAAGGCCGGGTTGACCGCGGCGTCTTCCGGCCGGGGCGGGGTCGTCTTCGGAATCTCGAAGGTCGGCACGACTTTAGTGCGGACCCGCACGGCATGGTTCGGGTCCAGCGACACATCGACATGCACGCCGATTCCATGCCCCACGGCAAACTCGACGTGCCGGCGATAGAGCATTGCCAGCAAGTCGTTCTCCTCTTTCACTTTGGCATCGGTGCCGCTGAGTTCCAGAACCGTATGCCGCTTGTGAACGACCGCTGCCCCACCAACTCCCTCGGCCATCAGTTCAGGCTGGAAAATCCAGGTAGTGTCCTTCAGCTTTTCCAGTTCCTGCTGCTCATTGACCAGGAACAATGTGATGCACCAGTGATCGCTGCGTTTGCGAACGAGCCCCTGGACAATGACTTCTGGGCTGTTGGCATCTACCACAGTTGGTGGAATTGGACCTTCCGCTAATTTCAGGCGATGCTTGCCCCCTCGTGGGACTCGCCGCCAAACGCGCCGTGGGCTGCCGGTCTTCTCGCTGACAAGGTACTCGCTGGGCTGTTTGACGTACTGTCCCCAGGCCGCTGACACGTCGATCTCCGTGGCTTCGAGATTCACGGAAAAGGTCATGCCGAACGACGACGGGATCAGGGCCTTATCCTGCGCCGGAGCCTGATCGGTCGTACCGTCTTGTGAGGTTTCACGGGGCAACGCACCGAGGGCCAGTTCGTCGCCGTCGAGGATTTCGCCGTCCGTATCCTCGTCGTTATCATCAGCAGGCGGCGGTGGCACGACGGCAGCCTTTGCAGGCACAGGGTTTGCCTTAGCTTTCTTGCGGGGAGCCAGCACGCCGACGAAGTAGCGAGTGCCGGGGGACTCGATGATTTCCTCTTCAGGGCTGCCGGGGCCGAGCAATTCCTTGAGAACCATCGTTTCGAGGTCGTCTCGCAGTTGGAGCGGCGAAGGCGGCTTGGACAGTACAGTTTGGCTCATGGTTGATCCTTCGTCGTGTATGCCTGGTCGGGACGGTTCGGCTCGGCGGGGTACTTGCGCACCAGAAGGCCCTCTTCGACCAGCGGTGTCAAGAAGCGGCCCCGCAGGTTTTGCGGTGTCCGATTCATCAATTCGCCCAGGTCGTTCGCCGTAAGGTAGCGTCCCCGGCAAAGACCAAGAATAATGGTTCGGGTTTCTTCCGGAGGCAGCCGCATCCCGGCATACGCCGGAGCCGCCAGGACACGCATTTTCGTAAGCTCCTCTGCCGGAATCTCTTCCAGCTTATGAGAGGAGTCCACGGGCCGCTTGTGAGAGGAGTCGCCCGAATGAGAGGAGTCCCCGGCGCTATGAGAGGAGTCCACCGGTCCCGGCAGCCGGTAGGTCGTCCCCCGCCCCCGGTCATGCGTCTGCCGCCTTGTCGAGCGGCATCGTTTTGCGTCGTTATGCGCCACTGCCTGCCAGACGGACTCTTCGCAACATCTTGCAGAGAAGGAGTTTCGGCACAATGGCCCGGCCAGCGTTTGCGTCATTTTTGCGCCGTTATGCGCCATTTTCCGCCTCCGTTTCATCTGGCGACACAGTGGGTTTCAATGGGGTCGTACTCACTTCGCACTCCAATCGGGATTCGCCTTGTACGCTTGTTTGGGATGGTTCGGTGTGTCCGGGTAGGCCATCACCAGTTGTTTTTCCTGCGCCATCGGCCTCAGCGTCCATCGTTGAAGGCCGTTCGGCTCCCGATTCAGGAGGGTCGCCAGTTGCCGGAACGTCAAGAACCGGCCTTGGCACAACGACCGGATCAGCCGTTGCATCTCGTCCGGGTCGAGTCGTTTCTGCTTCCGTGCTGGTTCAGCAATCGTTTGCAGTGCCGGGTCGTCTTCCGGCGCTCCGTCTGGAGCTTGCCCGGCTGTGACCGGAGTTGCCTCGTTATGTCTGGAGTCGCCCGGCGTTGTATCTGGAGTTCCCTCTTCCGTTTGTCTGGACCCTGCCAGCCGCTCGGACAGTCGATACGACGCCCACCTGCCGTAGCCGTCTTTCTCCAGAAGACCTTTTGCCACAAGGTCTTGCAACAACCGAGTAATGTCACTGGTGTGATCCGTGCAGAACTGCTGAAGCCGCTGATTGGTGACAGTTCCCTCCACGTCCGCCGTGACCAATGCCTGAACCTCGCGCCCGTTCAGTACGGCCATCCCGTCACCAAGCACCGCTCGCAGGCGAGTCAGCGACTCTTCCGGCAACAAACTGACCATCGGCAGAATGAGCCGCACCCGGTCGGGCCGGTGCTGCTCCTGGATCATCGGCCATCGCCACTTCTGCGAGGCCCAGCCCTGCCGAATCTTGTCGATGCCCGACCCCGCCTTCTCGCCATAGCCCAGCATGGCGAACATGCCCTGTAACGTCTTGTTGCGGCACTCGCTCACCCCGCCCTTTAGCACTTGCTCGATGCCAAGCAACAGCGTGCCGGGGTTCGAGAACTCCAGGCGATCTCGATACCGCTCGATGACGATGCCGCCTTGCCCACGAAAGTCGGCGTGGACTAAGGAGTTCACAAAGGCTTCCCGAATCGCCTCGTGGACGATGGTTTCATCGTGCCGCTGAAAGAGGTCGGGCGGTGGCGTGGTCGTTGTCTCTCCGGGACGTAGCGCCGTGAACTGGAATGGAATCTTGAGGTCCACGACGAGCCGAGGATAGACCCGCTCAAAGAACTGGAACAGGTTCGCCACCCACGTCCCGTCCGGCCAGATGCGATCCGTCCACCGCACCTGCGGGTCGTCCGACAGGCGTTCCCGGTAATCGACGTGGTACTGCGGCACTGACGCAGGATCACGGATCGCTTCGTCCTTGCCGAACATCAACAGCCCGGCGACGGTCAGCCCTTCCTCGCCGGTTGTTCGGTCCTTGCGCCAGCCGCCGAGCTTTTCGAGAAGGCCCCGGTCATCGAACTTGAGCCACGGGTGCGCCGGGGATCGAGAAGCGAACCGATTGCGGTATTGCTCCAGGCTTCGCTTATCGAGGTCATCCAGCGTGAAGCGGGGCAAGATTTCGCAGTCGGCGGGCTGGTCCGCTTGATCGGCCAGCATCCGGCCCACTTCTTCCCGGCTACAAAGGTAGTCGCCGTCGCTGTAGCGCCGAAAGGTTCCCTCCAACGGATTCTGGCCCACGAAGATCGGACGCTGCCGACGTGAGGCACGAGGGACTTGCACCACCAGGACCGGCTTGCCGTCCACCGTGACAATGCCCACGTCGCTGTTGGCGAGCAAGTTGGCGTTGACCTTGCCCCGGTTGTTGATCGTGGTCCAAAAGTCCTTCTCGATCTTGGCGGGGTCGTCCAGCCCTTGAACCTCGAAGTCGCCGTCGTTCTCCCGGACGCCCAGCACGATGACGCCGCCATCGGTGTTCGCCATCGCACTGTAGGTTTCCCACAGGCTGCCCGGCATCCCGCCTTTGGCCGACTTGAATTCCCAATCCTTGTCTTCCCCGGCGTTCACCGCCGTCAGAATGTCGTTGGCGTTCATGCGTCCTCCTCCTTGTGGAAAAGAGTTGGACCCGTCTGCATGTTCGCCTTGGCTTCCTTCTTACCCTTCGGTTTCTTCTTCTCGTGCAGCCCTTGCTTCACTTCCTCGGCGTAGCGTTCGTGGTTCAGCTTGAGTAGGCGGGCGAGGACTTCACGGCGGGCGGCTTCGCTGATCGTGTAGCGGACGC
Source organism: Pirellulaceae bacterium (assembly GCA_046593355.1). Taxonomy (GTDB): domain Bacteria; phylum Planctomycetota; class Planctomycetia; order Pirellulales; family Pirellulaceae; genus SXOA01. The sequence goes on along the minus strand of JBKJNY010000047.1, from coordinate 35,374 downwards.
CTTGCTTCGTCCCGTGGAAGCCGTGGCCGAGGTCGAGGTCGGTCCAGCCGTAGGCGGCGGCTACGGCGTTGTCCATCTCGACGTGGAGTTTGCGGAGTTTCTGGATGTCGGGGCTGGCTTCTTCTGGGTTATGGAAGCGGTTGTAGGTCTTGGTCAAACCTTCTTGGCGAATACACATCACTTGATGTCGCCACTTGAAGTAGTCTTCACCACATTGGCGGAGTTCATCAACGCACTCAGGAAATGCAAACGTCTCAAAGCAATCCGAGTTTGAGTAACTCATGTCCGTGCGCATCGTGGGGGCATAGTGCCTTGCCCATGCTTCATGGGCATTGGATTGAAGCAATGCAAAATGCGAGAATGAATCGAAGGCGAACACACAAGCCTTGTTGGAAAACACAAGTCCTGTTGGCACAATCGCTATCGAGTGCAAGTTCGCAACTTCGGCTCTCACCAATACACGTTGAAAGTGCGCTATGGTGTTGTATAAGTTGACGGCACGCCGCCCGAATTGCCACCAACGGCTTCGGGTATCAGGACTTCCGGTTGCCATCCGTTGTGGCTTCACCAACCGTTCAACGATTTCAAAGCACGCCGTATAGTCAGCAGCCTCTTCGAGCGTTCGCTCGCCGAAGTCGATAACATACCGATTATTTGACTGGTCAGGATTGGAGTTTAGTTCCGCACCGATCAGATACCCGAAGACGACTTCCTTGCTTCGCTCCTCTCGGCGAATAAGGTCCGACGCCAGTTCTGGTGAGATTACGAACCCTTCTCCGGCGATCATTGATCCCCGAAATACTCGGTCGATGTTTCCCGCCAGTCGAAATGGATCGGGCAAATTACTGCCTGATTCGAGCATCGAGGAAATCGCATGAACTGGAGTGTCATCGAGAACTGAAGCTATGCGAGCGAATCCCTTTGCGACATGAACACGACTCACACTCAGAGATGCGTCTCCGGGCCACGCAAAGGTCTTTCGAGCATTGAAAATCGTCGCTCCCTGCTTCAACAGGTAGTCAAGCGATGCACTGCGAGAATCCCCTTGGGCAATCGTGTTTGTTGCGAGTAAGCCAAAACAGCCGTCATGCTTGACGAGAGAATAAGCACGCAGAAAGAAATAGACACACAAATCAACCCTTCCTAATCCCTGACAGTGTGCATTAGTCGTTAGAAGAAACGCTGTGTAGGTTGGCCCTAGGAATGTCGAGATGCGAGAGCCGCCCATAAACGGCGGATTCCCCACGAACGCATCAAACCCGCCCCGCTCGACCATGACTTCGGGGAACTCAAGTGGCCAGTGGAATGTGACCTGACCGGCGAGCGCCTTCTGAGCTTCCCGACGAAACGTCGGCAGATCGCTGTCGTTGAAATGCACGGCGACCTTGATCGCTGCATCATCCCTGGCCCCTCGCTTGTCGGCAGCCGAGCCGGGTGTGAATTCAGCAGAGATCAGGAAGTCGGCGGCGCACTTGAGCCGGTCGATCTTCTCGTTCGCCTCTCGCAACAGCCGGTCCTGGGATTCGACATCTTCTACCGTGTTGGCCTGCATCTCGGTGATCTGGCGGCGCAGGGCAATGGCTTCCTTGATCTTTGGATCGAGGAATTGCAGGAAGAGACTGTTATCCTCCCCCTTGCCGTCGAGGTTGAACTTCCGCAGTTGGTCCAGGTTGTGAATGCCGACCAGTGAATCGCCGCAACGAATCGCATGATCCAGAAACTCGAAGGGCTTGTCCTTGGCGAGCGTGAGCAACCAGAGCGACAGCTTCGCCATTTCCGCAGCCAAGTGGTTCTTGTCCACGCCGTACAAGCAGCGCTGGGCCACGATCCGCAGGGCGTAGGTCTGCCGCTCGTCGGGATCGTCAGGGATCAACATCTCGCCGGGCTTGCCGGTTGATGGTTCGCCTTCGGGCGTGATGTGGACCGTGCCGGGATTGGCCCGTTGCACGGCGTCCCACGCTTCGAGCAACCGTGCCGCCAGATACCTGCACGCCTGGACCAAGAAAGCGCCGGAGCCACAAGCCATGTCGCAAATCTTGAGGGCGAGCAGTTCCTTGGCTGAGCGGAGTGAGTACTGGTCCCTGGGCAATCCCTCGGCGGGGCCGATGTAAACCAACGGCTCCAGGGTGTACTGCACGATGGGTTCGGTCAAGCTCTTGGGCGTGTAATGCGTGCCGCTCGATCGCCGATCAGTGCCTGCCGCTACGAACACGCTGCCGGGCGTGACGACGACCGGGTAGCCAACCGTATCGAGCCGAACCAGGCCGGCGAATGGTTTTGCCCTTTGCCAGACCAGTCCATCTTGGCAGGTCGTGCGGAAGCGGCTTTCGAGGTGAACGTCGATCTCGGCGTTGAGCCCCTTCTTGAGCGCCGACTCCGACCGCCCCGTTTCCTCCTTGAGGAACTTGAGCAGTTCCTTCTCCCCCTTGGCGACGACCTTCTCCAGTTCGGCCAGGGCGATTTCCGGCTCCTTGTCCCGAGTGCCTTGCAGCCCTAGCATCGGTTCGGCAGCACGCTTGGCGGTGTGATCGAGCAGGCCCTCGTAGACGTGGCCGATCTGTTCGATGTCAAGCGACCGGAAACTGAGAGTGCGGGCCTCGGTCGTGCCGCCGACCTTGGTTTGCAAGACTTGCAATGCTTCGAGTAGATGCAGCACCGTGCGGTTGCTCACCGGCAACGGCGTGGCCTCGGAGTTCTTCCAACTCGTGCCGAGCTTGCGGCCTTCGAGGAATGGGAAGCGGTCGGGGTTGAACAGGCTGCCGCCATAGGCCGGGAGCTTGAGCCGGTCGTGCTTGGCCCCGGCGTAGACCGCCCGGAAGCTGGTGAGCAGCCGGGTCCAGGCGTCGTATCGCAGGCCGAGGATTTCTTCGCCGAACTGATCCGCCGTAACCCGCAGTTGCTCCCGCAGCGTGCTGACGGCATAGTTCTTGTCGTAGAGTTCGTCCCCCAGGAGCAGCAGTTCTCGCTCCTCGGCACAAAACAAAAACACCAGCCGCATCATTACAGTGAGGGCCGATTCGTAAAGAATCTTCTCATCCACTTCGGCCAGGAGTTTTCGCCCGTGGTCCTGGTCGGCCTTGTCGAGCGCCTGGATCAAGACTTCGACCGCCTTGCGGACCTGATAGCCAAGCTGAACGGTGACTTCCTGCTGGTCGTTTGCACTTCGGTCGAGCAGGGCTTCGAGGGTTTCGTTCTCCGGCACGCTGAAGAAGCGGTCGGCAGAGAGCAGCGTACGGAAGGCCCGCAGCGTCTCCTTCTCCTCCAGCCAGAGGTTTGCGTACCAGGAGACGTAGCCGGTCGTTTCGTTCTTGGGGGCATTCACCAGCATCCAGTGATCGCCGTTGGTGACGATGCCGAGCCGTATGCCGGTGTCGTGCAGCAATTGCATCATTCGGGTGTCGGGCGAGGTCTTCCAGCGGGACGACGCCACCGGCTTGGTGAGCGACTGCGACCGGGGATAGACCTGCACGAGCAGCCGGGCCTTCTTCGTGGCCGGGTCGTTGACTACAAAATCTGGCCGCAGCGTCTCGCCGTATTCGGCGACTTCACTCTTGAGCGTCTGCGGGATCGCCTGACCTTCAGCGAGCAGTTCGTCGTAACTCAGCGTTTCGCCCAGCACGAACTTCACCCAGGCCCGATGGATGCCAGGATCGGGTCGGTTGCTCAACTGGTTGTCGTCCCACTCATCGAACGCCATGCGCAGTCGCCGAGCGTGATCCGCATCGTGGGCATCAAGTCCCTGCGGAAACGCCTGCGCCAGCACCGGCAAACTCAGGAACGGGCCTGAGTTCGGCACGAGCGACAGCCATTCGTTGTGGTGACGGGTGATGGACACGGCTTATCCTTTCCTCATCCTTTCTGGCACAAGGAACGTCACCGCCACGGGGAACATCCGCGGCTGCGGGTCGGCGTAACGTGAATTGATTGCCGCCGTCTCACGCTCGATCTCGGCGGGGATCGCCTTCGACCGATCCCGCAGGAAGTCCTTGTTCCGCTCGAATTGGTCCTTTTCTAGATCATCGAACAGCGAGAGTTGCTGGTACTCCGGATCGTCCAGTTCGGTGTCGATGGCCTTTTTGAGTTCCAGCAAGATGGACCGGATGTCTTCGGCTTCCTTTTCAGCACGTTCGCCCAGCTTCTTCTGGAGGCCGATGGTGCGGTCCTTCATGCGGGTTTCGAGCGACTGAGCCAGCGCCGGGGCGAACTTGTCCCACAGACTGAGCAGGTGCTTCTGCATCGGCTCGTAGGCTTCGTCATTCGTGGCAGCGGCCAACAACTTTTCCAACTCGCCGAGGTTCAGACGGGAGAAGCGGCCTTCCTTGAGCATTCCGCCCGCGGTGATGATCTCCTCGTGCAGCCGATGACTGTCGCCGCCGATCACCACGAGCCGAGCATGGGCGACGACCGCAGGTGCATTGAGAACGTGATTCGGCACGAGCCGAGCCGTGATGCGGTGCAGGCGCTTGCGGCCTTTCACCGACCACACTTCCGCACGGAGCAGCCGGAGGCTCATCTGGACGAGTCGATGGTTCAGGTGAACCAGCACGATGTCGTCACGACCATCGGCAGCGGCGTGGTCGAACGTGATCGGGCGAATTTCCTTAGTGTGGGGATGCTCCAGCCCCTCGGCGCACGCCGCCCAACTGTGCTTCAGGGCGGGTAGCGTGAAGACCGGCTTGCCGGATGGATGCTGGAGGGGAACCAGGGCAGGCTGCTCGGCCAGCGCCAGACCGACCTCGACTACCTTGCGGACATTGTCGGGCGACAGCCGGAGTTCCCGCTGCGTCTCCCGGTACTGTTCGAGAAGTTCACCGATCTGCTTCGCCAAATCCCGCTCAAACTTGAGCATCTTCCGCACGGGTTCGACCTTGGTGTCGGCCTGGCTGACACCTGGCATCGAGTAGCCACGACCAAGCATGGCCTGCTCGACATCATCGGCCAGCACTGTCCCGTAACTCCCCAAGTCTTCTCGGATCGTCTCAACCTTCTGCGCCACCCGCATCAGGAACTCCAGGTCGGCATCCAGGTCCGAAGCTCGACCGGACAATGCCGACTGCTGCCGCTGCTTGTAGCCCTGACCAACGAAGTGGTAGACGAAAACCTGACGCTCGCCGTTGGCCGCAAGGAATCCCTTCTGTCCGTGGCGGTCGATGCGACCGTTGCGTTGCTCCAGTCGGTTCGGGTTCCACGGGATTTCGTAGTGGATGAGACGGTAGCAGTGGTTCTGGAGGTTCAAACCTTCGGCGGCGGCATCGGTCGCCAGCAGGATGCGCACCGGGCTGACTTCGGGAGCCGATTGGAAGGCAGCTTTGACATCCTCCCGCTCCTCTAAGTCCATGCCGCCATACATCGTCAGCAGCCGGTCGTCTTTGGTGAAGCCGTGCTGGGCGAGAACTTCCTTCAGCCAGTTTTGCGTGGCCCGATATTCGGTGAAGAGGATGACCCGCTCGTGGCCCCATTTTTTGTTGGGGCGAATGTGTGTGTTGAGCCAGTCGATCAGGCACTTCACTTTCGAGTCAAGTTGACCTGACGCCTTTTCCGCCCACTGCCGCATCTGCTTTAGCAGGGCCAGTTCGTTCTCAGATGGTTCGCTGAACAGCAACGAGGCGGCATCCACGGCGTCGGTGGTGGCTTCGTCGTACTCGGTGTCGTCAGCGTAGTCCTCGTCAATCCGGTCGAGTTCCTGCTTCAAGATGCCAATCGACGGCTTCCTAACGGCCTTGCCGCGCTTCGATTGCCGGAGCGATTTCTCGTGCTGATCGAGCGTTGTAAGGAAGGCGGCCGGGCTGGAGAAAAGGCGCTTCTTTAGCGTCTTGAGAACGAACTCGGTCGCCAGTTTCTCGGCGTTGTCCTGGGATCGCTCGACACGGAGTTCGGCGTACTGGCGGAGCCCAGCATGGACGGCCCGTTCTTCGTCGGTGTAAGGAACTTCGATGGGGTCCAGTACCCGCTTCGGAAACCGTGGCGAGCCGTCCCACTTGGGCGGCAGTTCCGACTTCATACGCCGGACCATAACCGCATTGAGTTGCTTGCGGTCGGGTGTCGTGCTGCGGGCGAACCGCTGGTTGTCGAGCAATTCAAGCAGCGCCGAAAAGCTCTCCGGGTAGCCGTTGTGCGGCGTAGCCGTCAGGAACAGCTTGTGTTCAAAGTGCGGCACGAGCAGGCGAAGGGCCTGCGTCCGCATCGAGTCCGTGGCGTACCGGCCCCGGCCCGATGGGGCGCAGTTGTGGGCCTCATCGACAATCATCATGTCGAACTTGCGGGGGAAGGCTGGCTCGTCCGGCCCCGGCAGGAGTTCCCGGAACAGGCGCAGCGGGCGCTCTCGCTTGAGGAAGTCGATGCTGGTGATGAGCCGGGGGAAGTGGTTCCAAGGGTTGACGTGGATGCCCCTGCTGCGGCGAAGCAATCCCATCATCGTGGAGTTCACGATGCGGAAGTCGAGGCCGAACTTGTCCCGCATCTGCTCCTGCCATTGCACCTGAAGCGAGGCGGGACAGACGATCAGAATCTTCCGAGTGCGGTGACGGATGATGAGTTCGAGCGCCACCATCCCCGCTTCGATGGTCTTGCCGAGGCCCACGTCGTCGGCGATCAGGAGGTTGACCCGTGGCATCTGGATTGCCCGCACCACAGGGTCTAGCTGGTAGTCCTCGATGTCGATGCCGGATCGAAACGGGGCCTGAATCGTCCGCATGTCCGCCGACGAAGAAGCGCCCCAACGAACAGCATCGAGAAAAGCGTCAAGGCGGTCTGGAGGATCGAAGCCAGTGGGATCGGGCAGGGCAACCTTTTCAACCACCCTAGCCCCAGGCTCAAGCTCCCAAATGACGTTCAGTTCTTCGCCCAGGCCGTCGTCCTCGACTGACGCCAAGGTGAGAAGATGCTGGGGCGACTCCAGGCCGGTTTGCAGGCGTTCGGGCGGGAGCGTGCTGGCGGAAACGTCCGTGACCATCCAGTTGCGTGACCGGACGCTGACCATCTGGCCCTGTTCGGGATGCGGTGAGGTTGTGGTGGTCATCTTCAGGGTTCCTCGCCTAGCCTCCGCTGACCCGTGACCGGACATTCGGGTGCCGTCCCGTCAGCAGTGCGTCCGGTTGTTGGCCCTGCTGCCAGCCATTTTTTCTGTGGGTCATTGAACGCCGCCGCCTCGAACGTCCCGGACGATTTTTTGGCCCGTTCCATCGGCGTTCGGAATATGCGGCGGCGGCACCGCACCGTCGAAAAGTTCCTTCTGCTTGTCCACCCGCAGCACTTCTTCCACTTCGGGATCGGTCGTATTCGCAGGTTGAGTCTCTAGCAACCGCTTTTGAAGGTTGAAGGTGCGCTGGTGCGCTTTGCGAAGGACAGTCTGGTAGACCATTGGGATAATGGTCGTCTTGTCGCCCCACTCCATCGTCTGCAAACCTGCATCGAGTGACGCTCCGAGGACGTAAGCGACAATCTCAGTGGTAGGTTGAACTTTTGCGGCCTTGCGGATTTCTTCGGCGTATCCCAAAGCCTGCATCATCTCCTGCTTCGTCACACAAAAGCCGCCCTTTTTCAGTTCCAAGATGGCGACTTTACGAATACCAGCGATCTCGCTCGCCGCATCGTAGGCATCGGCACAGTAGGCCCCGATGGAGATTTCGGGAAGCACGACGAAATCGGGCCTGCGTTTAGGCGGCTTGTAGTCAGCGCCACCGAGGAACTTGCCTATGACCTCGGCCAGCCCTCGATTGGATCGGAAATCGACGGCTTCGTACTCCGGCCCGAAAATCCACAGGCCCCGCTCGAAAAGCGGCTGAAGGTCGTGGAGTTCGTCGGCGTGCGGGTTCTCTACCAGCTTCTCCATACGCTCGATCAGCTTCAGCCGCCGATCAAGTTCGTTCAGCACGATCTCGGCGTTGTTCGCTGTCCACTGCTGCATCAGCGAGTTCCAGGTGTCCAGATCATCCGGTGAACATGCAGCCAACTGCGTCAGGAGGTCGTACCCGGCACGGCTCTGCTCAAGCTTCGCCAAGACCTGCACAGTGCGTGCCAGGTCACGGTCGGAGATTGTTGGACACTTCTCCTGAACCTCGTCAATAAACTGCCCAATCGTTTTCTTCGAGATCGTGGGCAACTCCCCCATCAACTCACGACTGTTCTCGATTGCGTTCTTCTTCCGCTCCTTCCGAGTCGTCGCCAACTGCGCCTGAATTTCCTTGATGACGTACCGATGAACGGCGTCCCGCACCGCATTCGTCCGCTGGTTCGCATGGAATTCCGACCAGTCTGCTTTCACGTCTTGGCCGGGAGTCAGGAAGTCGGCCATGACGATGAAGCTGAACTTCTTCGCATGTTCCGTGCGGCCATCCAGGTATGCGCCCTCTTCATCGAGTCGGTCCCAGCTTGGCTCGCCGACTCGCCGCTGATTCACCCACCATGTAATCCCCCGGAGCCGTGCGCTTCGGTAATGCTCGATGGAGTCGATGAAGTGGACCGTGATCGTCCCGTACTTGTCCACCGGAATCTCGGTCGTCTTCAAGCCTTCGAGTGACATCAGTTGAACCGGCTGCTGGTTCACGTTGATGCAGAGCGACGGGTCCACGATGAACTTCGACCCGATCAACTGCCGTAGTTCGTCCAGATCGAGCAAATGCCTTTCGAGGACAGCGGAAATCTCCGTGCCATGTCCCTTCTTTTTTGATTCGCCGAGAAGCGTGATCTCGAACGGAGTTGTGCCTGTGGCCGCCAACCCAACACGCACCTGGATAGAGTCACCGTCCTTTGTCGTGACGATCTCATACGAATCGGCAAAGCAGAACGGAGCGTGCCTTCCCTTGCCGCTTCGTCCGAACGCCGTTCGCTTGATTCCACGGACACCCTTCGGAAAAACAACCTCGGTTCCTTGATCGGCCACCCGGTCGTAGCAGAGGGTTTTCCACCGCTTCTCGAATTCGGCCTTCGTCATGCCGATGCCGTTGTCCGTCACCGAAAATTTTTCGCCCTTCTCGGTCGGCCAGATGATGTCGATCTGCGTTGCCCCGGCGTCGTAAGAATTGGCGATCAGTTCGAGGATCGCCGTGCGGGGTTCGCTGATAATCTGCCCAGCGTGGTCCTGCAAGAAGCGGTCGGCGAACGCAAAGGGCGCAGCGGCGAAGAGGCCGGGTTGCTCCGCTTGTGTTTTTGCCATGACCGCATCCTCAACATCTCTACCGGCGAGGGCAACGATGCCAGCCGTCCCCTTTTGGGTGTTGTCTGGAAAGTGCAAGCATCCTACGATATGCGGGGGCTACCAGCAACGAGCGACTGCCTGCGAGGAGCGAACTTGCGATGACGTTCGGTAAGAGGGTCCGGCAGCTTCGGCACGGGAAGAAGTGGAGTCTGCGTGTTCTGGCCGATAAGGTCGGCGTCGGCTTCACCTACCTCAGCCGGGTCGAGAACGAGCGGCTGAATTTCGGCGACTACCCGTCCGACGCCTTGATCCACCGGCTCGCCGATGCTCTGGACGCCGACGAGGAAGAACTTCTGCTCTTGGCGAAGCGGATTCCAGAGCCGGTCAAGAAGCGAGTTCTTCAGCGCCCCGACGCCTTCTGTGCCTTCGCAACCTGCGACGACGCCACGCTCGATAAACTGATGGTCCAGATCGGCCAAGCGCCGAAGCCGAGGAAGGCGGCGAAGCAAAGGGGCAAATGACCACGATCCTCTTCCTCCACGGCTGGAACTCGATCCCAGGTGGCATCAAGCCAACCTACCTCTCCCAGCACGGCCACACGGTCATCAATCTCAAGCTGCCCGACGACGACATTGCCGCCGCTCTCGCCATTGCCCAGTCCGAATATGTCCGGCACAAGCCCGATGTGATTGTTGGTTCGAGCCGGGGCGGCGCACTGGCGATGAACCTCGATTCCGGCGACACGCCGTTGGTCCTGCTCTGCCCGGCCTGGAAGAAGTACGGCTCGGCTAAGACCGTGAAGGCCAACACGACGATCCTGCACAGCAGGACCGACGACGTGGTCCCTTTCTCCGACTCCGAGGAGTTGGTTCGCAACAGCGGATTGCCCGCTTGGACCCTGGTCGAGACCGGCAACGATCACCGGTTGGCTGATCCTGAGTCGCTGGACATGATGTTGGAGGCGTGCGAAAGCGTACTTGAAGGGAATCCAAGGGACAATCGAAAGGAGTGACGACGATGGCAAAGCAGCGCAAAGCGTGGATGATTACTCCTGGTAAGAGTCCCAAGCCATCCGTGCCTGCTTCAATCAAGGCGGAATTGGAAGCCAAGGCCATCGACCTGATCGAGAACGTCTTGAAACCCAAGCACGTTCTGCCGCCCCAAAAAGACGAGCAGCTCAACTACATCACGAACATCGGGGCGAAGTGGAACAGAAATTACTTCTACTTCATCTCCACGTACGCCTGCCCAGGGCCGAACGCCATCTCGCCCACGTTCGAGTCGCAGTTTGCTCGGATGGAATACCTCGGTGACGGCAAGTTCGCACTCTGTTTCATGCGGCACACCGGCGAATGGGTTGGGATTTACGAGGCCCTTTCGGTGGATGAGAGCATGAAGGCCATCCAGGACGATTCGTGGTTCGTGCCGTGAGGACATACCAATGGACCCTAAAACCGTCGAAAAGCTCGAAGGCAAGATCGAGGAGGCCATCGTCGAAATCATCGTGAAGATGGGTCTCAAGAAGCTGCCGCTACTGCCAGTCCGCCACACGATGCACCTGATGGCGAAGGCGGCGGTAACGGTCTACGAAGCGGCGGTCGAGAATCAGCGGCGGGAGGAAAACTGATGAGCATGTCCCACCAACCAACTCTGCGAACGCCCACCGAAGGCCGCACCATCGCCGTCGTCAGCGACGTGTATCTGGATCATCCTTCAAGCGTGGATACTGCCTCGTTTTGGGGTGAAGACCTGAATGAGCGGAGCCTGCGGGCCGAGTTCGGCTCCCCGACGTGCGAACGAACAGAAACACCCAAACAAGGCTGACGTGTCCACCAACCGAGATTCGAGTAACGAAAGGAAATCGCCATGACCATCACTGCGATCAACCCGCAGACGTTTGCGAAACTCTGCAAGGAAGGCAAGAAGATCGACCTCATCGACGTGCGCACTCCCGTCGAATATCGGGAGGTCCACGTCGAAATCGCTCGGAACGTCCCGCTGGATCAACTCGATCCAGCGGCCTTGGTGCAAGCTCGCAGCGGCTCGGCCAACGAGCCGCTATACGTCATCTGTCGTTCTGGAAGCCGAGGCCAGCAGGCGTGCGAGAAGTTCCTCAAGGCGGGCTTCTCGAACGTGGTCAACATCGAAGGCGGCACAATGGCGTGCGTGGAAGCTGGTCTTCCGGTCGTTCGTGGCAAGAAGGCTATCTCGCTGGAGCGGCAAGTGCGCATCGCAGCGGGGTCGCTCGTGCTGCTCGGGGCGGTTCTTGGCTGGTTCGTCCATCCGGCATTCATCGGGCTATCGGCTTTCGTAGGAGCCGGTCTGGTATTCGCCGGGATCACCGATACCTGTGGGATGGGCATGATCCTGGCCCGAATGCCGTGGAACCAATGCAGCCAAGACTCAACTTCCTGTTGCGCCCGCTGAAGGTTCCCACGCCATAACCAATGGAGTCTCGAACATGAAACTGCTCATCGTCGGTGGTGTGGCTGGGGGAGCTTCCGCAGCCGCTCGTTCCCGTCGCCTGTCGGAAGACGCTCACATCGTTCTCTTTGAGCGGGGGCCGGATGTGTCGTTCGCCAACTGCGGCCTGCCCTACTACGTTGGCGGCGAGATAGCCGAGCGGGAGAAGCTGCTCGTCACCACGCCTGAGCGGTTGCGTTCCCGCTTCAAGCTCGACGTGCGAACCCGGTCGTCGGTCGAGGCCATCGACCGCACTGCCAAGAAGGTTCGTGTCCGTGACCTAACTTCGGGACGGGAATACGAGGAAACCTACGACAAGCTCATCCTCGCTACCGGGGCGGCTCCCGTTCGCCCTTCGATTCCCGGCGTTGACTTACCCGGCGTGTTCACGCTGCGAGACTTACAAGACACCGACCGGATCAAGGAGCGAGTCGATCAGGGGGTCAAGCAAGCGGTCGTGGTCGGAGCCGGTTTCATCGGCCTTGAATTGGTCGAGAATTTCGTGAAGCGTGGCATCGCAACCACGGCGGTCGAGTTGCAGGACCAAGTGCTGCCGCCGTTCGACAAGGAGATGACGACGCCGATTGTCGAAACGCTTCTGGCAAAAGGCGTGACGGTGTTGCTGGGTCAGTCGGCTGACGGATTCGAGGAAGCGCCCGATGGCCTTGTCGTTCGGTTGAAGTCGGGCCAGCGGTTGCCTGCCCAACTGGTCATCTTGGGAGTGGGCGTGCGCCCGGAAAACAAGCTGGCGGTCGATGCGGGCCTGGAAGTCGGGCCTCGTGGCGGCATCCGGGTGAACGAGTTCCTTCAGACCAGCGATCCTGACATTTATGCGGTTGGGGACGCCATCGAGGTCAAGGACGTGGTTTCTGGCGATCCGACCCAAGTGCCGCTGGCCGGACCCGCCAACCGTCAGGGCCGGATCGCTGCGGACAACATCTTCGGGCGTTCCGTCCGGTATCGGGGAACGCAGGGAACCGCCATCGTCGGCGTGTTCGACCGCACGGCAGCGATGACCGGCGCTTCTGAAAAAGCCCTGCGTCGAGCTAATCGGCCCTTCCGCAAGGTCTACGTTCATCCCACGCATCATGCCGGGTACTACCCCGGCGCTGAGCAGATGACGCTGAAACTTCTCTTCGACCCACAGTCGGGTCGAGTGTTGGGTGCGCAGGCCGTAGGTGGGGCTGGGGTAGACAAGCGGATCGACGTGCTGGCCGTGGCAATCCAAGCGGGCATGACGGTCTTCGACCTGGAGGAAATGGAACTGGCCTACGCACCGCAGTACGGGTCGGCTAAAGACCCGATCAACATGGCGGGATTTGTGGCTGGCGGCATGTTGCGAGGAGAGCATCCGCAGGTCGATGTCGAGGCCGTCCTTGCTGCACCATCGGATCAACGCCCGTTTGTGGTCGATGTTCGCACACCGCAAGAGTTTTCTGCCGATCATATCGCCGGAGCCATGAACGTGCCGGTGGATGATCTTCGTTCTCGGTTGGAAGAAATGCCCCGTGACCGAGAGATCGCTGTTTACTGTCAGGTCGGGCAACGTGGTTACTTGGCGACCCGTATCCTGCGGCAACGAGGATTTACGGCCTCGAATATCGGCGGCGGGTATAAGACCTACAGGCTCTTTCATCCGAAAGGGATATGATGACCGGCCATCCAACGACGCCGATGCCTGGGGAAGACCTCAAGGCGGAAAAGATGCCGGGCCACTGGCTGCTGGCACGCTTGGGAAAACGAGTCCTACGTCCAGGCGGGCGACAATTGACCTGCCGGATGATCGAGGCTTTGAACATTTGCCGTTCCGATGTGGTCATCGAATTTGCTCCCGGACTCGGTGATACCGCTCGCCTCACCCTCAAGCGGAATCCTGCCAGCTACACGGCACTCGAACGTGATAAAGACGCTGCGGCATTGGTGCAGAAGTTTCTCCAGGGACCAGACCAACGCTGCGTAGTGGGCCTCGCAGAAAACACGGGCCTGCCCGACGCATCGTCAACCGTGGTCTACGGAGAAGCCATGCTCTCGATGCAAACGCCCCAGCACAAGTGCGGGATTGTTCGAGAAGCGTACAGGTTGTTGAAACCCGGTGGACGTTACGGCATTCACGAGCTTTGCCTGATTCCCAACGATCTCGATGAACGTACCAAACTGGAGATTCAGAATGAACTCGCAACGGTCATCCACCACGGCACCCGGCCTTTGACGGTTGCGGAATGGCGAGGGTTGCTCAAATCCGAAGGGTTCTTGGTTCAAACGCAAGCTCAGGCTCCGATGCACCTGCTGGAGCCTTGGCGGATCATCCAAGATGAGGGAATGTTCGGTGCCTTGCGTTTTGCTTTCAACCTTCTTTGCAATCGGGAGGCGCGACGCAGAGTTCTGGCAATGCGGCGAGTCTTTTCAAAGCATCGAGATCATCTGGCGGCGGTCATGCTCGTCGGACACAAGACGGAGGTTCCGCAATGATGACACCCTACACCCACATCCTCGATCTCGTGAAAGAAGCCGAGCCGCCTGCGGACGGCATCTTGAGCCGCACGGTATTTCAGGATGATCGAATCAAGGCGGTCGTCTTCGGGTTCGGCCATGGCCAGGAACTTTCGGAACACACGGCGGCGAAACCGGCCATTCTGTTTTTCGTGAAGGGCGAGGCCACCGTGGGCCTTGGCGACGACGTACAGGAAGCTCAAGCCGGAACTTGGGTCCACATGCCTGCGGACTTGAAGCACTCGATCAAGGCGAAGACGCCGGTGGTCATGCTGCTGGTGTTGCTGAAGTGAGGAAGCCGGAAAATGAAATGGATCACCAGGGAGCGAGTCAAAGTGGATCGGGTCGCCTGACGGCGTTCATGCTCTTCCCCAATTCATCGCAGTGATTGACAGTTGCAGCACGGTCGCCGTCAACACCCAAATTAGATACGGAATTTGGGCCAGGGAGACCCAGCGGTAGTGCGGCCACACGGGGACGATCATCCAGACAATAGTCCCCAGCACGACCAGACCATCCGAGGAACCTTGCTCCGAAATGCCTGGACGAACACGAAACCGAAGCTGACGAGGATAATTGGGTAGAGAATCATCCAGATCAAGCTGATGGTTGACCGCGCTGGTGTCCATGACGGTTCCGTCAAGCTGTTGTACCATTCAATCGAAGCCAGCTTTGAGGCATAAGCCGAGGCGTTGACCAGGAGGAAGCGAGGATGGCGATTCTGTTTCAGGAGTTCCGCTTAAAGGATGTGTTGCTGCGAAACCGCATCGCCGTCTCACCGATGTGCCAGTATTCGTCGGACAACGGCTTCCCGAACGATTGGCATTTCGTTCATCTGGGCTCCCGTGCCGTGGGCGGCGCTGGGTTGGTGATGGTCGAGGCCACCGCCGTTTCGCCGGAAGGTCGGATCAGCCCCGCCGACAGCGGAATCTATCTCGATGACCATGTGAAACCTTTCGCCCGCATCAGCCGCTTCCTCAAGCAATACGGGGCGGTCCCCGGCATCCAACTCGCTCACGCCGGTCGCAAGGGCAGCGCCAACAAGCCGTGGGAAGGCGACAACCACATCGAGACAGACAAGGGTGGTTGGGAAATCATCGCACCGTCAGCGGTTCCCTTCGGTGGGAATCTCCTGAAGGTTCCACGAGAGATGACCGTGCAGGAAATCGCACGAGTGCGGGAGGATTTTGTCTCTTCGGCGAAGCGGGCGCTGGCGGCGGGCTTCGAGTGGCTGGAACTGCACTTTGCCCACGGCTATCTCGCTCACGAGTTCTACTCGCCGCTTTCCAACCGAAGGACCGACAGTTACGGCGGCAGTTTCGAGAACCGGATTCGGTTTCTTCTGGAGACGTTCACCGCCGTCCGCAAGGTCTGGCCGGAACGCTTCCCGTTGACAGCCCGACTTTCGGTGACGGATTGGATCGAGGGCGGCGTGACCGTTGAAGAGTCCATCGAACTGGTGCGCCGGTTGAAGGCTGTGGGGCTTGATCTGCTTGACGTGAGCCAAGGATTCATCACCCCGGACATCTCGCACGTTCCCTGGGGTCCGGGATTCATGATCCCGGCAGCCAGTCGCATCCGTCGAGAATCGGGCGTGCCGACCGCTGTGGGCTGGATGATTACCGACCCGCAACAGGCGGAAGAAGCCGTGCGGGATCAGCACACCGATCTGGTCATGCTGGCGAGGGAGATGTTGCGTGATCCCTATTGGCCTTATCACGCTGCCCAAAAACTCGGTGTGGAGAAGGCCCCGGAGATTCTGCCGATCCAATATGCTCGTGCGGTGAAGAAGATATGAGAATCAGCGAGAAAGGATGTCTTCCATGACCATTCCCGACCGTGCCACTTTCGAGTCCGCTTACGCTGGTCAAGCGCCGTGGGACATTGGTAGGCCGCAGAAAGCCTTTATCGACGTGGCCGACCAGATCACCGGGTCGATTTTGGATGCCGGCTGTGGCACGGGTGAGAACGCTCTCTCTCTTCGCCAGCCGGGGCCACAAAGTCACGGGCATCGACTTCTTGGCCGAACCAATCAACCGAGCGAAACAGAAGGCAGCGGAGCGGGGCCTGACGGCGACCTTCCTGGTCATGGACGCCCTGGCCTTAAAAAAGCTTCCGGAAGCCTTCGACACGATAATCGACTCCGGGCTCTTTCACGTCTTCAGCGACGAAGACCGGCGGCGCTACGTCGCGGGACTGGGATCGGTCCTCAAGCCAGGCGGTTGGCTATTCCTGCTCTGCTTCAGCGACGAGGAGCCGGGCACTCAAGGGCCGAGGCGAGTGTCACGGAAGGAGATCGAAGTCGCCTTCGCCGATGGCTGGAAGGTAGAGACCATCGAGCCAACCCGGTTCGAGGCTCGGCCCGACCTGACGGAAATCAGCTTCAGCGAAGGTGGGCCGAAGGCGTGGTTCGTCGTGGCGGCGAAATCGTGACCAGGAGCAAACGTGTTTGCCAGTTCTGGCGACCGGCTCAAGTGTTTTGACGAAAGTTATCTCGAAACACGTAGTTCTCAAATAAGAGGTCGCGATAGCCCAGGTCCATTCGAGCTACTTCCCCAAGTCCCAGCACATTCTTTCTAACGACAATGAGAGCCGCCGACGCGAAAGAAACAATTGCGGTCTCAATGGCCTGGTTCCGCAGGTCGGTGTCTTCAAAGCGAGACTTGAGGTCAATTCTTTCAATTATCAGTAGGTCGCCATAAGGAGCCTCAATATCAAGTTCGGGCAAAAAGGCACCGTCTTTCTTGAAAAGGACGGGAAAAAGCTCCTGAATGTCGCAACAGTCGAGCACATGGTAGAGCTTGACGCCGTTGCTTCGCGCTTCACCCAGCTTTACGACCGCAAGCTTGATCTTGCCGGCTTTCTTTTCCGGCCCATCGCCTTTCGCCCAGACCATGATGTCGCCCGTGATCTCAATGACGTACTTCTCAGGGTCGATCTTCCACGGACAAAGCCGAGCCCCGAGAGAAAATACGACAGTGCCGCCTAGTTTTTTCGTTTTCATGTTGTTCCTCAAGATGTCCAAGTTGCTCTTCACGCCTCAAACGACCGCTTCTTCTGGCCAAATGCACCGCAAGGCTGCCGGTTCTTCGGCTTCCAGTCCCAGTGGACCGGCCTGAAAGATTCCGCCCACCATGTCGCTGGGAAGACCGGAAACGTAGCGGAACACTTCTTCAACTGGACCGTATCCGGCCCGACTTGCGAATTTCGCCAGTGCAGCCGACTTGGCTGAACGTCGGCCGATGCCGAATTTGCGGGTCCGAAACCGGATCGGATCGTGGCCTTCTATCTGGAAGATGACCTCCACGCCCCGTTTTTCCGGTAAAACCTCTATGGACCGTACGATCCACCCCTTCAAAAACTGGTCTGCCATTTCGATTCCTCATTCTGCAAAAACATTGGAGTTGGCTCACGGAAACTGCCGTAACTACCTAAAGCATAACATACCAAAACAGAATAGTCAAATATCGTTTAGTCTATTATAGATTTCTCAAGATGAGACTTGTCGTGCCACCAACTGACCCAGGCCAGCGGTACGAACGTCTACGTGCCGTGCTGATTGGCGCGAGAATGGAAAAGAAGATCACTCAGGCGGCGTTGGGAGAGCGGCTGGGCAAGAACCAAGTCTGGGTGTCCAAATATGAACGTGGCGCACGCCAGCTCGACGTGATTGAGTTCCTCGATATTGCCCGAGCGATAGGCGTTGACCCGTCTCGGCTAATACGGAAGTTAGAGGCTGATTCGCCGGCATCCTAGCGAGTGGAAGACGAAGCGCCGGGCTGGCGGCTAAATCGCAAGAATCCCCACAACCGCCCCCGAAGCAGAAACATCACGCCTAGAACAATCCCGAAGGCCACCATATTCCGGGTGCGATTCTCAGCGATCCGATCTTCATTCGTGCGGACTACCTCGAATCCTGCCTGGAACATCTCGTCTGTTGACTGCTTGTCCCATTTGACGGCGGCATTCGGGTTCGGGTTGTTCGGATTGGCACTCGTGTTGTCGTAAACGGCGGTGCAGCGAACCACGACCCCCTTCTTCAGCCTCTTGGGCTCCGCCAGGATGTAGCGGGTCTGCCAATTGAAGTCGTAGTGAGGCACGTTGAGCAGGATTTCGCCGTCCGCCTCGAATCGCATCGACTTCCCGCGTAGGTGCATGTGCGGATAGAGAGCGTAGAGGGTGAAGTCGTCTTCGAGTGTCAAGGTCTCCGAGATCGTCGTGGTCTCGTTCGCTGGGAGCGGTGCGCCCTCGTGCAATACGAGCCGGGTCGCCGCCTGCTGCCGCACGTTGCTGGCGAGTTCGAGAGCGATGCTGCTGACATCGAACTGCTCGGTCCCGTTGGGCTGGTAATGAACGGAGAGCACGATCTGCCAGCCAGAAGGAATCAGCTTCGCGACTCCGGAGGGCCAATTCGTGACTGAATTGCCCGGAACCATCATGGCCAAGTAGAAATCAGACATGCTGTTGAGGTAAATTGCACCCTTTTCAGCCCCTTTCGGCCGCAAATAGACGTTGATGTGGTGGACGACGGCCTTGTTGCCGGCCTGAATCTCGACGGCCTGGACCCAGGTGTCTTTGGTGAACCCGGTGTCGATGGGGAACTCGACGTAATCCAGGACGCCCTCGGCGGGAACTTTGTAGCCCGTCGTCTTCAAAACTTTGTCAGCGCGAATCGCCCAGCCCTCGTGGAAGACCGGCGGGCTCGGCTCGGTGTCGCCGCGCGGCGAGCCGGAATCAATCCAGGCGAAAAGCGTCTCCCGTTCCTCGGCTGTGAGCGAGCGGTCGTTGGCGAACTTCCCGTGCTTCGGATCGGCGTGCCAGGGCGGCATCCGGCCCTGGGAGACCACTTCTCGTATGGTTTTGCCCCATCCCACGGTGTCCTGATAGGTCAAAAGCGAGAACGGTGCGACTTGGCCGGGCCGGTGGCACTCGGCGCAGCGCTTGTGGAGGATCGGCGCGACATTCTTGAAGGTGACATCGGGGATACTCAGATGGCAGCCGGTCGCCTGCGTGTGCGGGACCGAGACGGGCTTGCCGGCTAACGTCTCCTTGATCGCCTCTTCGAGATCGTTGCGAGTCGGCTTCGACTTGTTCGTGCCGGGCGTGTACTGGTCGTCGATGCGTCCGGAGTAGACGACTTTACCGTTGCAGAGCAGGAACGCTTCGGGGGATCGCGTGGCACCGAGGCGGCGGGCCGAGGCGTAGTCCTTCGACATCGGGAAGTGGAGCAGCTTGCCGAACTCGGCGATTTCCTCCTCCGAATCCTGCTCGCTGGCGTTGGCAACCCGGAATTTGACCTCCGGATACCGCTTGGAGAGCGTGTTGAGGCGATTCGCGTAGAGCTTGGCCATCGGGCACTGCGTCCCGAGGAAGACGACGACCTCGTGGTTTGATTTTCCCAAGGAAGGAACGCAGAGAGCGACGACAACAAATAGTGCAATTCTGTTTTGCACAACAGACCCCACGAAAAAAGGAGCGCCGACACATGGCAGCTCCCACGACCCCGACCAAGGGGCAGAAGAACAGCACATGGCCGACGCCCCCTAGCGGGGGCGCGGTCCAAGGGCTGCTCCTTCTGCAAGAGCCTTGCGGCTCAGGTTGGTCGTTTCGTGGGAAGCAGATTTGACGCACGCGCGTCAATCGAATTGTTCGGTACGGCCGTCATGCGGCCGGCATAGTCGGGCTCCAGAGTAGAATTCGGTTCCGGGGAAAGTCTAGCTCATCGCCGGACAGGAAGCGGTTCGGTGGTAACGGTAGTATAGAAAATACACCGCTTGAGCGGCAGATACTTGCGGCATAACGGTACAAGGCGGTGGCAACGATTGCAGATCACGGCCTGCCGCCAGCACCTCAAAACATAGACCGCCAGGTCACGCAGCCGACCACCTTGGCGATCCGCTCAACGGTGTCGAGGCTTGGAGCGTGCTTTCCCGACAGTAGCCGCGCGACATGCGGCTGGCTGGTGTTGAGCTTCTGGGCAAGCTCCCGTTGCGACATCCCAAGCGCCGACATGCGAGCCCGAACGTCCTTGACGAACTGGGCAGTTATCTTTCCCACTGTGGGTCAGATTCTAGGCTCTGGCGGGTTGGGACCGCAATGCGGGGCGGGACAAAGCTGGTGCAATGCCAGTAGCGACCGTGCTACCATTATTTGTGATCTAGCAGCTTACCGATTACTCGCCTCTGCAATTCGATAATCTCGGCGTGCGACCAGCCTAATTCGTCTTTCAAGCCGCTGGTAAACGCCATGATTTTGGAATCATCCGGCGCAGCGTCTTTGCACAGTTCCAGGTAGGCGGCCATGCCGGCTCGAATCTTTGCATCCGTCTGAAGGGGCATTCTTTTCACCTCTTGCGGTTAGCGGAACCGCCGTCAATACCAAATATGGTATTATTTCTTGAGCAGTTTGAGAGTGGCCACGCAGTTGAGGGCCTTGGCGATCCGGGTGACGGTTTCCAGGGTGGGGCAATGCTCCCCGGCCAGCAGCCGGGCCACGTTGGGCTGCTTTGAGCTTGCGGGCCAACTCTGCCTGCGTCATGCCAAGTTCCGCGACTCGTGCCCGCACGTCTTTCACGAACTGTGCGTGCAATTCATCCACTTCGATTGGGTGTCGGCAGCGATGAGGTCAGAACGCGAGACTCTGAGACACCACCGGCCTAATCGCTACAGCCGGAGATCGAGGGCCTGCCCGCCTAGGTCACAAGCCGGGCTATCCGAGAATCCTGGGTCATCGCAAACGCTCGTTAGGCGGTTATGGACAACGTAGAAGCCGAGCTAATCCACTCTTGTTCTTCGTCCCACTGATAGATTTGCAGCAGCTTCCGAACAAAGCGGCAATCGACACAATGACCATCATCACCATTCACAGACGCGGGCACGACCTGAGTTACCTCGACCAGAAAAAACTGAAGTTCAGGGGGAGTCCCCAGGCCAACGATCAGCGAGTCCGAGGTCGGCAACTCCGTCGAGAAGTACGAAAATCCTTCGCCGGTTAGGTTGCGGCACAGTACCAGCCCAAACTGCTCAGGCGTGGGATACGTTTCTCCTTCCCGCGGGGCAATATACTGCCATGCCACCGGCAGTCGGAGTTTCCTAGCAACACCGTCGCCCTGTCGCTCGGCTGACAACTGCGATGATCGAGCCAGTGTCGAAGGCGCATTGACATTGTGCCGGCATTTATGTCGCAGTCTGGGGACGCCTGGCTTCAGCGATTCCATTTCTGATTGCAACCTGACCGCGTTCTCGGCGAGGGAGGTTGCCTTCCGGAGGACATCTGGGGGTAATCGTGAGGGGTAGCCTGAACAGGATTCGCTCAGGGACCGCGCTTGCTTCGCTAAGGCGATCACTTCTGCGAGCCACAAACGAGACTGAGCGTTGAGTTGAGCATCCTTCGGCAAGTCGTTCTTTCGGCTGCGCCCTTCATGCGATTCACCAAACCAGAATCCCAAGCAAAAGTGGATCGTGCAGAGCGCCACTGCAAGCAGCGCATAACCGATAACTGATACGCTCATTGGTTGCCCCCATTTTGCGTTGTGTAAATCGTTCTCTGCCCCTATAGCGGCACCACTGAAGAGTAGACCGAGGTTTCCACGAGGGGGGGCGTGGAAATCTACTCCAAAGTAACTTCACTCGCGAGCGCGTGAGAATTGTCGGTTCAATCAGACCAACCCTTACGCAACAAACTGCTCTGCGCGACAAATGCGGCATGTTCCAAACGAATGATGAAGGTCTTCCCAATTAGTGTGTTGACACATGCTATAAGGGGAACAGGCAAAACGAGGGGAGAAATCCAGTGGTCGGCTAAGGGCGAGGCCACGCATAAACAGTGGCCTATTATTTCCTGACGACGAAACCACTGCTAGGCCGGGCGACACACCTCCCCGGCCAGCGGTGGTTTTTGTGTAACTACCTGTTCCTCGTAGACTCTGATCCAGACTGACTTTGGTCAGTCGTCCTATCGTACAGCTTCTTGGTTCGCGGGGCCGGTTTCCTCCGTCGGGGCGATTTCCAAGCCTACTTTTGCGCCGTTTAAGATACTGTCTGCCCCCTCGCGGAAGCAGTCCAAGAATTCTGGACAAGAATGATATTCGGCTCGTATGTGTCCTGCGGCCGGTAACGACTAACGCAGCATAGAAGTCGCCGAACCTTAGTTGACCGCATCCGTGGTCAACGCCTCACGAGCATCGCCCTCCTTCTCGCGGGTTCGGCGATGACGTGAACCCTAGAACCGCAAGGCGTGGGCGTCAATGGGCCGGCAAGTTAGGGCTGCCGGGACTTGAAATGGGAACACCCGGTTCGGTCGAATTTGACTTCGCTCCTGATACGTCCTGGGCGGGAGACTTGTGTTCCAAAAGGTGGACAGGCAGGCGGGCGTAGAATCCGCCCAGATCAACCAGACAGCCGTCGCTGTCCTGGCGAATGAGAGTGCCGGTCGCACCGGCGAGCGGGCCTGCAATGACTATGACTTGCATCGGGAATCACATGACCGGGCGATCTTGATCTCGACCTCGATCCGCTTTCGCAGATCGGCATCTCGAATCGAGCGGGCCTAGCTTTTCAGCGACCCGTCTCGCGTCCTGGCCATACGATCTCTTCGCGAGCCGATTCCATCGTGACAGCGGCAGCAGGAAAAGCAAGCTATCAGCGGGAAAAAACGCGGATTTATGGACCGGAATGAATCAATACTTGGGATGCTTGAACCAATAAACCGTGACCTATGCTCACGGTGCAGGGTCCACCTCTCTCCCACTCGCTTGGGTAGTCTTCGTCCCCTCCTAAATCCTCAGTCGCCGATGACCCCCGAACAGCGCACCAAGATTGAAGATGGAGTTGTAGCCTGTCTTGACCGATGTCGCGGCGGCAGTCCCTGCACGGCGTTGTCAGCGTTTCTAAACGAACTCCGCGCTAGTCCAGATTGGCATGTGTCCGAAATCATCGAATTGCAAACGTGGCTGATACGGCTCCTGAATCACAAGGACTGCCCCGTTGGCGGCCATGCGGTAAGATGAGCCGATGGCAAAAATCCTCATCGTTGACGATACCCCCGATTCCCGCGAATCAATGGCAAAGCTCTAAGGGGCAGGGCATGTGGTTGCCAGCGTACCAAATGGGCGGGAGGCACTCGTCAGCGTACTGACTGACCGCACTGCCCGACAGCCCAATGGTTGACCGTGTACAGCATCTCAAAGTCAATTCGGTTCTGGTGAAAGGGAAGGCCAGCCCGGACGAAATCAAGCAAGCGATAGAGGAAGCGGCTGTCCGAGCGCCGGGTTAAAGGGAGATCGCCGGCCAGCTTCTAAGATTCCTGCCGTTGCCAGCCGCCAACTACACCCGGCCAGCAGCAGCCCCGATGCCGTCAGCAGCATCGGGGTTGATTTTTGCGCCTAGGCCAGCCTACTGGTTAGTTCGCTACGGAAAATCGGTGTCAACCCTTGTTCAAAGCGATTGAACAATCGCCGCAGTTGAACACTCTCCCCATCACTGCCGCCAAGCAAGTCGAGGTTTTCGATCAAGACTCGCCACTGCTCAAATGCCTTGCAAATAACATCTACTGCGGGGCCAAATGTGAATTTGCCATCTCCCGACACGATTTCAATTGTGTAAGGCATCGGGTCCGGCTTCGTCACAAGGAATTCGCCAGCTTTCAAACCGCCATCGTAGCGAATCGCCAAGAGTCCGTTCGTGGGAAGGCTAATGCCGCTAACTTTCGGCGAGTAACCCGATCCATTGCTCCCGCCACCATGTTTCTTGGAATCAATTAAGTCGCCGCAGACTTTCAGCGGCATACACGCATCAGCCAGTTCCTCGACTGTCGGTGAGCAACCTAGGCAGGATGCTGCCATCCACCGTTTTATTCGATCCTTCAAGTGCCAGACCATACCAGCAAGAGTAATTACCTCTTCCTGAATTGCCTCATAGTGGCCAGCTTGACGGATCAAGTAACGGGGCTCCCCTTCCGGGATTCCTTCCATCGGTTCAACATCAAGAGGCCGGCGCAGACCGTCGATTCGTCGAAAGATGCCTCGCAACTCTTTGCGAATCTCCGTTGCCATTTCATCGGCGTTGACTCGCACTCGCGGCTGATTATTTCGACGTTTCTGCTTCTTGGACATCGGTGCTCATTCCTTGCGTTCGCGGCGCAGCACAAGGCCGCCGCTCTTCCCTTCGATCACTTCTACCTCTACCTCATAAAGTGACGCAATTTGCTTTGCGAGATTGTCTAAAAAACCGATTGGCGTGAAGTAATTCAGCACGTCAAACCAAGTTTCAAGGCCATCCGCTACGCCGGTGCAATCAATGAGTGAGCTAGAAAGCTCGACAAACAAAACATCTTCATTGCCGACGTTAGCAATTGAAACTTTGCCTTCGATGAAATCGCACATCAGCTTGCCCACTAAGTCCATGAGCGCATGTTCCAAGTTCGGAGTCGATGAATTGAGAAAGAGAAGGCGCGTACCGAATCCGTCAGTAGCGTGTTGCGTTGGCAAATTGGACAATACGATTTTCGCTTGCGGACGTGAGCGATGCGGAGCGACGAATGAACTCTTGATGGAAGAGCCGTATGGTTTTCCGCTCGTTTGAATTTCCTGAAAAATAGCTTCTATTGTCGTTCGCTTAACGTCCTGAATTTCAACCTCTTCGACGAAAGTCCCAAAGTCCAAGTCGTTGAACTCACCATCTTGGTAGACCTCTTGAGGCAGATAAACGGGACGTTCGCCATCCTTGAGAGGCTGGCCATCCTTGTCGAGAAGCACTCCGTCGTGGTTGCGCTGGAGTACCATCGCCGTCCAGCCGTCATATTTTGTGTTTCCCGTGTAGGAAATGTCCCCCTTTGGGCGGTAGGTAACTTCGATATTAGCCACCATCGGACTGCCAATTGTCTGCGGTGGACTTGATAGGCGAGTAACAGCGCACGACCTTGGCTCTTTCCCACGCCATTCCGTCCTATTTAGCATGTACTGGCCGTTGGGCTGAAATCGTTTCCAAAGGCCGAGTACCGCAGCTTCTCCGGCCGTCTTTAATGCAAAGGTCAGTCGCTTGCTCATCTCATGGTCTCCTTACGTGAATGGTTCCATTCTATCGGGCGTGTGGAGAAGTGACAGCAGGCCGGGTGCATAGGTTCGCCCCGCTGCGCGCCCGCCAGCAGGCATAACTTTTGTGCGGCCGGATTAAGCCTTGACGTTTTCCCGCTGGCGGCAAAAATGAAATGAACCAGACTC
The DNA here is from genome assembly GCA_046593355.1 of Pirellulaceae bacterium. Taxonomy (GTDB): domain Bacteria; phylum Planctomycetota; class Planctomycetia; order Pirellulales; family Pirellulaceae; genus SXOA01. The sequence continues at coordinate 10,067 of JBKJNY010000047.1, read as the reverse complement.
CCCACTCACGCGCGAGAATCACATGACTTACTCTGCTGTTCTCACCCCCGAAGAGGAACAAATCGGGTTTTGCAAGGCGTATGTTTCCAACCCTGAAGGACATTACGTGGGACACAAAAGCCTTGTCCCCGCTGTTGTCTGCTCTCTTTCGCCGGGCGACCAAATCATCAAGTTAGATGGCCCGCCTATCGGTGTTGTCTACACTCGCTTGCAGCACGGTAAGCATGGGGCCGTTACTCGCTTCATGGGCGGGAACAATAAACTACCAGTGGAATGGTTGCCGGTGTTTTCTTCCCCCGGTTCGCCTCAAATGGCGGTTCGCGCGGCTAGGTCAGGATCACCCCTTCCGGGATTCGTCGAAGTCATCATTTCACCACCATCGCTGGCCTTACGCTGTCCCAAATGCTCCCACGGCTTCGAGCTTGCTGTAGACCATATTGCGGTTGACGCCAGACAAAGCTGCCCCGAGTGCAAGACTGAGGACGACGTAGCCGAATTTAACGCCGCCAATGTCTGACCGTCTGCTACGGAGCGTTGGGGTCGTCAGCAAAAATCTCTAGCCCTATCGACGGTATGAAGTAGCAGCCCTTGCTGCGCCGCTCCACGCCCATTCCGCAGGCAGTCTTAAATTCAGACCCGCAGTCAATTTTCTGTCGCTGGCGGCCGGTATTCGGCCGGGCGGCCAGAACCGTGAATTTCGTAACCTGGACCACTTCGTAGAACTTGCCGCCCGCGCTGGCAAGACAACGCGCAGTGACTTCGTAAAGAATTTGGCTCATCGTAGTTTCCCTTTGGAAAAAGCTGGGACGATGAGTCGAAACTACAGCGGTCGGATCGAAACCGTCAAGTCTTGCGCTGCGGTTGTCGCGACAACCGCAAAAACCCCGTGTTTTTCCGCACCAAATCAGGGGCGGTTGTCCGACAACCCTTGTTTCCCGACGGTTTTTCGACTATCAATGGATTAGTAGTCGGCTGGATTTAGACCGGTTGTCCGACAACCGCTAGGAGAGTTTTTGGATGGTTTCGTAGGTTTGGGAGTGCTTGCCGACAACCGGCAAAAGCACGTCTGGATAAGGGTTTAGGCCGAAATACGTGGATTCGCGGAATGTGCCTGACTTCCGCTGAAAATCCATGTGTCGCCGGTTCGATCCCGGCCCTGACCACTTTCAAGCTTGGGCCGAGAGTCTTTGGCGTCAATGACTCATCAATTGCGAGTAAATATTGACGCCAAAGACTCCCGAACCCCCTTTTCAAGCGTAGGGGCGACGGTGGGCATGTTCACTCCGCGTGCGGCAGTTTGAGTTGCCAGCGATCGTCGAAGAAATCGGCGTCGGCAATTTTGCCGGGCCAGACGGAGTTAGGAGACGTGGTGAGATCGACAACGGCCCAGTCGGGAAGCTCCATGGCCCGCGTCAGTTCCCCCTCGCTCCACTTGCCGGCCATCTCGTTCCAAGTCTTGCCGGTGGGGCGGACGAAAATGAAGGAGGCCAGTGTGTGCCGTCTACACTATTTCGCCCCCATCCGGATTGCACCGTCCAGCCGCAGGATCGCGCCGTTGAACATGATGTTTTCCACGATGTGGCGGGCAAAGGCGGCGAATTCGGCGGGGCGGCCGAGTCGAGGGGGAAAGGGACACTGGGATTCCAGCGATACCTTCAAGGCTGGCGGAGCCCCTTGCATCATGGCGGTCTCGAAGACACCGGGCGCGATGGCGACGACCCGGATGCCAAATTTGGCAAGCTCGCGGGCGGCCGGGAGGGTCAAGGAAGCCACTCCCCCTTTGGAAGCCGAGTAGGCCGCCTGGCCAATCTGCCCTTCAAACACGGAAACCGAAGCCGTGTTGATAATGACGCCCCGCTCCCCTTCCTCGTTTGGCTCATTGGCGGTCATGGCGGCTGCGGCCAGGCGGAGCATGTTGAAAGTGCCGATGAGGTTCACCTGGATGACCCTGGTGAAAAGCGCCAAATCGTGCGGCCCGTCTCGTCCGACAATCCGACTACCCGCGAGGATACCGGCGCAATTGACCAGGCCATGCAGCCCGCCGAATTTGCTCCTGGCGGCATCCACCGCGGCCTGGGCGCTTTCCGGCGACGTGACATCGGTCGTTTGAAAATGAGCCGTTGGCCCCAGCTCATTCGCCAGCGCTTGCCCAGCGGTGACATTCAGATCAGCGATAACGACATTCCCGTCCGCCGCTGCGAAGTGCCGTGCGGTGGCCTCGCCGAGACCGGACGCGCCGCCGGTGATGAGAAAAGTGTGGTTGGCGAGTTGCATGAGGAAATGGTAACGCGCGGGGGTTGGGGTCGGGAGGGGTTTTCGCGGCGGCTGATGCGTGCCACACGGTTAATCCATCCCGCGAAAACTTCTCCCGACCCCGTCGACGTGGGTGATATGACGCGGACGGGGTCAGGAAGAGTTTCGCGGCGGCGATTGTCAAGACGCTGAATCTATTGCGCGAAACCCTTCCCGACCCCTTTCTGAAACTCCGCCCGATATACCGGCAGCTCGTGCAAGCGCGTGCGGCGCTCGAAGTGAGTGCGGTAGTCGAGGTCGTGCTCGGGAGCGCGCTCGGCCACGTCGAGCGGGCCTGAGAGACCGGTCGCCTGTGGGATCAGCTCCAGCGTGGCTTGAAAATATTCTTCCACGTCGGTCCAGAAGTGCAAAGAGCCGCCCGGCATTAGTGTGCGCTCAACGTCCTTGAGAAACGCCTCGTTCATCACCCGCCGCCGACGATGTCGTTTTTTCCACCAGGGATCGGGGAAATAGACATGGACGGCGGACAGGGTGGAATCGGGAATCCACTTGCTGAAGAGCGCCAATGCATCGCCGCAGATGGCCTTCGCGTTGGGTGCCTCAAGCTTGGCCAGCCGAGCAGCAGCGAAGCGGGCGTATTTGAAGGAAACTTCGATCCCCAGAAAATCCCGCTCCGGATGGGCCCGCGATGACGCCGCCAGGAAGAGCCCCTTGCCGCTGCCGACCTCGACTTCCAGAGGAGCCGTTCGGCCGAAGAGACCGATCGTGTTGAAGGGGACCGGCAAGGCCTCCGCTTCACGGAAGTGCCCGGAGAGGTCCAAAGTGGGATCAATTTTGGGAAGAGCGCGGCGGCCCATGAATGTCAACTTGCAAATAGTAGCCGGCACACTCCGTGTGCCGGCATGTCCGCTCACGGAGTGAGCGGACTACTTTGGAGCGGACTACTTTTGCCGCTTGGCCAGAAAAACCCGCACCGCTTCGACGGGAATCGGCACTCCTTTGAGGACGCCTTCGACAACGATCTTATCCTTTACGACCCCCTGGAAGTCGCAAATGATCATCCGCCCGCGGCGAACCTTTCTCATGCGGCACATGACAATCAAGCGGTCCCCGGGAAGCACGCTGTCGCGAAAACGAACATCCTCCAGCCCGCCAAAGCCAACGATGTCCGCCCCCAGCAGGTCGTACTTTTGCGTCACGAAGCTGCAGAGTTGGGCGATGGATTCCAGAATGACCACCCCCGGCATCAGGGGGAGGCCGGGCATGTGGCCGCGGACCCAGAACTCCTTGTCCGTCACGTCCTTATAGCCGACGCAGGAGACATCTTGCTCATTGGCATAAACCACGGCCGTCAGCTGCTCCATCTCGAAGCGCTGCGGGTTGAATTTGCGGATTTCCTCCAGGCCGGCGATGGGCCGACTGAAATCAATCTGCGAGAGGTCCACTAGGAACTCATGATCGGACACAACTCAGTCCCTCTGCGAAGGTACGACGAATCCGGCACCTGCGGGACGGCTTTACGTGCGGACGAGCTTCCGTTTGGCCTTGCGGGCCTTGGCATTGGCGGGGCGTTTTCCGTGATTGGCTTTTTTGAGCTTGCGATGCGGCTTGGCCATGAGAGACTCCGGGGATGCGGGGAGCCATCAGCACCGCCGCGTGTTCTTGAGAGAATTCCTTAACCTACCAATTTCGCGGCACTTTGAGAAGACTGACGCCGCGGCCCCAGAGTCGGTCTGTCGTGAATTTCGCGATGAAACTAGAATGGGGGGATGACTTTACGTTACTGGACCGCCGGCGAATCGCACGGCAAGACGCTCGTGGCCCTCATCGACGGCTTTCCCGCCGGAGTCGAGCTGAGTACCGCGCTCATTGACGCTGAGCTCCGCCGTCGCCAAGGGGGGTATGGCCGCGGCGGACGGCAGCGGATTGAAACGGACGCCGTGGAACTGCTCAGCGGCATCTGGCGCAACGTCACGCTGGGGAGCCCCATTGCCCTGCAAGTGGTCAACAAGGACTACAAACTGGAGCGGCTGGATGACCTTTCCCGCCCGCGACCGGGGCATGGCGACCTGACTGGTGCCATGAAGTATCTGGGCCCGATCCGCGGCGTGCTGGAGCGGGCCAGCGCCCGCGAAACCACCGTTCGCGTCGCCGCCGGCGCGGTCGCTCGGCAACTTTTGTCCAAATTCGGAATCGACGTCATTGGATATGTGGTGGAGTTGGGGGGGATTCGGATTGAGCCTCTTCGAGGCACTTTGGCGGAGCACATGCGGTTGCGCGATTCGAGCGAAATCTATTCCCTGGACCCGTCCAGAGACGCGGAAGTGAAGGCTCTGATTGATGAGTGTGGCAAGGAAGGCGACACACTGGGGGGCATTGTGGAAGTCCGCGTGGAGGGACTTCCTTTCGGCCTGGGTACGCATACCCAGTGGGATCTGAAGCTAGACGGCCGTTTGGCGCAGGCGGTCATGGCGGTGCAAGCGATTAAAGGCGTGGAAATCGGCCTGGGGTTTGAAGCGGCCCGGCGACGAGGCTCGCAAGTGCATGACCCCATTGTCTACGACGAATCCAAAAAGCAGTCCAACACACTCGGCTTTGAGCGGCCGACGAACAATGCCGGCGGTCTGGAGGCCGGCATGACCAACGGCCAGCCATTAGTGATTCGGGCAGCCAAGAAGCCCATCAGCACTCTGGCCAAAAAGCTTCCATCGGTGAATCTCGACACGAAAGCGGCGGAGCCGGCTGATTATGAGCGGAGCGACGTCTGCGCCGTCCCGGCGGCCAGTGTGATTGTGGAAAACGTGGTCGCATTCGAAGTCGCCCGCGCTCTGGTGGAGAAATTCGGGAACGACAGCCTGGCGGAGATGCTGGCGCGGTTTGACTTGTTTCAGAAGATGGCGCGGGAGCGATAAGTTCAAAATTCAAGTTCAAGGTTCAAAGTTGGGAACTGGGCGACAGGATGTTGACCATGAAACGGTTGTCACGGAAGACCTGGTGCCGCGGAGCGTTTCTGGCGTGCTGCGCCGCTCCCACGCTCTTGGTGGCAATTTGGATTGTGTCGCGCGTTTTTCTTGACGATAGAACCGCGCGGAAGGAAGATTGGGAGCGGGAACTGTCGTCGCGGCTGGGGATGTCGTTCCGAATTGGCGAAGTGACGTATCGTCAATTCGGACTGGCTGTGCTCAAGCAGGTGGAACTGAGTGACGCGGAAACCGGGGAACTGATCGCCCGCGTCGCGGCCATCGAAGTGACGCAAGCGGCTGATGGCTATGGGATCGAGGCCGTGGCTCCTGAGATTGAAGCCGCACAACTTGGCCGGCTGGCACAAATCCTGCATGAGCGGCTGCTGTGCCAGGGAGGGGCCGGCATTGGGCGTTGCGAAATCTCGGCGAGCGAACTGACTCTGAATGACAAAACAGCTTCCCGGACACTGGTTGATCTGCAAGCCGCACTCGAACCCGCGGAAGCCGGGCCGCGACTGACCGCATCGTTCCACTGGCCCGAAGCCGTCGATTCCGAGCACACGATTGCGTGGTCGCTCATCCGCAACTTGGACCTGTCGCCTCCAGCGACCAGTATTTCCGTAAACACGGGGCAGGCCCGCCTCCCTTGCAACCTGGCTGGATTAATCTGGCCGCCGTTGGAGCGCCTGGGACCGGACGCCGAGTTTAGCGGCGAAGTTTCCTGGCTGCTGTCCCGGCATGGTTCGGCCGAACTGCGCGGAACATTTTCCGACGTGGACCTGGATGCCCTGGTCAGTGAGCAGTTTCCGCAGATTCTCAGCGGCAACGCAATGGTCAGGATCGAGACGGCCAGCATCGACGACGGCCGTCTCGTTTCCGCTGCAGGAACCGTCGAAGTGCGGACAGGCGGCAGGATTAGCCGTTCGCTGCTGGTCGCGGCAGCGCAACATTTGCAATTGCAGAATGAAGCCGGAAGCAGCGGCAGCGAGGTTCTTTCGTATCGCCGACTGGCGTGCGGCTTTCGCATGGATGGTCCGCGATTGCAGCTGAGCGGGTCCGCCGATTCGGGAAGTCCTGGCGTGCTGATGGTTAAGGCGACGGGGGCGATGCTCAGCGCCCCGTCCAATCATTCCGCATCGGCCGCGAACCTCGCCCGCGTGCTTCTCCCCGATAGCGGTGTGCATGTTCCGCTGGCGTCGCAGACATCAGGACTGGTGCAACTCCTGCCGGTGCCAGCGGCGGTTCCAGCCGCAAAAGATTTGCAGACTGCTCGCGGCTCGCATATTCCCACGCGACTCGCACCAGGCGGTGCGTCGACCAGTGTCATTCGCGAGCGCTAGACCGGCGCCAGGGGGACGGATGTTCATTGCCCCTACCATTTAGCACGAGCGGCTAACGACGAACTCCGTCATAAACGTCAGGATGTCCCGCGAGGAGCTTTTTGGCAGCAGGTCGAGGCGACAGAGGGCACTGTGGGCAAAGGAGGCGGCGCGTTCGCGGGCGTAATCGAGGGCATCATAGCGTTCCAGAAACGGCGCGACGAGATGCGGCTGGCGCTCGTCTCCGGTGAGCAATTCCAGCAGCTCTTCGCGGTCGGTAGGGGTGGCGAGTTCCAGTGCCCGGATGATGGGCAGCGTCGGCTTCTGTTTTTCAAAGTCCGTTCCCAGCGATTTGCCGGTGGTTCGTTCCTCGCCCAACACGTCCAAAAGGTCATCGGCGATTTGAAAGGCGATGCCGAGATCCCGGCCAAAACCGTCCATTTCGCCGGCCAGTCTTTCGGACGCTCCCGAGAACAAAGCCCCGAGCCGACAACTGACGGCAGTCAGTTCGGCGGTTTTGCCTTCGATGATGCTCAGGTACTCCCGCTCGGTCAACTCGAAGTTGCCGCGGCTCCCTTTCTGCCTCAGCTCCCCCTCGCAGACGATGTTCGTCGCCCGGCCAATCAGCCGGCAGCCCAGGACGGTGTCAATGGTGCTGGCAAGGTAGAAGGCGTGGGTGAAGAGGTAGTCGCCGAGGAGGACGCTGGCCTCGTTGTCCCAGCGGGCGTTGACGGTCGCCAGGTGCCGCCGCATGTCCGCTTCGTCGAGCACGTCGTCATGCACAAGAGTTGCGGTGTGTATCATCTCCACCACCGCGGCAAGCACCAGGTGGTCATGCCGCACTGGACCGACTGCCTTGGCCGTGAGCAGCAGCAATGCCGGCCGCAGCCGTTTGCCACCGAGCAAACAGCCGTAGCGGACGAGCTCGTCCACGAACGGATGGGGATTGCGGAGCTCGTCCTTGAGGATTCGCTCCACTTCCTCCATTTCCTTGGCAACCGGCGCGTAGAGGGCCGAAAGGGTGAGTGGAGCCGGCGCACCTTCCAGAGCCGTCGTCGTGGGCATGATGGGAGCGATTCCTTCAAAGTGGGGTAGGCTTCCAGCCTGCCCAAATTCTTCCGGAATATTGGAACAGGCGAAGCGGCGTGCGGAAAGGCTACCCCAATTGGTTTGCTGGGCAGGCTGGAAGCCTACCCCACCCTAACCGCAGTCCCCGCTTACCCTTCACGCACAAAATGGCCGCTGCGGCCGCCGGACTTCTCTTCCAGGCGGATATCGGAGATGACCATGCCGCGGTCCATGGCCTTGCACATATCGTAAATGGTGAGAGCAGCGACACTTACGGCAGCCAGGGCTTCCATTTCGACCCCCGTTTTGGCGGTGACGCGGACTTCGGCTGCAATGGCGACGGACTTTTCGTTGGGGAAGGAGAACTCCAGTGTCACTCCATCCAGGGGCAGCGGGTGGCAAAGCGGAATGAGGTCGCCCGTGCGCTTTGCCGCCATGATCCCCGCCAGCCGGGCGACCTCCAGCACGTCCCCCTTGGCAAAGCCCCGGTCCTTAATTCGCCGCAGCGTCTCCGGCTGCATGATGACGGTGCCGCTGGCCCGCGCCATTCGGGACGTGACGGCTTTCTCTCCGACATCCACCATGCGACTCGCGCCGGAGTCATCGAAGTGGGTGAGGTCGGCGGCCATCGCTGCAGTATAGCAGAACGATTACCGATAGCTCGTTCCGCCAGCCGGAGAGTTGTCCGGCGCCGCGGCATTTTGCGGCTGCTCAGAGTCGGCATTGCGAGCGGTCGAACCACCGCTGGTGCTGCCGGGCCGATAGCCGCCGGCGTTCGACAGGGATGCAGGCAAAGCCGCGCGGCCAGCTCCGCCGGAGGCAGGGGGCGAAGTCGCGGGGCGCGAGGCCCCAGGGGCCACGGTGTTCGGCGGACCATACGAACGGGGAGAGGCCGATTCGGCGGGGGCTTCCGCGTTCAAATAAGGGCCAGCGGCAGCGGCGTTGCCGCCTTCCGCGGGTGATGTTTCGTCAGCTGGGCCGTAGACGTTGGGCTCGGTGGCGGTCGCTGCACCTTCGGACTCGGTGTAAACGGAGCCGGACGAACCTGCGTCAGAGTTTTCGGCGGGAGCTGCGCCGCCAGCAGCGGTGCCGCCGCGATAGCTACCAACAGCTCCTTGATCGGCAGTGCGATAATCTTCGCGGCCATCGTATCCGGGAGCGCCGGCGGCGGGGCCACGGGACGGAGCTTTGCCGGAATAACCGCTCGCGGCCGGGTTTGATTGCATGCTGTAGGGGCCGACCTGGAGTCCGGCGGCGGGAGCGACCTGGCCACCCGCGACATTTTCGGGCTGCCAGGTTGACGCGGGCTGCGCGGGATAGGCGTCGGCCTGAGCAGTGGCGGGATACGCGGCGACCGCGTTGCCGGAATTGGTGTACGCGCCCGAAGGATTGGCTCCGCCGCTCGCGGCCACGCCCCGATTGGGCTGGCCCGGTGTGCTCACCGGTGCTGGTGCCTGCGTGCTCGGCTTGCTGATGTTTAGGGCCGTGGCACTGGGGCTGCTCGCGCCGCCCCATCCCCAGCCCGACCACGGAGCACGCCAGCCGCTGCTGGTACTGCAACCGGAACCCAGCAGGATCACGGGTGCGACAAATAAGCTACAGGCAAACGCACGACGCCAGGCAGCAGTGACCATATTCGCGGCATCCTTTCCACGGACCGGTAATATCCTTCGGGCATTATCGACAGCCAAGATTTCCCATCGCTAGGCGAATCCGCACATCCCGTACAGATTCTCCAGGCGAAAATCTCGAAGGTCGCCCAAGGATTTCGGGCAGATGTTAGGAAGGGCCAGACGGTACGTCAACGGCAATTAGTAGCCAGCACACTCCGTGTGCTGGCCCGCGTTTCTGAAATACCGCGCTCACGGAGTGAGCGGACTACAATTGCAACGCCCGGCACAAACAGGACTTGTTGGCCTTCGTTCCAGCCGGACCCCAGGCTCGCTCGATAGAAGGACGAAGTGCGGTGCTAGCTTTGCTGGCGCGCGTCCCGGAGGCAGCTATGGAATTCAATCGCAACCAGTGGTTTCTTGCGGGGATTGTCGTTTTGCTGCTCGGGCTGCAACTCCGTTATGTGCAGACGTTCGTGCTGAACGAGCGGACCACGCAATTCCTTGCGCAGCGGTTGAAGGACGCCGAGATGATCGCCAGCAATGATGTGGGGACTTCCCTGGCGGCTTCGGCTCCCATTGCCAAAAAGGCGGTCACTCCCCCGCGTTGGATCGGGTCCATGCTCGTCTCGGTCGGCAGCGTGTTGTTGCTCTACAGCCTCGCCATGAAGAAACCGGGAGCATGACACAAGCCTGAAGCGCCAGCGAAGGAAAGCGCAGCCTCCTGTTCAGCGCCGTCCTTCGCTTGCGCTTCAGATGCTATGGAGAAAGAGGCCGCGGGGTTAAGTTTCGGGAATTGTCTTGATTTCCGAACCCTTGACGAAAGGAACTTAACCATGTCCGCGGGCCTCCGA
>JBKJNY010000238.1:0-21236 GCA_046593355.1 Pirellulaceae bacterium | reverse complement strand
TTGTCGAAACCTGCCGACAGCAAGCACGCAATGTGTTCGCCTTCCTCGCCGACGCAGTTCAAGCACATATCGCCAAAAACCCTCCAACCTTACTCGCCGGGGCGTGAACGATTACCGCTGAGTGTGAGCGGCAGAACCGATTTTGCGAAGTCTGCCAGGCAAATCTTGGCACAAGCTCCGCCGGAGAGTGAATTGGCGCTAGCAGCAATCATGTGCTTAGACCATTTTCAAGACGAAAGCCCTGAAGCGCTTTCCCTCCTCAAATCGCAGCTTGAGATTGCGAGTCATGCCCATGCAGCGGCCATAGCGATTTTGACGTCCGGGAATCCAGACTCGCTGACTATTCTGGAACAGGATTTGAGGCGAAGAGGATACCATGCTGGCGTGGTAGTTTCGGACCTGCTCGTCGCCAATCTGGCTCGACGGACGCAAACGCGTACGAGTGTGGCCGAAGTAGTTTGGAATGCACGGAAGGCAGGTTTGGCTGGGATTAATTCATCGTATGCCACCGAAGTCTTGGGAGAACTCAATGACCCTGCCGTCGTCGAGTTTTTGACGGAACTCGCGTTCGCGCCAGAGAGTGGGATTTGCATTTCCGGGAGTAAAGGAGCCGCAATTCGTGGATTATCTCGTCATGACAAAGCTCTAGCATTTCGAGCTTGTGGAGCAGCGCTTCGGAATGACCGCCACGACGTCGATTGTTATCCGCATTTGCTGGCCGAGATTGACGAAGACCGCGCAATTGATGTGTTGTTTCGTCTACATTTGGAAAATCCTTCGGCGAGAATCAAGCGTGCAATTGGGCTTACGTTCCGAAAGGCAACGAATCAAGCGAGAGTAGGAACGCAACTTGATTTGATGCTCGGATCGGAAAAGACGACGGAACGGGTCTTCGGCCTTGAGATTTCAAGTTGGCAGGAACCTTCTGCATGGCAGCACAAAGTCCGCATGCTTGCAACCACCGATCTGGACGAAAAAGTTCGGCGAGCCGGCGAGAAGGCATCTCTAGTTCTCGAAAAGCAGGCGACTTGCTTGGAATTGCTAACTGCTCTGGAAAAGGCGTCAGCGGTCAAGTGCTGGGCCTTTCTTGAAGCCGTCATAAGCATTGGCGACGTCGATCTTTTATCCGATAGGAACGACGCTTTGAGCATTGGCCGACGAATTCATGCCAAATCGCCTGGCATTCAACATTACGCCTGGAAGCGGCTTGAAGACCAAAGGAGAAAGCAGGAAACGGAGCTAGATAAGCTAGATAAAGAAAAGGACAGCGACTGATCGGAGATTGATAGTGGTTCGGACCAGATAACCGGATTGAGCCCGTCAAAATCGAAGCGCGCACTTTTCAAGTCCCTTCGGTGTACCATCCGGTACGGGAGTGTAAACTCCAAGCCGGATTCTGGGAGAGAGTTTGAGAGTTTTGGCGAGTGGCGCGGAGACTATTGCCGCTCGTCAGCCAAGTTGATCGATTGAGAGAGTCTCTCTCGTCGATCTTGCCTCGCGTAAACCCTTGCCCCGGTGCGGGTAAGGGCGAGCCTTTTTCGAGACGCCTCTCCGCCGGTCTGTGTAAGCCGGCGGGTACCGGAAGTTCACGAAGAATTCGAAGGGGTGGCTGGCGGGACTTGAACTCCCCACCCGCCGATCCACACCTGAGGTACGCCGATGAGCGTTAACCACTTTCCCGCGGGATACAGAGAATCTGAGAGTTCGAAACGAAATACCGGGGTGTCCGACCAAAATGTGGGTGTCGTGGCCGGACCTCGGAATTTGGTTTCGAACAAGAGAGAGCTGAAGATCCTTGGCTACCAGGCGCAAATCGTTGCGGGAAAGGCGGATAAACGACCAAGGCCGGGAGCTCTCGCTCTCGGCCCAGTGCGTTAACCGCGTTAACCCGCGGGCCTCGCAGGTTCATGGAAATAAATCAGGCTCCCTATGCAAGGCTCGAGCCTGCGACCCGACGACTAGCAGGCCCCTGGGTTGAAAACCTCCAAATCATTCGACAGCAACGACTTACGGACAGTTTCCTGAAATGTTTGAATTGGGCTTGCTGGTGTCCACCACCAATCCGAATTCAAACAACTCCGTGAATTACGCCTGAGTTTTGATGCATGTCTGCGAGTCAAGGTTGAGTTGGCCCGCCGCGACGTATTTCGGCTGTCTCCTCTGTCTCCTCAAATCCATACGAGTACGGGCGATGTCGGGGTGCTCGATTGAACCGGACGGCAGACAGCACATCGGGTCGGGACCTTCTTAGGCTGCCCATCTGTACGACTTTAGCAGCCCGCCCAGCTTCTGTTCGCAGCGGATCTTGGCGATGGCAATCGTAGCTGGCGGTTCGGTTTTGCGGCGCGATTTGGCTTTCACCAGCAGCTGGTTGTTCTTCCCCTGATGAGGGCGAGAACTGTGATAATAGGCCAAGAAGGTTTTTAGGAGCGAGTCAATGTGCTGAGCGCCGAAGATGATGAAGTGGTCGAGCACTTCATTCCGCAGGGTCTTGATGAACCGCTCGACGTGGGCCTGCATCCGATGGGCTTGAAATGCTATCTTGACGATCTTAGCTCGCTGGCGGCGAAAAGTCTGATCCATTGCCCGGCTGAATTTCGTGTCCCGATCGTGGATAATGTACCGGACGGCCAGCCCGCTCCTGCGGGCTTGAGTCACCAACGATTCGGCCTGGACCATGACCCAGACTTCGTTCGGATGTTCGGTGGCCGGGGAGACTATGGCGCGCCGGGTGTGAACATGCAAGAACGCAATCACAAATACTTCGCGAATCCCCCTCAGGGTCAGGACCTTTTGACTGAAGAAGTCCATTTCCCACAGGGAGGAGGCGTGGCGCTTCAAAAAGTCGTCCCAGGTTCCCCCTTGCCGCAGCGGAGCCGTCGGCAGGCCGGAGGCCCGCAATATGTTCTTGATCGTCGACTCCGAGATGGCAATTCCCAGCTTGGCAAGCTCTCCCGCGATGCGACCGTAACCCCAAGAGTTCTCGCGAGCCAGCTTGACGATCAGCCTGCGGATCTCCGCAGATGTCATGGGGCGGCCCCGTTTTCGGCTGGGGCCTTTCTTGCGGTTACGTTTAGCCTCTCGGATCCAGCGTAGGAAGGTACTCGGAGCAACAATTGTCACCAGCTGGTGAATGGCCTTCCCGAGCTTCTCGCCAAACCTAAGGAGCAGGCTGAACGCGACAAAGAGACGGCCCAAGCGGCCTTGGACTCGCACAGAGTTGCCGTATTTCCGGCATATCAAGGGGCGATCAACACGTATCTGGTCAAGCTCAACGCCGGGTTTTCCATCGAGCAAGTGCAGCCGCAAAACACACCAGGCCGCCCGAGTTGTACATACGAGCTGGTCTTTAACACGCACCGGGTTCCCGTGGCGGCGGGTACTACGGCTCCCGGATCACCGGCGTTCAAGAATACTCTTAGCGCTGGCGACCGTAACACGCTCGCATTGGCCTTTTTCTTTGCGGGCCTTGACCGTGATCCCAATCAGGCAAACCGCATCGTCGTCTTTGACGACCCGGTATCGAGCCTTGATGAACATCGTTGCGTTGCCACCATTCAAGAAGCGAGGGGCCTTGTCTCTCGGGTCGCTCAAGTCTGCGTGCTGTCGCACTCAAAAGCGTTTCTTGCCCGCATTTGGCAGCACGCGGATCAATCGAACACAGCCTGCCTCACGGTAGCGAGGGATGGTCTGGGATCAACGCTCGCGGCCTGGAACGTGACCGAAGAAAGTATAACGGAATACGACAAACGGCATTCACGGCTTCGGGAGTATATGGCTTCAAATACCGGCAACACGCGGGAGGTCGCCCAGAGTATCCGCCCCGTACTTGAAGGCTACCTGCGAGTGGCCTGTCCCCAGTTCTGCCCTCCCGGACAATTGCTCGGTCCGTTCCGGGGCATAGCACAGCAACGGGCAGCTTCCGGGACTCCCATCATTGATGCGATGAAACTCACCGAGCTAAGCAACCTCACGGAGTACAGCAACAGGTTTCACCACGACACAAACCCGGCGTGGGATTCAGAGCATATCAACGACGGCGAACTCCAAGGGTTCGTGCGGCGGACTCTTGAATTCGCAAAGATATGAGTACCAACTGACGCGAAACTCAGTCCTGTAAAGGCTTTGCGTCGTCCATCCGCCGCCGCAAGCCAGCCTGCCAGCCCTGGATTCCGGCCAGAAAAAGTTCAATAGCCGTCTTGTCGCCCCGACTATTTTTCAAAAGAAGCCCTTCGGCAAGATCGTCGAAGGGCTTTCTTATTGGGCTCTCCCACCCTGCCATCCGCCGCTCCTTTTTCTCCCCTGCGGGAAACCGCTGCCGTTATAATGGCGGCCATCTGCCCGCCTCTTTGGTGGGGACTCTCCTTCCGGAAAGTTGGCCATGCGCATCTCTTTTGCGGCCTTGTTGGCGTCACTCACTTGGCTGGCATTCGCTTCGGGCTGCGCGGAGTCCCCCGCAGTGCCGCAAGAGCAGCCGGAAGCGGAAGCCCGAGAGAAGCTCGCGCCGCCCCCTCCTGACGAGGTGCTGGCGAAGATTGTCGCTCCCGCCGTCCGCCCCGTCGTTACGACCAAGGGGGGATATACGGTGGAACTGGACTTGTCGAAGCAGATCCTGTACGTTGAATTCCCGAAAAAGGTAATTTGGGGTTCAGAAGAGATTGCCGTGCCGCAAACGGTGAAGGTGATCGCCGAAGGTGCGCCCTTGGAAGAAAATTCCAAGGTGTTAGCTCGGCTTAAAAAGGGGCGAATTCTCTTCGCGAGCAAAGAACAAGGGGACTGGGTGCTGACCCAGATTGTTGACGGCGACAAGTCCGTGAAAGGCTGGGTGCAGAAGAAGCACTTGAAGCCCGTTGCGGAAGACTATCCGCCCCAGAAGAGCCTGGCACAGCGGGGGGACAACTTTGCTTCGGCCGCCATGCTGATCCAAAAAGGAAAGCAATTTGACGATGGCCTCTACGCTGCCGTCGAACTCGCCGTGCAGAACGGCCTTGGCCCCGTCGCTGGCAAAAAAGATTGGCTGCCGCGATTGGCGGCGGAAGTCGATGCCCGACAGGGGGGCGTCCCTCTTGCACAGCTCTTCGCGGCAGCCAGGCTCGGCGGTAATAAATCCCAGCCACCGGCGGCGATTGCATCAGGAGTTGAAAGGCAACTCAAGGAATTCCTGGCGGATGACAAGCGAAGCAAGCCGATTGGCTTCTATCCCTGGTCGAAAGAGCTTGAAAGCATCTTCCGCCAGGACCGGATGCTGCAATCGCTGCTGGAGGCTAAGGAGCATTCCGCGGGAATTGCCGCGGTCGCCAAGGCGCTCGTCGCCGATGCAGAAGCACGGAAAAGCTACGAGCAAGTCCTGCGAGTGAACGAACGACTGACGAATCCGCTGACGGGACTTTGTTATCGCGTTCTCCTCGCGGGGATCGATGCCGGCAAGACGCCAACCCTTGACCCATCCGCCAGCGTGAGCTTCCTTCCCGCTTCCCGCAGCCACGAAACCGACTTGATTCAAAGACTCTACGCGGATAGCCCTATTCCAGATCACTTCGATCTTATGACCGAAGTCATCGCCCGTCTGAAAAGCGGCAACCTCTCCTTCAAGCCCCGCGAAGACTCCGGCTGGTACGACCATCAGCTTTGGTCGCTTGAGCCGCTGGTTCTCTTCGATGCAAATCCGGAAAGCAAGCAGCTCAAGCCGAACGAGGAGTATCTGAATCACCTGGAGGAATTGTTCAAAGGAACGTACGCCCTGATGAGGGAAACGCACGTCCACGGTACAACGACGACCACGGAGGAGGCCAATCCGGCCCCCAAGGAGCGCGAAAAAGTCTTCATTTCCCCCGACCCGCACGTTGAGCTGCTGCCGACGATGTACCTTCGCCGGGCCCAGTCCTATCGCTTCGTGCGGCAGGTGCTGGAGGAAACCTTCGGCGCGGACAACATCGGCAAGATGCATCGGCTGACGGCGCAAGGGCCGGTGGAAATGAACCTGGCGGTCGAACTGAATCAGATGGAACGGCTCTTCAGCGGAGCCTACGTCGTCGCCTGCCGCGAAATCGGCCTGGCGGAAGAACTGCCGGAAGGAATCGGCGGTCAGCCCGCGGATGAACAAGCCAAAGTTTTCCTCCGCTGGGTCGCTTCGCTCGCCTCGGACCCCGACCTGGCCCCCGACTGCCGCATGATGGTCCCCGTCTTCTTCGACATCGGCTGGCAGAAGACGAAGGTCTGGGTCATGCTCGGCTGGGAGCATGCCAATTGCACGCTCGGCTATGTCAAAGAACCCGGCATCAAGATCACCGGCCCCGATGGCCAACCGGTGATTTTCGGCATGCCCGGCGGCGATGGCCCCGAAATCATCTTCCACGGCACCCACCGCCACCTCGCCACCCCCGTCTTCGCCGAGGTCTACGTCACCAAGCTCCTCAATCGCGCCGAATTCCGCCGCCACTGCGACACCTACCAAACCAAAGCAGCGATCTTATCCAACTTGGAGTAGACGCGACCGCTTTCCGCTTTCCCCCCTCCGCTTTCCCCCCATGCCCGCCAACCTCACCCCTCAGTACCACAAAGCCGAGCAAGAGTACCGCCGCGCGCAGACGCCGGAGGACGAACTCCGCTGCCTGGAGCTGATGCTGCGGGAGATTCCCAAGCACAAGGGAACCGACAAGCTGCAGGCGGAGCTGAAGGCCAAGATCAGCAAGGCGAAGCAGGAAGTCGAGGTCGCCAAAAAATCGGCGAAGAAGGGGCACGGCGTCAAAATCCCGCGGCAGGGGGCCGGCCGCGTCGTGCTGCTCGGCGGGCCGAACGCGGGGAAGAGCCAGCTTCTCCGGAGCCTGACCCGGGCCACGCCGGAAGTCGCCCCTTACCCTTTCACCACCCGCGAGCCGCAGCCCGGCATGATGCCCTGGGAAGACGTGATGGTGCAGCTCATCGATACGCCCCCCATCACGGCTGACGTCTTCGACACCAGCACTCTCGGCCTCATCCGCGGCAGCGACCTGGCCCTGCTGCTGGTGGACCTGGGGGCCGACGAGGGGATTGACGATCTCCAGGCCCTTCTCGGCCAACTGCAAGGGGGCAAAACGCGGCTGGGGAAGGAGTCGTACCTGGACGAAGAGGATATTGGCCTCTCCTTCACCAAGACCTTCCTGGTCCTCAACAAAATCGACCTCCCGGAAGCCGCGGGACGCATCGAGCTGTTGAAAGAATTCTGCCCGCTCGATTTTTCCGAGTTCCGCATTTCCGCGGAGCACGGCACCGGCCTGGAAGAGCTTCGCAAGGAAATCTACGCCGCCCTGGACGTCGTCCGGGTCTACACCAAATCCCCCACCAAAAAAGAAGCCGACTACGACAAGCCCTACACTCTCCGCCGGGGTGCAACCCTCCAGGGCGTCGCCGAGCTCGTCCACCGCGACCTGGCCGCCAACTTCAAATACGCCCGCGTCTGGGGCACCGCCATCATCACCCCCGGCACCCAGATGAAAGGGGACTACGTCATGCACGACAAGGATGTGGTGGAGATACACGCGGAGTGAGGCCGCGCTGGAGTCCCGCCTTCAGGCGGCCTCCTCGGCCTCGACCACTTTAAGCTCACCACCTGCATGAGCGGCCGCGACTTCCGGCTCGCGGACGTGGCGGGACGCGTGGTTAAGGAAGTGGTGGCGTAGTCGTCACGGTGGAATCAGCGATCCCGCGTCACTTCGTTTCAACGACATTTCCACTATTGCTGTAATCAGCAATCACTGATTCCCTGTTACCATCGACCTCGTCGCTCCTATTTCCGGCAAGTTCCCAACTCCGTGTTTTTACAATTCTGGATGCGGTATCGGCTGCGTACAGCAACAGTTCTGCTGCACTAATAGCGGGATCTAGCGGTCCGCTTGTAGCATCCGCAGACAGTCCAGTACGAGTATCGAACGTAAGACTGTCGCCCCTCTCGATAGCAGCATCGAGCTTGTCCAACAATTCAGGAGTGCGTTGCGTTAATGTCCTTAACGGTTCAACGAGCGCTTTTCGCACACATTCACCACCTTCTCCGTATTTTCCCGCTATAACCCGTCGCGCTGCCGCAAAAGACACTCCACCACCGGAAACGCCCCCGCCACGAATTGCAGCGCCAACCGCATGTACACCATCATTCACTAGACCTCTTAAGATCTGTGCATCGTTTTCTGACATTCCAAACACACTAAGACTTGCTGTTGCACCAAGCATCCTCGCGCGCCTTATCTGAAAGCGCTCGCGATCATACTCAGAATCCGTTTCCCTAATTTGCCTGTCCAACTCCTTTATGACCCTAAGAATGTCTCCTGCGTGCGAGTCATCCGAAGCCCGAATTAGGAGCTTGTCACCATGAACAGTCACTTCGTTTGCCAATCCAAACTGTCCGAGACTCAATTGCTCGGGATATAGCGGCGAGGCCGAATCAAAAAATCTCGCCCCTGTAACCACTGCCAAGTCCATAAACTCTGCGCGACGCCTTTCTCCATGCCCGCCCCGCAATAACACTGGAATCACATCGAGCGTCCTTTTTTCCAAATTGATCGCGAGAAGCTCTTGGCCTTCTTCATCTATATCGTCTACGACAAGTAATAGTGGTTGAGAATGCGATAAGGCGATCTCTAGAATGCATATGAGCTCATCACGTCCTACCTTGAGATTTGCTACCACAACCATACAGTTCTTCATTGTCCTGTCGTTGCCAGGTTTTCCCGCCAAAAAGGCAGGCGGGTTAACCGAGAAAGTCATTCGCTCTTCAAGATGGACCTCAGTTCGCTTACCAATGCACGAATATCGTTGTTCAATAACTACTAACCCGCTCATTCCTGCACCCTCATAAGCTGTAGCAATATTGACTGCAATATCGCGATTTCCGCACATCGCAGTTTCTGCGATGCGGATTAGATCTTCCTTTGAGGTAACCGGCTTGGACAGCGTATCCCGAATGAAGGCAGAGGCGACTGTAGCCGCCTCCATTATTGAAGAAGCAATTAGATTGTCGTCGATTCCTTCTAGTATTCTCACGAGCCCATGCTTGGCCATCTCGATCGCCATAAGTGCCGCCGTCTTTCGGCCATCACCGCATTGCGCACTGACGGTTTGCATTAGCGACCGCATGAATTGCGTAACTCGCTGATTTAGCGGTGAGCTATAGTCGAGCGTTTCAATTATTCTATTGCCATCGCGCACATGATCAAGGTGTCCGCGAATACTTCTCAATCCTCCATCCGGCCCGTACGACGACGTCAGTATCCTTCTAATGCTCTCCAATGCAACGAGACACTGTCGTCTTGTGTCCTCAAGAGGAGGTTCAACGTAATCAACTATCCCAGGAAATGCAGACTTTGCAAACGCGCGGCCTGACGAGAATATGAAAGGGGTCTTGGAGTGTGATGTGAACTGATTGGATTCATCTAGCAGACGTGTTTCAATTTCGATGTCGCTTGACTCTACTGTAAGTATCTGATAACCATTGCGCCCGTTATTTGGCAGCGCGTCACGATTAGCACCTAGGCTGGGCGCACCGGAAATGATAAGTGGGCCATGAGGTCGACCCGGAAAATGGAAAGTGCTTAAGAATGTCTGGTGTTGGTGGCCGTGTAAAATCGCTGCAAAGCCATGCTCTTGTGCCCAAGCAATGATCGCAGGCGCGTCAATAGTAATACTTGTTGGATAGTTATCCGGACGATCGCCGATCCACGTAACTGGCAGAAGATGATGATGAATTACAAGAATACGAACTGCATACCCCTTCCCCTCCGTTCGAAGAAGGTCTTCCGCCTTTTGAAGTTGGTCTCGCCCAATAAATCCGATTCCGCCGGTTTTCGGCGTTTCTAGGCGAGTCGCATCTAACCCTAGGACAAAAGTGTCGCCGTGAGTCGCGTAGCGTATTTCGAATTCAGGAACACTTACCTTGAAGAGTCGCGAGGCAAAGGTCTGATAGTCCGCAAGTGTTGAAGTCTCTTTGTCGGCACGCCAATGAGCGTCGTGATTCCCAGGGATCACGATCAAGTTCTTTTCGGTTAGCTTGTGCCTGGCAAGCCAAGCAGTGATGAAGTCATGCGCTTCCTGAAACTCATTCGTCAGGGCCTTTGAAGTCAGATCGCCGCTAATGATGAGGATATCCGGCTTGCAGGCGAGTTTGTCAGTGTCGGTGTTCAAGTAGTCGAGCAACGATCCGCGGCCGCGGTCATACGGGTCTGCCGGCTTCCGAGCGAAGCCGTGCTGAGACCCGAAATGTACGTCCGAAAGGTGGATCAGTGTTGTCCGAATGTGGGCCATTAGAAGGGAACCGAAAAGGTTGAGAAAGAATGCCCGGTGGCTCGAACAGATTATAGCGGCTCCGCTGCAGTTGCACGTCCTGTATCTTGGCAAGATTGCGGGGGCTTTCTTCGCCCAGGCAGGCCGGGGCAAGCTGGCGGCTGACACCAGCCTGACGCGCAAGCGAAGGACAGCGCCGCATGCAGAATAATGGCAGTACTGCCCCTGCTCATCAGCGCGGACAGGCGTTTACGAGACAACCGCCGTCACTCATCAGCCATGCTTTCCTTCGCTGGCGCGTCAGGCTGGTGTAAGAAGTACTCGCGGCCTGCTTTTCATGGTCGCGCCAAGGAAAAAAATAATCTTTTGTTTAGTGAACAAAAGAGTCGTATCGCGCATCATAAGATCGAGGCACGCTACGCGCTGGCAAACCCGGCGCTGGCGGAGGCCGAGCTGTTTGGCAATCTGGTTGTGCAACACGCCCGGTTCCCGGTGCTGGGGAACTGGGCGGCGGCCTGCTCAAGGACTGGGCAGTGTCGGCCGGGGTCTGGGGACTGAATGCCGCGGGGGCGGGGCCCAAACGTGAATAGCCCTGGGGGCTCCGTGAATAGAAATTGGAGCCAGAATGAATAATGGAACATGTGTATAGATAGGGAGTTACGCCAAAATTGAATATTCAAAAGTGGCTCAAAAACTGCGCGACAAAAGTGAATAATTTGCGCCCCAGCCGGGACGGAAAATGCCGGAGAGCAGGTCCATTTCAGGTAAGGGAGGAGAGAGGGAAAATGCCTGGGAATGAGGCAGAGGGGCTAGGAGGCCGCCAGTCTCCTGGCGAGCCCCCGTAGAATGGACGCACCCCAAATTCTTTGGGAACTCCTGAAAGATCCCCCACACCGCCGGAGGCTGTTTGAGGTGGCCGCTCAGCCAGAAACGGCGGCGAAGATCTTTGACAACCCGGTTGTGCTGGGAAGGGAAATTGCCACCTGATTGCCACCCTAGCGCTGGGTGTTGCGAAAGGAAGGAGGTTTCACAACACATCACCCCGATTTTTCCCCGTGGGCGCGTTGCGAAACTCGGAAGGTTTCGCGACACAAAGCGAATGCCTGCGAATTAGAACGTCGCCAAATGGTGTATTAGAATCACGGCTGGGTAGGATGGACGAGTTTCCGGGACGGCCGGGAAGGCCATCTTACGAAATGTGGGACGACTGCAATGGACGAAGGGAAATTGACGCAGCGGTATTCTCTCCGCCTGGTTCTTTGCGGCGTCGTGCTCCCTGCTGCCGTGGCTGTGGCGACGTACCTGGCCATGCGGCCGCTCTCCGCCGGGCTGAGTTCCGTGCTGCAGACCACGCTGGTCTTTGCTTTTTTCATCTTGGAGGTCGGCCTCGTCGGGGCGATCGTGGGGAATTACCTCCCCCAGCCGCTTTTCCGCTGGCTGATCTATGGCTGGGTAATGCTCCTGATCGACTTGCTGGTTTGCGGCCATGCGATGATGTCTTCGGACGGCTTCATCCAGCAGATTCTGCCCGCCGCGGCCTTGGTTTCCGCGCAGATTGGACTCGCCATGATCTGGGGAATTCTCGGCACCAGCCGTTGGTATTGGCGAGCGCCGCTGGCCGTCGGCCTGGGGGCGGGGATGCTCTGGTTTTGGATTTCCTGCGTCACCGGCTGGAGCGGGCGGCTGATGACGCCGGTGCTGGTGGTGCAGGCGATCGTCCTGTTCCTGATCACCGCTGGGCTGTGGGTTCGCGGCTATCGCCTCGAAATCCCGCTGCCTGAAGAGGGCAATGGCCCCGGCAGCAGCCGTTTGCAATTCGGCATCCGGGACGTGCTGGTGTGGACCACGGTGATGGCGATCCTGCTCGGGCTGATGCGGGGGGCCGACATGCTGGAATGGAAATCGGTCTCGGACCATCCCTCCGTCTTTCTGATGTGCAGCGTCGCGTTCCTCTCGGCCATGGTCGTTGTCTTCGCGGTTTGGGCCTCCTTGGGGAAAGGGCACCCGCTGTTGCGGTACGGCCTGCTGATGGTGATGCTCCTCGTGCTCGGCGCGGGGATGGGCGCGGCGTGCGTCTACGCCGACGACTGGCTCAAGCGGCCGGCCAGAGGAGGTCTCCTCTCCTACGGCGGTTACGACTATGACCTCCACCGCTGGCTCGAAGTCGGCTGGTGGTGGATCGCCTGGATGTTCCTTTCCGGCGGACTGCTGGCGGCATCGCTGATCGTCTTCCGGGCCGTGGGATACCGCCTGGTGAGAAGAAAGTACTCCTCACGCTCCGCGTGAGGAATCACTTCCCACTGCCCGGAAAAATCCTCATAACCGGTTTTCCCATCGGGCGATTTCGCGCGCGAACTATACTGGAAAACCATGTCCCTCGCCGCCCTCAGTCCGCCGAAAATCGCCGACGACACGCTGCCGCTCCGCCTGGTGCCGAGCCGGTGCTGCGTCTGCGGGACCGACGACGGCGAGCCGGTCGGCGTGGGCGAGGACTTTGAATACTGGACCAGCCCCGACACCTTCCTGGCTGTTCAATGCCCGGACTGCCGATTGGTCTATCTCAATCCGCGGCCGGCGGTGGAAGAGCTACCGCGAATCTATCCGCCGGAATATCACGCCTACGATTTTAATCCCCTTGAATTCGGCCTCGTCTACAGAATTCGCCGCCGCTTGGAAGCCCGCCGCGTGCTCGCCTATACCAGCGGACTGGCCAAAGGTGCCCGCATTCTCGACATCGGCTGCGGCGATGGATTTCATCTGCGGCTCCTCCAGGACTTCGGCTACAAGAGCTGGCAACTCGAAGGTGTGGAGCTTGACGAGCGGGCCGTCACTGCCGCGAGAAATTCGGGGCTGACCGTCCATCATGGCGACCTGGAAGAGTTGGCCTTGCCGGCGGATTCCTATGACCTGATTCTGCTCATCCAGACTATCGAGCATGTTGCCGATCCAGCCGCCATCCTCTCCGCCGCTCGCGACCTGCTCAAACCGGACGGACGCATCGTCATCGTGACCGACGATGTCGCTTCTCCCAGCTTCAAGTTGTTTAGGGGCCGGCACTGGGGCGGGTATCACTTCCCGCGGCACTGGAATCTGTTCAACCGGAAGAACCTGGCCCGGCTCGCGCGGAACTGCGGCCTCCAGCCCGTAAGAATCAAGTCCATGATGAGTCCCGTGAACTGGGTTTACTCGTTTCACAATTACCTGGTCGATCGGCGCTGGCCGACATGGCTGGTAAACCGCTTCACGCTTAAATCGACGTTGTCGCTGACGTTTTTCACGTTCGTCGACCAGTTCCTCACCCTCTTCGGCTGCGGCAGTTTGCTCTGCGGGACATTGCAAAAGCCGCTTGAGGAGGATCGCTCATGACGATGTCGAATACGAATGCAAATGCTCCCGTCGTTATCATCGGCGCTGGCCTGGCTGGATTGACCTCGGCCATCTACCTTCGGCGGCAGGGGATTTCCGTGCATGTGTTCGAAGCCAGTCCGCATCTCGCCGGTCTGGCTCGCAGCTTTGAAAGCGGTGATGGCTTTACCTACGATTTCGGGGCCCACTTCATCACCAACCGCCTGGCGGCCGCGGTGGGGTTTTCGGCCCAGTGCATCCATGTCCCCCACTATGGCGAAAGCTTCTGGCTCCGCGGCCGCCCCTGCCGCTATCCTTTCGGCTTAGCCCGCCGGCCCAAATTCGTGGCCAGCGCGCTCGCCGCCAAACTGAATGTCTTTGGTAGTAAACCCTCGACCGCTGCTGAGTGGTTCCGTGGCAAATATGGGCGGGCCTTGGCGGACGAAGTGGCCATTCCACTTACCGAAGCCTGGTGCGGCGCACCCGCCGATAGCCTCTCCACCGCCGTCGGCGACAAAATCCCCAGCAGCATTCTCAAGACATTTCTGCTTCGCGTCTCCGGCAAAATGAGCCGCAAGACCGTGGCCATCGGCTACTGCCACACGCTGCCCGAATCGGCTCACGTTTGGCATGTCTATCCGCGGGGCGGGGTCGGTGCCCTGTGCCAGCATATGGCCGACGAAGTGCGGGATTGCATTCAGACCGAATCGCCGGTGGAAGCGATTCTGACCGACGGCAAACGAGCCACCGGCGTCCGCGTGAAAGGGGAAGAGATTCCCGCCGCGGCAGTCATCAGCACCGCCCCGGTTCACATCCTGTCCAAGCTCGTGCAAGGGACGAACCTGCTCCAGCCGCTCTCCAAATTCCGCTACCGGCCGATGGTCTTCGTGAACATGCGGTTTGAGGGGCGCGGCCTTTTGCCCGATGTCGTCGTCTGGACTCCAGGCAAAGAATTTCCCTTCTTCCGCCTCACCGAAACGCCTCTCTCCATGCCGTGGCTGGCCCCCAAGGGCAAAACCATGATTACCGCCGACCTCGGCTGTGCGGTCGGTGACGAAACCTGGAAGCTGCCGGATGAGGAGCTTGGCCGGCTCTGTCTGGGGCACGTGAAGAAGCTCATCCCCGACGCCGAGTCCCGCTACGACGGCTGCCGCATCCTCCGCACGCCGCTGGCTTACCCGGTCTTCCTGAACGAATACGAGCCGCAGCGCAAAGCCCTGGAAAAATCCACCGGCATCGAGCGGCTCTACAGCGTCGGCCGCAACGGCGAATTCGCCCACATCCTGATGGAAGACGTCTTCTGGCGGACGAGGCGGAAGATGCGGCAAGTGGTGAAGGACTTAACATTGACACCAGCCTGAAGCGCGAGCGAAGGAAACCGCCGCCAGGCGGTGATTCGACTGTCCAAGAACAATATCTTCCTTCGCTTGCGCTTCAGGCTTGTATCGCAAAGCTCTTGAGACATCCTGCTTAGGGTTTTACTTCCGCTTTCACCCCGCTCAAGCTATTTCTTCCCCGCCGTCTTCTTGGCCGGCACGCTACGAGCCGGTGGTTTGCGGACCCACATGTCGGCAACGGCGTTGGGACTGCCGCCGTAGACTTCGGGGAAGGCCTTGGCAAAGTCCGCGCTGCCGCGGAGTTTGTCGAGCAGGCTCTGAAACTTCCTGCTGTCGGTCATCAGGAACTTCACAAAGCTATAGGCGGCGATATCGGCGGATTCGGGGTCGAGCTTGTTGGTGAGGAACGCGTCGGCGCTCGGCAGGCCGGTTACGATTTCCGGAATGGCGTCATCCCAGGCCGTGACGCGCGGATCGCCGCCATCCAGCCGTGAGGCGACGACTCGGCCGGCACCCTGGGAGAACCACAGGGGGGTGCCGCCTTTGCCAAGCGATGCGACATAGCAGCCCGCCAGTTGCTGGGCGATGAGAGTTTGCAGGCTATAGTCGTCCGCCTTCGGTGGAATCACTGCGGAGTAGGCATCGACGATGCTGAACTTGAAATGGCCGCGCCACATGCCGGGGATGTCCCGCCGCTCGACCATCTTGCCGAACTCACTGTAGTCATAGCGTTCGCGGAAGACGAACAGCGTCATCCGCCCCTTAATCAGTGGTTGGCCGGACTGGGCCTTGAGCATTTCGCCGACCTTGGGGGCGAGGGCTTCGGCATTGTCGCCGATTTGTTTGAGCGAGTTGGGGCCGACGTTGCCGAGGACCAGGAAGTTTTCGGTTTCGAGTTTGTCGGCACCGATGTCCGGCATTCCGAGCCGCCAGTTGTTGCCGGCCAAAATAGCGCGGTCGGCGCTAAGCTGCTCGTGCGTGCTGCTGCGGGCTTTGGCCAGGGCGGCCACTTCGACGACGGGCTGCTTGGGATCGCCGCCGTCAAACGTCGCCCCTTCGTCAATCCACTTCTCTATTTTGGCGATGACGTCATCCTTGAGAGGATCAAGATTGAGCGGCATGCGCTGGCCTTGCGAGGCGGTGCCGCGGAGCTTCTTGATGAGGAAGGAATCGGCTCCCTTGCCGGGCTGAATGGGGGAGCCGCTGTCGCCACCTTTGAGCAGACCTTCAAAAGTGAACAGGGTGAAGTTGCCGCGCGGTTGCCTGGTGCCGTGGCAGTTGACGCAGGTGCTGGCCAGCACCGGGGCGATGTCCTTGGCAAAGCTGATTGTCTCTTTGCCCGTGGCTACTTTGATTTCCACTGCCGGAGTGGCAGCGGCGTTATTGCCGGCAAGCATCCCCAAGTTGGCCTTCAAATCGGTGCCGTCGAACTTCGCTCCTTCGGTAATCCACTTCTTGATCGTGGCGAATTCCGCATCCGGAATGCCAGCGCCGTTGGGGGGCATCTCTTTCCCTTCAATCTTATCGATGATGATGCTTCCTTCCGGCTTGCCGGCGATGACAATCTTGCCGTTCTTGTTGCCGGCCATCATCGATTCGTAGGTGGCCATCGAGAGCTCGCCGCGGCTGTTGCGAACGTGGCAGCCGCCGCAGCGGGCGACGATGATGGGGGCGATTTGCTTGGTGAAGCTCACCGCGCCGGGGGGCAGCGCGCCGGCACCGCCCGCGGTCATCGGCTTCTTGGCTTCCAGCGGCTTGATTTCGCTGAGCTTGACCCCTTCAATTTCGAGCAGGGCATGGGCGTTCAGCAAGCGTTTGTAAGGCGCTTCCAGGGCCTTTACCACTTGGGCATCGCCTCCTTCACCCAGCTTTTCGATCTTCGACTGGGCTTCCTTGATGGATTCGCCAGCCTCGGCGATCTTGTTCTGCTTATAGAGGTTGCCGGCGCGAGTCAGCAGCGTGTTGATGGCGCTGATCTCCTGCTGCTGTTCCTTGGTTGGGGCGGCTAAGGCGGGAACGGCCAATGCCACGGTCAGAACTAGCGCCAGTCCGCCACGCAGAAGCGTCGATGTCATTGAAATGTCCTTGGAGTCTCGGCGGAATCGGGTAGGACGGAGCAGTGCTCCGTCCCGCGTTTCCCCAGGCTGCCATTCTAAACCAAGCCTGCGGCAGGGGATAGCGCATCGCGTTTTGAAAGCGCGCAGCCCGGACCTACTGCTCCCTAAACGCTTAGCGGCTGAAGTTGTACTCGCCTTGCCGCAAGATCCGAAGCCACGCCCACGCAAAGCCGTGGGCGTGCCACCCATTTTTTGAAAACGACGGGGGGATTCCCTATTTGCCCTTGTGATGCCGCTTGCGGACGTACTTCCGCTCCGCCAGCACCGCCAGATCCTGCCGCTGACTCCGCTTGTAGCCGTTCTCGATAGCGAACCACTCCGCGAACCGCTCCCGGTCCACCGTGCGGCTGTTGCGAGTATCCAGGATGTGCCCCAGCTCGTGAATCAGCACGTTGTTGAGGTAAAAATCTCGAATCGCCTCCGGCGACCAGAGCAGCTTCCACTGGCCGCGACTGGCGGGCTCCCAGCGGGCACCAAACATGCTGGCCTCAATCTTCTGGCTCGGCTTGGGGGGCTGACGGAAGGTCTCGACCAGGTTGTCTTCAATCGGATAGAGATAAATCGTCGCACCCCACTGCATGCCGTAGCAGGCGGCCATCCGCTTCTTGCGTGTCATCTGGCTGAACTGCACCACCTCCAGCGGCTCGACCATCCAGCGCGGCAGCTCGGCCAGGCGATTGCGGACGTCGTCCTCCGTCAGAATGTGGCGAAAGCCCTTGCCCGCCGGCTGATGCATCACCGAGAAATCGCCGCGAGCCCGCTCGCCAGGCTCATACCAGGTCTCCGGCGGCAGATAGGGTCCGCGTGGCGTTCCGCTGGAGATTCGCATCCCCTTACCCGCCATCACGACTCGCCGCGAAGCTGCAGCCCGAGACTCCGCCCGGACCTTGGCCGGAGCAAGCTGCTTCTGGGCTAGTTCGGAGCGACGGAACATGACAAGCAGACGTTCGAGTGACGAGGACTGCCGGCCTATTGGAAGTCTACTACGGCCGGCTCAAGGTGGGACAACGAAAACTGCCCTTCGAGGCACACCCTTATCCTACGAAGGTTTAGTACCCCTGTTCAAGTTACTTCGCTAAATACTGTGCAGATAAGCACTTGTGACGATTTTCCAAGACGCTGGACGTGGGACGAAAAGGGATTTTGGGGGTCTTGGCGACACCAGCCTGAAGCCGGCGAAGGACGGCGCGGCAAGCGGATTGGGGAATAATCGCGACTTTCGAGGAGGCAACGGCTTCCTTCGCTTGCGCTTCAGGCTCTTGTCCTATCGCAAGACTCGAAACGGGCCGAGGTCGATGCGTGGTTGTTCCCCTCGCAGTAGTTGGCTCATGACAACGGCTGTCGCTGGAGAGAGATAGAGACCGCTGCGGAAGTGGCCGGAGGCGATGAAGCAATTGGAGAGGCCAGGGAGCGGGCCAAGGTAAGGAAGGCCGTCGAAGGACGCGGGGCGCAGGCCCGCCCAGGTTCTTTCGACGGGGGCGTTCTCAATCGCTGGAATAAGTCCGCGGGCGAAGGAGGTGAGGTCGGCAATAGCTTCTTCGGTGGTGCTCTTGTCAAAGCCCACCTCTTCTTCCGTGGACCCGGCCAGAACGCGGCCATCGTCGCGGGGAACCAGGTAGCGAGAGCCTTCGGTAACAATGGGTTTCAGTGAGGAT
Source organism: Pirellulaceae bacterium (assembly GCA_046593355.1). Lineage (GTDB taxonomy): Bacteria > Planctomycetota > Planctomycetia > Pirellulales > Pirellulaceae > SXOA01. Next base: position 2,531 of record JBKJNY010000238.1, on the reverse strand, counting down.
GCCTCCCCGGTATTGAAGAGGACCATTTGGCCACGGATCGGAAGGATGCCCAGGGGGATGCCAAGCCTGGTGCAAAGTTTCCCCGTCCAAGCGCCGGATGTGAAACAGAATTGCCTGGCTTGCAAGGGATCCGCGGAAGTAATGACGGCGGCGAGGCGGCCTGCGCGGATGTCGAAGTCGAGGGCTTCTACGCCAGGAGTGATTTCGACTCCCCATTGCTCGCACGAAATGCGAAGAGCCTGCACGTGCCGCGGATTGCGGAGTTGTGCTTCCTGAGGGAGGAGATAGGCGGCGAGGATTCGCTTGCTGTCCCCCGTTTCCTTCCCTCCGCTTCCTGGGCAGGCTGGAAGCCTACCCCACGTACGGACTCCTGACTCCTCTAGCTCGCTTTCACTCAGACGCCGAACCTCAATTCCCTCTTCCGCCGCCGCACCCGCCCAGGCAACGAGCGAGGCGGTTTCGCCGGGGGTGCGGGCGAGGTAAATGCCGCCGCACAAGCGGTAGCCGGTGTCGATTCCGGTTTGAAGCGAAAGTGCTGCGGCCCACTGGGGATGGAGCTCGCTGGAGAGGGCACGCAGCTGGTCGTAGGGATGAAGAGCCGTCTTCCAGGAAGCGGGCGGAAGTATTCCCGCGCCGGCCCAGGAGGCTTCCTTCCCCGGCTCACCGCGGTCGATGACCTGCACGCTCTGGCCATGCTGGGCGAGATCCCAGGCGAGCGACAGGCCGATGACGCCACCGCCGATAATGAGCACGTCGGGCATGGGGCAGGGAGTCAGGAATCAGGGATCAGGACCGAGGAGATGCTGGCGCGAAGTGCATCGTTAGGTGGAAGGGAATCATGGAGCCGATGGAGGCCCGCGAGGTCATCCACATCGTACCATTGCGGAAGAGTGTGGTAATGGATCTTGGCTGAGGTCAGGCGGGCGACTGTTTGCGACCAGACTTCGGGCGTGCTCCAGGGGATATTGCCGAAGATGGGGGGCACAGTTTGTGAAAGGCCGATGAGGTAGTAGCCGCCATCGTCGGTGGGGCCGAGGACCACGGGGAAGTCGCGGAGCTTGTCGAAGGCCTCGGCCAGGTACTCCAGCGGCAGATCGGGACTGTCGGAGCCGATGAGGACGGTGCGATGTGGGGGCGCGTTGTTAGTCGCTAGACCCTCACCCCGGCCCTCTCCCAGGGGGAGAGGGAGTGGAAACGCTGGCAACGCGGCCGAGAAGTAGTGCTGCATCCGCGAGCCAAGGTCGCCGGAGGCTTGCGGCTCAAGTGTCCAGCAGCCGAGGTTGAGTTGGCGGAAGCTATCGGCGGAGTCAGCGGGAGTGAAGCAGAGAATGTGACGATCGGCGATGTTTTGAAAGCGGTCGAGGAGCGTTTGCACGAAGTGGCGGTGGAGAGCGGCGGCGGCTTCGTTGCCGATGCTCGTTGCCAGGCGAGTCTTCACCGTTCCTGGCTGCCAGTGCTTCGCGAACATGCCTAGTTGTGTCGTCATGGGATTAGTAGCAGGCACACTCCGTGTGGCGGCACCGCACCCGGAGTGTGCGGGCTACGATTTCAGCAGCCGTTTGAGCAGGACTTCGTTCACCTGGCCACGGAAGCGTTCTTTGCCGTCAATGACCACCACCGGGACGCAGGTATCGTACTTCTCCAGCAACTCCGGGTTGGCATCCACATCGAGCTTCTGCGGCGAAAGGCCGTGGCGAATAAGAATCGCCTCGGCTTCGTCACAGAGATGGCAGCCGGTGCGGGTGAAGAGGAGTACCTGACGCGGCATGGGCGGTTTTACCAGTTGAAATCAAAACGCATCGCCAGCAGATCGGCCTGGGTAGCACCGAAGACGGTGTCCGCGGTAGTGAAAGGGTGGATCCAGTCGAACATGATGCGAGTGCGGTCCGACCAGTACCAGTTGAAGCCGAGGGTAAGGTCGTTGTACTGGCCGCGATTGACATTGTCCAGATTCAGGTAAGACCAGCGGGCCTTGGCTTCCCAGGCACCGGAGCCGATAGCGCCGGGGACGACGAAGAAGTTGGTGTAGGGATTGTTGCGGCCGAACTGGGCACCGTGCTGGCCGAACCGCTCGAAGATGCGGTTCTCGCCGGTCAGAAAGTAGCTGACATGGGCATACGCGCCGCCGATGGTGGTCGGCCCGGCAGCGGTGAGATCGACGCTGGAAACGAATGCTTCGCTTTGCAGCGTGAAGTTGGCCCAGACGATGGCCAGTTCGGCATTGCCCGTGGTGTAGGTTTCGGCAACCAGGCTGCCGCTGTCGATCAGGCGAGGTCCTTCACGGACCTGCGGGCGGGCGCGGAAGCGGACACGGTCGTCTTGGTCGTCGGTATGCAGGATGCCCAGGCCGGTGTGAATGAGGTAGCGGCCATTGGACGGCTCGTCGTAAAACGGCAGCCAAGTGACGCGGCCGCTGAGGCGGAAGCCTTGGTTGTCGTCGATCCGCTCCTTGAGGGTGTCGCTGATGCTGTCGATGAAGAAGCCGCCGGTCCAGGTGATGTTTTGGTCGTCGGTGCGGTTGTAAAACGCCA
>JBKJNY010000067.1:0-35191 GCA_046593355.1 Pirellulaceae bacterium | reverse complement strand
TCCCGCTTCGCCAGATCCGGGCCACGACTCATCGCATACCTCGCCGCTAGGGTTCGTGAAATTCGTACCCCAGCAGCCTACCCCCCACGCCAAGACTGGCGGTGATGCGCGCTTACCAGTACACGGACACGATGGACTATCTGCGAGAGAAGCTGCGGCACGTTTATGGCGGGCAGGTGGCTTGCTACAGCGGTCGCGGCGGCGAGCTTTGGAACGGAACGGCTTGGGTCGGCACCAGCAAGGAGAACATCAAGACCGCGTTCCGTGAAAGCCGGGAGATCAAGATCCTACTTTGCACGGAATCGGCGTCCGAAGGGTTGAATCTGCAAACCTGCGGCGTGCTGATCAATTACGAGATGCCGTGGAATCCGATGCGAGTCGAGCAGCGCATCGGGCGCATCGACCGCATCGGCCAGGAATACGCCCGCGTTTGGATTCGGAATTACTTCTACGACGGGACGGTTGAGGCGACGGTTTACCAGCGGCTCGACGACCGGATCGCTTCCTTTGAAAGTGTGGTCGGCGAGCTACAACCGATCTTGAGCCAAGTGGCAAAAGTCATCAAAGCCGCTGCGATGGCCAACGACAAGCAACGCGGCGAGATGATCGCCAAGGAAATCGAAGAGATCAACCGCCAGGTCAATTCGGCGGAGGTCTCATCCCTCAATCTCAACGAGTTCACGGCGGATGCCGTGGAGCCCGTGTCGGAAGAGCCTGCCCCGGTCACGCTGAAAGAACTGGAGAAAACACTTGCCGAGTCCAAGGCACTGGGTGAGCGACTGAAGCCCAATCCGAAGCTGGCGGGAGCGCACCTTTTGGATTGGCACGGCAACTGGCAACAAGTCACGTTCAATCCCAAGTTGTTTGATGAGCATCCCAACACACTGACGTTATTGTCCTACGGCAGCGACCTCTTGGCCGACGTGCTGGGCATGGTTGAACCGCCACACGAAGGTCGCGATGCGGGAATGCTCGCCCGTTGTTCTCAGGGTGGAAATTTGCCGGCCGTGGGCTACTACCGCCTAAGCGACGGCAGCCAAATTCCATCGCTCGCGAAGCTGGGCACGACGATGGACGAACAGACTACCAACACGGTCTTGTCCTCGCAGCGAAAGGAAATCGAAGATCGGTTTGCATTCGCCAGTCGCGAGCGCCACCTGCGTGAGGTCAAGTCTGCGGATGATCGCCGCAAGGCACAATTGTCGTCCCTCACCGAAGAGATTCGGCAACTCCTGGTCGAGGCGGCCTATGTCGAACTCGCCCTCGCCGCGAACCGCGATTTGTTCGACGAAGCCCTTCCCCTGGACTTCTCCGAACAAGCCTACCAACGTCTGAAACGGCACAAGGTGCCGTTCGCGGGGGCCATCAAACTCGTCGGGACAGGTCTCCCAAGGCCCCGTCCCGATGATTCGTTGTTCATCCGACTCCGAGAGGCCAAGAAGGACGTCCTCGCCCGCCGCTTCGACGCGATTCGAGGAAGGCTGGCAGATCGCCTCAGCGAACTGATGGAGGCCCGGAAGAAGATGGAGCAATTGGAAACGACCAGCGAATTGGGAGGCGCGGTGGAATTGCGCGTGATCAGCGTGAACGCCGAATGAACGAAAGAGCGACTTGGCGCAAAACTGCTGCGGCAACCTTCGGCATGAGCAGCACGACGAAATGCTGGAGTGGCGGGGACCGTTCGATCCCGAAGCCTTCGACGCGAAGAAGGCGACCAAGGAAATGAGGAAAGTGACGTGAGCTTTGGCTTGTGACTGATCTCAACTACCCCCTCTCTTGAAAGGAGACTGTTCAATGGCAACTTTCATCACCACCATCAAGTTCACCCAGCAGGGCATCAAAGGCATCGCCGACAGCACGAAGCGAGCGGCGGCCCTCAAAGCAGCAGCCAAGAAGATGGGCGCCAAGGTTACGAACGTCTTTTGGACCTTGGGCGAATACGACGGACTGTTGATCCTGGAAGCTCCGGACGATGAGACGGCCATGTCCGTACTCTTGCACCTGGCTGCGCTGGGCAACGTCCACACGACGACTGTGCGGGCATTTACCACGGCCGAGATGGACAAGATCGTGGCCAAGGTCCATGTGGGCTGACGATGCGCCCCGCTTCATAATGCCAAGGCGCTCGTGTCCTGCCGATAAGTGGTGCGATGCCCATGCCAGGCGTGTCTCCAACCATCCGGCAATTGCCTTCACCGCCACCGCGGATACCACACGCTTCGCCCTCGCATCTCCATCCATTTTGTTCGGCGCGGGCAGCCCGACTCGACCCAATCCAGCAATTCAATCACATTCCAGCGGATGCAGGTTCCCAGGCCGAGCGTCACGGGCATCGGAATTCGGTCGGAATACGCAAGCTGTTTAACGGCCTTCAATGGCACCTGAAGGAATTCAGCAAGGTCGCGAGTGTCCAGCAGCAGTTTCCCGCAGCCTTCAAGGAATGCGCATGACGGCCGCAGGATGTGTTTGTAGTCGGGTCTTGCTGGCATTAGGCGCTCCCTCACCGAGACTTTCGCTTGTCGTTGCGGCGTTGAGGTCCACCACGAATGAGCCGCTACCGAGGTGCGTCATTCGATCACGATCAGGTCGCGACTGTAGCGGGACAATATTTGCGCGCCGTCGTTGGTAACGAGTACGTTGTCGATGATGCGAACTCCGAGACGTTCATCCCCGAGGAAAACGGGTGGCTCGACCGTCACGACCATGTCGGATTCCAGCGTGTAGGCGCTGTTACCGAACATGTGGATTGGCTCGGCCCAGGTCGGTGGGGAGCCGGGAGCGAGGCCGTATCCAGTCAGGTGGACGCGTGCGGGATCGAGCCCGGCGTCGGCGATCACTTGTTTCGCAGCTTCATGAGGGACGACAGCAGGTACGCCGGCGCGGATTTCGGCAATACAAGCGTCGGAGGCTCGACGGACAAGATCGTACAGCTCGCACATCCGCGGCGTCGGTTCGCCAAGGCAGAACTGTCGTCCGATCGTGGAGGTGTAGCGTTTGTAGGTTGCTCCGTATTCAACATTGCCGAAGTCGCCGCGACGTAGTCGCCGGTCAGTCGGCGCTCCGTGGCTGAAGCAGGAGCGTTCACCGGAGACGAGGTTGATCGGACTGGCGGCGAGTCCGCTGCCGGATGTCAGTAAAGCGTGGTAGACCTCGCCCGCGATTTCAAGCTCGCTGCGGCCTTCGGCGAGCGACGCGGCAAATCGCATCATGGCGATGTCGGCGATGCGAGCGGCATCACGGATATAGATCAATTCGGTGGCCGACTTTGCCAGCGTCAGGTCGTGTATCAGGTTTGTCGCTTCGGTGACGCGAGACTCGCCGAAGAGCTGCTTGATTTGGAGATAGTGATGCGGATGGAGATAGTACCCCGGTACTTCCATCCCAATGCGAGTGCCCATCACTCCCAGAGACGTTGCAAACTGTTTCAGGGCGGCAATCGGGTCTTCCGGTTCGCCCCCTCCCCAGGTGCGAAGTTCATCGACCAGAGCGTCGTCCCGAAATTCCTGCCGCTCTCCATCGCGAGTCAGCACACAGATCGGCCCGGGTTTCGCCGAAATCAGCAGACACTGAAATTCCTGATAGCTCTTCGCGTCGGATCCCGTCAGCCAGCGAATCGAGACAGGATGAATGGCGAGAAACCAATCAAGCCCCGCGGCTCCGATCGCTTCGCGTGCGCGGGTTCGCCGGGATGCAAACTCTTCAGCGGTGAAATCGTGCTTTGACATGAGGGCCGTACACGCTAACGTGCCTTCTCCGAGGAAGATTGTGGCAGCTTAATCCAGAACCAAACCAGCCCGCCAATACCGCTAATCACACAGGCCACGGCAATGGCGCCTGTCCAGCCCATGCGTTCAGCGATGAAAGGGGTCAGCACAGGCGAGATCAATCCTCCGATGTTACCGCAGGTGTTCATGAAGGCTCCCGAGAAGCCTCGCGATTTCCCCCCAAGGTCGGTCGCGGTCGTCCAGAAAACCCCTTCGCACAGGCCCAGCGCAGCCATCGAGAGCGCGAGGCACAGCGTGATATTTCCTTGGCCCGTTACACGGACCCCCATCAAGCCGAAGATTGCTGCCAGACACATGCCACACATGACGATGCTGCGGCGGCCCCACGTCGTACCGAGCAGCTTGCAGATCGCGTCGGTGCTGAGACCACCGATAGCCATGCCGGCCGCTTGCGACAACATGATATAGAAAGAGGCGCTGCGCGATTCGACTTCCGGCACAAGCAGCACCGACTCGAAGTAGTAGCCCATCCAATAGAAGAAAAGGTATTGAAAGTAGCCAAAGGCCGCGTAACTCAGCGCCAGCAGCCAAAGATTACTTTGACGCAAGAGCACCCAGCCAGCCTCCGGGCTCGTCTGCGCTTTCACTTCGGGCGGAGCCTGCTGCGGACCTGGAAGGGACGGCTGTGCGAGCAGTCGCCACACCAGACCGTAGGTAAACAGAATTCCGCCGCTCACCGCGAACGCCCAGGGCCAGGTCAACCGGTCCATCAGCCAGCCGAATACCGGATAACAGCAAGCAATTCCGATCAAGGCACCGGCGGTCACCATCCCATTAGCGGTCGCTCGTCCGCGAGGGGGCATCAAGTCCGACACGACATGAGCAGCACCCGGATGGAGAGGTGAATTGCAAGCTCCGGCCAATCCGCGAATGAGGAGAAGTCCCAGCCACAAGCTTACCGGCGTAGTAGGGAACCAGCCCAGCGAGCCTGTAAGAGCGACGAAGGTTCCCATCGACAGTCCGAGCAGCGTCAGCGCCTTGGCGGCCCCAATACGCTCAATCAGCCAGCCCCCCGGCAACATGCCGATCGTGTAAACGATTAGAAACGTCGTATATACCCAGCCCATGTCCGTTTTTGAGATGCCCAGTTGCTTGATGAACACTTCACTGCCGGCGACGGAGATGCCGACGCGATTGAAGTGGGCCAGCCCTGCGTAACCCATGAGCAAGATCACAATCCGCCAGCGGGACAACACCGACAGGGAAGCCAGGGAGGCGGAATGCATCGTGTTGATTGAACCTCTCTAAGTCGGTCAGGCAATTCGGTAAGTCGCTCCCAAGTGTTCCGAAAATCGGTAACCGATGCCCGGTTCAACGTGTCGTCGACTGGATTTCGGTCTGCATGGTGCGCCCGTGGTCAATCGTCATGGAATACACTAATTTATTCCGCAGTCATTTGATATCCCATGACGGCGGATTGAAATCCGCACCCATAGCCCGATCCTCCATTCGTAACGAAACGAAATGACGTCGACCAATTCCGAATTCGTCATGTCCCGCCGGGCGCTTTTGCAACGCTCGGCTGTGGGGTTTGGTTCGTTGGCGCTATCCTCCTTGCTGGCGAACGAGTCGTCGGCTCTTGCGGCCAATGAGAATCCGCTGGCGGCGAAGTTGCCGCACTTTGCGGCTCGGGCGAAGCGGATCATCTTTCTGCTGATGGCTGGCGGACCTTCCCAGGTAGATACATTCGATCCCAAGCCGCTGCTCACTCGCGACGACGGCAAACCGCTCCCGTTCGCCAAGCCGCGTGTGCAATTCAATTCCACCAGCAATCTGCTCAAATCGCCGTGGAAGTTCCAGCAGTACGGCCAAAGCGGTCTGTGGGTGAGCGAGCTTTTTCCCAAGCTCGCGGAGCGCGTGGATGACCTGTGCATGGTGCATTCGGTCTATGGGACGAATCCGGCACACGGCGGAGCGATGATGAAGCTGCACACCGGCAGCGACAACTTCATTCGGCCCAGCATGGGCTCGTGGGTGAGTTATGGCCTGGGGGCCGACAATGCCAATTTGCCGGCCTTCGTCACAATCTGCCCCTCGCTGGCATTTGGCGGCATCAACAATTGGAGCTCGTCGTTCCTGCCCGCCGTCTATCAAGGGACACCGCTGGGAGATGCCAGCGTGCCGTCGGACAAGGCTCACGTGAAGTACATCAGCAACTCGCAGATCTCTCGCGACGTACAGCGACTGCAACTGGATCGGCTGAATGTGATGAATCGGGAGCATTTGGCAAAAGCCGGCCCCGAGGCATCACTCGAAGCGAGGATCACCTCCTTCGAGCTGGCCTTTCGTATGCAGGCGGAAATCCCTAAGGTCGAAGACTTGTCCGGCGAATCGGCCGCGACGCTGAAGCTCTATGGGATGGACGATCCCGTGACCGCGAACTTTGGCCGGATGTGCCTTATGGCGCGTCGCTTCACCGAGGCGGGAGTGCGGTTCATTCAAGTCACGCACAGCGACAGCAAAGTGCAGTGGGACCAGCATTCGGACCTCAAAATCGGGCATGAGAAAAACGCCCGTGAAGTGGACCCCCCGATCGCCGGCCTGCTGACAGACCTCAAGAGCCGCGGCCTGCTCGACGACACGCTGGTCTGGTGGGGGAGCGAGTTTGGCCGCACGCCCACCGCCGAGGGGACCACCAATGGCCGCGACCACAACCCCGAAGGCTTCACCATGTGGCTGGCTGGGGGTGGCGTGAAAGGGGGCTTTCGCTACGGCACGACTGACGACTACGGGTACTACGCCGCGGAAAACAAAGTCCACATCCACGACATGCACGCCACGCTGCTGTACGCGCTGGGCCTCGATCACGAGCGACTGACGTACCGCCAAGCGGGCCGTGACTTTCGTCTCACGGATGTCGAAGGCAATGTCGTTCGGGAGCTATTTGCCTAGCACTTGGCCCGAGACGATCCGACCGGCCGAACGTGGTGCGGCCGCACGCCCGGAAAAAGCGTGCGCCGGTGATCGCGAGAGTGCGCCTCATTGCCGCAAAGGTTCGAAACCGATAGGCAACTGGCAACGCTCAAGTGATGCGGTGAAACGCCTTGCGGATGGGTGAAGGGACTATCGGTCGGCGGTTCTCGACCCGAGCAGCCCATAAAGTAGAAATAATCGCAAGTGCCGACCGGCAACATCGGTTAATATCACTTTACGGTATTTGCCGTAAGTGCTTCAGTCTCAGTATGTTGCGCCGATGCGATTTTTCTTGGCGCGCCCTGAATTTGATCCTTGCGGGAGAAAACTAGGACATATTCGTTGGAGCACCGGTTGTCACCGGGGTGGCCCACCGGACCGTTGACGGGAATGTTCAATCCCTACGCGCTCATGTCCACAAAGGTGCGGTGGGCTGGAACCTCGGGGGGCGCCGCATGCGCGAACGCGGTCATTGTCAAAATGCAAGCAGTCAATGTGAAGCGATTTCCCATTGCCTACCTTTCCGAAGATCCTCCAGGTCACACTGCCAGAGCATGGCGGTGATCCGTCGCGGCCTCTGGGAGTGTTTAGTCTACGGTTTCTCCAGGGCTGCTTGTTTCTGCAGGGCGTTCCAAAGTGCCTCGGCTATCGCTTGCATGCCTTTGTCGCCAGGGTGAGCCCCAACGCCGGCGTGTTCGATCAGGCGTTCCGACCGGGCGAAATTGGATTCGTCACTCCCGAGCTTACTGTTATCGACAAAGACTCCTCCCGCGTCTTCGCAAGCCTGCTTCATGATTTGATCCTTGGCAGAATCAGCCCAAAACGAGCTGCGGACGACGAGAGTAGGCCGCCCATGTTTCTTCAGCTCCGCCAGCAGCTGCGAAAATGCCCCTCGGTATTTGGCTTTGGCTTCCTCCGTCTTCAACGGGGACGCGTTCTCTCCAATCGCGATAATGATCACATCGGCCTCAAACGCCAGCTCCTCTTTCAGCCCTGCATTTAAGTCGAAGTCCTTCAGCCCACGCTCGAAATCGGCGATGTTCTTGACCATCACTGCCGGCTTGCCGCCGGCCGATTTGGCGATCTGGTCCAGAAAGAGGTGGACGTAGTCCTTCGCTTGAATGCTGGCGGCCATCCCCCAATTTCCGTTCCAACCAATCTTCGGTGCAGGGCCATGCAACGTGATACTGTTCCCCAAAAACAATATCTTGCCGACACACAGAGTGCCGAGGCGCAACTCCGGTGCAGCCTTTTGCGCTGTGGAATCCGCGGTCGCTGATTTCACCTTCTCCGTTCTTGATTGACCGGTCGTCTCGTCAACCGCTCGCACGGTCCATCCGCTGGTCATTCCCAGTCCCAGCGCTGTGGCACCCGCCGCGGTTTTCAGCCATTCGCGGCGTGAGAGGGAAAATAGATGAGTTGTTACCGCTTGCATTCAGGGCCTTCCATTTCAAATGGGCTGCGAGCTGTTATTGCGAAGTTCGTGGGGGATTTCACCTTGGGCATCGCTGCACTAAGTCCGGGCAAATGTGGATTCGCGCGGCGTTTGATAGCGAACCGTGAGATGCGGTGTTTCCAGTCGCTTCTGGTTGCTGGCGAGTGACCGCACGCCGGCTTCGACCAGACCGGTGGTCAGCAGCGTCCGCTCGATGGGATATGGCGACTTGCCGGTCACAAACGTCTCTTCGGCCTTCGACATCAACGACGCCGAATAGGTGACGTTCGGAGTTGGCGGCAAGTAGAAGAGTGTCGAAAGGGGCTCGGCTTCGCCCTTAAGCCGTGCAGCAAACGTGAAGTCGGCGACCAACCCGTTCATCATCAGCATGGTCGCCTTCACGCCGTCGGCATATTCGAAGCGGTACGCGATCGGATCCTTGACCCACGCGCGCATTTGAGCCGGGGTCGGATAGCGATGACTGAACGTTTCAGGCTGAGCCAGCGAGTGACTGCGGGAGAGGCACGCTTCAAAAAGCCGCGGATCCCAGCCGCCGCCGGACCAGCCACCCGCGTCCATGGCTTTCCAGACGGTGTCGCCACGCAGAGCCTGCATCGCGACCACGCCGGTTTCACCATCGCGCCGCCGCTCGGCCATGCACTGAATCACTTCCAGGGCGTGAAAGTCGTAGCTGTCCACACTGCCGATAGAAACGCTCAGGACCTCTTCGATCTCCGCCCCGTACGGCATGTCGATTGCTGGCATCCGCCAGGTGACGGGCAGCGATGAACCGGCCGTGAAGGCGAATTTGAGCTCGCGCGAAATGTCGACCATCTCCTTGGCCCACTCCCATTTCCACGATAGGTGCTTGTCGTTGAAGACCGGGACCGCGCGACCATCCTGGCGAAAGACGTCAGTCGTCTGCTTGAAGAACTCGTAGCGCGGATACTTCGTCTGTCCATACTCACTCTTCTCGTAGTTGCCATGCTCGCCGATGATGAGCACGGCATCGACCGCCAGTTTGTCGCCGCCGCACCGTAGCGTCTCGGCGATCGTGGGAAAGATCGGAAAGCCAAACTCTTCGGAACGCTTGCGACTCAGGTCCTTCTCGGGCTTTTGATCGACATACGCCGCGACCACATCCAGCGGCGGCTGATGCCAGCGACCATTCAACGGATAGCCGACGAGAAACCGCTCCGCCATGTGCCAAGCGTGGGAATGGTATCGCCACTCCGTCGTTACGACGGCCAGACGTTTGCGTTTGTTCGGTGAGGTCTCCGCCGTCAAGGCCCGCGGTCCGATGACAAGTCCGGCACCCACCGCGCCGAGAAAGGATCTTCGTGTGATCATGGTTCTATTTTTCAGGGCTGAGGGGCGAGCACAAGATAAACTATGCGAATCTGGGAAGTGCGAGGCTCTCGCCACGCCGTGTCAATCCGCGTCAGCTTATTGCACGTCCGCCAACGGTTATCGAGAGCCATCCACACGGGCGGTGTCCCTTTGGGATTAGCTCGCGGCACCGGTGAAAAGTGGCGCAATGGACTCACCGCCGTTGGCGTGCATGGGGCGATTCAATCGGTCCTTGATGATGCTGCGCGGGTCGATCCCCAGCGACTGGAAGATCGTGGCTCCGAGATTGGATGGGTAGTAGGGGTTGGACGCGGGGTAGGCGGCGATTTTGTCCGAACTGCCGATGACTTGTCCGCCACGAACGCCCGCTCCTGCGAAGAGTGCGAAGAAGACTCCAGCCCAGTGGTCGCGGCCATCAGGAACGTAACTGGGCGTGCCGACGTTACCGCCGAGCTTGGGCGTCCGGCCGAACTCGCCGACCATCACCACCAGCGTCTCATCGAGCAGGCCCGATGAACTCAGATCATCGAGGAGCGCGGACACTCCCTGATCCAGCGGCGGCAGCAAGCGGTCTTTGAGCTGGGTGAAGTTGCTGTTGTGAGTATCCCAGTTGTTCATTGTCCCCATGTTGGCCTGCACGATCGGGACGCCGGCTTGCACGAGTCGCCGTGACAAGAGCAGCGATTGGCCGAACAAATGCCGACCATAATGATCTCGCACCGCTGCCGGTTCCTTGTCGATGGCGAAAGCCCGCCCGACTGCACTAGTGGTCAAGATGGACAATGCCTGGTCCTGGTAGCTGTTAAACTCGGCCACGGAGCGGGCGCGCTCGAACCCGACAGACTGGGCGTTGAACTGAGAGAGCAATTGACGCCGCTGGCCGAGCGATTCGACCGTCATACTCACGGGAAGGCTGAGGTTCTCTACACGGAACTTGGGGTCGTTAGGATCTTGCTTCACATGCCAGGGGTCATACTTGGCTCCTAGGAAGCCCGCATCCTGTCCCGAAAACCCGTAGCCGTTATTCAAATAGGTCGGCAGCATTACGCCATTGGGAATGCCGTCGCGCCGGGGCCGCAGGTAGTCGAGCGTCGATGCGTAGCAAGGCCAATCGGACCGCGAGGCCATGTGAGTCGCGCCAATCGGCATCTTGTCGATGCCGGTCAGCACCATGTGCGTGGCGTGTTCGTGGCTCGGCAGACCGTGCGTCATTGAACGAATGACGGCGTACTTGTCCGATCGAGCGGCCAGCTTCGGCAGGTGCTCGCAGACATCCATTCCCACCGTCCGCGTCGCAATCGGCCGAAATGTTCCGCGGACTTCGGCCGGAGCATCTGGCTTCAAATCGAACATGTCGAGGTGACTGGGGGCACCCGTCAGGAAAATCAGAATCACACTGCGAGCATGTTTCTGGCCGCCCGAGCGGGATTCCACCGCTCCCGATTGGTGCGAGAACAGCGTCGGCAAGCCAACCCCAAGCAAGCCAGAATAACCGACCTGCAACAGTGCGCGCCGGTTGAGACCGAGCGTGTGTTGAGGTGAGTTAAGCAGGGTCATGTCGCGTACTTTCCAATTAGCCCGAGGATCGGCTCGCCATGATAGATGTGGTGGGGGCGATCTAACTCGTCCTTCCAGACTGCCATAGCGGGGATGCCCAGGGCGTGATAGATCGTGGCGGCAAGATTCTCCGGGCGCTGCGGGTCGGCGGACGGGTAGGCGCCATTCTTATCCGAGGCTCCCACAACAATGCCCCCTGGGACCCCGCCGCCGGCGATAAATACCGTCTGCACCGCGCCCCAGTGATCCCGTCCCGGGGCACAGCCGGGGCTGCGGTTGAGTGCGTTCACCTTGGGCGTGCGCCCCATTTCGCCGCACATCACGATCAGCGTTTCATCGAGCAGACCTCGCGTTTGCAAATCGTCCAGCAACGCCGAGATGCCTCGGTCCATGGGGGGCAGCAGGCAGTCTCGCAGGAGCGGAAAGTTGTTGTCGTGAGTGTCCCACGTCTCGTTGTTACCCAGGTTCACTTGAACCAGATTGACACCCGCTTCGACCAGTTGCCGAGCCATTAGCAGCGACCAACCGAAAGAGTTGCGACCGTAACGGTCGAGCACCTGTGGGTCGGCGTGATGGACGTCGAAGGCCTGCTGCACGCTGGAATCCGTCAGTAGTGAAATCGCGGCCTGGCGATGGCGATCGAAGGACGCGGCCGCCGCCAGCTCCTCCAAATCGCGACGTTGTCCCTCCAGCAGGCCTCGCAGGCCATCGCGGTCGGACAGTCGTGAGCGAGTCAGGCCCTCGGGCAAGCTGAGGTTGGGAGATTGGAATTTCAATTCCTTGTTTTGCTCGCGCCCCCGAACAAAGTGGAACTCGTAATCCGGGTAGGCACCGTAAGATTTTGAGTTGTAGGGGGAGGCTTCAATGAACCAGGGATCGCGACGGCTCCCCATCATTCCACCGAACTGGCCCGGAATCACCCGTCCTTCTCGATGCACGAGTCGTTCCGGAAGCACTACGGCCGGAGGCAAGTTGTTATTCCGCCGTGCTATGGCTGTTCTCGCGACTGACGCGATGGCAGGCCAATCGCTCGACTGCGGTTTGCTGCCATTGAACCCGGTTGGCAAGGGAGTGCGGCCAGAGAGTATGGACATATGCCCTTCCGAGTGTCCGTTGTAGGGCGTTGTTAACGAACGAATCTGGCTCCACAGCGCACTGCGAGCAGCCAGCAACGGCAAGTGCTCGCTAATGCGAACTCCCGGGGTCTGCGTAGCGATCGAAGAGAACTCGCCGCGAATATCGGCTGGCGCATCCGGCTTGGGATCAAAGCTGTCGTGCTGTGCCAGGCCGCCTGAGAGGAATACAAAGATGACCGATTTCGCAGTTCCGCCACGCGGCGAACGGGAAACAACATCGGCGGCGCGTAGTGCGGCGACGTGATTCATGCCCAGCCCGAGGAGCCCGATCGAGCCCGCCCGTAGCATGGTCCGCCGAGCAATCATCGGGTGGCAAGGAGGTGGTGATGGCGCCATGCGGGCTTTCTGGAATCCTTGGCGAATCGGGCAAGACAAAATGAGTATAACATTCTGTGACTGCTACGCGGACGCTAATCTGCGCTGCTCAGGATGGTGTGCCTACGGCATCCTTCTCCAGGGCTGTGTTGGTGTTCCCATAAATTCTGTACAGGACAAAAGATTCGGCGGCACTCAACGACGCAAGAGTTCATCCAGCGACAACTTCTCGAACACCAGGTGCGACTGACTCCCTTCGTAGACGATGCCGATATGCCGATCGTCAATGCGGGTCAGGCTTGGGTAGCCCGCCCCAATGCCTTCATCGAGCAGGAGGTGGTGCGACTGCGGCCAGGTGCGGCCGTCGTCGAAGCTCACCTGAATCGTGTGGTGCGTGCGTCCCTTTTGAGTATGCGGATTGGCAAACAACAGCACATGCTTCTTCTCGCCTGCGGCTTCGTAATCGACACGCAGCAGGCTGCCGTTACAGTTTGGTTCAATGAGCGTATTGCCGTTTGTCGGGTGAGGTTCCCAGATTCGGCCGAAGTCACGCGTGGTGAAGACGGCGCGAAATCGTCCCTGTTCATTTCGCATGTTGAGCATCAGCGCGCCGTCACCGAGTTGAACCGCCTGGCATTCGCTGCCACCGCTGTAGGCCGGAGGGGCGACGGTCCAACTCGCGCCGTGATCTCGACTGGTCATGATCGTCGAAAACTCCTTACCTTTCTCATCGCGGCCTTGTGACGGCATCACGAGCATTCCGTCGGCGAGTTGAATACCCTGTTGTGGCGACGGAGCGAAGAGCCACCAGGCTTCCTTCTTGAGTTGGCGGGTCAGGTTTTCGGGCTTGGACCAGGTGAGCCCGTCGTCCTTGGAGCTCACCCTCAGGAACTGGGCACTTTTGCCGATTTCGTATCCCGGCTCCGAACCATCGCCGGTCCACTGGTGTTTTCCGGGTTTGCCGTTCATCCAGACGGCAAAACACTGAATCTCGCCCGTCTGCCGATCAACAATGATGCCCGGATCGCTGCAACCGTTTTGCTCCTGCGGCAGCCCGCCATATTCGCCCATGTCCATGATGACACGCACTGGGTCCCAACTTTTCCCGCCATCGGTACTGCGACTGAGGCCGATGTCGATGTCTTCCTGCAGGTCGCGTCTCATCCGCCGCCGCATGTCGTATACGCAGAGCAGCGTCCCTTTGGCTGAGGTGGCCAGTGCGGGAATACGATAGGTGTGGACACCGTCGTCCTTATGTCTGCGGATCGCCACTCCGACCCGATGTCGCGCATTGGGCGATGCATTGCGCGGCGCCAGCACGCCGATCGTAGTTTCCATGGAGGTACCAGCGGCGGCGACTCGATGCGACAGATTGGCAGTCGCCTTTAGGCGGCACGACAGCCAGAACACGTTTTTGCCTGCGCTGAGTGCTTGCTTGCCGCGAAACTTCACTTCTTTGGCTGGCTTGATGGGTTCGCCGAATGGCATCGCGGACGAGAACTCGACTTTGTCGCCGGTCGCAAACAGCGTGAGCGAATCAAGATCGGCGAGGTCATCCGTGCCATCCAGCCTAAACGAGACCGCGTTCACACGCACGTCCTTCGGATTGGAAGCCTCCACGACGACACGTAAGAGCGGGCCATGTTCATTGCGGATCAGTACCGGATGGATGGGACTTGTGGCGGTCGCAGTTATCCCAGGAGGTTCCTCGGCACCGCTAAGCTGGTTCGTAAAGCTCAACAGCCCACAAGTCAGGTACAGTAGCGTCAGGTTGATGTTCACACAGACTTCTCGAGCGTGGACCATGTGCTTCTCGCGATCTTCTCAGAGATTACCCTCCCGAATCAACGAATTCAGATCAGTTCTCGAATCGGCTCGCGACGATCGAGCAAATACTGAGGACGACCGTTGTGATCAGTGATCGTGGCAGTGTTCACGTCGATGCCCAGTTGTCGATAGAGAGTGGCAAAAACATCTTGGTAATGGATCGGGCGATCCTGAGGTACCTCACCCAGGCGATTGGTCGAGCCGATCACCTGTCCCATCCGCATGCCGCCGCCAGCTAGGAGCGCACACGACGCCTGCGGCCAATGGTCGCGGCCTCCACCTGGATTGATACGCGGGGTGCGGCCGAACTCGCCCCAGGCGATCACACTCACATCCTGATCGAGGCCGCGGGCGTGCAGATCCTCAATCAGCGCGGTCACTCCTTGATCAAGCTTCCCAAGTTGGTCGGGCAAGCGTTCAAAGTTGGCGCCGTGTCGATCCCAGCTGCCAAACGACAAGGTAACGCAACGCACACCGGCTTCAACCAATCGCCTCGCCATCAGAAACTGATCCATCCAATGCGGGCCGGCATCTTCGCCGAATGCCGGAGAAGAACTGCCGCGACCGTATCGATCTCGGATGACTGGATTCTCCTTTTCGAGATCTATTGCTTCCACCAACCTGCTGGAAGCCAGAACATCGAATGCCTTTTGGGTGAACGGATCGACGCTTTGAAACTTTGAACTGGCGTCGATTTGCCGACGGAAGTTATCGAAACTCGCCAGCAACGATTGGCGATTTCGCAGTTGGTCGAGAGTCACGCCTTTCAATCGCATGTTGGCCATGCCCTCTCCGTCCGGCTGAAATGGGGCGTAGGCCGGCCCTAAGAATCCCGGCAGCCCAGGATTGGAATAAGGAGCGTGGCCGGTTTTCGTCGTCAACCCAACGAACGGCGGCACGGCTGGATCGACCGGGCCGTGAATTTTCGAGACGGCCGCACCGAGCGACGGATGATTGTCCTGCCGCCCTTTCGGACCGATCGGATATCCACTCAGGCACATGTCCGAAGCGTGCTGATCCGGGCCGCCGTACAATGACCGGATAATGGCGAATTTGTCCATCATCTTTGCCAGGCGAGGCATGTGCTCGCAGATCTCAATCCCTGGCACGTTGGTGGAAATCGGTCGAAATGAGCCGCGAATCTCGATAGGTGCATCCATCTTCAAGTCATACATATCCTGATGGGACGGACCACCAGACAGGTAGATCATGATGATCGCCTTGTGCGACAGCGTCTTGCCGCGAGTCGCCGGCGACGCATCTTCGGCCTGGAGAATCTGCGGCAAAGTCAGCCCGCCCAGCGCCAATCCGCCGAGCCTCAAGAATTGCCGTCGAGACCTTCCATCGCAGGTCGCCGCCTGTCGTTTCCCAAAGATCGAGAGCATCCTGAAATTCTCCTGGTGTTTGTTGCCGCAACCACATCATATCATCGATCGTTGATGGGTCTATGCTGGCTAGCGGCCTAAAGGGTCGACAGTTTGTACGCCGCCAATCGACATCAGGTTAGGAATGTCATCACTGACGCTAATGCGCAACGCCACGGCGTTCCTCCAGAAGAGGTTTTAGATTTCGTCCATGGACCATTTGGCGATTTCGACGGGGCTCTCATGGATTGTCGCGCGCAGGATATGGAACTCCACGACTACGACAAAAACCCTCGCGAACGCGAGAACTTTCCTGGCAAAGCCGATTAAGCTGCCGTATTGCCGAAAAAACTTTTCTCTTCGATCGTCTGCTTCCGCATCTGCTAAAACAAGAGCGTTGAGGCTGAGATTTCCCGTCCCACGCCGCCCATGAAGCAGAACCTCTCATTCCCCACCGGTCCCCGCACCTAACTCCGTTGAAGTCCATACCATGACGACAGTGTTACGTCTGATTGCCGTCTGCTCGTGCACTCTTGCCGGGCTGCTCAACGGGGCCTCGGTCATCGTGGAAACCGTCATGGTGCCGATGCGCGACGGCGTGCGATTGGCGACGGACATCTATCGGGACAAGACGCTCAAGAACGCGCCCGTGGCTTTGATGCGGACACCCTACAACAAGGCAAGTGGAAAGGGCGCTGCCGAACGATTCGCCGCCGCAGGCTACATTGCGGTGATCCAGGATTGTCGGGGGAAGTTTGCGTCCGAAGGTTCCTTCATTCCGTACAACAACGAAGGTCAGGATGGCTACGACGCGATCGAATGGATCGGAAAGCAGAACTGGTGCAACGGCCGCATTGGGATGTGGGGTAGTTCGTATGTCGGAGCGACGCAGTGGCAGGCTGCTGTCGAGCATCCGCCGGGGCTGACGACGATCACGCCGACCGCCACCTTCAGCAGCTTTTATCGCAACCTGTATCTCGGCGGCGCGGTGCGGTTGTCGCTGATTGCGAAATGGGCATCGGGCAACTCTCGGAAGCCGGACGATGCGACGCTCACCGCCGATTGGAATCGCACGCTATTGCATCTGCCGCTCGGCGAGGTCGATGACCGGATCGGTTGGCCCATTCCGTGGCTCGAAGGCATGCTCACTCATCCGTCGCCGAATGGTTATTGGAAGCGGCTCGACATGACGCCGGACATCACGGCGCTGAAGCTGCCGATGCAGCACGTCGTCGGCTACTACGACTTCTTCTCGCGCGAGTCCGTCGGCAACTTCGTCCGCATGCAGCGGCTGGCGGTGGACGTCGAGACGCGAAAGCACCAGCAGTTGGTTCTCGGCCCGTGGGACCACGGCACGATTGGCAAAGCGAAGGTCGGTGAGCTCGACTTTGGTTCCCATGCGGAATGGGATGCGACGGCGGCGACTCTGGAGTGGTTCGACCGTTACCTGAAACGCGATCCCCAAGTCGCCGCGACCCCGCTCGTACCTGTTCGCTATTTTATACTCGGCGAGAACACGTGGCACGACGCGGAAGCTTGGCCGCCAGCGGGTTACGAGGAAGCCGCTTTCTACTTGCATTCCAACGGACGAGCCAACACGCGCGGCGGTGACGGTCGCCTGGATCGCGTCGCGCCGGTCGGTGATGAGCCGACGGACCGGTTCCGAGCGGACCCGGCCGATCCAGCACTGGCCTGTCCGGTGACCGAAGCGAGACCGCTGCATGCGGCAACCTGGGCTCCCATCGATCAGCGCTCGATAGAAGACCGCCGGGACGTGCTGGTATTCACTTCGGAACCGCTGACCAAGCCATTGACGTTTGCTGGCGACGCACGCGCTGAACTCTTCGTCTCCGCCGATACTCCGGATGCCGACTGGGTCGTGAAGTTGATCGACGTGCATCCCGACGGAGCCGCCTATAACCTGACCGTAGGCATCCTGCGAGGGCGTTTCCGCGATTCTGAACTTCGCCCCCAGCTACTTACCCCCGGCGAAGTTTACAAGATCGTCGTCGAGCTTGGTCCCATCGCCGCTCAACTCTCACCAGGCCATCGACTGCAAGTCGACATCTGCGGAGCCTACTTCCCGTTGTTCGATCGCAATCCGAACACGGCCGAGGGGGTATTCGGCAAGTCGACCGCCGTCGCCACCGAGTCGGTTTTTCACACGCTAGTGAGACCCTCACGAATCATTCTGCCAATCCGCGCTGACTCGAAACCTAAGAGCTCGGGAGCCCATCAATAAGCCTGGAAATCTTGGGGCACGGCTGAATCGCTCGATTCGTCGGGGGCAGGTACTGACGGCGCCGGCCCAGTTGACGGAGCATGACACCGATGGGCTGGGCTACAAAACTTTGCGGCCTGATGGGCGGTGATCCCGGCCGATGGGGATTGGCTTGTACAAGCTAATACGGGATTCGAGAGAATTCGATGTGCCGGTGACGATTCACGGGAACTTCGCTTTCGGGGGGAATCGGTGGCGGCTCATGGGGTGTAGTTGTGCATGCGTCGTCGCTGAAGAAGGTGAGCACGATCTGTCGCGAGCCGCCGACCGCCCGGCTTGATCCGGAGACGGCCCTGGTTGCGCTGCAGCAACTCCGGAGCTTTTTTGAAGGAAGGGGGGACTGTTCTGGCAGTCATGCACGACCTCGATCACGCTAACCATCTTGCTTGGCACAACTATCGTCGGCCTCAATGGTTGTGAATGCATCAAGAACCAACTCCGAAAAGGTGCGATTCCCGTTGGCTGCTGATCGCGACCTTAATTCTCAAGAAAACTGCGTCATAATGACCTGAGACCACTTTAGGATTTTGAATTCCGTTGCCGGACAATTTGGTGCACAAGGTTGCCGAAAAATCATCGAAGCCAGCCGAAATCGTCTCATCCGCCGCTCCGTCGCGCCTGTCGGCGGTTAACGAAGACGCTCCCCGGAAGCATAGCCGGTGCGCTCAGGAGGAGCTTCAGACACTCCAGATCCTTATCAAGAACTTCTCCGTCGCCGAAATGGCTGGCAGCAGCTGCTAGCCCATCGCGAAGCGGTTTTGTCCAATTAATTGGTGCTCCGCATAGCTTTCCAAGTGTCATGACCGGCATAATTTAGCTGTAACCGCAGTCCGGCGAACACGGTTGTGGATGGATCGCTGGCACTTGTCTTTTGATCTTGCGACCTCCAAACGGGAGCGAACCACTGTGGCCGAGATATCATCGGAAGCTAGTAAAAAGCTTGAAGCACTGGCGACTGGAATTCAAACATTCTCCTTTGCCGAGAAGGTTTGGTCTCGCATGCTGACCCCCGAGGAGCGGGAATTGCTTGGCGGCGACCTGGAAGCCGCATGGAAGGACAATGACCTCACTCTGGGAATGGTTAGTTACGTCTGGCAGTGTTCACCAGCACAAGCACTAATGCGGATCTGCAAAGAATTTGGCGTGCTAGCGCCCGCGGACTTTCACTGGCTTTGCCAAGAACTTGGCATATCCGACTTGACCGACGCCGATGCCGAGACCCAGACACGGCCAATATGGAAAAAAACGCTGAGCGAACTTCATTTCCGTGGTGAGGTCGTACGTACTTTTCGTAGCATAACGGTCGCGAAGTATTCGGTTGGAATCCTCGATGCCTTCCAGCAGGCTAATTGGTCCCCTCGCATCGAGAGTCCGCTTTCGTGCGACGCGCAAGATCTTCGTGACGCCGTACGCTCGCTGAATGAGGGACTGAAGGTCCTCCGCTTTGAAATGGATGGAACCGGTAAGGGGCTCCGCTGGAAAGTCTCGACCTCCCACGCACCGCCCGCGCACGATCCTTAGACTGCCGCCTCGCTGCAGGTAACAATTCCGTCGACCTTGCCAATTGGAAGGCACCGACGGAGAGTGACGTGGCGCAGGATGATGCACAATTCGATTCAGAGGGCCCGCTGAAGAGCGAGCTGCCTGCATTTCAGGCCGACAATCGTTCGGCCGCTACGCCGGGAGGCAAGTCTTCGGCGAATGATCGTGCCGTAGATGCGTTGATCGAACGTGGCGGCCAGCGGCCGAAAATGAAAAAGGCCGTACTCCTCGGCTCGCACTCGCATCCAACAACCTGTGGCATAACTGTCCATGTTTGGAAACGGGGGACGACTTTCATAGTCCGCGGTCGTTACGAGGGTCAACCGTTTGGCGAGACCGTCGGCGAAAATCCCACTCATGCCGCCAGCCAGCTGCGGCATATTATGGATGCCCTGGAAAACGGTAGCTTCCAGCGTCCTAGCGAGTCGCGCCGTCGTCCGCTCAAAACTGGCCAGGCCCCCCGCCTCGCCGTGCGCGAGCTCTGTGATCGCTTCCTGGTTGAGAAACGTCGCCTGCTCGGCAAGCAGACCGCCGCGAATTATCAATCCCGCCTGGTGCCGCTCATCGAGTTTTCCGAGCGACCCGACTCGCGGCGCCGTTGGCCGCTCGCTCGGGATATCGATCGAGACTTCGCTGTGGAGTTCAAGTCCTGGCTCTTCACCCGGTCGGTCACCCGCAACGGCCGGCCCAGTGCGGCGGAAAAGAAAGTGTCCCCGCGGCAGGTTTTTAACGTCCTGGACTGCGCGCGCTCGCTGTTTCACTGGGCCCGCCAGCCGAGTGTGAACAAGCTCCCGACGACGTTCGTCCTTCCATTCACAAAGGAAATCGTCGGCGAGAAGACCCAGAAGGATCCGCTCCGCCGCATTCTCATTCCCCAGGAGGACCGCATCGCCCTCGTCGGCGTTATGGATACCTGGGAATTGTCCCACTTGGCCCTCTCCCTGGTGCTGCCGCTACGGCCGGAGGATTTCAGCGGCCTGCTGGTCACCGACGTGAATTTCCCAGAAAGTGTCTTGCACTTCGGCACCCGGCTTGGGGGGCGGGACTTCAACAAAGGACGGCAAACCTATAGCTGTCCCTTTCCCAAGGAAATTGCTTCACTTTTGCGGGCCTGCATCGGCGCCCGCGAGGGTGGTCCGCTGCTTCGTCGCCGCGCCGTCTGGGAAGGGAGTAAACCTAAGCTGGTCCCCACTTCTCATGAGAGCCTTATTCAAAGCTTTGAGGAGACCTTGAACACACTTTCTCCGGACGAAGTCCAGGCGGACCAAGACACCAAGCGGGTCTTCCGCCGCATGTTGCTGAGAATGGGTGGCGTGTCCGAGGACGGTCTGGCCAAGGCCTTCAAGGCTGTGCTGCCCGAGGCCGGCCTTTCCCGCAGCCTCAAGTTTTACGATCTCCGCAGCTCCTGCACCACCGAACTGGAACGGAGCGGCGTGTCACATCTCGTGCAGCGATACGTCACTGGCCACACTACTAAGGACATTCTGAACGAATACGTCTCGCTCGACCCTGTTGGCGAAATGGACAAATACTTTCAGCAGATTCAGCCCCTGCTGACCGCCATCACGGAGCGGGCGAAGGAGTTGGACCTGATGCTGATGACCATGGTCGCCGAAACGACCAGGCCGAAGGCTAACATTGCAGGAAACTGTCTCTAAACCATTGTCAGGAAAGGCCTTGAGTCAGCCCTCTGGATTAGCGACGAGGCTCAACCGCCTGCGTGGTTCTCGCCCGGCCGCCAAAGTGGCATACTTCCTGGGAAGGCCGCCGCGCAGTTCTCGGGAAACACGCTCGGACCTGCCTGGGGTTCTGGATGGAGTGATGGTTTCCTAGTGGCAAGTGGCGGCGTGCGGAACGGTGAAAGTACTTTCGCGTCGCGGAGAGAGACTGGAAACCGTGTACATGAGGCCAATGCCGGAACCCGGACAGGGAACCTTTGCAGTGCAGCTCTTGAGATCGATTAAGGCGAATTTGGCCGCGGTACGCAACTCGCGTCGGTCTGGTCGGACCGACGCAACCTGCGAACCGTCGACTTCAAGCCTCAGTTTTTAACTTCCACCCCAACGCCGTCCGACCCTACCGCGTCGCCGTAGCCCGCTACAAAGCCGCCGCCAAAACCACTCGCCGCGCCCGCCAACGACTCCTCGACCAGAAGCTCGCCGCCAAGAAGACAGAGCCGCCCGCCGCGAACAGCCACCTGGCAGTCCCGGGCGATTACTTCGTGGTCGCCTGTCCGCGTGTCCGCTCATTCTGATCGGCCACACAACGCTCGCGCAGTTGTTCGTACAGAACCTCGATGGATGCACCTCGCGTAGGAGTTGATCGTCTAACAGCCGGAACCAACGTCGTTCAAATGCCTGCTGCCGACCATGTGCTCCACCAGTTCTTGAAGAGTTGCCATTGTTGCCGTGCGAACTCGCGCTGAGACGGGCTGAGAGCATCCGACTCGTTGAAATTCAGCTCGTACTCGGAGTTGCCTTCCAAGACCAGGAGGTACTTGTAGAAGAGCACCAAGTCCGGCCCTTCATCGAACCTCGAGAGCACCTGCAGCGCCTCTTCGAGTTCCATCGCTTGTCGTCGTGCTGTATCGTCCCCAGCAGCGGCTTGCTCGCACAAGGCGATCAGTCGCAGCACCGGCTTGGGCAGCGCATTACCGATACCTGTGATGGCTCCGACCGCTCCGCAGCGCACGAAACCGTGAAAGACCTGAGTATCCACGCCGACCATCAACGCAAGGTCGGGATCGGCGCTCGTAATGAATTCGGCGGCGTAGCTAAGCGATTTCGCTCCGCCGAATTCTTTGAAGCCGACCAGATTGCGATGCTCGCTCCGCAACAGCGAGAACAACTCGGCCCTTGTCTGAAAGCCGTAATAGGGACTGTTGTAAATGACCGCCGGCAAATCGCCGCCCGCTTTCAAGACCGCGGAGAAGTGAGCTCGCTGAGCCGCCGCCGAGCTGCCTCGTGACAGCAAGCGAGGGATCAGCATTAGCCCCGCCGCTCCGACTGCTTTGGCGTGAGCCGCATGTTCCGCCGCGAGGCGCGAATTCTGGGCTCCGGTGCCAACAACGACCGGCACTCCTGCCTCGACCAGCCGCCTCACCCCCTCTTGCCGCTGCTGATTGGTGAGCAGCGGCCAGTCGCCCATCGACCCGCAATACACGACGGCTCGCATCCCGACGTCGATCAGTTCACACGCTTTACGGACGAGCGCCTCGTAGTTCACGGTGCGATCCGGAAAGCACGGCGTCATCAGCGCCGGCATGCAGCCACGAAAAACATCAGAAGACGACATCAAGTAGGCCCTTTCGAGTTGAATAGAAAGCATGTTTGAATTCAGCATCAGGGGAATGCGCAGGGTTTCGAGTCTTGCCCACGACAACTTGTGGCTCAAGCCTTATGGCCCCTCATTTTTGGTCGTGCCGGTTCTTCCAGTACGCGTCGACCATCGCTTCGCCCAGCAAGAGCGTTCCCTTGGTTCCGAAATGCTGTCGCGCATGAGGCAATTCCGACGTCTTGATGATCGTGATGCGCGGATCGGTGCGAGCCAGCTCGTTTAAGGCGGCGTTAACCGGATCGATATTGCGCCACGGTGCGTTCTTGTGTTGCTCGGAGATGAACCATGCGAGATCGGGCTGCTTGAGATCGATCCGGATCTGGTCGATCAACTGCTTCATCCACTTGGCGTTGTTCTGTGAGTACGGCCCGAAGTAGGTGTCGTGCTCGCCGGTGTGCCAGAAGATGCCTTCGATGTCGCACTCGAATCCCCGCTGTTGGAGATCCTCCTGAGCAGAACGGATGAAGCTGATGAGCTTCGGATAGAGATTGCGATGCGACTCGGGCGAGCCGTTGGGAAACCAGTCGGGGCCTTGCGCTCCGCTGTGCGTGAACTTAACTATGGCCACTCCCTCTTTCGCATCGAGCGACTTTCGCAATCGAGCCCCGAAGCTGAGTTCGGGGCCGAAGTTGCCGAGATAGTCCACTGGTCCGAGCGGCTCCCAATCAGATGACGACTTTACTCCACCACCCAGCGAGTAACGAAACAAGATGTCCTTCTGCTCCTTCTCCAACAACTCGTAGCTCGGCTGCTGCGCGAGTTCCGAGACGAACGAATCCTCGCCTTCCATGTTGCGTTGGCCGGCCAGCACGAAAAGTCGCACGCGGGCCGGCTTCGCGATCGGCAGATTGTTCTTGAAGCGACGATCAGCCGATGCCAGCGGCTGCCCGATGTCGCGGAGATACGCGGCCGCGAACGCTTCGCCCATCTGAAGCTGACCCTGAGTTCCGAAGTGATAGTGCGGCTGACCGCTTCCCATGACTTCAAACGCCAAGTGAGACGTTGGCACCCAGCGCAGCAGCGGATCGGCCTTCAGTACTTGCTCTTGCTGCTGGCGGAGGCTGCCGAGGTTGCTGCGGTGATCCATTCCCCAGATCCCCTTTTCGCTGACCTCGGCGATGTACCACTTCAATTCCGGAGCCTTCAGGTCTGCTCGCAGCTGCGCGACGAGCTTCGTCAGTCCGTCGGCGTATTGCTTGTAGAGATTGCGGTCGAGCATGTCGTTCTCGCCCTGATGCCATATGACCGCTTCGAGCCGATAACGAACACCGCGCTTGTCCAACTCGTCGAGCGACTCGCGAATGAGCTTAAGCGTTCGCGGGTAGAGTTTCTGCCCCTTGTCCGGCGCATCAGGATTCCAGTCAAAGGCGACCGTCGTGCCACCGACCGCCGACTTAATGATCGCGATGGGAAAGGAAGCCTGCTGCCGGACTCGTCGAGCAAACATCACTTCCGGCCCGAACGACCGCAGCGGCTTGAGCGGCACCCAACCTTTGGAGGCTTCATCGCCATTGCCCAAGATGTACGAGTAAGGCACGTCACTCTGAGGCTCGCCCGCGCCTTTGAAGTTCGGGTAGTCGTCAATGCGATCCGCATGCGCGTCCGACCCAACCATGTTCGATTGACCGGCGAAGAGAAACACTCGCGTGACCTCCTCGGCGAAGGCGGAACTATTCGTCATGAAGGCCAATGCCACCAACGCCAGGGCTGGCACGATCGCTTTTCGATTAGACGGATTCACGGCGTTCTTCATTCAATGGTTCTTCGTAAGTTCCAGAATCGCGGCGCTCATCGACTTGCTCATGTGTCGGCGGCGTTCAGGCCAATGATGGGCGTGAGCAGTGAGAAGGCGATGAGAAGGAGCGAGTGTTTCATGGTCGAGGCTTTGCGGCGACGGTGTGGCCGCTGGCTTTGCTGGCCTCCAGCAGCGTCTTGAGTTCCTTCACGATCTCGGGGTGCTTGAAATAGAGGTTCGTGGTCTCGCCAGGATCGGTTTTCAGATTGTAGAGCCGGGCGGGGGCTTCGGGGGCGGTGTCGGGGAGGGCAAAGGGCTGGAGTTCGCCTTTGGCGTAGCCGTTGCCGCCGGAACCTCGGTGATCGAGATACTTCCAATCGCCGC
Organism: Pirellulaceae bacterium; assembly: GCA_046593355.1. Taxonomy (GTDB): domain Bacteria; phylum Planctomycetota; class Planctomycetia; order Pirellulales; family Pirellulaceae; genus SXOA01. Next base: position 10,231 of record JBKJNY010000067.1, on the reverse strand, counting down.
GCCGGATGGCCATCGCCAAACTGAGGGTCTGATGCAGGGTGTAGTCGCGCTGCGGGGTATTGCTTGGTTTGCCGGTGAGGACGGGGAGAAAACTAAAACTGTCTTCGGCGGCATTGGCGGGCACTTTCGCGCCGGTGATGGCGGCGCAGGTGGCCATGATGTCGGTGAGGCAGACAGTGGCGTCGGACACGCCTGGTTTGATGTGACCGGGCCAATTCACGATGAGCGGCACGCGGTGTCCGCCTTCCCAGTCATCCCGTTTCACACCGCGCCAAGGTCTTGCGGGATCATGACTGTGGTCGGCACGCATGTGGACGACGCTGGTTGTCTCGGGGCCGTTGTCGCTGCTGAAGAAGATGAGTGTCTTGTCGGCGACACCAAGTTTCTGCAACGTGGCCGTAAGTTCGCCGACAATGAAGTCCAACTCGACGATGAAGTCTCCGTGCGGCCCGGCCTTGCTCTTACCCTTGAACTGCGGGGCTGCGAACGACGGCAAATGCACGGCCTGCATCGCGTGGTAGAGGAAGAAGGGCTTCGTTGGCTCACGCTTCACCTGTTGCTCCAGCCAGGCCTTGCTCTTGTCGAGAAACACCATATCGAGCATCTCGTGATCGAATCCGGGAGCGACCCAGCCACGTCGGCAATCATTCGCATACGCGTGCTTCGGCAAGGCCGTGGCATCGAGCACATGATCCGGCGGCACAGGCACACGATCATTCTCGATGAAGGCATACAACCAATCCGTGCCCGGACAGCACGCCGTGCCGAAGAAGTAATCGAAGCCGCGATGCACCGGGCCATCAGTGATGGGCCTGGTGAAATCGATGAGCTTCACGCGTTCCAGCTCCTTGGCATTGCCATCGACTTTCACTTCATGCACGGGCAGGTTGTCCTTGGTTTGAAAGGTCATGCCGATGTGCCACTTGCCCACGCAGCCGGTCGCATAGCCTTGGCCATGCAGCATCCCAGGCAAGGTCACGCGGTCCTTCTCGATCAAGCTCGGGCCGCCAGCACCCGTGAAAACGCCACCGCGATACTCCGTGCGAAAACACATGCGCCCCGTCATGAGGCTGTATCGCGAGGGTGTGCAAACGGTGGAAGCCGAGTGCGCATCGGTGAACCTCATCCCTTCGCGTGCGAGCCGATCCAGATTTGGCGTGCGCACCTTGGACTCGGAGTTGTAGCAGCCGACATCGCCATAGCCGAGATCGTCAGCCAGGATGACGACGATGTTGGGCTGCGCGGCCCATGTACTCGAAGCGAAGGCAACGATGATGAACAGGGATGCGACTTTCATGATCAGGCTCATATCGGGAAACCTCACTTCGCATTGAGAAGCTGTTTCATGGCCTTGCCCATTCCTTCGCCAATAAGGTAGTAGGTTTCGGCGTTCGCGTTCCAGTGATAGTTCTGCCCGCTGGGGGACTGCTCCCTCGGGCGCCAGAAGGCTCTCGTGCTCACAAACGCCACGTTGCCTTGGAACTCCTTGTGCTCCGCCACGGCGGCCTGCGCCTTCATCAGCGACAACGCGCGGGGATGTGTCTCCTCCGGACCACCCATGCCGGTTTCGGCGATGACGAATGGCAGCGCGGGCACGCCGAGGTCCTTGCGGATGTCGCGGATGAAGTGGACCATGTTGGTTTCGTATTCGGCGTTGAACTTGTCGTTGACGCGATCATTCCAACCTTGATGCCAGCCAAATCCCGCCAGCACAAAACGCCCGTCGCTCCCTGGCACGAGGTCCTTGATATTGGCGAGCGCGGCCTTCGTCAGCGTCAGTGTCTCGCGGTAGTACTTGCCCAGTACCGCCGGGTCCGTAGCGAGGACGGCGTCGCCCTTCTCGCCGAGCGAATACGGCAGCTTGCCCGCACTGGGCGGACGGAAATCAATCGCGAGGCTCTTGCCGCCCCAGGCGCATTTGATGAGCAACACCGGTTCGTCGAGCGAGTCGCCCATCACCCAGCCGAAGCCGAGTTCGGGACCAATCGTCTCGTCCTTCCGCGCGCCAAAGCCAACGGTGAGCGGACCTTTGCGTTCGATGTAGGAAACCCACACATCATCGCGAGTGCGCCACTTCCCGGCAGAATCCACGAGCGGCGCGAAGTGTTTCGCAGTGGCTACATCCTTCACGAGAAACTCCAGCGAGCCTTGCCCGCCGTTGCGTTTCGGGTCGGCCTTGATCAAGCCCGCCCCCTCCATGTTCGACTGGCCGGCGAGGACGAAGACGCGTACCGGCTTCGCTACGTCCTGGGTGGAGGCGATTGCGGAAATTGTGATGAGGAAGATTACGGTGATGTGTTTCATAGTTTCCAGTCTGACCCTTTCGTGATGCTATTTGTAGAAGCTGGGCTTTCTCGGCACGATGTTGAGCTGCTTGTAGGCAAAGCCGCTATCAGGAGGATTGTATTCGCCAACAAGATCCATGCAGGATTTGTAGTTGATGTCGGCTTCCAAGTGTAAGCACCAGTAGGCCGCATTCACGGTCAGGCGGCGAAGTCCTTCGCTTTGAAAATCATGGGCGCTGCCCATCGTGACATGGAAGACTCGCGCGGTGTGCCCGGTTTTTCCAGTCCATGTTTTCACCCAGGCCACCGGTAATGGAATCAGCTCGGCATTCACGGCGTCATCGTGTTTGCGGCCCATCAGCGGCTGGCCGTTCACCAGCGGCAGGCAGCCTTCGGGGAGGCCGCCACCTTCCTTGTAGGTGCGATAGACATCGGAGGTGCCCCAGACATCCTTGACCCCTTTCAGGACGGGATGATCTTTGTTTTGTTCGACGATGATTCCGCGAGTAGAATCTTGCTGCCAGCGGCCATGATGATTGCGGAATGAACCACCCAGCACGCTTTCACCGAAGTCGATCTTCTTGCCATCCTTCCGGTAGTCGAAGTCAATAAACCCGTGGTTGGCGGTGCGGATGCCAATGATCGGTTTCCCGGAATCCAGGTAGTTGTAGATGTGTTTCAATTGCTCAGGCGGTAGGGAAATGAGTCGGCTGAACAAGATGACCAGATCGCACTTTTCCAAATGTTCGAGGCCGGGAATGTTGTGAGTGATCGTCTTGTCCTCCCAGCGAATCTTCTGCGTTGGATCGACGTCGTTGTCCTGATTCAGGCTGAACAGGACGGTGCAGTGAAACCCATGATGCTTGGCCAGGAGCCTCGCCAGCATCGGCATCGAATGCTCGCTGCGGTATTCTTGATCCGCCGCGATCAGGACGATGTGTTTGCCAGCTCCCGGTCCCTTATCACCGGAATATGTCAGCCACAACGGGCTTTCGGGAACAGGATGCTCGGCGGCATTCAATCGGTGAACATTGCCTGGGATCGCGACCAGAACACCCAGGACAAAAGCGAGCAGGACGAAGCGAACGGCAGTTGGTTTCGTTGGCGACATTTGCGGTTTCCGAGCAATCAAGGGAGTTGGTTCGTCAGATGAGCGGCGTCGTTATCGGGCGGGGATCTCATTGACCGTGTAAAACGCGTTGCGATGAAGCAGTTCCTCCCTGTCGCGAGAACGCAGGCGTGCCAGATCGAGCTCGTACACAAAACCTTGGTCGAGTTTTTCCAGAGTGATCCTGGCCGAGAGTCCGTCTTCAGCCAACGAAACTACCTTCACGCCTGGCTTGTGCTGCTCGATTTCCGGCCCGCCGTAGGCACCGTGGTAGGGGTGAGTGAACGCGGAGATCACATAGGAGTCCGGTGAGCCGCCCGTGTCTCGATCCACGGGTTTGGTAAACGTCACCTTGAATCCATCCGGTTCGATCGTGACGCGGTTGATTTCGAACGGCATCTTGCCGCTCCATTCGAGTCGTTCCAGAGCGAACGGCTTGATACCCCGAACGGGCCAGCCGCGATTGGTGCCGCCACACAGCAGCTTGCCTCCGGGAGTGAATTCGACATTCAGAATTCCGGTGGAAAGGCCCTCGCGAAATGGATAGCACGCTCCCTGCCAAACACCGTTGATCTGCTCCGTCGTGGCGCGCATCAGAATCGATTGAGTGTAGTCTCCCAGGAACATCTGATTTTCGAAGGGCCCAAACTTGCCCTGTGTTTTGTCGACACTGAAAGCCGTGATGGACCGCCCCATGCGGATATACGGAAATATAACGGCATAGGGCACCAATTGTTTGACGCGATTCTTCTCGGTCGCGATGCGTGTTCCTGACTTCGGCGTCACCGGGACAGGTCCCAACTCTGGCGAGTGCTTGTACCACTCGAAGCTGGCCGGGTGACCGTGAAAGCTGTTCTGCGACACGGCCTTCAGACTGCAAGAACAATTCCACGGCCCCTGGCTCTCCACATAGAACAGCGCACCATGCTCATCATGTCCGATACCACCTGGGCTGCGCAAGCCGCTGGCGAATGCGGTTGTTTTTCCGTCGGGCGCAACCTTCATGATGAAGCCACGGTTCAACGCATGTGAGTAATAAGACTCCGACAGGCCGAGCGAGATGAACTGGTTTCCCTCCACATCGGGTTTGGAGCCGAACGCGTATTCGTGGTAGTTCGCATAGCCCCAGGCATCCGAGATCGTCTCAAAGCGATCAGCCACGCCATCGCTATTCGAATCGCTGACGCGAGTCAATTCGCAACTTTGAGTGACGCGGAACGCGTTGTCCTTCCAAGCGAGGCCGAAGATCTCATCGAGTCCTGTCGCGAACCGGTGAAACGATGGGTTTGGCTTGGCCACATCGACACCATCAATCAAGTAGATTTCACCATGCCGCGTTCCCACCGCCAATCGGCGATCAGGTAGCACCGTGAAGGCTCCTGCCTCGATGACCGTATCCTTCGGCAGGGGAATGTTGACGATCGGATAATACTCCCGCTCGCGTTCCTCGGTTCCCCAACGTTCGCCAACCTCCTCGGCGCGCAGAGTAGCGAGCGCAGACATGGCGATCGAAATCAGCGGGCAGAGGAGTCGCATGTGACTACTTTGTGAGTGGTTCATACAGAAACTCCAGAGATGATTTGCCTTGGGGAATTTGCAGTCGCAGCAGCAACTCAGATCGCTTGGGTTCGTCGAACAATGATCTCAGTTTGGATTCGGTCTTGGGAATCGTCAGCCGCAATCGGCCACTTCGGAAGACACGTTTGGTCTCCTGACTGATGTCTCCAGTGAGTCCACGAAACCAAACGGTTTGCGGTATGGGCGAGTTAAACTGCAGAACTCGCTTTAGCTGTCGTTTCTCCTCGGCTCCTGCCGCCACCGACCGATCCTCGATCTCAATCGTGCCGGTGCGGTACATGAACGTCGGAATCGACAATTCACCGAGGTAGTACCCGCGGAATTGATAGCCGACATTTTTGGGATAGAGCGGGTTGGGGTTGGTCCGAGCCTCTTTGGTCATCACCGGCAGCAGCGGCCACGGAGCATTTTCATCCGCAAGCTGCGCGAACGAGACATCTTGAGCCAGCGAGATGGGTTCGTTGGCCGGATTGAAGTCCCCGGAACCCTGGCCACTCCAGTTCACGCCGATGAAATCCCCCTGCCAGATGGCTGACAGCGTTCCCGTTTCCGCGTTGAAGGCATAGCTCAATTTCTCGGGCAAGCCGACTGCGATGCCTCGAAAGCCCGCCACTCGACTGCGGCCGCGAAACGTCTTGGCTTGATCATTCACCGTCAGTTTTGTGCTCTCCCCGCGAATGCCGGACGGGTCGGCAGCGGATGTACCGAGCGAAAGGAAATACCAGATGGCCTCAAGCTGCATGTCTGTGTTGCCATCCAGAATCGTTTTATGTGTGGCAACACCATTCGGCCAGGACGTCGGCATGACGGTCCGTGGACGAAAGGCACCTGGGTTTCGCACATAGCTGCTGAACCAGCCAGGCTGAAGCCGCTGATACATAGTCAGCAAGTCAATCCCTTGAGTGCCCGGCGCCGCTTTGCCATTGAAACTGTGACAGGCGATGCAACTCAGGCCCTTATCGCCAAGCAACTCACGGCCCGCCGCGCGAAGCAGCTTTTCCCGTTCGCGCTCACTTGCCGAGCGACTCTCGGGACTTGGAATCTTCATTTCTCTGCTCTCCAAAACGTCAAGGCGCGCAAAAACGGCCGGCAAATGCTGAAGATTGGAAGTGCCATATTGGGGCATTCGAGTGGCCATGTAATGGCGGACACTGTCGCCGTCGAAGAGCACCTTCTTCATCCAGGCCGGTTGCAGCTTGGCCCCGACGAGCGTCAGCGGCGGTGGGATGCGACCATCGTCCCCCAGTTTCTGCTCGCTGGTGGCAAAGAACGGGTTGTGTGATTCGTGAACGCCTCCAAAGTCATCCCGAACATGACAGGCCGTGCAGTGAAATGCGGTCAGTGTCTTCGCCGCCACAACGTTGTCCGAATCGGCAGTCGGTTCTACCCGAAGCGAAGCGACAATCGCCTGAACCTGAGCATCTTCGAGGTGGAACCGGGGACTTCGGGCGCTTGATTTCGACAAGCAGCCGCGAGACTGATCCCCTTTTCTCAATGAACCAATCAGAGGAGCGGCTGCAATGCCGGGAAGTGTATGACAAGCAGCGCAATTAAGTTCCTGAAAGTACATCTTCCCCTTCGCCACCAGCGACTCCTGTGGGACAAGGGCCTTGCCCTGTTGCGGCTGCACTCCGATCAAGTAGCCAGCAATGGCCAGCGACTCTGCGGGAGTCAGCTTCATGTCCGGCATGCGACCCGAGCTTCTGACACGTAACGGCTGAAACAGGAACTCGCTGAGAGACTTCGCACTGTATTTGGCGGAGACATGCCCAAGTGGGACGGCTATCGGCTTGACGGTCTTTTTCGCGGCGACTGCCTTGTCCTCGTCGTCGTCATCCTCGTCGTTTCGCTTTTTGACATGTGGTGCGTCAGTGATTGCTTCCTTCGGACCATGACATGCAACACAGCCAACCGAATGATACAGCGATTTGCCTTGCTGAAAATCAATCTGCTGGGGCACATCAGTCTGAAAGGCAGTCTTCGACTGGGCGATCAGAAAGTGAGTCAGAGCGTCAGCGATCCGGTCTCGTTCCGCTTCCGATTGCGTCAGCAACACGTCCGGCATTGTAGTACCGGGATGGACCGACGACGGTGATGCAAGGAATCGTCGGAGGTATTCGGGTGAGATCCGCGCGCCGACATCGGCCAAATCAGGAGCCGTTTTGTCCGGCAGGGAACCTCGTGGGACGCCACCGTGGCATGCCGCGCATCGCAATTCCGAGATCAGCAAATCCCCCACCTGCGACTGCGTGAGCGGGTGGTTGCCTGGCAGAGCCGGGTCACCGGGTTCCGCCAAGACAGTGTTGACCAGCAGGGCCGAAATCAATGCCCCCAAAATCATCTGGCCTGTTCTGCGGGCCGAGAAACGTAGTCTGCAAAATTCAAGCACCGATCGAAGGTTCATTATCGTGATCCTCGCAACTGAGTTGTCCACTGGTTTCCAAGGAAGCTCTTCGAAACGATCACTCTGATCTCTCATTTCGAACTATCTTCTTGCCCGTAATCACCAGGATGTGCTTGGTGATCGTAAAGATGAGCGGGTTGTCATCGCGTGGTCCTTTATGAACGAGGGCCAGGTGGAAGGTGTTCGATCAAGAAACGAGTCATCAACAGACGCAGGTGGACCGCAGTGCCCTTTCCTTCCCGCAAGCCATGGTCGCGATTGGGGTAGGCCATGTAGTCGAAACGCTTGCCCAGCTCGATGAGCCGATCGACGAGACCTTCGGTGATTTGTAGATGCGTGTTGGTTTCTCCAGTGCCGTGCACGATCAGCAGATCTCCCCGCAGACCTTCCGCGAAATTGATTGCCGCGGCCTGGCGATAACCTTCCGGGTTCTCTTCACGGGTGCGCATAAAGATCTCTTGAAACCAGGCGTTGTAGAGATCCGGCTGCGGCTTCGGGGCCACCGCGATGCCGACGTGATACACATCGGGCTTGCGGAACATCGCGTTCAATGTGTTCGAGCCTCCGCCGCTCCAACCCCAAATTCCCACTCGCGACAAATCGACGAATGATCGCGTGCGGCCCAGTTCCTTCACGCCAGCGGCCTGCTCTTCCGTCGACAGCGGCCCGAGACTTCCGAAGACTGCTCGTCGCCACGCGGCTCCTTTCGGGGCGGGTGTCCCGCGGCCATCTATCGAGACCACCAGATATCCAAAGTCAGCAATCATGCGATGGAACATCGAATGATTCTGGCCGCCAAACCAATCGTCAAGGACGGTCTGGGCGTGCGGCTCGCCGTACACAAATACGAAGACCGGGTACTTCTTCGTCGAGTCGAAGTCGCGAGGTTTGATCATCCACGCGTCCATCACGACCCCGTCTCCAATGTTGAGCTTCAAGAACTCAGTGGGCTGAGTGATCAGCGGGGTGACTCGACGGCGACACTCTGCATTGTCTTCCAAGACACGCACCGAGCGATGTTCAGGAAGTTCCACCAGGTCGATCACTGGCGGCGAGTCGAACGTTGATCGCGTATGGAACGCCCATTTGCGATCGGGCGAGAAGTCGTAATTGTGAGTGCCCGGCTGGTCTGCGGGAGTCACTCGTTGGGGATCGCCCTTTCCATCCAAGCCAGCGCGATAGAGATAGCGTTGTGTGGCGTTCTCCGGTGACGCGAGGAAGTACCAGGCCTTGTGCGCATCGACTGGCCCACGAGCGATGACGTCGTTGTCGTGTTTAGTGAGCAGCCTCTGTTGCTTGCCATCGCGTGAAATCACATACGCATGTCGCCAACCATCACGCTCGCTGAGCAGCACAAACGCTTTGCCATCTTGAATCCATTCAAGGCCAGCGTTGGCCGAATAACTCGCATCGACCCAGGCAGGATCAGATTCCTCGTAGGCCGTATTGACTGCTCCAGTCGCTGTGTTGATGAGCAGAAACTGACGAGCATCGCGAGAACGGCTCAGCATTTCGGCCAACAGTTCTTCCGAGTTTCCCGCCCAACTTACCTCATTTAGATAGAATGTGTCTGGAACTGCTGGCAGTTTCACCCAACGTGTGTCTCCGCCATTAGCACCGACGACTCCAATTCGAATTGTTGGGATCGGTGTACCGACGCGAGCAAATCGTTGGTGCGAAACGTCCGGATAAGTTGGGTCAGTCGGATGAACAATCGGTCTTTGGCGAACTTTCGAATTATCAGACTGAACATAGACAATCTTCGAGCCATCCGGACTCCATCTCGCACGGACATCGTTCTCCAGAACGTCGTTGCCTTCGATGGCAGTCAATGGAGTGGTGCGGTCGTTGGTCAGGTCGAACACATAGAGATTTGGACCACGCCCGAAGAGTAATCGATCCCCCATGGGAGAAAACGTGTTCTCCCAAGACAACCGAGAGATTTCGGCGGCGATCGGTTTGAGGTCACCAGATTTCGAATCAAAGAGCCAGTAACCAGTTTTCTCGCTGGTGTTGATTCTCGCCTGCATCAGAAACTGGCTGGCGACTGGCGATTGAACGAATTCCAGAATGACCAGCCGGTCGGACGTGCCTGGGACAACGAGCCGTTTGCTGCCAATCAAGATTGAGCGCTTTCCACTTATCACGTCGTACCGCACGAGTTCTGGTTCGGAACTCCCCTTGGGTTGCTCGAGGACCAAATAGCCAGAACTGTCTCGCAGCCATTTTCCTGAAAACGAGGCCGGCACAAACTCGCGATGGTCGTAGATCGCTTTCAATCGCGTCTCGGCATCGGCCAGGAGTCTTGTATGAACTGCTCGGTCGTCGGCAACGACAAGCGCGTTAGCGATTACAAGTCCGGCAGTGATGAATGGGGAGACTCGTTCCATGACAGTTACTTTCGCTGTTCAATGACGTTTCTTGTTTGTGCTCTTGGTGGCGGAGGCTGCGATGATCACCCGACCTCCACGACTCGTTTGCCGAGGATGTCCGTTCGAGGAGTGATACCCAGTCCCGGATCGTTGCTCGCAGCCATGAAACCGTGCCGGCGCTGCGGAGCGCCCGTCGCCGTGCTGACGGTGACATAGCTGTTGAAATCCGTGCTGGTGAAACGGAACTCTTCCGGCGTGCTGTGCGCAAGATGCGCAATCGCCGCCGTCGTGATGTCGCCTCCCCAACTGTCTTCCAGCGTCATGGCAATTCCCATCGCAACGCAGAGGTCGCGGGCCTGCTTCGTCTTCGTCAGCCCTCCGAGTTTGCTGATTTTCAGATTGACGACGTCCATCGCCAGATCGGCTTTGCCACGCAACAGCATGTCGAGCGAGTCTATGTTCTCATCGAGCACAAACGGATGGC
>JBKJNY010000048.1:0-27714 GCA_046593355.1 Pirellulaceae bacterium | reverse complement strand
CGCTGGGCCTGTTCAAACGACGGCGCAAACTCCTTCTCGCTCTTGACCACCCGCATCCCTCGGCCGCCACCACCCTTGGCCGCCTTGAGAATGATGGGAAAGCCGAGCTTCGCCGCGATCTTCTTTCCTTCCTCCACGCTCTTAATGGCGTCGCTGCCGCCGAGGACCGGCACGTTTACCTTCTGGGCGATGTGGCGGGCAAACGTCTTGTCACCGAGATTGACCAGCGCATCCACATGCGGACCCACGAAAATAATCCCCGCTGCGTTGCAGGCCCGGCAGAGGTCCGGGTTCTCCGACATAAAGCCGTAGCCTGGATGGATGGCGTCGACATCGTGCTGCTTGGCCAGGGAGATGATCGACGGAATGTTCAAATACGACTTGATCGGCTCGCCCGGCTGGCCGACCAGGTAGGCCTCATCCGCCTTAAAGCGGTGCAGGGCGTAGCGGTCCTCATGGGCATAGATAGCGACCGTGCGAATGCCCAACTCGTGAGCGCTGCGAAAGACGCGGATGGCGATCTCGCTGCGATTGGCGACAAGCAGTTTGGTGATTTGCGGCATAGAGACGGAAGCGACCGCGGGGAGGAGGGCTGGGCGTATGCAGGACAACCAAGGAACGGGAATCGAAAAGGTGGCGATGGCCCTAATTTACCAGCGTGACTTGACATGGGGCAGGGTGCAGGGGCGGTCGTTCCGGCCCGAAACCCTGTCTACATCACCGCCGCGGCCTACAGTAGACTAGGCACAACTACAATTCCCTGGTGCAGGATGAGGTTATGAAAGACGAGCGCGGCGAGGGAATGGCCTGGTGGGCGGCAGTGACCATTCTCACCAGCGCCTTCCTGCTATTTCAGGTCCAGCCGATTATCAGCAAGACCATTCTTCCCTGGTTTGGCGGCAGCCCGGCGGTCTGGACCACCTGTGTGCTGTTTTTTCAAGTGCTGCTGCTCGGCGGATATGCCTATGCCCATCTGCTGACGAAGTACTCTTCGCCGCTGTGGCAAGGGCGCATTCATGCCGCGCTGCTGGCCGTCGCCGTCCTCACGCTCCCCATCGTTCCCGGCGAGACCTGGAAGCCGGCCGATGGCAATCTGCCGGCGCTGAGGATTCTGCTGCTGCTGGCGGCGAAAGTGGGCACGCCGTACTTTCTGCTGTCATCGAGCGGCCCGCTGGTGCAGTCGTGGTTCGCGCTCGTCTATCCGGGCCGCTCGCCGTACCGGCTGTACGCGCTCTCGAATATCGGCTCACTCGGCGCGCTGCTCACCTATCCGTTTCTGTTTGAACCCGCTTTCGCCGTTTATGCCCAGGGCTGGCTGTGGTCGCTCGCCTTCGCCCTATTCGCGCTTCTTGCGGGCGGCCTGGGAATCATGGTCTGGCGAATTGCCAGCGAAATGGAAATCGCCGCCGCCGCCCGCTCCACGGAGCCGACTTCGGCGAAATCTGCGGTCCCGGCAGAGGTGTTGGAAGACCGCTTTGATGCAAAATCCTCAGACGCCCCCCCGCCTTGGTACCTGGAAGCCGCCTGGGTCATGCTGGCGGCTTTGGCGTCGCTGACCCTGCTGTCGTTCACCAGTTATCTTTCGACCGATATCGCGCCCAGCCCATTTATGTGGGTCGTGCCACTGAGCCTCTACCTATTGTCGTTCATCATTTGCTTCGACCGCGAAATCTGGTACTTCCGTCCCCTGTGGGGAACGCTGGGAGTGTTTCTCATCGGGCTGGTCTGCGCGATGGATCAGGCCAGCGATTTGGAGGCTTACGCCACGAAAGTCAGGACGGTTCTGCATCTGCCCCCCGTCAGCTTTTCCTGGAGCACATTCACCGAGAACTACCGCGAAAGCATTAAGTCCCAGGCTGTGATGTACATGGCGATCCTGTTCGTGACGTGCATGCTGTGCCACGGGGAAATCGTCAAATCAAAGCCCTCCTCCAAATACCTGACGCGCTTCTACTTGATGATTTCCTTCGGCGGGGCGCTCGGCGGCATTTTTGTCGGCTTGATTTGTCCGATCATTTTCACTAAGCCCATCGAGATTTTCATCGGAATCATCGGCACGTTCATCGTGGCCTGGATCGCATTGCTCAATGCCAGCAAGTCCAACTGGCTGGCCCGCAAGGAAATGTTGCAATGGTCGAGCGCCTTCGTCGTCGTCGGCCTTGTGTTTCTGATTGCCGCTGCCCAACTGGCGGGACTGGAATCGAACTCCGGCGTCATCGTGCAATCGCGGAATTTCTATGGGCACATCTGGGTCAAGGAAATCGTGGATTCCGATGAAGAGGGGAACGACACCTCCCGCCGATCTCTCTATCACGGCCGGATCCTGCACGGCACGCAGTATCTGGCGGAGGACCGACAGGACGAAGCGACCACCTACTACGACGATGCGTCCGGCCCCGGCATTGCCGTGCGGGACTATCCCGGCCGCCGGGACGGGCAGCCGATCCGCGTGGCGGTGGTGGGGCTGGGGACGGGCACCATGGCCGCCCATGCCAAGAGCGGCGACTACTACTGCTTCTACGACATCGACCCAAAAGTGGTGGCCCTTCACGAGCAGCTATTCACGATAGGCGAAAAAAAGGAGCATGTCTTCACGTTCATCGACCGGGCGAAGCTGCGGGGGGCCACGGTGGAGATCACGCTCGGCGATGCCCGCATTCAAATGGAGAAGGAATCTCAGAATGCCGCCAATCCCAAGAACTACGATGTCTTGGTGCTGGACGCCTTTAGCGGCGATGCGATCCCCGCCCACTTGCTGACCGTGGAGGCCCTGGAAATCTACGAGCGGCAGATGCGGCATGTGAACGGCAAAAATGTCGGCATCCTGGCCATCCACATCAGCAACCGGTATCTGGATTTGGCGCCGGTAGTCAACGCACTTGCCAAAAAGTTCAATTACCAGCAAGTGCCGGTCCATTACGACGGCACCAACGACCCGGTGGGAGACGCTTCCTCCGACTGGATTCTACTGACGCGGAACGAGGAATTCTTGGGGGATCTCACCATCCAGCGTTACATCATCGCCAGGGAAGCTCTGATTCAATCCGAAGATGATGCGGACAAGAAAGCCATCGCCGAAGGCGGGAAACCCAAGAAGCGGATCCGCGACGTGCTTTGGACGGACCAGCAGAGCGACTTGTTCAGCATTTTGAAATAGGGGAGTCTCGGTGTTGCTGGAGTCCCGCCTTTAGGCGGATTCCGAAGGCCGCCTAAAGGCGGAACTCCAACGGATTCTCAGTCCCACAGCGGCCGCGCAAGCATGAATGCCAACGGACCAAAAATGAGCAGCGGCAGCCAGGCGGAGAGCGCGGGACTGAGGAAATAGTTCGCCCCCAGCCAGTGGCTCAGCATCGTCACGAAGAAGAACCCGCCGACGAGCACGAGCCCCAGCAGTCCCGCCACGAAGATATTGCTGTTCCGCCGCGTCAGGACCAAGGGGATACCTAGAAAAAACAGGGCCATATCCAAGAAGGGCTGAACGAGCCGGACGTGCAGCGTGACGCGGACGTTGGCTCCATAGTCGAGGCTGCGATTTCTGAGTCCCCGGATGAGTTCACCCGTGCTCAGATACTGTTGCCAGGCCGTGCCCACCGTTAGTTGCTCGAAGTTGACGCCGGTGCCCACGAAGCACTCCCGCGGCTGGAGCCAGGGATTGTCCGCGGGGCTGAACACGAGCGGCTGGCCGCCCACGGAAAGCGATTTCATCTCCTCCAGGTTGATGGGCTGGTGGACTCCCCTGAGCAAATAGCCGCCCGGGTGCTGCGGGTTGGCCGGCTGATAGTAGGCGTTGTCAGCCGTGATCTGGCGACCCCACGATTGCAGCTCCTCGGGCAACTGACTGAACTTGGCTCCCTCGATGCGTTTTTCATTGGCGAAAGTATACTTGCCAGAAATCAGCAGGCCGCTTTGCATATCAAACATCGGGCGGCAAGGCTTGGCGGTCTCGCCCAACCAGTCCTGGGCATTCTTGGCCAGGCGCTCGCGGATTTTTGGAAGGCAGATTTCGCGATTGCCGACGCCAAGAGCGGCGACGAAAGCCGCCGCACATGCAAGCGGGCGGACGATACGGCAGGGCGGAATGGCCGCCGCGGAGAGGGCCGTCATTTCATTGGCCCGCTGCATCCAGGTGACGGCAAACAGACCCGCCACCATCGCCATCACGCCGGCAGTCAGGTCGAAAAACCAAAACAACCGGGCTCCATAATACGCGGCCAGCACTTTGCCAATGCCTCCTTCGAGGCGATGACCATACGAGTTGAATTCCTGAAAATTGCTGAAGCAATCGATGACGACATACAATCCGGCCAGACTGATGAAGCAGACGATCACCAGTTTGAAGAACAGACCCAGGGCGTAGCGGTCCACAATCCAGGCCCGGTTGATGGCGTAGTAGTAAGGCGAGAATATCAGGGCAAGCAAGGCGAAGTCCTTTTCCAGAATGCTGTCGGCGTGTGATACCATAGGGATTCCTTACGAATCGGGTCAAGACGAACGCCAGGGTGCTAGCGTGAGCCGCACTGCCACAAGTCGCCTCTCTCTTCTCTCGCCGCGCTGGATTTGGCGCTGGTCCTCCGCTGCCGTCGACCTGGTATTCCCGCCCACCTGTGCGTACTGCGGCGAAGCCAGTCCCCCGCGTGAAGACGGCACGCTGCTCTGCGAAACCTGCACCAGCCGTCTCGCCCATTCGCAGAAGAATCTCTGTCCGCGCTGCGGCATTCCGGCTCCAGCGGCTGCTGAAAGCGAAGGCGATTGCGCCGGCTGCCGGGCTACGAAATTTGGATTCAGCGCGGTCCGTTCTCTGGGACTCTATGCGGACGACGTGCGGCAAGCGGTCTTGCGGATGAAGCATCACGCCCATGAGCACCTGGCGATGGCGCTCGGTCGCCGTCTGGCGGCATTGCTTGCCGAGCGGCCGTTTCCCGAGCCGCCGGAGCTCATCGTGCCCATCCCCATGCACTGGTTGTCGCGGCTTATCCGGGGCACGAGCGCGGCCGAGACTCTGGCTCGCTCTTTGGCGGCAGCAGTGGCTCTGCCCGTCGCCGGCGATCTGCTTCACTGCCGGCGACTGCTGAAGAAGCAATCGACACTGCTCGGCGCTGAGCGTCAATCCAACGTCAAAGATGCCTACGCCGCCAGCCGCAGCTATGACATATCCGGCGCTCGCATCCTGCTGGTGGACGACGTTATCACCACCGGGGCGACCTGCGACTCCGCGGCCCGCGTGCTGCTCAAGGCGGGTGCCGCGGCGGTCTATGCCGTGTCGATCGCCAGGGGAGGAATGCGGAATTGAAGGAACCGGCCTACTTCTCTTCAGACTTCTCTTCATCCTTCTTCTCGTCCGCCGGCTTATCCTCGGCAGCCGGCTTTTCCCCGGCCGGCTTCACCGGAGTGGGCACGGCGGGCGATTTGGTCTTTGGCTTTTCCGTGGTGGGCGTTTCCGTCTCCGGTGTTTCCGTCTTCGGGGCCTCGGTCTTCGGCTTATCAAGTCCCGGCAGGCCCTTGAGGTCCAGCGGAATGCCGTGCGCGGAAGGATCAAACGCCCCTGGTCCAAACGGCGACGGCCCGTCCAACTTCATCTCGCCGGGAATGCTCAGGTCCGGCCGTTCCGGCAATGGCTCGCGTCGCGTCCCCATGTCAAACGGATTGCCGGTCGCTTTGGGGCGTGTCGCCAGATCCTGCTGGTCGAGCCATGCCAGCAGTTCCGGCACATCGCTCCCCTTCTCCAGACGTTTGATCGACTTGGCGGCTGCTTTGCCAAAAGTCCCCTCGGGATCATCTTTCAAAACCAGCGCGTAATATTTGCGGGCCTCTTCGAGCTTGTTGGCGCTTTCGCTGACCTTGGCGAGGCTGGTATGCACGCGGGCGAGCAGCGCCTTGTCGCTGGCCCCGTCCTCCGCTTCCTTGAGCGTCTTCTCCGCCCCCTCCAGCGTGGTCTTGGCAAGCTTGGGATTCTGCACCAGTTGCTGCATCGCCTGCCGCAACTGCTGGTCGGCCAGGGCCAGCATGGCCCAGCGCCCGGCCAGCGTCCCCTTTTGCCCTTCGGCGACATTCTTCAGGGCATCCTCCACTTTCGGCTCCCCGTAGGCGGCGTAATACGCCTGCCAGGACGGGGCGCTGGACATGTCCTCCCCCGAGAACGCAATCAGATAGACGATCCCCCCCAGCAGCACCAGGCCGGCAATG
Organism: Pirellulaceae bacterium; assembly: GCA_046593355.1. Taxonomy (GTDB): domain Bacteria; phylum Planctomycetota; class Planctomycetia; order Pirellulales; family Pirellulaceae; genus SXOA01. Next base: position 21,531 of record JBKJNY010000048.1, on the reverse strand, counting down.
ACCCCAATCACCGGAAAATGCGGCTTCCACTGCTCAATATGCTCCCCCAGCCACTGGGCAAGCTCGTTATTCACCGGCTTATGATGGCTACGTTGTGATTTCATGGTAATTTCCTGGGCAATTCGCCCGCTGGCAGACTCTGGTTCCTCGTCCGAAGTATAGGAGTGGCAAGCAAATAGCGTCAAGGGCGACCACCCATTCGCTGTTCCCTCTCTCCCGCTGATTCTCTTACTCTTAATCCCGCTCCTGTTCGGCGCCGGTCTCCCGACCTCGCCGCCTTCTTACTCCCTCGCCCTCCCGTTCGGCGCAGTTCTCCCGACCTCGCCAAAATCACCCCCCGGCTGGGGAATTCCTGATTCATGATTCATGATACAGTTTCCACGTCACTTACGACATTGTCACTATCTGTAACACTGTTTCTATACTGTACTTACGCTATTGATTCACGCCCTAAGTCCCTGAATCAAACTTTATTCTGATTCAATTTCTCCTCTCGACCTCCCCAGGGCATGTCCAATCTTCCTCACTCCTTTTTTTTGTCTCAAATCTCAAATCTCAGATTTCAAATCCTCTTCCGTTCCGCCCCTCTCGTCTGGAAGAGGCCAGGTACGGCCTGTGTCGCTTTTGCTTCCCGTCTCAAATCTCAAATCTCAAATCCCCTTTTCCGGCCTTGTTACTCACCGCCCGAAGCAAAAACCCATATACTGTACGTAAGTGTATACATCCAGGTTGGCACAGTCAAGAGGTAGGCACAAATATTTCCCAACTTGTCCAAAGTAGGCCGCGAGTCCTCTCGCGAGCCGGCAGAGTTCGGGCCGAATCGCCGCTCAACGTCTTTCCCGCAGCGACATCAACTCTCAGGGCTCGCCACGGGAGTGGCGGCCTACTTTTCTTGCGGCGTCCCGCCTCTACTCTCGCCTGTATCGCTCACTTACAATCGCCCAGGTTGGTGGAGAACAAGAACCGAAAGGCTTGTGGGCAAAAAATGCCGACGCTGAATTGGATTGGAAAAGAGGCGGTGGTCGATCACCACCGCCGCGTGCCGACGCGGCTGCTGGAATGTGACCCGGCGTTGTCGTTTGGAGACCCGGAGGCGGAGAATCTGCTGGTCGAGGGGGACAATCTGGAGGCCCTCAAGGCGCTGCTCCCCCGGTACCGCGGCCAGGTCAAGTGCATCTACATCGACCCGCCCTACAACACCGGCAATGAACAGTGGCGATATAACGATAACGTGAACGATCCACGGATCAAAAAATGGCTTGGAGACGTCGTTGGAAAGGAAGCAGACGATCTTTGCCGTCACGACAAATGGCTCTGCATGATGTACCCCCGACTTAAGCTGCTATGGGAGTTCCTACGTCACGACGGAGTACTGTGGCTCAGCATCGATGACAACGAGGCCCACAACTGCCGAGCGCTTCTCGATGACGTTTTTGGACCGACTTCATTCCTGGCGACCGTTGTTTGGAAGAAGCGTTCATCTCCTGATGCGCGGGCGACCGTAGGCAACGTGCATGATTACGTCTTCTGCTATGTCAAGAATCCCGCTGCGCCAAAAGAGGCAATCAGCAAAATGACTCTAAGTGAGGAACGTGTCGCCGCCTACACGAATCCTGACGGAGACCCCCGTGGTGCCTGGGCATCCGTGGACATGACTGGAATGACGGGGCGCGCGACCAAAGAACAGTATTTTTCAATTGAGCTTCCCAGTGGCCGCGTCATCAAGCCACCGCCTGGCCGAAGTTGGGGGCTGGCGAAAGCGACGTTTGTCGAACTGAGCCAGGATAAAAGGATTTGGTTTGGTAAAAATGGTAATAATGTTCCGCGGATAAAGAAGTTTCTAAGCGAGGCACACGGCCAAGTGATTCCGTCGTTCTGGGATCTCGCCGATGTTGGAAGCAACGACGAGGCAAAGAAGGAGGTCAACGAGATAATGGGGGTAGCTGACCAATTCGACACACCGAAGCCACTGCGCCTCCTTCAGAGAATTCTTGAGGTGTCAACACAAAACGATTCGCTTGTAATGGACTCCTTTGCAGGCAGCGGAACCACGGGTCATGCTGTTGACGCTTTGAATCGCGAAGATGGCGGATCCCGTCGCTGTATCCTTGTGGAAATGGAACCGAGCATTGCCCTAAATATTACCCGAGAACGCCTCTATCGGTCGATTGGGACTCCGCAAGAAATTGGAGAGAGAGAGAGAGAGAGAGAGAGAGGCAAAAATTGCGCCCAATTCCGGCAGAGGCTATCGCTACTGTCGCCTTGGCAAGACGCTTCTGGACTCGCAAGGAAACATCAACGGCGATGTCCCCTTCACTGATTTAGCCCGCTACGTCTATCTGCTGGAAACGGGTGTCCCGATTCCCAAACGGCCGCGCAAGGATTCGCCGCTGCTCGGCGTTCACGGCGGCAGGGCGATCTATCTGCTGTACAACGGAATTCTCGGCGACAAACGCCCTGCCGGCGGCAACGTCCTGACGAATGCCGTCCTCGCCCACCTTCCCGCGCATCCCGCCGGCAACGGCCCGCGCGTCATCTATGGCGAAGCCTGCCGCCTCGGCGACGCGACGCTGAAACGCGCCGGCGTCACCTTCCGCCAGATTCCCTACACCCTGCGGGATTCGCAAACATGACGCCAGTCCGACGCGCCAGCGAGCCGGCCTTTTGCAGGCCCGAAGGGCCGACCATACGACAGCCCAGGCCGAAGGCCTGGGTCAGCGGCCAATACGGTTCCCAAGCCCCACAGGGGCGCCGTAATTCACAATCCGTGATGGAAGCACAATTCCCACGTTTGATTACCTCGCCCCTTCAGGGCTTTCCATTGATTCATTCTCAATACCCAGGCCTTCGGCCTGGGCTATCGTATCTCCGCCCCTGCGGGGCTGAAATCCGTTGTGCGTTCAGCGCGTCATCACAACTTTCGCGTTGGGCTAGTTTTTGGAGGGTCTTCCCATGACCTGGATGCCGCTAAAGGACTACCAGCAAGAAACCCTGGATCATCTAGCCGATTACTGCCGCGAGATTCGCAGCCAGATGGCGCGCGGCGCTGCCAAGCCGCAGCGGGATGCCTTCGAAATACTCACGGAGCGCGGCTATTATTCGCCCCCCGGCTTCGACCATGTTCCGTACATTTGCCTCCGTTTGCCGACAGGGGGCGGAAAAACACTGCTGGCCGCACATGCCGTGGGAACGGTGGGACGGGAACTTCTCGGAACGGATCGCCCGGTCTGCCTCTGGATCACGCCGAGCACCACCATCCGCGACCAGACGTTGCGCGGACTCTTGTCGATTCACCATCCGTACCGTAAGGCGCTCGAAGACTCCCTCGGCGCATCGGTCGAGGTAGCCACGCTGGAACAAGCTTTGACCACGCCCCGCGCGGTCAAATCGGAAGCCGCCCTGGTGATTGTCACCACGATCCAGTCCTACCGAATCCGCGAAGATGTTGGCGGTGAGGAACTCGCGGCGACAAGGCGAATCTACCGCGACAACGGCTACTTGCAGACGGCCTTTGAAAATCTCCCCGAGTGGGCACGAGCGGAACTCGCCCGCGACGAAAAGGGGAACGTCGATCTGTCGCTCGCCAATGCATTACGACTTCGCCGTCCGATTGTCGTGATGGACGAGGCCCACAACGCCCGGACGCCAATTTCGTTCGAGTCGCTGGCCCGCTTTGGCCCCTCCATGGTTTTGGAGTTAACTGCCACGCCGGAACAGCGCCACGATCCAAACCATCCCAGCGATCCGCGTTACGCCAGCAATGTCCTGCACGCCGTGAGCGCCCTGGAATTGCGGGACGAGGGGATGATCAAGCTCCCTGTCGATCTGGAGAGCCGCGGCGATTGGCTGGAAGTGCTGGCGGCGACGGTGCAAAGGCGTGAAGAACTGGAAGTCATCGCGGACCGGGCGGTCGCCGATGTTGGCCTGCCATTCATTCGTCCGATTGCCCTGATTCAGGCGCAGAGCAGCTCCAAGACGAAAGAAACCCACACCCCCGACAAGGTGAAGGCCGCACTGATCGAACAGCTTCAAGTGCCCGCCGATTACATCCGAATTTGCACCGGCAGTCTCGACGAAATTGGCGAGACGAACCTGATGGAAACGAACTGTGCCGTGCGTTTTGTCATCACCGTCGATAAGCTCCGCGAAGGGTGGGATTGTCCGCTCGCCTACCTCCTGGGCTCCATCGGTAACGCGGCCACTCCCACCGCCGTCGAGCAGCTCCTTGGCCGAATTTTGCGGATGCCCTTTGCGAATCGCACGAATGTTCCAGCGCTGGACCGGGCCTATGCGTTCGTGCTGAGCGACGACGTCGTGAAAACCGCCATGCAGCTGCGGGACCGGATGGTAGAAAACTGCGGCTTTGATGAGCGGTCGGCACAGGATGCCCTGCGCGTCGCGGTGACCGCAACGCAGCGCGGCCTGGGGTTGTCGCAGATTCCCTTGCAACAGCGGCCACAGCCAAATCAGATTCCCGCCGCGATTGCCCAAAAGACGCGCTATGATGAAACGGCCAAGGCCCTGGTCGTGGTCAGTCCTCTCAATCGCAACGAAGTGCGGGCCCTGCAAGAGTCCTTGCCGGTTGCAGCGGACCGCGAAGCGGTGGAAGCCTATTGGGAGCGCGAGCGCCCGGTCGGAATTGCCGCCAAGAAGCTCGGTGAATTTGCGAAGCCGTTTCGCATTCCGCGCCTCGTCAGGCGGGAAGGAGACCGGCTGAGCCTCCTGGAGCCAGAAGAGCTGGATGAATTCAATTGGGCGCTGGAGGAGTGCGATCCGGCGCTCACGGAAACGGAGTTTTCGACGGACGTAAACGCAGTGAGCGCGGCGACCATCGATTTGGACAAAGAGGCGCTGGTGACGAAGTCCGTCAGCGACGCTCGGCTCGTCCAACTGGAGTTGATCGGCGAAGGAGAAGACTGGCTGCCCGTCGAGCTGACCCGCTGGCTCGACCAGGAAATGCACCGCGGAGACGCTTTTATGGGCCTTCCCAAGAGCGAAAGCCAGCCGTGGCTCCAGCGGGTGGTCGATGGGTTAGTCAACGGCCGCCCGGTGGCCCTGCCCGTCATCGTCCGTAGGCGGCACAAATTGGCGGGAGCATTGCGGGCCAAGGTAACGGATCATGGCCGCAAACAGGTTCGCAAGGCCATTGAATGGCTGATCGACCAATCGCCCAGCTCGGTCGAAGCCTCGCAGGAGTTCAGCATTCTCCTCGAAGAACACGATTACAAACCTTCGCGTCTGTTCGATTCGCATCGATTCCAGAAGCACGGGTTTTCGCTGGTGGGCGACATGAACGGCGAGGAAACCCAGTGCGCAACGAAAATAGACGAGCATCCGAATGTCGCGCGGTGGATTCGCAATACCGACCATTCCAACCACGGAGGATTTTCACTCCCCAAGTCTCCCGGACGTTTTTTTCCGGACTTCATCGTGGAGCTTCTCGACGGCACCGTGGTTCTCATCGAGTACAAAATGGGAAAAATGGCCGACCATCGAGAAGAGGTCCACAAGCGGCAAATCGGCGAACTATGGCAACTGCGGAGCGGCGGCCGCTGCCGGTTTGGATGGGTGGTCGACAAGAACTGGCAGGAGCTGGAACGAGTGCTGGCGGGATAATCGCTTGCCGGCACACGATATCCACAACTAAAAGCAGCGCTCACCCCGCTGATTTGGCAATCGCTTCCTTCGCCACCGCCAGGCAGGCTTTCATCTCGTCGATGGGGTTGTCGGGGTTGGCTTCGTATTCGAGGGCCAGGGAGCCGTCGGCGGGGAATTTGATTTCGCGGAGGGCTTTGAAGAGGCCGACATCAGCCATGCACCGCTGCTACCCATGGAAAACCCAGATGGACCACTTCTTAAACCCCTGCAAAAAGTCGTGGAAAGGTTAAGGCCCTCTTAGTCTGCTTTTGAAGTGAGGGATTTGCAACCCTTTGGGGTGAAAAAGTTGGACGCCAGGTAAATCCAAATTACGGGTAGTGGTGCGTCCACCTGTCCGCTCACGGAGTGAGCGGACTACTTTGGGCTATTTTGCAGCTGCGGATAAAGCCTTGGCCGTGGCGTTGATGATGGCTTCGGAGGTGATGGTCGCGCCGCTGGTGGCGTCGACCCCTTTCACGCCGTTTTTGGAGATGATTTTGGCGGTCGTGTCGGAGATGGAGGAGTAGTACTGTTTCTCGCGGTGCTGAGTGACTTTGACGCTTGAAATCTTGCCGCTCCTCACGGCGACTTGAATCCGCACCATGGCTTCGTAGCCGAGCGATTCTGCTTCGTAGGAGCCGTCGGGGACTTTTCCTGGGTCGGAGAGCTCGAAGAGCTGGACCGCGTCGAGATTGGCCTGGGCCCGCTTGATGGTCCCTTCGGCGCGGCCTTTGTTCGCAGGCAGAGGCGCGGCGATCACCTTCTCGTAATACGTCACCGCCTGCGGAAACTTTGCAGCGGAGCGGCAGGCGTCCCCCGCGGTTAGGTAAGCCATGTGGGGATTGCCGCGGGAGTAGGTTTCCGCCAGCTTGAGGGCGGTGGGGAGGTCGCCGAGCTCCGCGTAGAGCTTAATGTTATTGAAAGTGGCGGGGGCCTTTTTGAGCAGCTCCAAGGCCATCTGCTTGTTTCCCAAGCGGTGGTAGCACTCCGCCAGGTGAACGGTGCTGTTCGGGAAATCCCGGCTCTTGTCCACCCCGGCCTTCCGCCACCAGAAAGCCGCCCGCGGATAATCCTCCAGCAGGATGAAGTATTCCCGGCCCAGGTCGTTCATGGCGCGGGTCCGCTTTTCCTCGTCGTCCTTGTGCAGCGTCAGCAGGTGGTGCATCAGCTTGACCCCGCCGCGCCATTTACTCTCGTTGGGGTTGATGATGTCCCAGTTGTACTGGCCGACGTTCTTCTGATTGTTCCAGCCTTCCGGCGCCTTTTTCGGGAAGCTGAGGTCGAGCGATTGGGGATAGTCGAGCGGCGTGGTCTCGAACCAGTCGGGGGGCGTGCGGCCCTGCTCGTCGATGAAGGCGTCGATTTCGGCTTTGGTCCGCGTGTCGCTGCTTTCGGCGGAACCCTCACCCCGGCCCTCTCCCAAGGGGAGAGGGGGACTCTTGGACTTTGACTTGGCGGTCTTGCTCTTGGCGGTGTTCTTGGGGTTGATGACGTACCGCTTGGTGTTGATTGTGACCACGTGAACCTCGGTGAGCGGAATGGTCCGCTGGGTCGCTTTGCCATCCTTGGTGATTTTGACCTTCATCTCCTTATCGTCGCGCGAGAGGACTTTGCACTCCAGCTTCTCGCCGGTGAGGAATTCGACGGTGGCGGCGCGGAGGGGTGAAATGACAAGCAGAACGACGAGAGCCGTTAGTAGCCGGCACACTCCGTGTGCCGACATGCCCGCACACGGAGTGTGCGGGCTACTATGGAACTGCCTCATACGCTGGCCTCCTCATCGCGGGAAGTCGGAAAGCCGGCGGTGCGGAGCAGACGGCCGTCTTGAAGGACGCCAAGCAGGTCTGTTCCCGGCGTCTGTTTGATCAGCCTCCCTCCCTCCGCTGGACCCAGCACAAATACCGCCGTCGAAAGACCATCCGCCAAGAGTCCGCTGGGCGCTGCAATCGAGACGCTGGCGAAGCCGGCGGCTGATGCGCCGGTATCGGGGTCGAGGATGTGATGGCGAATTTGGTCGTTGCCGAATGTGGTGGCATAGTCGCCGCTCGTTGCCAGACAGCGGCCGTCGAGATCGGCCAGGGCGATGAATGCATCGGCCTGTCGCGGATGCTGGATGCCGACACGCCAGGGTTGGCCGGTGGACTTGCTGCCGAGCGAGGTCAGTTCGCCCGTGTTGATGAGGGCATGCTCCACGCCATGTTTTTGCAGGGCGGCTTTGGCCCGGTCGGCGGCATAGCCTTGGGCGATGCCGTTGAGCGTCACCGCCATACTGGGGCGATGGAGACGGATGAGTTTCTTCGATACTTCCAGCCTTCGCCAATCGACCAGTTCCACAGCCGCGGCGATTTCGACGCCAGAAGGAGTGCGGCCTTCTCGCGAAGCGGTTTCATGCAACTTCCAAAGCGGCTGAATAGTGATATCGAACTTGCCGCCAGTCTTTTCGGCCAGCTCCTGAGCGGACTTCAGCACTTCCACTAGATACGGATGCGGCTGCCTCAGCACTCCTTCGCGATTGAGCCGGCAGAGCTGGCTGTGCGGGCGATAGAGGCTCATCACCTCCTCGACCAATTCCAACTCCGCGAATGCCGCCTTCACTCCATCCGCTGCTCGTGCCTGGCTGGAGTGCAAAGCCGTGATTTCGACTTTGGTTCCCAGCGCCGTGGAGGCGTGAGAGAAGCTGGCCAGATCCTTACGATCGCTGCGCAGGTGCGACAGCCCATAACAAGCTGCTCCCTCCGCCCCCAGCGCGAGCGACAGGCAAAATCGCCTTCGGGTGAAATTCATCGACATCAAATCATCCCCCCAGTTCCAGCGACCTCTTCGTAGCCGCCTCCACGGCCGCTATCAGGGCCGCCCGCAAGCCGTGCTCTTCCAGGGCCTTCATGCCGGCAATGGTGGTGCCCCCCGGACTGGCAACCCGATCTTTAAGCACGGCGGGATGCTCGTTTGTACTCAGCACCATCTGGGCACTTCCCAAAACGGTCTGAGCCGCCAATGCCAACGATAGTTCCCGCGGTAGCCCCATTCGCACGCCGCCGTCGCTGAGAGCCTCGATCATCATATAGACAAAAGCCGGCCCGGAGCCGGAAAGTCCGGTCACGGCATCGAGCAGCTTTTCATCGACCTGCCGGGCGATGCCAACGGCACCGAGCAGTTCCGCCACGAGTCGGCTGTCGCCCTCCGTCGCGCCGGAGCCCAGGGCAAAGGCGGAAGCTCCTTTGCCAACGAGTGCCGGCGTGTTGGGCATCACCCGGATGACGCGGTCGGTCTTCAGCCCCGCGCAAAGCTTGGCCAGCGTAACGCCCGCGGCGATGGAGACCATCAGCGTTCCTTGGGCGATCTTCCCTGCGAGCTCCCCCATCACCGCGGCCATGCTCTGCGGCTTGACCGCCAGAAAGAGGACGCCGCCGCGCTGGGCCAGCTCGACATTGCTCGTGGCGGCTATTGCGCCCGGAACTTCCGCCTGGAACTGCGTGATGGCCTCCGGCAGCGCATCAAAAGCGGCAATTTTTCCCGGTGGCAGCAGCTTCGCGGCGACAAAGCCCTTAGCGAGAGCCCGAGCCATCTGGCCGGCACCGACAAAACTCACGTTGGTATCGACCATTCCAGTTCCTTCATGCTTAGCCCCCGCGTCCACGCGGGAAGGCCCGGCGAGCACCGCGTGGACGCGGCGGCTAAGCGTCTGCTAGCAGGTTCTATCTTAACTGATTTATTCGCCATTGCCTCAATTGTCCCGCCGCTGCTAACCTTGCTCCCTGTTTCCCTGGGTTTCCGAGACTTCGGCGAGGTTGCTATGTCCGCACGGATTCGCGCTAAGATGGCCGGCTGGAAGAACTCGTTTTTAGGCCGCATGGCTTGTATGCTTTGCTCGCTGGCGCTTGCCGCGACGATTCTCGATCAAACAGCGTCCGCGCAAGAGGCCCAATGGATCTGGTCGTCCGAACACGAGAAGGACGCGGTTCCCGCCGGCGCGGTCTGTCACTTCCGCAAGTCCTTCACGATCAAAGTGCCGGAGACCGCGGTCATCGCGCTGGCCGCGGATGATACCTACGAGCTGTACCTCAACGGCCGCCGCATCGGCGCGGGGGAATCGACCAAGAAACTCGTGGAATACGACGTTTCCAAGCTCGTCACCAAGGGAAGCAATCTGATTGCCATCAAGGTCACGAACCGCGCCGGCAAGACATCCGCCCTGGTTGCCCGCGTGACCGTCAAGGAAAAGAACGCCGAGTGGGTCTCGCACTCCAGCGACGACTCCTGGAAGGCCAGCACCAATCCCCTGCCACTTTGGAACACCACCATCTATAACGACCGTGGCTGGGCCAAGGCTCAGGTCTTCGGCACGCTCGGTGAAACCGCCCCCTGGGACCGCCGCGATGAAATCGCCGCGGCTGTCGATTCCGCTCCTAGCGACGAAACGCCCAATCTGGCCCCCATCGTCGACAAGAGCCAGGTCGCTCGGCCGAGGACGACGAACACCGCCAAGACCAACATTCCAGCAACCAATACTCCCACAACCACGCCGGCAGCGAAGCCCGCCGAAGATTTCAAAGCGCCGGTGGCAGCCAAACTCGTCAAGAATGAACGCTTTGAACCGGTGGATGAATTCGAGGTCCAGCAGATCGTCACCGGCGATCAGACCGGCTCCCTCATCGCCATGACCTTCAACGAATTCGGCCATATTATCGCCTCCAAGGAAGGTGGCCCGCTGCTGCTCATTTATGACAGCGATAACGACCGCATCCCGGACAAGGTCAAGACGTACTGCGACAAAGTCAAGAATTGCCAGGGAATTCTGGCCCTCAACGGCGATGTGTTCGTCACTGGTGAAGGGCCCGATGGACCGGGCCTTTACCGCCTCTCCAAACTGAACAAGGAAGGGCAGCTCGAAGAGGTGCGTACGCTCATCAAATTCAAGAGCGAATCGCTCGAGCATGGTGCTCATGGCCTGGTCCTCGGCCCCGACGGACTGATTTACGTTCTGCTGGGCAACTACACCAAGATTGACCGGGAGGTCGATCCCGCCAGCCCGCACCGCGATTATTACGAAGGGGACCTTGTGACGCCCCGCTATGAAGATCCCGCCGGCCACGCGGTGGGCATCAAGGCCCCCGGCGGCACCATCATCCGCACCGATGCCGAAGGCAGCGGCGTGCAGGTCGTCTGCGGCGGCCTTCGCAATCCGTACGACCTGACTTTCAGCAATGACGGCGAGCTGTTCGTGCATGATGCCGACATGGAGTCCGACGAAGGGCTCTCGTTCTATCGCCCGACGCGCCTCTTGCATCTGACCCCCTCCGGCGAATACGGCTGGCGGAGCGGTTGGGCGACCTGGCCGGAATATTTCGTCGATTCGCTCCCCGCTGTCCTCGACACCGGCCGCGGCTCGCCGGCGGGCATCACGACCTACAACCATTTCATGTTTCCCCGCCGTTACCACAACTGCCTGTTCACGGCGGATTGGTCGCAGGGAAAAATCCTGGCGGTGCGGCTGAAAAAGAACGGAGCCTCGTACACCGCCACGACGGAAGTCTTCGTGGAAGGCAACCCGCTCAACGCCACGGACCTCGACGTCGGCCCGGACGGCTGGCTGTATTTCTGCACCGGCGGACGCGGCACGGGTGGCGGCGTCTACCGCGTCATTTGGAAGGGGACGGTCCCGGCGCAAATCACCAACATCGGCACCGGCGTGACCGCGGTCATTCGCCAGCCGCAGATTCAAAGCAGTTGGGCCCGGCAGAACATCGCCGGCGAGAAAAGGAAGCTCGGCGACAAGTGGGATGCGTCGCTCATCGGCGTGGCAAAAAGCGCCGCCAACCCCGCGAACTACCGCCTGCAAGCCCTCGACCTGATGCAACTTTACGGCCCCGCTCCCACGCCGGAGCTCCTCATCAACCTCTCGCAGCAGCAGAACGAGCAGGTCCGCGCGAAGGCGGCGGAATTGATGGGGCTGCATCCGACCCAAGAGACACAGAACCGACTCATCGAGCTGCTGGCCGACACGGACCGGGCCGTCCGCCGCAAAGCGTGCGAAGCTCTCAGCCGGGCCGACCAGGCGCCGACGCTCGATAAACTGCTGCCGCTCCTCGCGTCGGATGATCGCTTTGAAGCCTGGGCCGCCCGCCGCGTCCTCGAGCGGATGAAGCTCGAGGACTGGAAGGACGAGCTGCTCGCCAGCGACAACCATCGCCTCTATATCCAGGGCAGCCTGGCGCTCATCACCGCCTATCCCAGCCGCGAAAACGCCCAACAGATTCTGAAGCGGATGGATACGTTGATGGAGAAATTCGTCAGCGACAAGGACTTCCTCGACATGCTCCGCGTGGCGCAGGTTGCCATTGCCCGCGGCGAGCTGAAGCCCGAAGAGCTGGCCGTCCTGCGGAAGCGCCTGGCGGAAGAATTCCCCGCGGGCGACACCCTGATGAACCGCGAGCTGATTCGCCTGCTGGTCTACCTGCAGGAATCGACCATCACCGACCGCTACCTGGCCTACCTCAAGTCCGATGCCAGCGACGTGGACAAGCTGCATGTCGCCCTGCACCTCCGTTTCCTGGAAAAAGGCTGGACCTCCAACGACCGCATGGAGCTGCTCAAGTTCTATGAAGAAGCCCAGAAGCGCAAGGGAGGCGGCAGCTATGCCCGCTACCTGATTAACGCCACGCGGGACTTCACCAAGCAACTCAATCAGGAAGAAGTGGCGATGGTCCTGGAGAAGGGCTCGCTCTGGCCGAACGCGGCTCTGGGGGCCCTGTACCTGATTCCCGAAAAGCCCGAGGAGAAGATGCTGCAACAGCTCAAGGACCTCGACCAGCGGCTTAACGACAAGGAAGGCGATTCCTTTCAGCGGCTGCAAGTCGGCATCACCGCGGTGCTGACCCGCAGCGGCGATGAGGAATCGTTCAAATACCTTCGCAAGGTCTGGGATGAAATCCCGGAGCGCCGCGCGGCCGTCTCCGTCGGCCTCGCGCAATCCCCCGCGGGAGAGAACTGGTCCTACGTCGTCCGCAGCCTGCCGTACCTCGAACCGGCCGCCGCCCGCGAAGTCTGCCAGAAACTGATGGCTGTCGAGCAGGCCCCCGAAGAAGCCGACCCCTATCGCACCGTCATTCTGCTCGGCCTGCGGGCTTTGGAAAAGGACAAGCCGGCCGACGCCACCATCGCGCTGCTCCAGTTCTGGACCAGCGAAGAGCCGGCCAAGGACGACAGCGAGCAGAAGCAGCTCGCGGCCTGGCAGTCCTGGTTCGCCAAGACCTATCCCAACGAGCCCCCCGCCACTTTGCCGACCGCGGCTGAAAACGCCAAGTTTACCTACGACATGTTGCTGACGTATCTCGGCGGCGAAGAGATGGCAAAAGCCTCGGCCGAGCGCGGCCAGGTCGCCTTCACCAAGGCCCAGTGCGCCAAGTGCCACAAGCTCGGCGATATCGGCGAAAGCATGGGCCCGGACCTGAGCACCATCAGCCGCCGCTTCACGCGGAAGGAGATCCTGGAGGCGGTCATCTACCCCTCGCACATCATCTCCTCGCAGTACGCCTCCAAAACCATCCGCACCACGGACGGCCGCACCCTCAGCGGCATCGTCGCCGCCGGCGCGGCAGGGGAAACCGTCGTGCTGCAAGCGACGGGCGAGAAGGCCACTGTCAAAACCGCCGACATCGAAGAGACCAAACCGAGCAATGTATCGTCCATGCCCGCCGGACTGCTCGACACGCTCACTCTTGACGAAATCGGCGACCTCTTCAGCTACCTGCAAGGGACGCCCAAGCCGAGCAACTTGACGCGCAAGCCGACGCCAGGTGCTAACAAGTAAGTTGACCCCACCGAGCTTGCCTCGGTTGGTGAAAATGATTCTGCACTAGCCGAAGCGCTTGTGAGAATCCTGCCCCCGCCGACCTCGCGTCGGTGGAGCAAATGATTCTGGCACGAGAATCTTGCGTTCCACCGGCACGAGGCCGGTGGGGACGAACTAATTCGCAGGTTATTCGTCGCTGGTGCAAAATCATCGGCTCCACCGAGGCAAGCTCGGCGGTGGCCAAATCGGGAAGATACTTTCGTTTGCAATTGGAAGGACGTCGTTAATGCGCTACCAGCTTCTTGTTCTCCTCCTGTTCGCCCTTCTTTCTGCCGCGGCAATCGCAGCGGAACCCAAGCCTTCCACGCCCGCTCAAGTTCCCAGAGCCGAGCCGCTCATTCAGGAAGTAAACGAGGCCGGGCCAAGCGAACGCCTCGTGCATCTGAAAGCCGCACTGGCCCATTTGGAACGAGCGGGCTTTGAGCAGCCGCAAATTGCCCAGGCGGCGCGAATTATTGGCGCCCTCATTGACGCGGAAAACTCCGACGATGTACCCGATCGGGCGTCGACCCAAGTCGTCGAAATGCAAATCAAAGTCTTTGAGGTCAATAAAGCCAAGCTGCGCGCTGTGGGCTTTGATTGGAGCATGTTCCGCATCCTGAGCGATGAAAACGCCAAGCTGGCCGCTCATCTTGAGGCGTTGGCGGCAAATGGTCTCGCTAAGGTTATCAGCGAGCCGCAGATTCGCACGGTCAGTGGCCGGGAAGCAACTTTTGAAGTAGGCAATCCGTCACAGTCGATGACGGCGAAGATCCTGCCCACCATGCTCAAGAGTGGAAAAATCCAGGTTCGCGTCGAATGCAACCTCACTCGCGCTGTGCCACCCGTGCCCGCTGACGGCCCACCGGGCACGAAGCCGCGGACCAAGACAACGGGAGTCATGACCACGTTGGTAGCGAAAGCGGGCGAGCCGTTGGTGCTGACAGGGCTTTGGGATGACGGTCCCAAAGAGTTTTCAGGTCTGGTCTTCGTGATGACGACCTCCTTGCCCGCTGCGCAGACAGCCAAAGTTCCGCGAGGGAGCAAGACGGAGTCGAAAATCAAACGATAAACCCAAGCTTAGCCACCGCCCCCAGACGGTGCATCCCCGCGTGGACGCGGGGGCTAAGCTGGCGTTTGCCACCCAATTCATCGGCACAGGCACTCCATTTGCATCCCCTATCTCCCTTCCCCCCGCAAGTCGTTTCGGCAGATTGCCGAAGTATCTGCTAGGATTGAGGATATGGGACGCAGAAGTTATTTCGTCAGCGACCTGCACATGTTTTCCCGCCGCAGCCAGGCGGCGGAGCATGAGGAGACATTGCAGGGAACGGCCGGGCGGGCCAAGACGTTTGTGCTGGGGGGGGACATCTTCGATTTCCGCTGGTCGACGCTCCCCTCCACCGAAGCGACCGTGAGCGCCGCCATCCGCTGGCTGGATGAATTGGTGGGGGCGCACCGCACATGCGATTTCCACTTCGTCCTGGGCAACCACGACTGCAACAGCCGGTTTGTCGATGCCCTGGACAAGTACGCCCAAAGGCGGCCCAACCTGGAGGCTCATCCCTACCTGCTCCGCATCGGCAAGGCGGTCTTTCTGCACGGGGACGTCGCCGACCATCCGGAAATGTGCGCGGCCCGCCTCAGCCATCGCCGGAAGCATTGGTCGCGGGACGAGAAGCGCCGCGGCAACGTCAAAAACATGCTCTACGACTGGGCCGTGCAAGCCCGCCTGCATCAGTTGTGCGGCAAGGTGGTCCACCCCAAGAAGCGGGTGACCCGGCGAATCCTCGGCTATCTGGACCGCATCGGCCAAGGAGCGGAAAGCGGCACCGAGCAGGTCTACTTCGGCCACACCCACCAGTCGCTCTCCGGCTACCGGCAAGGCGATGTCCAGTTCCACAACCCAGGAGCCCCGATTGCGGGGCTCGACTTCCGAATTGTGGAAGTCGCGTAGCGGCGTCGGGGGTATCAAGCAATGAGCCTACGGGCTTGCCTCGTAGGTCTGACGGTGCCGCGCGGAGAAAAGACCGTTGGGGCAAGCCCAACGGCTCACGGCCTACTTCTTCCGCTCTTCCAAGCCCCAATTGGCGATGATGATTTCCGCGCCGGGAGTCATTTTGCGGATTTTATTGGCGATGACGCCCTTTTCCGTGGGCGTGGCCTTGCCGGCTTTGCGTTTGAGGACTTTCATCTTCTGCTTCCGCGTGCGGCGGCGGCGAAGCTCCTTGTGACGTTCGATGATTCCACCCACGCGCGTACTCCTGACTCATTTGGCCTGTGACTAGGGAACCCAGCTTTGTAACAGCGAACTGCCGCGGCGTCAACTTGGGCGGGTGCGGGGTAGTGGCGCCGTTTGCAGGAAATGCCCGCTTCTTGGGCGGGCGCTGAAGAGTTGGGCAGTGAAAACCGTCGGACCATGTGATGCCGACTGTCTCCTCGCGCGATCAATCCTTGACCGGCAGAAGTGGACCTTGGCGGGACGGGTACGGAGGTTTTCCTGAAGGCATTGTTTCTGCCCACTCAAGAGCACGGCCGCTGGAATACTCTAAAATGTCCTTTGAGGACTCGGCTCTAGCCTTCCATAGTTCGTTTTCTTTCGACATCCTCGCCATTCTCGTCGAGCTATCCACCCACCACCCCACGGCCAGGGCCACGATCACCGTCACAAGCAGCAGGTCGCGGATAGAGAATTTCATGGGCGACGTCTCCAAAAATCACGACCAAGGAAGTACCAGATGAATCCCATGACCAGCAGCCCCAGGGGAACTCCTAAAAACCATCCAGGGGTGCCAGCGAGTACTGCATCGTTGCCCGGAAACGAAATAAAGGTGTCGCCAGCAAAGTTCTCGCCGATTACTCCTGACGAATACCAGGTGATCCCTCCACAAATGCAGCCAACGGAAATGGTCGCTACGGTGGCAAGGATTACCGCGAGCAGACTTTTCTTGGGGCGGTGCTGGACTTCCTTCGGCGACTCGTACGGGTTCTGCTCCATCCCGACATTCTAACGAACAGACCCCGCAGGCTGTACTTCATGGATGTATTGTAGCCGGGCGACAAACCGCATTCGATTCCAAAAGGTCATGGCCTCTCCCCCCGCCTTTTCATTTTTCTGTCTTCCATCTTTCTGTCAACTTCCGCGCATTGAGGAAGGAGCTGACAGAAAAATGGGGGACAGAAAAATGGGGACGAGGAGATCGGATTGGCGTGTTTTGGTTGACAGGTGCCCTATCACCGGCGAACAATGAAGGTTCAGGGGACTTTGCGCATTCCGCCAATGCCGATATTTGAGCCATGAAAATCCTGTGCATCCATTGCGGCGGCGAATTCTCCATCAAGGCGGAGCAGCTTGGTGGCAAGGGAAGCTGCCCGCATTGCGGGGCGGAAATCACGCTTCCCAAGGCCCATGAGGAGACTCCGGCTCATGCGGCTCCCCGCCGCAGCCTCTTTCAGATCCTCGACGGCTCCATTTCCGGCCTGGGCTCGATGATTATCCACATGGCCGCCTTGCTCCTGATCGCCCTTTTCCAATCGAACACCGGCGGCGGCGCGGGGGAGGGGCTGACGAATGACGTGCTGATCGGCGTGCTCCCCTCCGAGCAACTGACCGACCAGCAGGAAGAACAAGTCAGCGCCGACGACGTGACGCAGAGCAAGTCCGCCGAGCGTGCCGAGGAGATGGTGGAGGTGGAGCCGGTCACCTCCGCGGCGGAATCTACCGCGGCCTCGTCGGATTTGTCGGCTTCCACGCCGTCACCCAGCGGCGGCGAAAGCGGCGGCTTTGATTTGGGAACCGTGCGAGTAGGCGGCGGCTCGATGTCCGGCGGCGGCGGCAATTGGGACGGCATGATCAAGCAGCTTCGCCGCAATGGCCTGGACATCGTCATCTGCTTCGACAGCACCGGCAGCATGGGGGGTGAGATCGATGGGGTGAAAAAGAACATTGCCAAAATCGCCACCACGCTCTTCAAGCTGGTCCCCAAAGCCCGCATCAGTCTTGTCACCTATCGGGACACGGATGATAAAGACGTCGTCCGCATTTTGCCCCTCACCGCCAACCTCCAAGAGATGCAATCCTGGCTGAGCCGGATCGAGGCCGGCGGCGGCGGCGATCATCCCGAAGCGGTGGACGAAGGATTGAGCTGGTCGATCAAGCAAAACCAGTTCCGCTCCTCGGCCCGCAAGGTGATCCTGATCTTTGGCGACGCCCCGCCGCATGTGGAAAGCAGCGGCAACAAAGAGAGCGGCCAGGTCCGCTGCGTCAAGCTGGCAAAATCCTTCCGCGGGCAGGAGAAGGGGATTGTCAGCACCGTCACTTGCCGCGCCGGCAAGCCGATGGAGGAGTTCTACGAGATTGCCGCGGCCGGCGGCGGCGAAGCCTTCATCAGCGAGAACCAGCGCGAAATCATGCAGCAGCTCATGGTCCTGGTCTTCGGCAGCGCGCACAAAGAGAAGGTGCTGCAGGCGTTTGACCTGCTGGAGAAGTAGGGGGCGCTAATACGCATTTTCCCGCTTGAGCACCACGAAGATCGTCCGCACCAGGATCTTCACGTCCATCCAGATCGACCATTCGCGGATGTACTCGTGGTCGCACTCGACCCGCTTTTGCATCTTGTCCAGCGTGTCGGTCTCGCCGCGAAAGCCGCGGACCTGGGCCAGGCCGGTGATGCCGGGCTTGATCTTGTGGCGGAGCATGTAGCCGTCGATCAGTGCCCGATACTGCTCGTTGTGGGCGGTGGCGTGCGGACGCGGGCCGACGAGCGACATCGAGCCTTCCAGCACGTTGAAGAGCTGCGGCAGCTCGTCGAGCGAGGTCTTGCGGAGGATGGAGCCGAGGCGGGTGATCCGGGGATCTCCTTGCGTCGCCTGAGTCATCTTGGCCCCGTTTTCCAGCACCCGCATCGAGCGGAATTTCCAGACCAGGATTTCCTTGCCGTCCAGCCCATAGCGGAGCTGGCGGAAGAAGACCGGGCCGCGGCTGGTGATCTTGATGGCCAGGGCGATGAGCGTCATCGGGATGGCGGCGCAGGCCAGAATGAGGCCGCCGACCACGAAGTCGAAGAGCCGCTTGACCACGCCATCCACGCCGTAGAGCGGGTTCTCGAACACGCTGACGGCGGGAAGGCCGCCGATGTCCGTCCACCGCGAGTGGAGCAATTGGAAGACGAAGAAATCGGGGACGATATAAACCGATGCGGTGCTGTCCGCCAGTTTGGCGAGCACACCGCGGATGCGGTCTTCGGCCCGCATTGGGAACGTGATGTAAATGCGGCTGACGAACCCGGCCTTGGCGTCGGCCACCAGATCCTCGATGCCGCCGATGCGGGTTTTCAGTCCCGGCGGCAGGTTGGGATTGCGGTCCTCGGGTCGGTCGTCGTAGAAGCCGGCCAGCTTGAGGCCAAGCTCCGGCGACTGCTCGATGTTGCGGGCGAGCTGAAAGCCCAGCTCATTCACGCCGACAATGGCGAACGTTCGCGTGTTGATGCCGCGGGTCCAGAGCGCCCGGCAAACCTGGCGCAAAATGGTGTGCGAGGCAACCGTGAGCAGCGGAGTAAAAACCAGCCACAGGGCGAGCAGCGAACGGGGGAACTCCGCCAGCCGTCCGGTGGCAAAGCCAATGGCCGCGAGGACGGCGAACGACCCGCTCCAGCTCAAGAGCGAGCCGAAAATCTCCCGCTCGGGGGACGCCCCGCGCCAGGAGCGGTACATCCCACTGAACTCCGCGACCAGGTAATGCACAATCACCGCCGTGGCCCCATGCAAGGCATACGCGCTCGCTTCCACTCCTACAAACCGCACCGCCAGCAGCAGCCCCCCCGCCACGCTCGCCGCATCCGCCAGGCGAAGCAGCGAGCTGCCAAACGAGAAGTGCTGATGGATGTGGCGGGAGGGGAGGGCCATGGGAGCGGGGGCTGGGGAATCGGGGCTGGGGGCAATCTGCCGGCTGGAAAATATAGGTCACAGCGGCCGCGGCGGGAGGCTCTAGAAAGCCGGGGCGTGTTGCATTTCTGCCCCACCGAATTCGGGTCGGTGGACAGAGAGTACCGAGTACCCAGCACTAATACTGCACGGCGAGGATGAAGTGCCTTACCGGCTGAGATTAAGCAGTTCGTCCAGCAGTTGCTGCACGGCGGTGATGACGCGGGCGTTTCCCCGGTACTGCGTGGTGGCGAGGACGAGGTCGATGAGGTTCTTACCGATGTCGGTGTTGGAAAGTTCGACCGCGCCGGCCACGATGGAACCCATGCCGTTCTGGCCAGGATTACCTTCGATGGGAAGGCCGCTGTTCACGCCTTGGGCAAAGTTGTTGTTGCCGCGCTGTTCCAAGCCGACCGGATTGGCAAAGCGGGCCATGCGGACCTGGCCCAAGTCTCGCGTCACGCCGTTGGAAAACACGCCCCGGATCGTGCCGTCTTCCCCGATGATAAAGCTCGTCAATGTTCCGGCGCTCGAACCGTCTTGGCGCGAGACCGCCAGAGTCGCCGTGTCCTGGGAGAGGCCGGAGATCGCCGCGAAGTCCAGCGTAAACTGCAGCGGGTCGGACGATGGGATGTTGCGCCGCTCCACCACCACCTGGTCGTTCGTGCTGGAGACGAAGTTGCCCTGCCCGTCAAAGGTGATCAGGCCCGTGCCCACGGAGATGTCGGTTCCGGTGAGCGGGCTGTTGTCCGAGGAATCGGCGAACCAGCGGTAAATGGTCGCCGAGTCCGTCGTCTCTTGCAGCACGGCCGTCACCCGCACGTTGATCGGGATGCCCAGGGTGTCATAGGCGATGAAGTCGGCGACGGCGCTCTGCCCCTGGGCCTCTTGCAACTCGCCAAAGCTGAGGTTGGGACTCGTCACCGTCCCGACGGTGTCCGTCATGCGGAAGGCCGTGAGGTCCACTTCGACGGCATTCCTCACGCCGTTGTTGGAAACGAAACGAATCTTGCCGTTGTTGATCACACCGCCCGGCCCGAGGATGCCCGATTCCCCAGTGATGTTGTTCACCGAACCAGGGAGGGGGTTGAGCGGGTCGTCGAGCGAGGTTTGAATCCCCATCGCGTCCTGCATGAAGTCGATCAGATCCTGCACGGTGGAAGTGGCCGAAACCGTCATCGACTGCGCGCCAAGTGACCGCTCTCCCTTGCGGCCCGTGAATTCCAGCGTGCCGAGCTGAAAGACCTGCTCATAATCCAGGTCGTTCCGTTTGACGACGTCGGTCAGCAGGGTATTGGTGGCGAGCTTGGGGCCGTCCAGGTCGATTTGCTGGTTGCCAACCACGGCCAGATCGGAGATTTGGATATCGGAGCGGGAATCGGTATACGAATCGCCTGGATTGACTTCGGCCACCAGGTAAAACTGGTTGGCGTCGGTCGCCAGGTTGCGATAGATGCGAATCTTGTCATAGGCGGGAAAACCCGCGCCGGGGGGGGGCACCGGTGGTGTCGGCAGGTTTTGCAGATGGATGCGGCCGTTGATGACGTTTTGCGGGCCGAGCAGGACGCTGGGGCGGCTTTCCTCTTCGCCCGCTCTGGCGTAGGTGACCAGGTAGCTGTAGTTGCCATTGAGAACGGTGGTATCCAGGGGCGTGGCGGAGAGCGGGGTATTGGTGTCCGTGTAGCTGCCGCCTGCGGCGACACTGGCCAGTTGGAAGAACGCCGAGCTGCCTGTCGCGCGATAGATATTGAGCTGCGGGTAATCGCCGCCGCCCGGAGGCAGGTTGTTCAGCACGATCGAGTTGTTGGGCAGCGTGTCCCCCACGGGGACCGTGTGGGAGAGCTCGCTGGATGGCGGGCCTTCCGTGCCGCTGGCATCGACAAAGGCAAAACGATAGCGATAGACCGTCCCTTCCGCATGGGTGCCGGTGGCCCCTTGTACAATGCCGAAAGTGATGGCGGAGGGATCAGGAGTCGCCGCCACGCCGACCGTGACGCCCGAGACATCCGCGCGGGGCACCACGGCGTCGCCGAGCGTGGCGCTCTCAATCACTCCGGCGGTGTCGGCCACGTCGCCAGAGTGATTGAGAGCGCCACGCTCGGCGACGCCGTGGTGCCCCGCGCGGATGTCTCGGGCGTCAC
>JBKJNY010000165.1:0-14825 GCA_046593355.1 Pirellulaceae bacterium | reverse complement strand
GCTCAATCCCTCGAAATGGACGTGTAGTTCCGTGTTGGGCGGAACGGTCTGAAGCGCCGCGGCCAGCTTGGGCAAGCGGAGGAAGGTGGCCGCGCCTTCCAGGTAGAGCACGGTGCGTTGCCGTTCCCGATCCTCTTCCAGCCGGACGGTCAGGTGGGAAAATCGATACACCAATTGAGCCAGGGCCAGCCCGATACCCACCAGGATGCCCGTCAACAGATCGACAATGACGACGGTGGCCAACGTCGCCGCGTAAATGGCGACCTCACCTTTGCCATACTGCCAGAGCGCGCGCACCGCCTTGGGGTTCATCAGCTTGTAGCCGGTGTACACCAGGATGCCCGCCAGGCTGGCAATGGGAATCAAGCGTAGGATTTGGGGGAGTAGCACGGCGAAGACCAGCAGCCAGAGGCCGTGCAGCATTGTTGACGCCCGCGTGCGGCCGCCGGCTTGAATGTTGGCGGAAGTGCGCACGATGACGCCGGTCATGGGCAGCGCACCCAGCAGACCGCACAGGAGGTTGCCCGCCCCTTGCGCGGCCAGTTCGCGGTCATACTTGGTCCGGGGAGCGTGCTGCTGCATGGCGTCCGCCGCAGTGGCCGTCAGGAGCGATTCGGCGCTGGCCACGAACGCCAAGGCCAGACCCGCCCCCAGGATCGACCAGTCGAATAGTCGCTGCCAGTCCCCGGCGGCCGGCAGCGCGATGGCATCCGTGAGATTGTCCGGGACACTGATGTATTTCATGTCCAGCCGCAGCACACCGGCCGCAGCAGTGGCCAGCAGCACGCCGAACAGGGGAGCGGGCAAAAACTTCAGCTTCTTCGGTGCCAAGGACGCCCAGCCGATGATGGCCAGGATCGTCAGAATGCCAATTGCAGCCGCCTCCTGGTGGACATTTTCCGTCAGTCCTTTCCAGACGGCCTCGGGAATGGTGTAGAGGTTGATGACCCCGCCAAACTTGATGCCGCTGCCTGGGGGTTTATCATCCACCATCACATGGAACTGGGCGGCGAAGATCAGAATGCCGATGCCAGCCAACATACCCTGGATTACGGCTGGGGAAACGGCCCGGAACCACTGCCCGACGCGCAGCAACCCGGCGAGGAGTTGCACGGCCCCGGCCACCATCACGATGAGGCCCAGCGTGGCGAAGCCATGCTCGGCAATGAGCTGGCCGACGATCACCGCCAGTCCGGCGGCCGGGCCACTGACTTGCAGCGGACAGCCGGCCAGCAAGCCCACCATCAGCCCGCCCACGATGCCCGTAATAATGCCCACGGCCGCGGCTTTTTCCGGCGGCACTCCCGACGCAATGGCGATACCCATGCAGAGAGGCAAGGCCACCAGGAATACGACGACCGAGGCCAGCAAATCATCCTTCCACGAGTTGCGGAAGTTGGGGGCCGGCGGTGCGGGTTGGCGGTTGTCCATAGGTCATTTCCTCGCAACCAGGAGTCAGGGATCAGGAGTCGGGTGTCAGCAGTCAGCGGAACGGGCGCTTCGTCCCTAACTCCTGACCCCTGTCAGATGGCATGGGCCTCGGTGAGCCGTGCCAGGGGCGGGATGGGCGCGGGGGGTTGTTCCGTCAACTGGACGAACTGGCCGCGCTCGGGGTCATAAGCGAAGACCTGGCCCGTCTCGATCTTGTAAACCCAGCCGTGCAGTTTCAACTCGCCGCGAGACAGTCCCGCCGCCACTGCCGGAAGCGTGCGCAGGTTCTCCAACTGAACGAGCACGTTCTCCTGGATGGCCACGTTCAAGAGCTCCGCGTTGCTTAGCTGAGGGTATTTCTCCTTCACGATCCGCCGCGTCGCCTCGGCGTTGTTGAGCCAGGCGCACACCGCCGGCAGGGACTCGCGGATGCTCTCGAGATTCAAAAGGCCGTTGATGGCACCGCAGTGGGAATGGCCGCAGATGATGATGTCCTTGATGCCCAGGCCGACGAGGGCAAACTCGATGGTCGCTTGCTCACCGCCGACCATCATCCCGTGCGGCGGCACAATGTTCCCCGCGTTCCGCACGATAAACAGCTCCCCCGGCTCCGTCTGCGTGATCAGGTTGGGGCTGATGCGCGAGTCGGAGCAGGTGATGAAGAGCGCGTCGGGATGCTGCCCGTCCGCCAGGCGCTCGAACAGCTCGCGCTGCGGGCTGAAGAGGTTGGACTGAAAATGGTGGATGCCTTGAATGAGCTTTTGCATGAATGGGCCCTGGTAAATTGCACGCCAAAGGAAAGAGACGGGCCGGACGCCAGGCGACGAAAAGCGCGCAGCAAAACCGACCAAATCAGCCAGCAGCTAGCGAGGGCGCATTACAAGCGCAGAGGTCCGCCCACTCCATTGCGGGCGGCGTGTTCACCGGACAACCGGGGCAGCGCGTCATAAGAAACGACGCAGCGATTTTGGGGAGACGCCGTCAGGGCGAATCGGCTCTCCCTCTGGGCGTGACGCCAAACGGCAACCCGGCGGCGAAGGGGAACAACTTCTTTCGACTCCTGTTCCGATTCCCTTTCTTGATCCCCCGGTTCTTCACCGGGAGCCCGCTCCGCTGGCCCGCGCTGCTCCGCCGCCAGCTTGCCGATACGGAGGGGCAATGACCCCAGCGCAAGGAGGGCCACCAGGCAGGCGAGCAGTCCGTAGTAGGCAGTTTGGCGTGATTGCATCAGCAACAAGCGAGTGTCAAAAAAACTTGACTTGCGGTTTGCGTAACCTATTGCGTATCGGCAATATAATCGGAATACGTTACCGCCTGGTACGCCATTCGGCTGAAAAAGGTTCAGCAGCGGAGTTTAAGACGGATCATAAAAGGCTATCGTACCCATGAATTTACGCCAGTCTACCTGGTCTACCCCATAATGATGAGCGGGGCTTCCTTTGCTGCCGCGGGCTTCTCCGCCGGTTTGCGCGTGGCCCAGCGCCAGCAGAGGCGGCCGATGGCGGCGTTGATGCCGGCGAAGAGGAGGAAAGCCAGCAGGCCCACCGAAACCGGATAGGTGGCAGCTCCGATGGCGAGCAGCACGCCATTGAGAATGAGCAGCGGGTAAAGCAGCGTCGCGAGCAAGGCCGCGGCCAGGGCGATCCGCTGTCCCGAACTCCGCCGCAGGTAATAAAGGGCGAGAGCGCCGAGCAGCGTGGACACTCCGGCCATGACCATTAAGAACAGAATGCCGATCAACACGCCCTCCTGACTCGGCCCGCTCTCGCGGGGAAAACCGATGAACAGCAGCAAAGTGAATAGTCCCAGCCCCGCGGCAAAGAGCGATCTGGGCGGGAGAGTTTTACCGCGGAGAACGCGGAGAGTCGCAGAGTAAGAGAAGAAGCGAAAAACTGTGAATTGAAGCAAGATTTCTCCGCGACTCTCAGCGTCCTCCGCGGTTATTCTCCCTACGCGTCCACCGCCGCCGGTTCGGCACGGGCGGAGTGTTTCTCGATGGCGGCCGCGACGAACCCGGCAAAGAGCGGCTGGGCGGCGGTCGGCTTGGATTTGAATTCGGGGTGGTATTGCACCGCGAGGAACCAGGGGTGCTCGGGGAGCTCGAGGATTTCGACCAGCTTGCCGTCGGGGCTGGTGCCGGTGAAGGCCATGCCGTGGGCGGCGAACTGCTGGCGGTAGGTGTTGTTAAACTCGTACCGGTGCCGGTGCCGTTCGCTGATTTGCTTCGCGTCATAACATTCGCGGGCTTTGCTGCCGTCAATGAGCTGCGCCATCTGCGCTCCCAGCCGCATGGTCCCTCCCAGCGACGTGATGTTCCGCTGCTCGTCGAGCAAGCAAATCACGGGATGCTTGGTGTCCTTGTTGAATTCGGTGGAGTGCGCCCCTTCCAGGCCGACGACGTGCCGGGCGAACTCGATGGCCGCGCATTGCATCCCCAGGCAGATGCCGAAGAAGGGAATCCGCCGCTCGCGGGCGAACTGGATGGCCTCAATCTTTCCTTCGATCCCCCGCTCGCCGAAGCCGCCGGGGACCAGAATGCCGTCATACCCGGAAAGCAGCCGGGCAGCGCCTTCCCGCTCGATTTCCTCCGCCTGAATGCGGCCGGTGCGAATCTGAGCCCGATGATGAATGCCGGCGTGATCGATGGCTTCGTAGATGGACTTGTAAGCGTCCTTGTGCTCGGCATATTTGCCGACGACGGCGATGCTGATTTCGTGCTGCGGGTTGCGGAGGACATGCAGAATGTTCCGCCAGTCATCCAGATTCGTCACACCCGCCGGCAGCCGGAGCTTCTTGCAGATAATGGTGTCCAGGTTATTGTCGACCAGGCTCAGCGGCACTTCGTAGATGGAGAAGTCCTTATCCTTCTCCTCGATGACCGCCTCCTCCGGCACGTTGCAAAACAGGGCGATCTTTTTCAGGTCCTCATGCTCGATGGTCCGTTCGGTCCGGCAAATCAAAATGTCCGGCTGGATACCAATCTGCCTGAGCAGGCCGACCGAATGCTGCGTCGGCTTGGTTTTCAGCTCGCCAGCCGCTTTGAGGTAGGGGACGAGCGTGAGATGGATGTAGAGGCAGTTTTCCTTTCCCACGTCGAGCGAGAATTGGCGGATGGCTTCCAGGAACGGCTGGCTTTCGATGTCGCCGACGGTGCCGCCGATTTCGGTAATGACCACGTCCACGTCGTCGCCGGCCAGCTTGCGGATGCAGTCCTTGATTTCGTTGGTGATGTGGGGAATGACCTGCACCGTCTTGCCGAGAAAGACGCCGCGGCGCTCTTTCTCGATGACCGAGAGGTAAATCTGCCCCGTGGTGTAGTTGCTGTCGCGGCTCAGCGGGCTATTGGTGAACCGCTCGTAGTGGCCGAGGTCGAGGTCGGTCTCGGCCCCGTCGTCGAGCACGTAAACTTCGCCGTGCTGGTAGGGGCTCATCGTCCCCGGGTCCACGTTGATGTACGGGTCCAGCTTTTGCATTCGCACCCGCAAGCCGCGATGCTCCAGCAACATCCCAATCGAAGCGCTCGTCAGCCCCTTGCCGAGCGAGCTCACCACGCCACCGGTAACAAAGATATGTTTGGTCATTGGATCTTCCGTGAGAGAACCTCCGTGACGGGAAAAGCGATTTTACCTTTTTTCCGCCAATCCCAAAATGGGACGGTAGGAAATGGCGAAATTCGAATGGCGAATGACGAAGGGAAGACGTGAATACCAACCTTCTTCCATTCGTCAGTCGCCATTCGCCATGCGATTTTGTTTCGGCCTCAACATTGCCCTAGTGACCCACCCTCCCTCCCCCTAGAATGAAGGAGTTCCCGCACATTGTTTCAGTAATTCGGTTTCAGTAACTCGCTCAGGCACGGCATGGCAGGTTCTCGCACTCTCAGACGGGTCCTGGGTGAAACCAACCTGGAGCGCAAGTGCCGCCGGATCTTCGGCACCGTGATGCTGCTGCTCATCTTCATCGCCTTCTTCGGGGTGTACTGGATTGCCAAAGACCTGGCCCAGCAAATCACGTTCAGCAAGGGGAAAGAGCGCGTGCGAGTGGTGCTGTTCGATTATCACTGGGAACGGTGGTTCACGGAGCCTGAACAAAAGCCGCTGCGAACGGAACTTAGCAAACAGCTCTTGGGGGAAGACTATGGCGGCCGGTTTTATTCGTTGGGCGAGGCCTACGCGGGAACCTATCAGCCGGAAAATCCCGAGGAACGGGCCCTCCTGTTGAGGCTCAAGACCAAGCTAGAGCAACAACTGGCGGAACTTGCCCGGCAAATCAAGGAACAGAAAAAACTGGTGGTGAATGAGTCTCTGGACACGCCCTCGGAGCTGGAAAAAGGCCAGGTGATGGATCCCAAGGACTTCGCCGCCACGAACAAAGCCCTCTTTGAAATCCGCACCGTCCCAGGCGAAAGCAAGTACTATTATTACCAGCCGGTTTATTGGCAAAATGTTTGCGCAACCTGCCATGTGTACGATAAATTCCTCCTCTCGCCGTCTACCAAGGCTGCCACGTCCGAGGAGTTGCCGTTCCGCGCGGTCCGCGTGACGCTGCCGTACGAGGAAACGCAATCCTCCATCCGCTGGATTCAAGCCGTGCTGTTGGCGGTGGGCATCCTCACGGTCTTTCTGGCGATGGTGGCCCTGTGGGTCGTCGTCCGGTATGTCGTCGTCAAGCCCCTCACCCACCTCCGCGACGTGAGTGAAGGAGTCGCCAAAGGGGACCTCGAGCAGCGGGCCGTCATCAACACCAGCGACGAGTTCGAGGAACTCGCGGCTTCGTTCAACAAAATGCTCCGCAATCTCATCGAGGCTCAGGGGGCGCTCCGCCAGGTCAACACGGACCTCGACGCCAAGGTAGATCAACTCGCGCAGCTCAATATGCGGCTGCACGAGATGAACCAGCTCAAGGGGGATTTCCTCACGAACATGAGCCACGAGCTGCGGACACCCCTCAACAGCGTGCTCGGCTTCTCCGAAGTGCTGCAAGGAGCAGACACTCTGAATGACAAGCAAAAGCGATACGTCCACAACATCCAGAAGGCCGGCCGCGACCTGCTGGACATGATCAACGACATCCTCGACGTCGCCAAAATGGAAGCCGGCAAAATGGACGTGCGGCTGTCGGAGTTCAAGATGGAGTCGATCATCCAGGCCCAGTGTGACATGATGCGGCCGCTGTCCGAGGAGAAGAACGTCGATCTGCGGTTCGAGATTGAGAGCGACCTGCCGTTGATGTTCCAGGACCAGCAGAAGGTGCAGCGGATTCTCACGAACCTGCTCTCCAACGCGATCAAGTTCACGCCCGAAGGAGGGCGGATCACGGTCGGCGCGCGGGGCACGCCGCGGGGCATGATCGAAACGTGGGTGTCCGACACCGGCGTGGGAATCGCCGGGGCGGACCGGGACATCATCTTCGAGAAGTTCCGCCAGGGGAGCGCCATTACCGGCAAAGACGAGGGCAATCTGACCCGCGAATACACCGGCACCGGCCTGGGGCTCTCGATCGTCAAGGAGCTCTGCAAGCTGCTCGGCGGCGAAGTGCGCGTGGAGAGCGAGCTGGGCAAAGGCAGCACTTTTCGCGTATTCCTCCCCTGGATGCGGGCCGACATATCGTAAACCGCCGCCCGCATGAGCAGCAAACTCGACGACCTCACCAAACCCCGGCGGGGAGACTTCCTGCCGGGCGATATTGCCGCAACGCCGTGAGCAGGAAAAATTCGGAATTCGAATGGCGAATGTCGAATTGAAGATGTGAATTTCAACCCCCTTACCATTCGTCATTCGAATTTCGTCATTTCCTCCCATGTCTTTCCCCACCCAGCCCGATGTCCAACTCTTCACCGACGGCGGCTGCAGCGGCAATCCGGGGCCTGGTGGCTGGGCGTATATCCTGCGACATTCAGGCACGGGGAAGGAAAAGGAAGCCTTCGGCGCGGAAGAGACCACGACGAACAACCGCATGGAGCTGCAGGCAGTCGTGGAAGGACTGTCCGCTCTCAAGCGGCCGTGCTACGTGGAGCTGCTCACCGACAGCGAGTACGTCCGCAAGGGGCTCTCCGAATGGATGGCCGGCTGGAAGAAGAACGGCTGGAAGCGGCGCGAGAAGGGAAAGCTGGTGGAACTCAAAAACGCCGATCTCTGGAAGCAGCTCGACGCGCTCATCGGCAGCCACCAGTTCAAATTCACCCGCGTCGCCGGCCACTCCGGCCACCCCGAAAACGACCGCTGCGACGAATTGGCCGTAGCGGCTTATCAGAAGTACCTGTAGCGCACAAATCCGCTGCTTTCCGGCTCAGCAATGCTCTTGACCGGCTCACGCCAGCTTGCCTATAGTCCGCCGGTCAAGTGGCAGATTCTGCCGGTCGGTTCGCGGCGCTCCCATTCCCGCGCGTGGCCGGCTTCGTTGCAGTTGAGGATTAACAGCTCAAGGATGAGGGTTTCGCTATGAACGGTAAGGACGCACGCTCGTCGGCTCGACCTGGAGCCTGGAAACAGTGGATCATTGGCTTCATTCCGGGCCTGGCCCTGGTCGCAGCCGCGGTGGTGTTCCGCGGGGCAAATCCGCCGGCGGAGGCCCTGGCTCAAGCCCCCGCGAAGTCCACGCCCAAGCGAGCCGCCTCGGGTGGTCCCGCCAGCTCCATGGCGCGGCCGAGCACTCCAGCTCGGCCGGTTGCCGGCCCGGCCGCACCGCAGCGTTCCAACGCTTCCGCCGGCGGAGCGCCGAGCGGCACCTCGCCGGTAGTTCGCGGAACCGGAGCGAAAACTCCGCCCAGCGTCACGACGCTTTCGGTGGTAGCCGTCATCAACGGCGAGCAGATCACCAAGGCCGACTTGGGGCGCGAGTGCCTACGCCGCTATGGCCCCGAAGTGCTGGACAATCTGCTCAACAAGCACCTCCTGGCCGATGCCTGCGCCGCCAGGGGAATCACCATCACCGAGCAAGACGTGACCGAGGAGATTGACCGCATTGCCGGCAAGTTTGGCCTGCCGCGGGACCGCTGGATGGCGCTGCTCCGCGAGGAGCGGAACTTCACCGAGGCCCAGTATCGCCGCGAAGTCGTCTGGCCGATGCTGGCCCTCCGCAAGGCGTCAGCGCTGGACGTGAAGGTGTCGCAGGAGGAAGTGAAGACCGCCTTTGAATCCGAATACGGCCCCAAAGTCCGCTGCCGGCTGATCATTCTGGACCCCGCCAGGAAAAAGCCGACGCCACAGGAGATCCTGGCCACGATCAAGGCCGATCCCACGCAATTCGGCAAGATGGCGCAGTTGCACTGCGAAGACCCGAGCGTGGGCGCGGCCAGCGGCGTGATTCCCCCCATCGCCCTGCACACCGGCGACCCGGCCATTGAGGACGCGGCGTTCCGCTTGCAGAAGGGGCAAATCTCCAGCCTGATCCCCGTCGCCGCAGGGAAGAAGCTCGTCATCCTGAAATGCGAAGACCATATTCCCGAGCAGTACGTCGGCCCCAAGGATCTTCCCGCCGTGCAGAAGAAGCTGGAGGACCGCATCCGCGACAACAAGACCCGCTACGCCGCCGCACAGTTCTTTGCCAAGGTGCATGAGGTTGCCAAGATCATCAACGTGATCGCCGAACCGGCCCGGAAAAAGGAAGTGCCGGCCGGCGCGGCCGCGGTCGTCAACGGCAAACAGATCACCTTTCAACAACTGACGGATGAGTGCCTGGTCCGCTTCGGCGGCGACGTGCTCGACGGCGAAATCAACCGCCGGCTCTTCACCCAGGAGCTGGCCCGCCGCAAACTGGCCGTGGGAGAGCAGGACATCCAGGCGGAGATCGCCCGAGCGGCGGACTCCAATAACTATCTCAAACCGGATCGCACGCCGGACGTGGAGCGGTGGATCAAGGACGTGACCACGCAAGACGGCGTGACCGCGGAGCTATACCGCAGCGACGCCGTCTGGCCGAGCGTGGCCCTGAAGAAGCTCTGCGAAAGCCGCGTGCAGGTGACGGAGACCGATTTGCAGAAGGGTTTTGAATCCAACTACGGCGAGCGGGTACGGGTGCTGGCCATCGTGCTCAGTGATCAGCGCCAGGCCCAGCGAGTCTGGGACATGGCCCGCAACAACGCCACCGACACCTACTTTTCGCAGCTCGCCCAGCAGTACTCCGTCGAACCGTCCTCGCGGGCGAACGGGGGCGAAGTGCCGCCGATCTGCAAGCACAGCGGCTCACCGGTGATTGAGAAAGAGGCGTTCGCCCTCAAGGACGGGGAGCTCTCGGGCATCATCGCCGTGGAGGACCAGTTCATCCTGCTCCGTTGCCTCGGCCGGACGGTGCCGGTACAGCAGGACATTTCCGCGGTGCAAAAGGAGCTCCACAGGGACATCCATGAAAAGAAGCTCCGCAGCGAAATGAACCGCGAGTTCGAGCGGCTGCGGGACTCGGCCCAGATTGACAACTTCCTGGCGGGGACTTCGCAGGCGCCCAAGACGGCCAGGGGCCGCACCGGCGGACCTTCCGTCGGCTCCGTGCGGCCGGCGCTCGGGCCAAACGGCGGCATCGCACCGGCGTCGGCGACAGCGCCGCGCGGGTCGGTGAACCGGTAGGCTATGATGCCAGAATGTCCGAGCGATTCTTTGTCGAACACCCTATCACCGGTTCCACCTCGGAGCTGGTGGAGGCGGAAGCGCAGCATCTGGCCAAGGTGATGCGGGCCGCGGTGGGGGATGTGGTCGTCCTCTTCGATGGCAGCGGGGCGGAGTTCGCGGCGAAGGTGGCCAGAATCGCCAAGGCCGCGGTCACGCTTGATATCCTCGAGCGACGAGAGGTCAATCTCGAGCCTCGCGTCGAACTGACATTGGCGGTGGCTCTTCCCAAAGGGGAGCGGCAGAAGTGGCTCGTCGAGAAATTGACCGAGCTGGGCGCGGCTCGGTTGGTGCCGCTGATCACAGAGCGTGGCGTGGCACAACCCGTGGATGCAGCCGTGGCAAGGCTTCGTCGCGCGGTGATTGAGGCCAGCAAGCAGTGCGGACGGAACCGGCTGATGGAAATCGCGCCGCCGCGAGAGGCTGTTGAGTACTTCACGGATGACACTCTGAGCATGAAGCTAATCGCGGAGCCAGGGGGCGAACAACTTGGATCGCTCGCTCCCGAAGTCCATCAACTGGCCTGTGCCATCGGTCCCGAAGGAGGCTTCACCCCGGCGGAGGTGAAGGCTGCCCTGGAAAACCAATGGCGGCCGGTCTCGCTCGGCAGGAGCATCCTGCGGATCGAAACAGCCGCCATCGCCGTGGCTGCTTGGTCGGCGCTGTCGTGAGTCGTTCTACCATGCACTAGCGGGAGACTTTGACTTTGCCTTCCAGACCTGAGGCGGAGTACATCACGTTGAGCAGCTTCTCGACCTTTTCGTGGTTCTCGTTGGTCTGAGAAACGACAAGCAATCCGTTATACTCCTCGACACCGCCCGGTCCGCCTACATCTTCCCAGGTTTCAGGCGTCACTGTTGTCGTTAGCACGGCAACGAGGTCATCGGGCACATCACGCCTGCGCGTTTTCATAGTCGCGGGTGGACTCGCGACTTTACCGACGGCTGGCGGCGCGCTGCCCGTCTCTTTAATAGACGTGCTGGTCTTGGTATCCGGCAAGTTCCGGAGCTCGCGGCAATCATAGACGCGGATATGAAGCCGCGATCCAGCGTCCACTGTAGTGGTAATCTGCATGACCTCATCCTCAACAATGTAGGTGATGCCGCATGGCCGCAGCATCAAGCGCAACGCAGATCTCAAGCTGATTCCTTTTATGTTGAAGGTTACCTGTGTCTCCATATTGATCGCCGCCTCTTCCAGTTTCTTGACATCAATGAGCACGGGAACCTTGGCCATTTCCTCAATCGAGGCGATTACTTCCTTGAGGGGTTTGTCACGGACGCTGAGATCAATCGATTTGGAGAGAGCTTTCTCGATCCGTGTTTCAGGCGTATCCGCGGTCGCGCTGTCTGGCTTATCGCGGTTTTGTTGGGCCTGGGCTTTGGCAATGACGGGCACTTGCTGATGCTCCGGCAAGAGAGCCAGGCAAAGCAAACCGGCCAGTGCGACACACAACACCGATGCAACTGAGATTCTCATGATCCACCTCTTTCTGCGCCCCTGTGAAATTGAAGCTATTTGTGCGGCCAGACCGGCCGCGTCACCGAATTCTTCGAGAGCCACTTTGACCGCCCCCTCGCGGTCCATGCCGCGAGCAAGCAACTCATCCAGCCGGTCCTCCATGTGCGCGCGAAACTCCTCCGCCACCTGCTCCCGCTGCTGCGGCGCGATCCGCAGCAGGCGGCAGAGGAGGGAGAGGTAGGTGTCAAATTCTTGTTGGGACATGGGAGGGGGGAATGACGAAATTCGAATGGCGAATGGCGAGTGACGAATGTTGGGGTTAGCTGCTCGCTCCTTCGGTACGCAGGCCCGCGAGCGAGAGAATTTGTTGAATGCACTGAGCATAATCCGACCACTCGGCGGCTTGCGCGGTGAGCCGCTTTTTGCCGGCGGCGGTCAGCTCGTACCATTTGCGTTTGCGGCCCGTGGAGTCCTCCCACGAGCTGCGGATGAGCTTCTCTTCTTCCAGCCGATGAAGGATGGGATACATCGTGCCGGCTTGCAGATCGACGCGCGCGCCGCTGGTTTCGCGGACCTGTTTCTGGATCAGGTAGCCGTATTTCTTGCCGCCGGCCAGGACCGAGAGGATCATCAGATCCAGACTGCCGCGGAGCAGGTCGCGCTCGAATTTATCGGACATGATGACAAGGTCTCCTTGTGTCGCAGACCTATGTATAGCGTGGCGATATATGGGCTGTCAAGGGATGCAATGACGAAATTCGAATGGCGAATGTCCTGGTTCCCGCGCTCGGCGCACGCAGCGTGGGAACAAGGATGGTTTACGGCACGGCTCCAAACCGGATGCTCGTCGGGTGCTCCGCGGAGCGGTGGATGCGGTGGGTGGCTTTGATAAAGTCTTCGGGTTTGGCGAGGTAGATGTTGGGGACGAATTTTTGCGGGTTGCGGTCGACGAGAGGGAACCAGGTGCTTTGGATTTGCACCATCAGGAGGTGCCCTTTCTGGAAGCGATGGAGCACGTCGAGGAGCTCGATTTTGACCTGCGCGGGCTCGCCGGCCTTGAACGGCTCCGGCGTCTCGAAGCTGTTGCGGTATCGGCCGCGAAAAACTTCGCTGCGGACCATCATCTGGTACCCCGGCTGGTTGGCGGCATCGGGGGAGTCGGGGAAAACGTCGATCAGCTTGACGATGAAGTCGGCGTCGCTGCCGGTGGTGCTGACCCAAAGCTCCACGTCGAGCGGTCCGGCGACGACGAGATCCTCCGTCATGGCGGGGGTCTGATAAACCAGCACGTCGGGCCGGCGGGCGGCGAACCTCTGGTCGTCGGTCATGTACTCAATGGCCATCGACGGTGTGATTTTCTCGCTGAATGGGACCGGCTTGGCTGGGTCGCTGATGTATTCGTCGTAGGTGCTGGTGACGTTAGTATCAGGGGGCTTACGCCCCCCGCTCGCCACGAGGAGCTTGCCGCCATCCGCGAGGAAGAGTTGCTGCATCTTCCGCCCTTTCGGCGGCCAGGCGTCGAAGGTCCGCCAGGTGTTGCTGCCGGTTTCAAAGACGGTCGCTTCCGCCGGGGCCGGCAGCTTCTCTCCCTTGAGGTATTTTTCAAAGAAGGGGAACTCAATCTCCGCCCGGTAGAACGCCGCGGTCTTGGAGCCGAAGTTGGCCGAGCCGAGCTTGTCGCCATCGCCGCTCGCCCAGCCGCCGTGGGCCCAGGGGCCGACGACGAGAACGTTGTTGACGCCGGGGTTCTGGGCTTCAATCGCCTGGTACGTTTTGAACGAGCCGTACAGGTCTTCGGCGTCGTACCAGCCGGTGACGACCATGACGGTGGGGGCGACGTTCTTGAGATGCGGCATGATGGCCCGCTTCTTCCAGAATTCGTCCCGGTTGGGGTGCTGCATCATCTCGTTCCAGAACGGCACCGCGTCCTTGATGAGCGTTTTGTTGACGCTCTCCATCGTGGCCGCGTCGAGAAAGAGCTTGTAGCCGTCGGGCGTGGGATAGACGAGCGGCGGCGGCTTGTCGGAGGTGGGCATGGGGCGGTCGGCGGCGTTGTTCCCCAGCCAGCGGAAGGCGTGGGCCAGAAAGAACGCCCCGTTGTGCAGGAAGTCGTCAAAGTACCAGTCCCCCACCGGGGCCTGCGGCGAAACGGCAATGAGATTCGGATGGGCTTCAATCATCCCGGCTGACGCATAAAAGCCGGGATACGAAATGCCGAACATTCCCACCTTGCCGTTATGCCCCGGCACGTTCTTCACGAGCCAGTCGATGGAGTCAAAGGCATCGCTGCTTTCGTCGGTGTCGGTGGGTTTCTTCTTGTCGACAACATGCGGCGTTACCTGTACGAACTCGCCCCCGGACTGGAACCGGCCGCGAACGTCCTGATTGACGAAGATGTACCCCGCCTTCACGAAATGATCGCTCGGACCGAGCCCAGCCGGAAACTTATCCATTCCATAAGGCCCGCTGGAATACGGCGTCCGCTTGATGAGAATCGGATACTTCTTGGTCGTATCCTGCGGCGCATAAATCGCCGTCAACAGCTCCACCCCATCCCGCATTTTGATCTTCACCTCCTGCTTGCTGTAGTGCAGGCGGATGTAGCTTTCCCGCTCCACAGCAGCGGGATCCTGGGCGCGCGCGAAAATGTTCGCGGAGAGGATGAATAGAAGCAGGAGGACGAGACGGATGGAGCGGATCATGGGTGCTCTCGCAACGGTGTATTAAGAACAAGGGTTGTGGCATGACCCCACCGAGCTGGTCTCGGTCGGTGAACCTGATTTTGCACTAGAAACGATGTTCTGGACATCCTGCCCCCGCCGAGCTTGCCTCGGTGGAGCAAATGACTCCACCCGCGGGAATCATGCGCTCCACGGACGCGAGGTCAGTGGGGGCGGAAATTTTCGCTGCAATTTCGACTAGTGCAAAATCAACGCTCCACCGAGGCAAGCTCGGTGGGGGCGAAGATTCTCGTGTCATGGTGAAACTTGGAACTGTGACAGCAAACAGTGTTGAAAAACCCCCCTGGTTATTCAACACCCCCCCCCCCGGCCCGCGGGCTGTGCCCCAGAACCTGCGTTCACACAAGAAACAACAATTCTGAACCAAAACCCTCCACACCTACAGTCGCCGCCTCAAGAAACAACCGGCCCCCAGACCTGAATCATCAGCGTCCAGCTTGTGATTCAGGTCTGGGCCGTAGGCGGGGCAATTATCTACAACGGCCCGCTTACGGGCTAAGGTCGCTGGAAATCGTGTGCTTGTAGTTGTGGCTTTTGGCTCGGTAGGCAGGCACCGCTAGCGTTGACTGCCCCGTTCCTAGCCCTCAGGCGG
>JBKJNY010000002.1:0-17062 GCA_046593355.1 Pirellulaceae bacterium | reverse complement strand
GGATGGGTCGTCAATCCGCTACCCGTCGATGGGTATGTCCGAATAAGCGACGAGTGGTTCAGGCCGACACCTGACGACCTCGCAGCGCTCGTTCAGCGGCACAATACCAGCGCAATTGCCAGAGCCTGCGGTGTTACTGACTCCGCCGTGCGGAAGTGGCTCTATGAGACTGGCATTCAGCGGAACGCTGAATCGGTGCGCCGACGTGGTGAGGTTGCGGCTAACATGATTGCCGGTATGCGGTCTCGGGCCGAAGAGCTCTTGTCCCGGCCCGCTTTGTCCACCGAAGGGCGCTTCACGTCCGAGTATGTCGGGAGAGTCATCAGTGCTATTGGCCAGCAGGCCGGCATTGTCGTGCAGCAGGCGGATGAAGAGAGGGGACGTCGGGTCAAGTATGCTTCCGCCCACGATATTCGCCGCGGTTGCGCCGTTCGTCTGATTAATGCCGGGGTTTCCGCGGAGACCCTCATGGTGATCATGCGGCACAAGGAATTCAGGACGACGCAGAAGTTCTACGGAGCAGTCCGCGCAGCTCAGTCGGCCGCCGCGGAAGTGCACCAAAAGCTACAGGTCAACGACAACAAGAATGAATTAGTGGGGGGATTAGTGGGGGGAACTGAGCGAGTCCCAAGACTGAATGCGGAAGTGGTGCGAAAGCTAAAGGCGTTGCTCAATTCACTTTAGCGAAGTACCCCCGGCAGGATTTGAACCTGCGACCCCCGGTTTAGGAAACCGGTGCTCTATCCCCTGAGCTACGAGGGCGGAA
This sequence comes from Pirellulaceae bacterium, assembly GCA_046593355.1. Lineage (GTDB taxonomy): Bacteria > Planctomycetota > Planctomycetia > Pirellulales > Pirellulaceae > SXOA01. Next base: position 16,296 of record JBKJNY010000002.1, on the reverse strand, counting down.
AAAAAGTACTTTACCCAAGTTACCAAAAGAGTGTCGGGCGAACCACCTGCGGGGTGCGGTGCGGCGGTCCGCGCCGGACTAGCGTCAGGGGTTCGCTGCTGCTCTGACGGCGAAAACTGCTTTCACATCCTGCCGGTGGAGCACGATGAGGGCCCAGATACCGAGCGGTATGCCCCAGCACAAGGCTGGCGTGAGCATTGGGATTGTCGCCAGGACCGCGGCGGCGTAGGCCCAGCGGTAGCGAGTTCCCTGGCGCATGTTCCAAGCACCGATGAAGATCGGAAGAGTAGCAAAGAAACTAGGAACGAACAAAAAATCGTCAGGTTTCAAACGCATCGGACCATTCAGAAGCCTGTCGAGCGATTCAAGCAAGAAAATAGTCCCTCCCCAAACAGCAAACAGTCCCGAGCCGATCAGCAATGCCAGTGACGGCACGCGGAGCGGCCCCAGCGGATCAACCGGCAGCGGAGCGCGGTCATTCGCAATGGGGGCCGGCGAGGCATAGGGATTGAGGTCGTCGGGCATGACCAGAGTTTAGTCGGCGATGGCCGTCGCGGCAGGCGACTGTTCGTCATTGCGGGCAAACGCTTCTCTCACGTCGCGGCGGTGGAGGACGAGAAGCGCCCAGATGCCGAAGGGAATGCTCAATAAGGTGCAAGGCGATGGAACAGGAGTGCAGGCCAGAAGTGCCGCGGTGTACGCCAGCCGATAGCTTTTTCCTCGCCGCATTTTCCAGGCACCAATGACAATTAGATAACTGAGGATGAAGTTTGGGAACATCAACCAAAGCTCCAAGGGTGGAGGGAGGGCACCACTTGCCGGTAAAGTGATCGAGAAGAGAAGACCCGCGATTGTCATCGGAATCAAGACAATGCCGGCAGCACCTGTCACGCCTGCCGAAATCAGCAAGCCGATAGACGGGGCGCGAAGTCTCCCCAACGGAGAGGCCGCGGGCGGCGGCGGCGCAAGTTCCGCTGGGGAAGCGTATGGGTTAGTCTCATCCTTCATATCTGCGTAAATCTGGCTCATTCGCCTTTCACTTCACCGTCATCTTCTTGATCGCCTCCCGGTCCAGCTCGATTCCGAGCCCCGGCCCGGCGGGGATTTGCAACATGCCGTCGGCGTCGAGGGTGAAGGGCTTGGTGATGATGTCCTCGATGTACGGCACGCCGGTTTGGTATTCGACCCATTTGGCGATCGGGAGGCTGGCGGTGAGGGCGAGGTCGGCGGCGACGCCGACGGCGGTGTTCCAGCCGTGGGGGACGAGCATGATGCCGTGGTCGTAGGCCATCCAGCCGAGGCGGCGCGCTTCGGAGAGGCCGCCGCATTTGGTGCAGTCGGGCTGGATGATATCGAGGGCCCGCCGGGTGATGAAGGGGTGGAAGGCTTGCCGCCGCGTGAGGACTTCGCCGGTGGCGATGAGGACGGGGGAGTTTTGGCGGAGCTCGAGGAAGCCGTCGACGTCATCGGGGCGAAGGGCTTCCTCGAACCAGGTGATCTTGTACTCGCCGAGCATCTTGGCCGTTTCGCGGGCCCACGAGATGCCGTGCGGCCAGAATTGCTCGCTGCCGCCGGCGTCGACCATCAATTCCACGTCGGGGCCGACCGTGTCGCGGGCCGTGCGGATCAGCAGCTCGTCGAGCTCGCGACTGACGCGGCCGAAGGGACGCCACCCCATCTTGATGGCTTTGAAGCCGCGGTTGGTTTGTTCGAGAAGCTTGTCGCGGAGGACCGGAGGGTCGTCGAAGAGGATGCTGGCGTAGGGCTTGATTTTATCGCGATAAATGCCGCCGAGCAGCCGTGCGACGGGTTGGTTGAGGGCTTTTCCGAGCAAGTCCCAGAGGGCGATGTCGATGCCGCTGATGGTGTGCTCCACGCTGCCGCCGCGACCGAGCCAGAACATGCTCTGCCGCAACTTCTCGCTCACCCGCTCCGGCTCCAGTGCCGATTCCCCCAGCAGATGCGGCAGCAGCAGAGCCAGCGAACCTTCCACCAATTGCCGCGTCGTATAGCAACTGCCGATGCCGAAAAAGCCGTCCTCGCCGATGACCTCGATCAGAGTGTTGTACTGCACATTCGGATCAGTCCCCCCCGGCCAGCCATGGTCGTGGGTGGCTCCGCCCAGAGGAATAGTTTTGACGGCGGTGATTTTCATGGCGGCGATTGGTTTGCGAGTTGCTTTGCTGCTATGGTAAGAGATTCTACTGTGTCCCAAGCTCTGCTTGGGACACCAAGTCTCGAAGCTCTGCTTCGCGGGGTGGGAAGCGGAGCTTCCAGACGTGTGTTCCCAAGCGGAGCTTGGGAACAAGTAATCTTCGATTCGTCATTCGGAATTTTCCCCATGCCCGACCCTCTCGCCGCTCTTCTCGAAGCGGTCAACCTGTCGCCGGAAAATGTCCCGCTCCGCCAGCACCTGGCGGAGGCGCTGCTGACGAGCGGCCGCGGGGAAGAGGCCGAGGTTCAATACCGCGAGGCGCTGGCTTTGTCTCCAACAAACGTGCAGTTGAAGCTGGGGTTGGTGCGGGCGTTTGCCTCTCAGAACAAGGACTCGGCGGCGCTGGTCATTCTCGAAGACCTCGTGAAAGGTCGCAATCCGCCGGCTCAGGCGCATCTGCTCTATGCCCAGGCGCTGCTCCGTCGCGGGGAAGTGCCGCAGGCGGTGGCCCAGTACAAGCTGGCGGTGGAGGTCGATGCGGACGCGGCAGACCCCGATTTCGCCAGGCGGCTGGGGATCGGGCCGGGATATGAGGAATCGGAAGTGGTGGAAGGGCGCGTGCGGGCGGGCTGGCAGGAGCCGGGCTCGCCCGTGGAAGACAAAGTGGAACGCCCCAAGATTAACTTCACCGACATCGGCGGCATGGAGCAGCTCAAAGAGGAGATTCGGCTGAAGATCATCCACCCGCTGTCCCACCCGGAGCTGTATGAAGCGTACGGCAAGAAGGTCGGCGGCGGCATCCTGATGTATGGCCCGCCCGGCTGCGGCAAGACGCACCTGGCTCGGGCGACCGCTGGCGAAATCAAAGCCGGCTTCATCAACGTCGGCATCAGCGACGTGCTGGACATGTGGATCGGCAGCAGCGAGCGGAACCTGCACGAAATTTTTGAGCAAGCTCGCCGGTCCGCCCCCTGCGTGCTGTTCTTCGACGAAGTGGACGCCCTCGGCTCCCGCCGCAGCGACATGCGGCAGAGCGCGGGGCGGCATCTCATCAATCAGTTCCTGGCGGAACTGGACGGGATGGGGGCGAGCAACGAAGGAGTGCTCATCCTCGCCGCGACGAACTCCCCCTGGCATATCGACCCTGCCTTCCGCCGCCCCGGCCGGTTCGACCGGATCCTGTTCGTGCCGCCGCCGGATGCCACGGCTCGCGCGGGCATCCTGCAGATCTTATTGAAGGGCAAGCCGCTGGCGAACATCGATTACAACGCGCTCGCCAAGAAGACAGAGCAGTTTTCCGGCGCGGACCTGAAGGGAATGATCGACCAGGCGATTGAGGGCAAGCTCCGCGAGGCGATGAAGGCGGGCGTCGCCAAGCCGCTGACGACGCAGGATCTGACAGCGGCCACGAGTGCGGTCAAGCCGACGACCAAAGAATGGTTCACCACGGCTCGCAACCACGCTCTGTACGCGAATGAAGGGGGCCTCTACGACGACATCCTGAAATACATGAAGCTTTCATGAGCCGTCTGCAACGCGCGAAACTTCTGTATCACCAGGATCGTCCTGATCAGGCCCTCGCGGAGCTGCGGCAGCATCTGCTGGAGGATCCGGAGGACCACGAGGCGCATGCCTATATGGGGCTTTGCCTGCTTCCCGCGAAGCAGTTCGACGAGGCCCAGCAACACGCTCAGCAGGCGATTCACCTCGCGCCGGAAGAGCCGTTTTCTTACTACGCGCTGGCCCATATTCTCGATCAGCGGAACCGCTTGCCGGAGGCCCAGCGGGCAATTGAGGAAGCGCTGCGGCTGGACCCCTATGAGCCGGCGTACTTCGCGGAGTTGGCCTCGCTCCACTATCAACAGCGGCGGTGGAAGGAGACGTTGGCCGCGGCCGATGAAGGATTGTCGATTGATCCCGAGCACAACGTCTGTCTCAACTTGCGGGCCCAGGCGCTGATCAAGCTCGGCGATCGGGCCGGAGCTGCGACCACCATCGGCGATGCGCTCTCACGCCGCCCCGACGATCCGCTCACGCACGCCAATCAAGGCTGGGCGCTGCTGGAGCAAGGGAACCCCAAGCAGGCGATGATCCACTTCCGCGAGGCCCTCCGCCTCCAGCCGGACCTGGAGTTCGCCCGCATCGGCATCGTGGAGGCTCTCAAGGCACGGAACTTCATTTACCGCTGGCTACTGGCGTATTTTCTCTGGATGGCGAAGCTTCCCAGGCAAGTGCAATGGGGGCTGGTGATCGGCTTTTTCTTTGGGAATCAAGCGTTGCAGCAACTGGCCAAAGCCAACCCCGCCCTCGCGCCTTACATTTGGACCTTAATTGTCTGCTACATCGCCTTCGCCGTGATGACCTGGATCGCGTATCCGCTTTTCAATCTTCTGCTACGGCTGGACAAATTTGGTCGACACGCGCTGAACCAGGACCAAACCTGGGGGGCCAATTGGTTGGGACTCTGCTTGATGGGGGCCGTGCTCAGCCTGTTGGCATATCTGACAACCGAGTTGGCAGCCTTCCTCGTGTTAGTGATTGTCTTGGGCTTGCTTTCGCTGCCGGTATCCGCCATCTGGAGATGCGAGCCAGGGTGGCCTCGCACCACCATGCTGGTCTGCACGCTCGTGCTCCTATTCTTCGGACTCATCGCGTCCTTTCCGATCGACCTTCTGCCGCGACCGAGCGCTGTCAGCACGCTCATCGCCTTGGCCTCCCATGCCGCGGTGGATGTTTTCATGTTCGGCAGCATCGGCAGCCAGTTCCTGGGCGCATACTTGATGTCCGCGCGGGTCCGAAAGTGAGGATAGAGTCATGCTTCGCCTGCCGCAATTCAGCATCGCGCAATTGCTTGGCTTCACATTCGTGTGCGCGCTGAATGTATGGGCGTTTGTTTGGGATTTCAGCGTGGGATTCTGGACAACTCTCTTGTCGCAGGTTCTACCCGCCCTCTTTTCTCAGACAGCAGTGTTTGAATTTCTTTCCGCTCCCACAGGGGCAACTATCGTTTCTCCCGACTCTCTGGTTCCGCTCGGACCTGGGAGTAAGATTCTGACGAGATCCAAAGGGAACAGACGGCGGAGCCTTTGGTATGTCAGCCGCCTTCTTCCCGGTCAACTTTTCGAGGGCGAACAGCAGCAGTCCCGCGGGATCGCCTTCCAGCTCCTTGATCCGTTTCCAGTGTTCCTCTTTCTCGGTCTTCTCGGCGGTCCGCCACTCGTCGTACTCTGGAAACCGCTCCCCCATGATCGTGCAAGTTGCCACCAAATGGTTCCGCAACCCTTTGCTCTCAAAATCGAGTTCTCGTCCCACAAGCAAATTTCGTGCTTCCTCGATTCCCTCCTGGGCAAAATGGGATAGCAGAGCTTCTGCGAGGTTGACTCGAATGCCCCTATCTTTCTCCTGCCGCAACACGTGCAGGCATTTCTCAACGGCAAGATCGGAGTGGATGGACTCCAGCGGCTGGGTGGCGTAGCGACGAAAATGGGGAGGGGCGGTGGGATAAGTCTCGGCAACCGCTTCGAGCACAGTGGAGGTTCCGATTTGGGCGAGGGCCTCAGCACATTCCTCATTGAGCAGGTCGCCGCGGTCTTCGACGAGCATGGTAACAAGCAAGGGAACGGTGGAGTCCAGACGTGCCTCTCCTGCCAACTGCACCGCCAAAGGCTCCATCCATGTCAGCGGATTGTGCCGATAGTCATCAATCCTCTGACTCAGAAGGGCGTGGACCTTCTCTTCGCTTGCGTCACCATAGCGGGCGAGGGCCTCCACAATCCGGCCAGCATGCCCCAGATTTACGTCGTTGACGTACTGTTTGTCCTTCTCTTCCTCGCAGAAGTCTTCCAACTTTTGCCAGCACGTCGCCTCGTCCCAGGAAAGCATCTGCAAACGCTCCGAGAAGGGCACACGCAGGTCGGGCAGAAAATGCTGGGATTCCAGAATTGCCGATTCCTGTTGGAGGAGCAGAGCAGGGTCGGCCTCGACCAGAACCATCGAGAGGTTGTAGGTGTAGTTCTCGTATTGGTCACTTTGCTCGTTGTTCAATTCGCCAGTGATCCAGGCGATGGTCTCTGCGGATTGGGCCAAGTCCCTTGAAAATCCGATCAGGTGGTACGCATCCTGTGGGCCGAATGTCTCCACGGCCTTGATGACCAGCGGCATGACGGATAAGTCCGTCGAATACGACTTGGCAAAGTACCTGATCGCCCGCTGCCGAATCTCCAAGTCGGCGTCGAGAATCGCTGCTTTGATCTTGCTCTCCGATAAACGCATGGCTGCTGCTCTTTCGGTTTTCTGTTGCTGATCCGTCAATTTCTGTCCTTGGTATTCCTATCCAAGTCCCAAGTCCGAGGCGATCTTCTTTACTTGCTTTACCGCTTCAGTGCGGGACATGCGGCGAGTGTCCTGCAAAAACTGGATCGCTTTCTCACTTTCGCCCGTCCTGACCAACCCGTAAAGCTGCATCTCCGACTTGGAATCCACGCCGATACTGACCGCAATGAAAGCCGCCAAAAAAATGGATCCGATTTTTCGGAAATCCGCAGACCCCAAAGAAGAAACAGGTGTGAATCACCAGTCTGATTGTAGCGATTCGTGAACATGGGGCTGCCAGCGCCATTAAGGTTTTTTCCAATATCTCGCAATTCGCAAACCTCTGCCGAGCCAAGACTCAACGCAAAACGCTCTCCGGAAGCCGTAAGGGGTTTCCCAAGAGTTTGATTCGTGGTCGCAATGTAATTGATAAATTAATTTACAAATATAACTTAGTAATACTATACTTATTAAATTATTACTTACATCATCGCCTCCCCTGATCCGGCCTTGCTGGCGATAAGCGGGCGAAGATCCGCTCGCATGGCCCTACACACAGTGCCCTCACTCCCATGCCGTGCGCAGGGAGCCATCAACTGTTATGGACAATAAGTTAGTTGCGGCAATTTGAAGTTGAGCAACTTGACAAACACCTTATCACCCGAAGGGGGACTCTTGAATCAAACCCTTCTGAAACCCTTTTGGCTTGGGGGAACAATTTGGCTTAAGTGGTGGCCCGACAAGCGTTTAGCAGTGAATGAGACTTTGGCGAAACCCTTTTGGCGCACCTCATTTGGATACAAGCCTGATGCACAAGCGAAGGAAAGTACTGGTGTTTCAAGCTTGTGTGAGAAATACGGGTTCGCTCCGTTTATAATCCACTATTCCGAACGTCGCCCAGGTACGAGGCACCTCCTGTGAACAATGCACTATTGAACTTGCGTTTCATCCTTATCGGCGGACTGATCTTTGCCGCGATCTCCTCGCGGGGAACTGCCGAAGAGCCGTCGCTGATTCGCATCGACGACCTCTATCGGCTGGATTCGCCGCAGGGGGTCGTGGTCGCGGCGGATGGCGCGAGCGCGATTTATTCCCGCCGCTGGAGTGACCGGAAGGAGCGGCGGGTGGTCCGCCATTCATTATGGCGAGTGGAGGGAGATGCCGCCCATGCCAAGCCGCTCGAAGAGGGTGAGCCGGACGGCCGAGCCCCGCTGCTCTCGCCGGACGGAAAGTGGATTGTGTTCCTCTCCACGAGGCCATTGCCGGACGGCAAGCCGGGCTTCACGCCCGTGCCGCCGTTTTCGGACACCGCGACCGACATCTGGCTGATGCCGGCGACAGGGGGGAAGGCGATTCCGCTGGCTGGGCGAAAGCGCCCCTATAACCGCGTCTTCAGTGACCCTTTCTTCGGTAATGTGGCGTTCTCCGCGGACGGCAAACGCCTGGTCTTCGTGGCCGACGAGGCGAAGGATGTTCGCACGCCAGAAGAAGCGGCCAACAACGTGCAGGTCGTGCGTCAGGACGGCGGAGAAGGGTATGAAGGCTACGGTCCGGCCCAGATTTGGATTGCCGACTTGCTGGAAGAGCCCGGCGAAGTCGCGGCTTCGCGCGTCACTCGCATCACCAGCGATGACTTCTGGTATGGCGACCCGCAGTGGGCCGAGGATGGCAAGGCGATTATTGTCCATGCCAACCGCACCCAGGAGCAAGAGGCGGTGCGGTACAGCATCAACCAGAATTACGATCTGTGGCGGATCGATTTAGGCGATGGAAACCTCTTGCAGGCAACGTTTGGTCCCGGACCCGATGTTTCGCCTCGAGTCTCTCCCGATGGCAAGCGGCTGTTGCATCTGAGCATTCCGCGACGCGGCTCGCATATGGACATCTTCAATCTCGCACTGATCGAAATCACGGATAACGGCCCTCAAAACCACCTACTATTTAACCACCACGGTTCGGGTGAGCCACTCCATCTGCCGCCGTCCTTTCCGTTGCCGCGAGACTGCTGGCTTGGTCCTTCGGCCTTTCATTACGCAGCGCCGGCCGGAGTGAAGACCAGGCCGCAGGTGATTGATCTGGCCCAAGGGATTGCCGCATTGGAAGGAACGCCCGAGACACTTAGCGAAGAGTACGCGAAGTCCGCGGAAGCCCGCCGCAAGCTCACTCCCCTCGCCGATGCGTTTCTCAACGACCGAATTGTCGCCAAGGGAGAGGTTGTTACCTGGAAAGGGGCCGACGGATTGGACATCGAAGGCATCCTAACGCGGCCCACGCAAACAGGGTCGAAGGCCCCATTCAAGCTCGCCCTTTACCCACATGGCGGCCCCCACAGCCGTTCATCGCTGGGCTTTGATTTCACGGTGCAGGTGCTGGCCGCCAACGGTTATGCGGTTTTCCAGCCGAACTTTCGCGGCAGCGGGGGATATGGGCAAAAGTTTATTGACGCCGACCGCAGCGACCTGGGGGGCCAGGACATGAGGGACATGCTCACGGGCATCGACCACCTCGTGAAGGAAGGGATTGTCGACGCCAATCGCCAGTTCGTTTACGGCATCAGCTACGGGGGCTTTAGCACTTGTTCGCTGATCGGGCAGACGCGGCAATTTCGAGCAGCCGTGCCGCAAAATGCGGTCACTGACCTCGGGCTGATGTGGGGCCTTTCCGACATCCAAAGCTGGACGCAGTGGGAAGCCGGCGGCCGTCCGTGGGAAGTGCCGCTGGCCATCCGCGAGCATAGCCCGCTGGCCAGCGCCTTCCGCGTGAAAACGCCGACTCTCATTCTCCATTCCGCGAACGACCGCCGCTGTCCGCTGCCGATGGGCAAGGTGTATTACCAGGCTCTCAAGGCGAGCGGAGTGGAAACCCAGATGGTGATCTATCCCGACGAAGGCCATCCCATCAAACAACTGCCGCACCAGGAGGACGTGCTGACCCGCGTGCTTGAGTGGTTTGGGAAGCACGATGCGGAGGGAGAGGGGCCGTAGGTATACTCCACTCTGTCTCACGTTTTCATCGGCACCACTCCAATCGTCCCCGCATGTCCGACGTCACCCGCATCTTGTCGCAAATCGAATCCGGCGATCCGGCTGCGGCGGAGCAACTGTTGCCGCTGGTGTATGAGGAATTGCGAAAACTGGCGGCTGCCAGGCTCGCTCAGGAGAAACCGGGGCAGACTTTGCAGGCGACGGCGCTGGTGCATGACGCCTATCTCCGCTTAGTGGATGTCGAGCAGGCCCAAAACTGGGATTCGCGCGGCCATTTCTTCGCCGCCGCGGCGGAAGCAATGCGGCGGATTCTGGTCGAGAATGCGAGACGCAAAGGGAGTCTCAAACGGGGTGAGGGATTCGTCCGCCAGCCGCTTGACGAACTGGAAATCGAGGCTCCGGAGAGTCGCTACGACGTGTTAGCGCTCGATGACGCTCTTCGTCAATTGGCGGCCACCGACGTACAAGCCGCCGAACTCGTCAAGCTGCGATTCTTCGCGGGACTGACGGCCGAACAAGCAGCCACGGTACTTGGGGTATCGGCCCGAACCGCGGACCGAATATGGGGTTACGCGCGGGCCTACTTGTTCAAGTGCCTGGCGACTGGGTAGTCGCGGCACGTAACCTCTCCTTTTCTTTGGATTTTTTTGGCGGAAGCCGTGTGCCGAATGCGCATTGCCCTTTGAGGACAAGTGTGGAGCCATGACAGAACGTGAGATTTTTGATGCGGCACTGGCGATTGCGGATCCCGCCAGCCGTACCGCTTATCTGGAGGACGCTTGCCGCGGTAATGCGGCACTCCGAGACCATCTCGCGGGTCTGCTCGCAGCGCACCTCAAGCTGGGGAGTTTCCTGGAATTGCCTGGTGCCAATGTGTGTCTCACGATCGACCAACCTGCCCTCGAAAAACCCGGCACGCAGATCGGCCCCTACAAGCTCCTGCAGCAAATCGGCGAAGGGGGGATGGGGGTCGTCTACATGGCCGAGCAGTCTGAGCCGGTCAAGCGGCGGGTGGCACTCAAGATCATCAAGCCGGGGATGGATACGCGGCAGGTGATTGCCCGCTTTGAGGCGGAGCGGCAGGCGCTGTCGCTGATGGACCATCCGAATATCGCCAAGGTGCTGGACGCCGGAACGACGGATTCCGGCCGGCCCTACTTCGTGATGGAGTTGGTCAAGGGGCAGCCGATCACCCAGTACTGCGACGAGCGCCATCTCACCCTTCGTCAACGGCTGGAACTGTTGATTCCGGTCTGCCAGGCGATTCAACATGCCCACCAAAAGGGAATCATTCACCGCGACATCAAGCCGACGAACATCCTCGTCGCCGAATACGACGAGCAGCCGGTTCCCAAGGTGATTGACTTCGGCGTGGCCAAGGCCACCAGCCAGGCGCTGACCGAGAAGACGATGTTCACGGTCCTGGGCCAGATTGTCGGGACACTGGAGTACATGAGCCCCGAGCAGGCCAAGGTCAACCAGCTCGACATCGACACCCGCAGCGACATCTACTCGCTCGGCGTGCTGCTCTATGAGCTGCTCACCGGCAGCACCCCATTTGACCGAAAACGTCTCCACTCCGCTGCTTTTGACGAAATGCTGCGGATCATCCGGGAGGAGGAGCCGCCTAAACCCAGCACGCGGCTCTCCGACCTTAGTACTCCTCAAATGTCGTCCGCTCACTCCGTGAGCGGACATGCCGGCTCACGGAGTGAGCCGGCTACTCTGGCCTCCATCGCCGCCCAGCGCCAAACCGAGCCGGCCAAGCTGACGAAACTCGTCCGCGGCGAACTGGACTGGATCGTGATGAAGGCCCTCGAGAAGGACCGCAACCGCCGCTACGAGACGGCGAACGGCTTCGCCCAGGATGTGCAGCGATACCTCGCGGATGAACCGGTGCAGGCCTGCCCACCGTCGGCGGCTTACCGGCTGCGGAAGTTCTCGCGGCGGAATCGCCTCAAGCTGGTTGCCGCTGCTGTGCTGGCGACGGCATTGCTGGTGGCGATCGGCAGCGTCGGCTGGGCGGTGCGCGATCGGGCGGCGCGACAGGCGGACGTCGATCGCGCCAAGTCTGAGCGATTGGCACGTGCGTCATCGACCTTGCAACAGATCCTTATGGAAACCGACCGGCTCATGGCCGATCAAAAATGGCCCGAGGCGCTGGCTGTGGCCCGGCGGGCCGGAGCGACCGTGGCAGGTAGTGAGGCGGATGAGGCGACCGCAGAGCGCGTCCGCGGGCTGTTGAAGGATCTCGAGTTCATCGACCGGCTGGAAAAAATCCGCATGCAGCGGGCGACGAGCGCTGACGGGAAGTTCGACTTCGCCAAAGCGGACCGGGACTACGCCCAGGCCTTCCGCGACCACGGCGTGGACGTGCTGGAACTGGCGGTCGAAACATCGATCGACCGGCTCAAGGCCCACCCGGCATTCGCCGTCCCTCTGGCGGCGGCGCTGGACGACTGGGTTTACGCCCGGCCCATCGTTTCCGCAGGGGACACCGCCGGTTGGAGACGGCTGGTGGCCGTCGCGCGCGGCATCGATCCGGAGCCCCTGCGCGACCAGCTGCGGGCCACCTTGGGGCGGCCGGTCTCCGCGGTGCAGGACGACTTGCGCCGGCTGGCCGACTCGATCGACATTCGGGCGCAACACCCGGCGACGGTCGTCTGTCTGGCGTACAGCCTCCAGCACGTCAACCAACAGGACTCCGCCGTCCGGCTCTTGCGGAAGGCCCAGGCCGTCTCGCCGGGCGATTTCTGGCTCAATCTCGAGCTGGGCATTGCCCTGAAACATCAGAAGGACCACGAAGGGGCGGTTCGGTTCTACACCGCGGCCGTGTCCATCCGTCCGAATTCGGCCGCCGCCCAGAACAACCTCGGCAGTGGCCTCCGCAGTCAGAAGAAACTGGACGAGGCCATCGCCTGCTTCTGGAAGGCCATCGAGCTCGACCGGAATTTCGCCATGGCTCACGGCAATCTCGGCTTTGCCCTGCACGAACAGAAGAAGCTGGACGAGGCCGTCGCCGCCTCCCGCAAGGCCATCGAGCTGGACCCGAATTTGTTCATCGGTTACATCGCCCTCGGCGCTGCGCTGGCCGACCAGAAGAAGCTGGACGAGGCCGTCGCCGCCTGCCGCAAGGCCGTCGAGGTCGCCCCGAAGTCCGCCTATGCTTACGTCGCCCTCAGCGACGCCCTGCGTGATCAGAAGAAGCTGGACGAGGCCCTCGCCGCCTGCCGCAAGGCCGTCGAGCTCGACCCGAACTATGACGGCGCTTACATCAGCCTCGGCAATGCCTTGTCCGAGCAGAAGAAAACCGACGAGGCCATCGCCGCCTTCCGCAAGGCGATCGAGCTCGACCCGAAGAGTGCCGTCGCTTATGCCAACCTCGGCGTCGCCCTGAGTGGCCAGAAACCGGACGAGGCTCTTGCCGCCTGCCGCAAGGCCATCGAACTCGATCCGCAGTACGCGATTGCTCACAACGCCCTCGGTACGGCTTTGTTCGCCCTGAAAAAGCTGGACGAGGCCGTCGCGGCTTTCCGCAGGAGCATCGAGCTTGATCCGACAACCGCCCCGTTCCTCGCCAACCTTGGCGCAGCCCTGTACCACCAGAAGAAGCTGGACGACGCCGGCGCCGCCTTCCGTAAGGCGATCGAGCTCGACCCAACCGACGCCAACTTCCACGGCAATCTCGGTAATGTCCTGCGTGACCAAAAGAAGCTGGACGAGGCCGTCGCCGCCTTCCGCAAAGTCGTCGAACTGGAACCAAACGACACCAGGGCGTATGTCACTCTCGGGAGTTGTTTGCTGGAACTAGGGAAGCTGGACGAGGCCGTCGCCGCCTATCGCAAGTTCGTCGAACTCCAGCCGAACAGCGCGGCTGCGTATCTACTCCTCGGCCACGCCCTGAGCCGGCACAAGAAACTGGACGAGGCCGTGGCCGCCTTCCGCAAGACGGTCGAGCTCGAACCGAACAACGCCACGCATTATTTCTTGCTCGGTTTCGCCCTGCACAACCAGAGGAAGTTTGACGAGGCCGCCGAGTCCTACCGCAAGACCATCGAGCTCAACCCGAGATTTCCGACGGTGCACGGCGCCCTCGGCGACGCCTTCTTCCTCCAGGAGAAATACGACGAAGCCGCCGCCGCCTACCGCCGGGCCGTCGAGGTCGATCCAAAATTCGCCGACGCATACTTTGGCCTTGGCCGTGCCCTGCACGGCCTGAAGAAGCTGGACGAAGCCATCGCGGCTTACCGCAATGCCCTCGAAATTAACCCCACGCTCGCCGCCGCCCGGCACTACCTCGACTTGGCCCTGAGCGAGCAGAAGGCAGGCGTCGAAAAGAAAAAAGACTGAGTTGCTCGTTCCGAAAGCAAACCGGCCGGTGAGGACCAGCCTGCAAGCATAAGCCCTCACCGGCCACGGCCGCCCCGGCGCTCGGTCTGCGCGCCGACGGCTGCCTTTTCATTGTAACGCAGACCATCTCGAAAGGAGATGGATTATGAAATCCCGATTTCGCAAACTGGGCGTCGAATCGCTGGAGGGCCGCAGTGTGCTCAGCACCGTGGCCTACGCAGACTTCAACCACGACGGCCTCATGGACATGGCGGCGGTCACCAACCCCACGACCATCACCGTCAGCCTGGCCAACCCGAATGGCAGCTACACCGTGTCCGCGACCCTCACGGCCCCGAAGAGCCTGCCGATAGGAGGCGTCAACGTGGGCGATTACAACGGCGATGGCAAGCTGGATATCAGCGGCGGCGGCAGTACTAACTCTGGTTTCTACAGCCACACCTGGCTGGGAAACGGTGACGGCACTTTCGGCGCTCGGGATACCCAGAGGTCGCGCTTCCCGAGATGGTGGGTTTAAGCCTGATTCGTGACAACCGCCGGTGAACCCCGGCTTCCAACGGAAGTCCTCACCGGCCGACGCCGGCAGGCTGGTGCCTGCCGGTCGCAGCCCCGGCGCTCGGTCTGCGCGCCGACGGCTGTCGCATTTACTTTACCGCAGACCGAAGGAGCAATCGATGAACCGTTTCTTTTCTCGTCGTCCGTTCGCCCTGGTGCTTGCGGCCGTCGGCGTCCTCGCTCTGTCCGCCCCCGCGCAGGCGGAGGAGCGCCCCTACGTCTTGCGTGGGACAGCTCAGTTCGTCAACGCGAACGACTTCGTCGGCTCGGGGCACGCAACCCACCTGGGTCGCTACACCGAAGTCGGGAGTGCCTCGTTCTCGCCCACCGCCGACCCGACCGTGTTCCAGATCGATGGCTGGGTGATCCTCACCGCGGCCAACGGCGACCAGCTCTACGAACTGGTCAATGGCTATCTGAACGGCTTGACCGGCACCATCACCGCGACGGTCACGTTCGTGGGTGGCACCGGCCGGTTCACCGACGCCAGCGGCACGGCAACCCTTTCAGGCCAGTTACTTCCCGGCGGGTCGGTCGAGGTCGCCGTCAAAGGGACCATCGACTACTAGCGACGATGACAGGGGACCGGGCGGCGCGGGCCGCCCGGCCGACAGCAGCGGCCGGTGAGGCTCTGCCAGGCCGACCCGCCTCACCGGCCACGACCGACCCACGACGTTTGCCGCACCCCGCCGGACGTTCCGTCTCCGCAGGGAAAAATTCGCACTGTTTTAGAAGTTTGATGGCAAGCAAGTTTCTCATTTCATGAATATTTCTTAAATACAGTAGGTCTTCCATGTTTTTGTCTTTCCGCAAAATCCTCATCCACGCGGCCGTAGTCATGGTCGCAATCGCAGTTGCCTCACCGTCCAAGCAGCAGGCCGCATTGACGCCAGCACGCTGATCGCGACTCCACACGGGACGTTCAACGGAGTCCAGTACACGCGGTACGAGGCCATGTTCGATGGCGTCACTTCCAATCAACGGCCTTACCGCGTCCCCTGCCAGATCATCGCCCCGCGCCACCCCAGCCAGGGGAGCGGACTGCTCCTGTTCGACTGGCTCGTACAGTCCACAGTTATCACCGCGGTTGGGCAGGAGCAGGCGGATGCGCGGTACACCATGACGGACGATTTCCTCTTCGGCCTCGGCCTATCCTATGCGACCGTCCGGTGCGATCCGGCGTGCATCGGGACGAGGTCTCCGATCAGTGACCCAACCAGACCGTGGTCGGATGGTCTGCTGGACACCTCCACGGAGTTCATCAAGTCGGCCGGCGACGAATTCGACATCGTCGTGGATTATGTGAAGGCGCTGCGGACAGATCCAGTCGCCCTGGAGCTTCTCGGCCAGATCAACCGGACGGCTGCATTCGGCTATTCAGCCTCGGGCAGACGTCTCCGAGGGCTGTTGCGGCTCCAGATGGGGAAGGGATTGTTCGACTTCTCGCTCGTGGGGGGAAACGGCGACGGATACACCCACCCGGCGGGGAATGACATCGGCTATACCTTTGCGGAAAAGCCGCCGCTGGCCGGGGCGGGTCTGGAAATCGATTTCAACACGGAGACCGATGCGGTCCTCTTTAAGGTCCACAAGACCAGGCACGAAGAGCCGAACTACCGTTCCTACGAGTTCGCAGGGGCCGCCCACATTCGGGATATTGATGCCGCTGAGTTTGGTCTCCCGGACCCGGAAAAAGCCAATCCGGCCGAATGGACGCCATTCATCCGGGCGCTGTTCGTGGCCGGCTACAACTGGTGCGACGGGATCGAGCCGCCGCTCAGCATCTGGCTCGGCGCTCCGAACGATTCGGAGATTGTCCGCGACGCCAAGGGTAATGCACTGGTCCGCTTTGTCGGTGGCCAGCCTGTGGACACCACCGCCTACCGGCTGCCGGAAGTCGCTGTCGGCGAGAACCAATATATCCCCATCGACCCGTTCTAT
>JBKJNY010000095.1:0-15605 GCA_046593355.1 Pirellulaceae bacterium | reverse complement strand
TCACCCACCGACTGATAACGCGACCACAGACGCTTTACCTGCCGGTAGCTCAAACCCAACCCCGGCGCGCCGGGATCCCCAGGACCATCTTCCCACACTTCACCTGGCTCATCACCTTCAGCCGACGCCGTTCTACCTTGCTCATCGCTAACGTCTCCATGTCTAGCCCTCCTTTGGAAGGGCAGCATGGGGACTTTTCTATTGGCCGCTAAAGGGGACATTTCTAATGGTGGATGACACTGACCCTTCAGCGGCTTGATTGCGGCGCTCCCCCGGAAAGCTTAGAATTTTACTGCCGGCTGGTTTCCTCGTAATTCGTCGCTATTCGCCATGTTCCATCTCCTCGTCACGAACGGCCCGTCACAGGGGAAGAGCTATGAGCTTGTCGATGGCGAGTACGTGCTGGGGCGAGACCCGATCGAGTGCCAGATTCCCATCAAGGACGTTCCCGCGGTCAGCCGCAGGCACGCCCGGCTGTTCAAATCGGGCAACAGCTACGCGGTGGAGGATCTGAAGAGCCGCAACAAGACGTATTTGAACGACGAAGTCGGGGCGATTGAGGAGGCCCGCCTGCTGCGGCACGGGGATCAAATTCGGATCTGCGAGGTGACGTTCGTCTTTGAGGCGGGAGTGCCGATTGCCCCCGGAGCCAAGTTGCCGCAGATGGTGGATGGAGCCAACCTGGCCCAGATGAGCGATGACGATCACGAGTCGCTCAACTCGACCATCATCAAGTCGTTTCCGGTCGACGTTTCCTCGTCCAGCCAGGGGAGCATCCGCCTGACGGCCAGCCCCGAAGTGAAGCTGGCGGCCCTGATCGAGATTACGCAGAGCCTGGGGCGGGCCATTTCCCTGGACGAGGTGCTGCCGCAGGTGCTCAAGAGCTTGTTCAAAATCTTCGTGCAGGCGGACCGCGGCTTTATCGTGCTGCAAACGCCGGACGGCAAGCTGATTCCGCGGTGGGTCCGCCTCCGCCGCGAAGACGGGCACGACACCATCCGCATCAGCCGCACCATCATTCGCAAGGTGATGGAGTCGCGGGAGGCGATTCTCTCGGCGGACGCGGCGACCGACGACCGCTTCGAGATGAGCCAGAGCATCGCCGATTTTCGCATCCGCTCCATGATGTGCGCCCCGCTGCTGGACAACGAAGGCACGCCGATGGGGGCCCTGCAGATTGACACGCTGAACCAGCGGCAGAAGTTCCAGCCCGAAGACCTGGAACTGCTCATCAGCGCCGCCGCCCAGGCGTCCATCGCCATCCAGAATGCCCAGATGCACGATGCATCCCTGCGGCAGAAGGAGATCGAACGGGACATGCAGTTGGCCAAGGACGTGCAGCGGGGCTTTTTGCCCGAATCGCGGCCCGACCTGCCAGGCTACGCGTTCTTCGACTATTACCAGCCGGCCGAGCAGGTGGGGGGGGACTATTTCGACTACATCCCGCTGCCGGATGGCCGCATTGCGATTGTCGTGGCGGATGTCGTGGGTCACGGCATTGCCGCGGCGTTGCTGATGGCCAAGCTTTCCGCGGAAGCTCGCTTCTTCCTCTATTCCGAGCACGAGCCCGCTGCCGCCATCACGCGGCTGAACGACAAGCTCACTCGGCTGAATATCCAGCGGTTCGTGACGCTGATCTGCGCGGTGCTCTGCCCCAAGACTCACAAGCTGACCATCGTCAACGCGGGCCACATGGCCCCCCTGGTCCGGCGGAAAGGGGGCACCATCGAAGAACCAGGCGAAGCCGAAGCCGGTCTGCCGCTGGGCATCAACGAGGGGGTCATCTACGAACAAGTGGAAACCACGATTGGCCCGGGCGAGACGGTAATGCTTTACACCGACGGCATCAACGAATCCATCGATAAGGCCGGAACCTTTTACACCATCGACCGGATGCGAAAGCATGCTCGCGAGAACGACCACGGGCCGGACCACTTGGGCAACCTGATTGTGAAGGACGTGGAACGGTTCCTCACCGGTGCGGTCCAGAATGATGATATGTGCCTGGTCTGCTTTGGGAGGATCTAGGCGAGCGGAAACTCCTTCGCACGTTTGATTCCATGAATTCCTCCGGCTTGCCCTATCCCTGGAAGATTCTCGTTGCCGCGGCTGCCGTCGCCGTGCTTATCGTGGGGATCATGGAAACGCGAAAACGCTGGCCCCTCCGCTCGCCCGCGGCGGCGCCTGGACCAAGCGCGGATGCGTCCTCCGGTCTTTACGCCGATTCGCTGGCCCGCGTCCAGGAGATCATTGCCGTGCATACGGCGAGCGTCCCGGAGATCGTCACTCCCAACATGACGCTGGCGGACCTGGGGGTTGATCCGCTCACCCGCGTGGAAGTGGCCGATGCTTTGGAAACAGCCTTCCAGATTGCGCTCCCGAGCGAAGAACTGGAAGCAGCGGTCACGGTGGACGACCTGGTTCAGCTGGTGGTGAAGAAGCAGCAGGATGCGCCGCTCAATTCCCAGCGACCCTGAAGCACCCGGCTCCAAGCGTTACTTCGGCTTGTGCTTGAGAGGAGCGACGCCGCGGGAAATGGGGCTGACGGTCAGCCGACGGGGTGCTAGGTGGGCAAACTTCGCTTCCAACTCGGCAAAATTCCGCTCCATCTGGATGCGAAACCGGGCGTACGAATCCAGCTCCACCGCGATCCGGCCGGTGGAGTCGTCGTCGCTCAAAACCACAAATAAGGTCTGCGGGGCTGGCTGGGTCACGCCATGAACTCCCAAAGTTGGCGGAAAAATCAAGTCACCAAAGGATTCGGCACATCCCTGCAAGATTATTCGCTTGCCGCCCTCTTCTATTGATAGACGTTCCTGAAACCCGAATAGTTCGCGCAAAAAGCAGCCCGCACACTCCGGATGTGCGGGCACCAATGTAGTCCGCTCACTCCGTGAGCGGACGATCCGGCACACCGAGCGTGCCGGCTACCATCTACTCCTTCTTCTGGTCCGGCTTGCGCTCCGGCCGCCCTTCCGGCCGGCCCCCTTCGGGACGTCGGCCAGCGCCTTCGCGCATTTTTTCGACCATGGCCTTGATTTCGCTCTCTTCAAGCTGGCCGTCGCCGTTGGCGTCGATTCGGTCGAAATTGTCCTTCATCCGGTCCGGGGCTTCTTCCTTGCTGATTTTGCCGTCGCCGTTCTTGTCGGCGTCCTTCAGGCGGCGGAGCATCTCTTCAGGATTGAAGCGGCCGGCAATTCCCGGCTGTCCAGGTTGGCCGGGGCGACCTTCCGCGCCGGGGCGACCGGGGGCACCGAGGGCACCGAAGTTCGGCAGGATCTCATCGCGGGAGAGCTTGCCGTCGCCATTCTTGTCGAGCGCGGCGAGGGCTTTGGACGCCCCTTCGATCTCCGCCTTGGAAATTTCGCCGTCACCATCGGCATCCAGGGCCTTCAGCACCGGCAGGGCGACCATCGGTCCGGTGCCGGGACGTCCCGGCTCGCCGGGGCGGCCTTCGGGGGGACGGCCGCCATCGGGACGCCGCTGGGTGAGCGCCCGGACGAACTGCTCCTTGGTCAAGGAGTCGGTTCCCAGGCGGTCGGAGATTCGCTGAAACATCTCCTTCTGCTCCTCGGGGACTTCGTCTTTGGTCAATTTGCCGTCGCTGTTGGCATCGTGCTTTGCGAACTGCTCTTCCGCGGCCTTCGCGTCTCCACCGCCGGGGGCGGGGGTGCCTGGCGGTGCTCCTGCCTGCCGGCCTCCCAAGGCTCCCGCGGTCCGCGCAAACTCCTCGGCTTCAATAAAGCCGTTCTTGTTGGCGTCCAGCCGATCGAAGCTCTCCTTCATCCGCTCGGGGGCTTCGTCCTTGCTGATTTTGCCGTCTCCATTCTTATCCAGCCGGGTCAAAAATTCCTTGATATTGGGAGCCCCCTCGCCACCGGGGCGACCCGCGCGACCGGGTTCACCGGCGAGTGGCGGCTTGGCTTCGGCGGACTTCTGTGTCCCCTTGGCGAACTCATCCTTGCTGAGCTTCTTGTCGTCATTCTCATCCGACACTCGGACAAGGCGGTCGAACAGGGACTTTTTGCTCCCCTCAACTTCGCCGTCGGAAATGAACCCATCCTTATTGGCATCGAGCTGCGAGAAGAGGTCTGGGTCTTCCGCAAACAGCGGAGCGCCGAGGGCCCCGCCTCCCAGAACTACGCCCCCGAGTGCCGCAAGCGAAAACAGTAACTTGTGCATGATGATTCTCCGAAAATTGCCGGCAACAGCCGGATGCGATGGAAGCCTGGGAAAAACGTCTGCGCGGTCCAGGGTCATAAACCCCTTCCGCGGCAAAAAGTTGCGAAAGTCCCCACCAGATCACGGTGTCAGCATACCCCCGTGACACTTCCGCCTCAGCCGTGGGATCACACTTACCGAAAAATCCGGCCGCACCGATTCTTGCACACCCCTGCGAGAGCTAGACGGTTTGGAAGTGCAGTTTATTGCCTGGGTAGCGAAAAACTGCTCCGATATACCCATTTAACGATGGGTCATTTCCCCCCCGCCTGGACCCTGGCGAGCAAGTCTTTGGCTTGCCGTTCTTCGGGGGCCAGCTTGAGTGCGGCTTGGAGATGCTCTTTCGCCTCCTCCCGTTTCCCGTCGGCCAGCAGCAACTCGGCCAACTTGATACGGGCGAAGACATCGCTGGGGTGGAGGCGAACCGTGGCGGCGAAAGCATCGCGAGCCTCGTCGGGTTTTCCGAGTTTGACGAGCGTGAGACCCAAGTTGTACCGGGCATCGACATAATCCGGCTTGAGCTCGATCACGCGGCGATACTCGGCTTCCGCATCCTGGTATTTCTTCTGCTGGAAGCACGCGGTCCCAAGATGGAAGTGCAGCCGTTCGTCATTCGGCGACCCGCGCAGTTGGTCTCGCAGCAGCGTTTCCGCTTCACGGTTCTTTCCTTCCTTGTTGAGAGTTCGGGCCAGCTTGGCGGCAGCGGACGAGCCGTCACTCCCGGTCATTTCGTGCAGCAATCCCGTGGCCCCTGCGGAGTCGCCGCTTTGAGCCCTGCCTTCCGCTCTGGCGAGCCGCGTGGCACGGTCCTGGCGGAGGGCACCCATGGCTACGATGTCGGGATCCTCCCAGGGCGTGAATCCGTCCGGGATCTTCTCCAGTGCAGCCAGGGCCCTTGCTTCCCCCTGGGCGTCGTGCGTCCGGCGGCAGAGTTGTGCCAGCAGCAGGTACGGCGCGCGTTTGCCGGCAGCATCCACCACGCTCCGCTCGGCCCAAGTCTTGGCATCTTCGAGTTTTCCCCGTGCCGAGAGCAGCCGGGCCTGTGCGTACAGCGCACGGGTATTGGACGGAGCGTAGGCCAGAACCTCTTGGATCTGCGCTGCCGCGTCATCCAGTTCGCCGCGCTCCAGCAGCGTCTCCACCAGACGGAGTTGCACATGGGCCCGCTGACCGCACCGCCCCGCGGCTCGCCGGTAGGCGGCAAGCGACTCCTTCCCATCGGTATAGACCAGGCTGATGCCGAGAAAGTAGGGCCAGCGATAATCGCTCGTGTCGAGCCGCTCCGCATTGCGAAAGCAGACTTGCGCTGGGGCCTCGAAGTCATGGCCGAAGAAGACTGCCCCTAGTTCCCCCCAAGCGGCAGCGGAGCTGCTATTCATCGCCACGTTGGCCGAAGCGCTTTTGAACAGATTGCGAACCTCCGGTTCCATGCGCTCCGTCGGGACGCTCGGCAGCGGTTCCAGAGCCGGTGGGAGGAGCCACCAGGCGACGTTGCCCGCCGCCACCAGGAGCAACACGCCCAGCACTGCGGCCGGCAATCGCCGCCAGACCCATTTCGATGCACGCGCCGTGCGCGTCCCCGGCTCTGGTTCGGGACTCATGGGTGTACTCCTTCGCCTCGGCGAAGAGTGAGGAACGCGTCCGCGGTTCCCCCGGGAAATGTCTCTCTCGCTCCATCGGGCCAGACAACCTCTATCCGATCGAACTTCGCTTGCGACCCCAGCCCGAAGTGAGCTCGCGGATCGCTGCTGGAAAGATAGCTGAAGGCAGGGTTAATGTCGCGCGACCAGCGCTTCTTCCCCGCCGCAACCGTCACCGTAGCACCGTAGGCATCGCGGCCCCCGTGGCGTGGATCAACCGCCCGCACCATGAGCCAGCTTCCTTGCCGCTGGGCGGTATTAAGAAAGATCCTCGCCGGGCCGTTCACTTCGGTGGTGACGACATCCAGATCGCCGTCCTCGTCGAGGTCCCCCACCGCCAACCCGCGCGTCACGTGCGGCTGGGCAAGGAAGCCGTCTTCCGCCGCGGCAACCTCCGCAAAGACGCCATCGCCGTCGTTCAGGAAGATCTGATTTCGCTCGGCGCAGGGTTCCCAGAACGTCTCGAGACTCGTCGCAGCAGTGGCCGCGTCGCGCCGCCGGGCACGACCGTTGCCGATGAGCAGATCCAAATCGCCGTCCAAGTCCAGGTCCACAAAGGCGGTCCCGAAGCCGGTGTTGAGAATCGTGGCGGCCGCCAGACCGGCACCAGTGGTGCGGTCTTCAAAAAT
Organism: Pirellulaceae bacterium; assembly: GCA_046593355.1. Classification (GTDB taxonomy): domain Bacteria; phylum Planctomycetota; class Planctomycetia; order Pirellulales; family Pirellulaceae; genus SXOA01. The sequence continues at coordinate 9,115 of JBKJNY010000095.1, read as the reverse complement.
GCCTGGCGCAAGCTGCAGGTACAGCGTGCTGTATTCGCCGTCGATATGCGTCATGAACAGATCCCGCCGCCCATCCCCATCCACGTCCCCCGTGGTGACCCCCATGCTCGACTGCGGCGCACCGGCGGCATCGTAAGCAGCGCCGGCCTGGACCGCTTCGTCCACGAAGCGCTGGCCGCCGCGGTTCACCCACAGGAAATTCGCCTTGGCATCGTTGGCCACGTAAAGATCGATCCAGCCGTCGCCGCTAAAATCCGCCGGCACCACTCCCAGACCCGGTCCCGGCTTGGCATCGATTCCCGTCTCGAAGCTCACGTCCCGAAAGCGAGGCTTCTTGTCGGGCATTTCGCCCGTTAGATTGCGGAAAAGTTTGGCGGGTACCGGGTCCAAATTGGGGCTGATATAGTCCTCCACACCCGTGGGCGGAATGTAGCGCTGCGAGGGATAGTAATCCACGTAATTGGCCACGTACAAATCCAGCCAGCCGTCCCGGTCGTAATCCAGGAAACACGCGGAGGTTCCCCAGCGTGGATTATCGATGCCGGCTGCCTCGGTGATGTCCTCGAACCTTCCCTCGCGGTTGAGAAACAGCCGATCGCTGCCGTACTTGGAAACATACAGATCCGGCCAGCCATCATTGTTGATGTCCCCGACAGCCACCCCCATTCCATAGGCAGCATGGTCTTCCAGGCCGGCCAAGGCGGTCACGTCTTCAAAATGACCCTTGCTCGTCTGCGCAAACAGGCGACTGGTCGCCGAAAAGCCGCTCCCGGAAAGCGGCTTCACTGGCGTGGCCGACGGCGGCATTCCCTGCACGTTAAAGATGTCCAGGTCTCCATCCCGGTCATAGTCGAACAGCGCGACCCCCGAACCCATCAACTCCGGAAAAAAGTACTTGCCGGAATCTCCGCACCAATGGCGGAAGGAGAGGCCGGCCGACTGGGTGATCTCCTGGAAGAGAGGAGCCGATTCCACCTCTCTAGTTTCCTTGGACCGCGAAATATCCTCGGCCGCTGGCCGCGGCAGCATTCTCCAAACAAGAAAGACTCCGCCAGCAATCAGGGCGACAGCCCCAAGTATGCGGCTGGAATTCCAGGGAAATCGCATGAGGTCATTGCTGTCGAGAGCACAAACTTTCGGCCCGTCTGATTTTAGCACGGACAATGGCGCGCGATGGGGCGTAGACGGAAAGCGTGGGCCAAGTCGGCGGGCAAGAAAAGGAGCAGGGGGGAGCTAGTCCCCCCTGCTTGAGACGACTTGCTTACTTGGCAGGGGGCGTCACAGTGCCGGGTGTAGTACTGCCAGACGTAGTGTCCGATCCCGGCATTTTGTCTAGTCCAGGCATCTTGCCCGGCATGAATGACATCGGATCAGCCATGTTCGGCGCAGGTCCAGGAGCCGGCGCAACCTTTTCGCTTCCGCACCCCGCGAACGCAAACGCGCACAGGGATACGACGCACAACAACCTACGGAACACATTCTTCATGAGATACATCCTATGAAAATCGGATTCTTTCCTAATTACGCAAGGCATCGGACACGGTCGTCTTGGTATCAATCCCCTGCGGGTAGTGGAGGGCCGACCAAACATTGCCCCCCCGTCCAAAAGGGTCACCGCGGCCATAGTTGGGATCGATGTTGTTCCCTACGGAAACGGTTTTGTTAATGAATTTTACGGCACCGTCGGTCAAGAGAAACTGGGCCCCGTTGGGATGGGAACTGCCTGGACCTGGCCATTCCCGGCTGATTGACCAATGGCAATAGTAGACCGGCCCCATGACGTGAGGTGAAGCATAGCTCCCCCAGATTTGTCCCGAAGTTCCGTCCGAGCGGAGAAGCGGGCTGGCCCCCTTCCTCATCCACCAACCATCATCGTTAAGCACCGGTGCCGGCGTCACGATGAGCGACCGGGCGACGGCATCTTGCTGGTTGTTGCGAGCCTTGGTCCCAGTCGTGTTCCACTGGTCCCCCGGCCCTGTAAAGGCGGTTGAACCGACTTCTCCCACCATGATGGTATTCGACAGTCCATCCTTGACCTCCGGAATCGACATCTGGTACATGGTCGGAAACATGCCCGCTATCCGGACTTCAAAGGCCTTGCGGCGGTGCTGGTCCCAACCAGAACTCCCCGCGTAAGAGGTCCAGGCAAAGCCATGCGGCAACTGGTCGTACTTGACATCAGACGGGCACTGAAAGACGGGAAGCGTCATCGACTCGATTCGCCGGCCGTCCCTCGTGAGTTGACCGAAGGCGGGACGTTTGAAGTCAATTTGGTCATAATTTGCTTGAGCTTCCATTTGTGTCAGGATCTGGGCAATCCAGGTGAAGTTCCTTTGCTCGCCAGCGACCAATGACCCTCCGGCGGGGGCCAGGATGGAAGTCTGGAGGTTCGAGTTGCGTGCCCCCCAGACGGTTTCGACCGGAAAGGTCTTGTGGATATCGTGATAAAGGTGCAGCCCGATGCCGACCTGCTTCAAATTGCTGGCGCAATTTATGCGGCGCGCGGCTTCGCGGGCAAATTGAATCGCCGGGAGCAACAGTGCCACCAGCACGCCGATGATCGCAATGACCACCAGCAGTTCGACCAGCGTGAACGCCGATCGCCTCAATCTCGCAGATGTCTTCATAAAACATCCAATGATTCCTCAAAAAAATACAATGATTCAATGGAGGCTGTTTGGAACCTCTTATCGAATCGACCCCTGCGGCGGGAGGGCAGACAAAGTGCCCGTACCCCGCCTCCATCGATTAGCCGATATTCGTTTGAAACGCAAATTGCTAGCCTGAGTTTCACTATTTTTTGTTTTTTCCAGGAGGTACGAAGACTCCAGGTTTGGCCACCCGCCGACATCACCTCTGAAAATACTTTCCGACACCTGTTACTGCCGGGAAAGGAGCGCTCTTGATGCAGAATCCACGGCAAGATTCTGACAATGTAGGCTTTCTAGCGATGCCACTTACAGGAAATGTGGGTCGGACCGGCCCACCCCGCCGGTCTTGCGAAAAAGTGCCTGCATTGCCTATACTTTCCGCGGCCTAGGTTTGTGACCGTATTAGGGCGACGGAAAATCCTTATGCAGCGCGAACCCAGGTTCGGAGAGGACGTATTGAAGTACGAGGCATTCGCCTCGATCCCAAAGGGAAAGGAGTCCAAGGGCAAATACAGGAGTCTTGCCGACGCAGGGTGTCGCTTTCAGGCGACCCGTTGATTTTCGACAGCACTGATTGCTTGGCTGACTTTTCCGCCCTGTCCTTCGGCAGAGCCGGAATAGCCGCTTTCAATGGTGGAAACCGGTACAGGAGGATACCGCGATAATTGGGTTCTAGTCGCCGCGATTTGCGGACGATGTTAGGGGTGTCATCGTGCTAGCGTTCGCTATCGTCTCGCCAGCCACGGAAAGCGCCCCTGACATGGATCTGCGACGCCTGACTATGCAACCTGTGACCTAGACTTGAGGGACGCCATCAGTCGTCCCTCCGCGTTTTCCGCACCTTTTTGGAACTGGCGCCCTCTTGCGGCCCGCTAAACCGGGCCGGAGTCTGTCGCCGCCGCATGGAGAGACGTACGATGGTAATCCAAGGCACCGCCCACGTTCACGCCCCGCAGGGACTTTCGGCACCGCACCGGAATGTTCCCGCAAACGGCCCCAGTAGCGCACCCGCCAGCTACGGAGTGGACCAATTGGACATTTCCCCCGAAGCCGACTTCGTCGCCCAGGTGCATAACCTGCCGGACATCCGCGAGGATCGCGTGGCCCAAATCAAGGCCCAGATCACCGCGGGAACCTACGAGACCGACGCCAAGCTCGACGCTGCTCTCAACCGGTTGCTTGATGAGATCGGATAATCGGTGCTGCCTGGAAGCAACGGGTGGAACGCCCACGGCTTTGCGTGGGCATGATTGCCGCATCGCGCAGCGCTGTATTCTCTCCGCACCTTGGCATGGACGCCTCGCCCCCTTAGAATCTTATTGAGACAGCCGACCTATCCCTCCCGCCCAGTTTGGCCTGATTCCGGCTGCTGTTTCGGCGGGAAGTCTCAATAAGTGCTTCATGTCCGATTCCGAATCTCTCGGCTCCGTGCAAGTTTCCCTGTCGCCGCGGGACCGTTTCGTGGAGTTCCTGCAAAGCCGGGGGATGCGAGTGACGGCGCAGCGGCTGCTGCTGGTGGACCAGGTTTTCAGCCACCACGAGCATTTCGACGCCGACCAATTGATGGAGCAACTGCCAAAGTCCGGCCAGCCGGGGCACGTCAGTCGGCCGACGGTCTACCGTACGCTGGCCGAATTCGTCGATGCCGGGTTGCTCCGCAAATTCGTCCTCAATGGCCGGGCCGTTTATGAACACGACTACGGCTATCCGCAGCACGATCACTTCCACTGCACCGAGTGCAACCGGCTGCTGGAGTTCGAGAACAAGGGCCTGGTCGCCCTCCGCGACGAAGTCGCCCGCGAGCACCACTTCCGCGTCACCAGCCACCGCCTGATCATCAACGGCATCTGCCAGGACTGCGCCCGCGCCAAGCGGAAGGTCCGGAGCAGGATGAATATGATTTAGGCAGAGGTCGCCCGCGTCCTGCCGGCATTCTGCCGCTCGGAGAATCTCTCTAAGGCGCTCCTTACTTTCCTTGAGCCTTGGCTTTCGCCAGGAGCCGGAGTGCATACTGGTCGTCGGGCGCAAGCTGGAGGGCGGCTTCCAGGTGCTCGCGGGCTTGCTCCTGTTTTCCTTCTTCCAGGAGCAACTCCGCCAGGTTGATGCGGGCGAGAACTTGGCTGGGGCTGAGGCGAACGACAGCGGCAAAGGCATCACGGGCACCGCCTTGCTGATCCAGTTTGAGGAGCGTGAGACCCAGGTTGTACCAGGCTTGGGAATAATCGGGCTTAAGTTCGATTGCCCGGCGGAATTCGGCCTCCGCCTCGGCGTACTTATCCTGATTGAAGCAGGCGACGCCGACGAGAAAGTGGAATCGTTCGTCGTTCGGGGAATCCGGCAGATGGTGGCGAAGCAGCGCCTCCGATTCGCGAAACTTCCCCTCCGTATCGAGCAGCCAGGCAAGCTCCCCCACTGCGGAGGCCCCATCACCCCCCTCCGCCATTTCGTAGAGAGTCCCCTGGAGCGCTGCCGTCTGACCACTTTTCGCCAACTGCTGCGCTCTCTTGAGCCTGGCGGTGCGGTCCTGGCAGAGCGGGGCAATTGCCGCGATATCCGGATCCTCCCAAGTCGTGTATCGATCGCGGATTTTCCCGAGCGCCGCGAGGGCCCGTGTTTCGCCCGCTGCATCATGTGCCCGGTGGCAAAGCTGCGCCATCAGCAGGTGTGGCGCGCGCATGTCGGGGGCAGCGGCGGCGCTTTGTTCGGCCCACGGCCTGGCTGCTTCGTGCTTTCCCTGCGCCAGGAGCAGCCGGCCCTTGGCGAACTGGGCGCGCGGATTCGAGGACGCATAGGTCAGAACCATGTCGATCTGAACCTCGGCCTCTTCCAGCTCGCCCCGATCGAGCAGTGTTTCCGCCAGTTGCAATTGCACATGAGCCTGTTCGCCGCAGCGCGTCGCGGCTCGTCGGAAGGCGTCGAGCGACCGATCCACATCGAGATAGACCAGGTTCACGCCCAGGAGGTAGGGCCAGCGGTAGTCCCCGGCGTCCAGCCGTTCGGCGTTGCGAAAGCAGACGGCAGCCTCGGGAGTGATGCGATGCGCGAAATAAACAGCCCCCAAGTCTCCCCAGGCCGCGGCCGAGCGTTCCTGGCGCTTCACTTCCGCGGTCGCGGCCTGAATCAGCTCGCGGATCGGCGGGCTCATTTTCTCCGTCGCGGCGATCGGCAGAGGCTCCAAGGCTGGCTTGTCGAACCACCGGTACAAATTGGCGCCGGCGGCCAGCAGCGCCAGACCAGCCAGCACTGGCAGGAGTTTGCGAGACAGTCCCGCGGGTTTTTTGGTCGCCACGGCGAGTGCATCCGGGTCGGGATTCATGGCTGTATTCCTTTTCCACGGCTGAGCGTCAGGATTTTTCCCGCGGCCCCGCCCGGGAATATTTCCTGCATCCCGTCGGGCCAGAGCACGGTAATCTTGTCAAAAGCGGCCGCTTTTCCCAACCCAAAATGGGCCCGTGGATCGTTGCTGGAAAGATAGCTGTAGGCGGGGTTAATATCGCGCGCCCAGCGCTGCTTGCCGGCGACCACCGTCACCGTTGCGCCGTAGGCATCGCGATCGCCATAGCGCGGATCAATCGCCCGCACCATCAGCCAGTTACCTGGCCGCTTGGCGATGTTGAGAAATATTCGTGTTGGGCCATTGATCTCGGTGGTGACCACATCCAGATCGCCGTCGTCGTCGATGTCTCCCACGGCCAAACCGCGGGTCACTCGCGGGCTGGCAAGAAAACCGTCCTGGGTCGTGGCTACGGGAGTAAAAATGCCGTCGCCACCGTTCAGGAAGATTTCGTTCTGCATGGCATAGGGCTGCCAAAAAGCCTCGGGGCTGGTGGAGAGTGAAGCCAGCTCGGGCCGCCGGATACGGCCGTTTCCACTGACCAGGTCGAGATCGCCATCCTGATCCAGATCGGCCATGGCCGTCCCAAAGCCGACGGTGGGAAGGGTTGGAATTGCCAGGCCGGCAGCCCCGGTTCGATCTTCAAACAGGCCGCTCGCGACTTGCAGATAGAGCGTGCTGTACTCCGCCTCCATGTGAGTCAAAAAATATCCTGCCGACCGTCGCCATCGACGTCCCCCGCGGCCACGCCCATGCTGGCCTGCGGTCCTCCGCCGGCATCGTAGGCAGCGCCGACCTGGACGGCCTCGTCCTCGAAGTGCTTGCCGCCGCGGTTATACCACAGGAAATTCGCCCTGGAATCGTTGGCCACGTAGAGGTCGATCCAGCCGTCGCCGTTGAAGTCCGCTGGCAAAACTCCGAGGCCTGGACCAGCCTTGGCGTCAATTCCAGTTTCAAAGCTCACGTCGCGGAATCGCGGTTCATGATTGTTCGTCTCCCCTGACAAATTGCGAAACAGCTTGGCGGGAACGGGTTCGAACAGATTCGGATTGGCAAATTCTTCCTGCCCGTTGGCTAAGAAAAAGTGCCTTGAGGAATAGTAATCCACGTAATTGGCCACGAACAAATCCAGCCAGCCGTCCCGGTCGTAATCGAAGAAGCAGGCGGAAGTCCCCCACCGTGGATTGTCGATGCCCGCGGCCTTGGTAATGTCCTCGAACTTTCCTGCGCGGTTGAGAAACAACCGGTCGCTGCCGTACTTAGAAACATAGAGATCCGGCCAGCCATCATTGTTAATATCTCCTACAGCGGCCCCCATTCCATAAGGCGCGTGGTCCTCCAGCCCGGCGGCAGCGGTCACGTCTTCAAAATGTCCCGGGCTGGTCTGCTGAAACAGGCGGCTGGTGGGGGAGAAACCGCTATTTGCCGGCGGCTTCACTTTCGTGGCGGCCAGCGGCATTCCCTGGACGGCAAAAATGTCCAGATCGCCATCCCGGTCGTAGTCAAACAATGCGATTCCCGCCCCCATGATCTCCGGAAAGAAGTACTTGCCGGAATCTCCGCACCAGTGACGAAAGGGGAGGGCGGCGGAACCGGTCGCTTCCTTAAACACAGGAGCGGATTCGACCGCCGCCCGTTTGGCCTTCGCAATCGGCGTCGCCGCTTGCCGACCCCAAATCGTCCAGACGAGAACCGCTCCACATGCGGATAAGAGGACCACCCAGAATATGCGGCTGGAGTTCACTGGAGATTCCCTGAGATGATTGCCGTTATCGCAGCCGGCATCCTGGTCCATACTATCACATGCGTGTTCAGTTTTCAGTGTTCAGTTTTCAGTTTTCAGTACTCTGCGCTCTGAACACTGAACACTGAACACTGAAAACTCTGGCCTCACCACACCTGGATGACCTTCCGCGTGTCCCGCACCGGCTCGCGTTTGCTGGGGATGCTGCGGTCGCAGTGGAGGATGTACGGATAGCCGCGCTCGATCGCCATTTTCGGGCTGATGTGCTTGGGGTCGGGGAGGCCGACCACCTGGTGCAGCTCCAGCGGGGGAATGCCGTGGATCATGCAATGATAGTCGAGAGCCTCCTGGCGGTACTTGTCCTCCCAGCGATAACGCTTCTCCTCGGGCGGGTCAAGAATAGTACTCATCTCGCTCCGCGAGATGATGTCCTCACGCGGAGCGTGAGGAGTACTATTCTTGTCTTGATTCACGGATTCAGACGCTTGCGAATTCGCCGCGGATGAATCAAGCGGCTGGTCGCAAAGGGCGGGCTGAAGGGGAGTTGCGACTTGGGCCGGCGAGCGAACTTGATTCAAAACGGGGCTGTTTACCACCGGTTTTGATTCACCCGATTGGCCGGACAGGCCGAGGCCGGGGTCGGGAGTCTTTGGCGCGAGTGGTTCCGCCAATGGAAGGACATAGCCGCCAAAGACTCCCGTCCCCCTGGGCTGCTGACCTTGATCGGCGCCGACCTGTTGTTCGGCGCGGAGCCCGTCCTCCCGTTGCTCGCCGCGGGTTTCTGATTGCCGCGCGAGGGGGCCCTCCGTCTTTGGCTGCGGAGTCGGTGACGATGGGGAGTCGCTCGTGCCAAAGACGGAGGGCCCCGAACTCAGCTCCGCCACCTTCCGCTTCAGCTCCTCAACGGTCGCGTCGCGGCTCTCAACGCCCGGTCCCAGCGGTCGAGCTCGTCGACGTCCATCGCCTGGTCGCACGACAGGCCGCGGACGCCGAGATAACCCGCCTCCAGCATCGTCAGCGCCAGGGACAGCTTCGTGGCGGCATTGAAATGCGAGACGCTGGCATTCCGCTTCTGCACGAACTCGTCAATGTTGACTTCCGTGACCTCCTCGCCGCCGTGCTTCCGCCCTTGGGGATAGATCTTCGTCCGCTTCCGTTGCACTGGCACCGACTCCTTGCTCCGCTCCCATTCCTCCATCGCCAGTCCCCGCTGATGCTCGAGAAAAATCCGGTGCTCCTCCAGCGCCACGCGAAACCGCGCGAACCCGGTCATCGCGCCGCGATCCTCCGGCAGCGTCGTGCCGAACCAGCGGCGATATTGCTCAATGTCCCGGTGCACCGTCGATTGCGAGCACCGCAACTGCCTGGCAATCTGCCGCTGGTTCA
>JBKJNY010000058.1:0-6091 GCA_046593355.1 Pirellulaceae bacterium | reverse complement strand
GCGGGAAGTGAAAACGGAGCATGGTGGCGATACTGTGACACTCGCAGACGAAAGGGCGAGAAACAGGGAATACAAACTGCCGCCTAAACCACCGCGTCACTTCTCGACTCTACTTGTGACGAAAGGCTGAGAAGGGAGATTGCCACCCTAGCGCTGGGTGTTGCGAAAAGGAGGGAGTTTCGCAACGCATCCCCCCGATTTTTCCCCGTGGGCGCGTTGCGAAACTCGGAGGGTTTCACAACACACAGCGAACGCCTGCGAATTAGGGAAGGCCGCGGTCAGCAAGTGGGTAGTTTATTTCCCGCGTGTTGCCTTACGCTTTGGGGTAGCCGGCAGGTACAAATTTCGGTAAGAAGCGGCACTAGCTGCTAGCCGTACCTCAAGTGCGGGTTCATGGTCGAGAAAGCAAAGAAGCACAAGCATGAGCCAACTCACAAACCTCCTACGGGCGGCAACCGGCCGCCTGTGGCCAAGGTGTCGTCCCACCATCAGTCGGCCGATATTCGCCAAGTGGGATCGGCAAGCAGACAAACGAGCGCCCTGCATCCATCCGCCGCTCCCCCTAACCGTCGATGCATTGACGATCGAAGATTTCCGCCAAGCGCCAGTCTATTCAGACCGCGTCGACCAGCTCTTTCACGCCTTGAAAAATGCGCCGAGCGTTGGCCACGTGCTGGAATTTGGCGTTCACAAAGGCGCTACGTTGAACTGGCTGGCCGAGTGGTGCCGCCCGCGCGCTGAATCCCGTGTGTTCGGATTCGACTCGTTTGAAGGGTTGCCCCACGAGTGGGTGCGCACGAAAGCCGGTCCCAAGTATCCGGCCGGGCATTTTGCCCTGGAAGGACTGCCATGCGTGCAGGACAATGCCTGTCTCATACCCGGTTTCTTCGATGCATCCCTGGAGCCCTGGCTCGCGGAACACCCCGGCCCCATCGCATTCTTGCACAACGATTCGGACCTGTATTCATCGACCCTGTTGACGCTCCGGCTCTTGAATCAGCGTATCGTTCCGGGCACGGTCATCGTCTTTGATGAATTATGCGAGTGGGGTCAAGCAGGCGTCTACGAGAATTGGGAACAAGGGGAGTGGAAGGCACTGCGGGAATGGATGGCCGAATTTGACCGGGAGATTTCCATTATTTCGCGCGATCAGGGCTTTGCGGCGGCCATCGCCGTAACGCGGTAGTTCCGCTCCATCACGCCCACGCAAAGCCGTGGGCGTGCCACTCTTTCGCCCTTCTGTTTTACAGCCCGGCAAAATAGTTCTTCACCGCCACGTCAATCGCCTTCGTCGTCAGGACGAGCGGCAGCTCGTGGAATTCGCAGAAGGTTTTGACTTGCGTCAGCAGGTCGCGGGGATGGCAGTAGCGGAACGGGCGGCCGGCTTCGCCGTAGTGCCGTGTCATCAGGTGTTCCACCACCTCGTCCTGACACTCCAGTCCGAGTTTGTCGCACCAGGATTTGACGAGATCCCGGAACTCGCGAGGGGACGGGTCGAGGACTTCGATCTTATAGGGGATGCGGCGAAGGAAGGCTTCATCGACGAGCTTGCTCGGCTCGATGTTGGTGGCGAAAATCAGGATCGGATCGAAGGGGACCTGAATCTGCCGTCCGGAGGGGAGCGAGAGATAGTCCACCCCTTTCTCCAGTGGCACGATCCAGCGATTGAGCAAGTCCGCGGTGCTCATCCGCTGGCGGCCGAAGTCGTCCACGACCAGGGCCCCGCCATTGGCCTTCATTTGCACGGGGGATTCGATGATGCCGGTGGCCGAGTTGCTGGTGACTTCGAGCTGCTCCATACGCAGCTCGCCCCCCACGACGATGGAAGGCCGCTTGATCCGGACCCAGCGCCGGTCGTACCGGGAGAGCTCCAGCAAATGGCCAGTAGCGTCTAGCGGGACTTCCTCGTGACTGGCGGGGTCGAAGACCCGGATGATTTCTCCCGTGATGGTGATAGTGCGGGGCACCCAAATCGTCTGGCCGACCGCCCGGATCACACGCTCGGCAATGCTCGTCTTACCGTTTCCCGGCTGGCCGTAAAGGAACAGCCCGCGGCCGGAGTAAATGGCCTGGCCGACTTGGCTGATGGTCGCCGGCGGCAACGAAAGCTCACTGAAGGCGTACATCAAGTCGCTGAGCTTGGGACGCACCTTCTTGATCGACTGTCGTTCGATGCTGCGAATGTACTCCCGCAGCGGAACCGGAGCGGAGCCGCAGTAGGTGCAGCGGTCGACGTACCAGCGAGCCCGCTTCTCTCCTTCTTGGGTTAACTCGTGCTCAAAGTCTCCCATCGACGCCTGGGACTTGTAGTTCACCAGTAGTTGCTGTTTCAGACCGCGAAGCAGGCCCTGCATAACGCCAAAAGGGAGTTTGATTTGCTCGGCGATCTTGCGGCCGGTCGCGGCACCGCTGATCAGCAGTTGCTTGAGAATCAGGGCCTCCACGTCGGTCGGGCTCAGCCCGGCCTCTTCCATCGTCGTGGGCTCCTGGGGGACGAAGCTCTCGCCAGCCGAGGGAGCACGCGGAAAAACAATCGTTTGCGACAGGGGAGAATTCGCGGCAGCTTCGTCCGCTGCGGGGGTTTCGAGAAGCGCGGAATCGTTCATGGCTGGGCTCGCGGAAAACGGTGGGACCACTGGAAAAACCTAGCTCACATCCTGGCCTCCGGGGGCCGCAGGAGCCGCCGAATTCGGCCAATCCTCATAACCGGCGCAGGCGGCCTTTTGGCGCTCCAGAGCGTCTCGAGTGACGTAGGCTTCATCACCGCTGACCGCTCCACCCGCGCTTGCCGAATCCTGATCCCTGACTCCTGCCCCTCCTCCCCATGATTCACGTTCGGAACCTGACGAAAGCCTATGCGGACCTCCGCCGCGGCGAATTCGTCGCGCTCGCCGGCATTTCCTTCCATGCCGCCCGTGGAGAAATCTACGGCCTGCTCGGTCCCAACGGAGCCGGCAAAACCAGCGCCCTCCGCATCCTCAGCACGGTCCTTCGTCCCACCAGCGGCTCGGCGTCCATCAACGGCTATGACGTGGCGACGCAGCCCGCGCTGGTCCGCCACCAGATTGGCTTCGTCTCCTACAACACCGCGGTCTACGACCGGATGACCGCCTGGGAAATGGTCGCGTACTTCGGCCGGCTGTACGGACTGAAAGAAGACCTGCTGCGCGATCGGATGGAAAGCCTCTTCGAGCGATTGAAGATGAACGAAATCCGGGACGTGCTGGGGGCCAAGATGTCCACCGGCATGAAGCAGAAGGTCTCCATCGCCCGGGCCATCGTTCACGACCCGCCGGTCCTCATCTTCGATGAAGCCACCGCCGGCCTCGACGTGCTGGTCGCCCGAGCCCTGCTCCGCACCGTCAGCGAGCTCCGCGACCAGGGGAAGTGCATCATCTTTTCCACGCACATCATGCGCGAGGCGGAGCGGCTGTGCGACCGCGTCGCCATCATGCACCGCGGCCATATCCTGGCGGAAGGTACGCTGCCGGAGCTCCGCGAGCAGCACCACGAGCAAGACCTGGAAGAACTGTTCTTCCAGCTCATCAGCGACCACGAAGACATGACCCGCGATCTGCAAATGCCTCACGTCTCCAATCTCAAATTTCAAATCTCAAATTCCTGACCCCTGACCCCCGCATGTCCTGGACCAACGTCAAGCTGATCTACTGCCGCGAGCTGCGGGACCAAATGCGGGACCGGCGGACGCTGTTCACCATTGTCGTCCTGCCGCTGCTGCTGTATCCCATCCTGGCGATGCTCGCCTTCCAGGTGCAGCAGTTTCGCAAGGAGTATCCGTCCAAGATTCTGGTGGTCGGCGCTGAAGGACTTCCCACCAAGCCGCTACTGTTTGAGCGGGGGCAATTCGCCGCGGCCGTTTGCCCTGCCAAGGAATCCCGCTTGTTGGAAATGGAGCTGAGCGAGGCGCTGGCTCGCGGAGCGACGGATGCGGAAGTGGTCGCCACCGCAACGGCTGATCTGCGGGCCGACAAGTGGGACGCCGTGGTCTATTTCCCAAGAGAGTTTTCCCGCCGCCTGGCCGCTGCTCAAGCCACGGATTCAAACTCGACCAAAAGCCCCCTTCCTCAGCCGGAGATTTTCCTCAGCACGGCCAGCGACAAATCGCAGGTCGCTCACACGCGAGTCACTACGGTCCTCGGTCGCTGGCGGGATGAGATGATCGCGGGAAACCTCAAGAAAAACAACCTCCCCATCACGGCTGTCGCCCCATTTGATCTGGCGAATACCGACGTGGCCGAGCCGGTGCAAGCGCGAGCCGCCCTCTGGGCCAAGGTGCTGCCGTTCGTGCTGCTGGTCTGGGCCCTGACGGGCGCGTTCTATCCCGCGGTGGATTTGTGTGCGGGGGAAAAGGAGCGTGGAACGCTGGAAACACTGCTATCCAGCCCGGCCCAGCGGAGCGAAATCGTGTGGGGCAAACTGCTGACGGTGATGACGTTCAGCATGGCCACATCGCTGCTCAATCTGGCGAGCATGGGGGCGACCGGCACCTTCATCGCCGGGCAATTGGAAAAAATGGCCGCCAATCCACTCCCCATGCACATCGGCCCGCCGCCCCTGGCCGCCATCTTCTGGCTCGTGCTCGCGCTCGTGCCCATCTCGGCCATGTTCAGCGCCCTGTCGCTCGCCGTCGCCGCCTTCGCCCGCAGCTCCAAGGAAGGTCAATACTACCTGCTGCCGCTGCTCATGATTTCGCTGCCGCTGATGATGCTGTCGCTGCTGCCTAACTCGCAGCTCGACGTGGGGACGGCCATGATTCCGCTGACCGGCGTGATGCTGCTCCTGCGGGCGCTCATCGAGGGGCAACTCTTCGAAGCTCTCAAGTACTTGCCTATCGTGGCGGGGGTGACGTCGCTTTGCTGCTGGTTCGCCATTCGCTGGGCCATTCATCAGTTCAATGACGAATCGGTCCTGTTCCGCGAAAGCGAGCGGTTCCACTTGGGACTGTGGGTGCGGCAGATGCTTGTGAAGCGAGAGGACGCCCCCACCGTGGGCGAAGCCGTCTGCTGCGGCGTCACGCTGCTGGTCATCCGCTTCTTCTCCAGCTTCATGCTGCCGCCGCCGAGCGGGCCGACCGATTTCATCAACACCACGCTGGTCGTGCAGATTGCCCTCATCGCCACCCCTGCCTGCCTGATGGCCATCATGCTCACCCGCCGTCCGCTCGGCTCGCTCGGCCTGCGAGCACCGTCGCACTGGGCCACACTGCCGGCCGCGGTGCTTCTGGCCGCCTGCCTGCACCCCGCCGCGGTGTGGCTCAGCTTTGGGATTGAAGCGGTCTATCCCAAGAGCCAGGCGCTGCGGGACGCTTTGACCACTCTCGGCTCCGCGATGGAAGGAACCCCCGCCTGGCAACTGATCCTGCTCCTCGCCCTGCTGCCGGCTGTTTGTGAAGAATTGGCCTTCCGCGGCTTTGTGCTCAACGGCCTCCGCCGCAGCGGGCACAAGTGGGGGGCCATCCTGGTGACCAGCGCGCTGTTCGGCGTCGTCCACATGCTCCTCCAGCAGTCGCTGAGCGCCTTCCTGATCGGCATCGTCATCGGCTATGTCGCGGTCAAGACCAACAGCATCTGGCCGGCCATCCTGTTCCACTTCACGCATAACAGCCTGGCAGTCCTGTCCGGCTATGCCAGCCCGGAAGTTGTGCAGGGCAACCCCATCCTCTCCTGGCTACTCATCCCCGCCGCGGATATCTATAGCCTGCTCCCCTTCCTGCGACAGATGTTTGCCGGCGTGATTGCGGACGACCAGCTCATCTACAACCCGCTCGCGGTCTCGCTCGCTCTGGTCGCCGCCGCCGGCATCCTCTACTGGCACAAGCGCCTCCCCTATCACTTCCTGGCCGAAGAGCGGCTGCAAGAGGCTCTAAGCCAGCAGGGAACCATCCCCGCGGGGACAATGTAGGACGACCATTCTAGCCGGTTTGTTCGGATTCAAGCAAACCGACTCTCCGCGATTCAGGGCTACTCAGTGTTTCAAACTGTGCCCGACACCAACCCGAAGCGTTAGCGAGGAAAAACGACGTAAGCCATGGGCTCTTCCTCGCTTACGCTTCGGGTTAGTTTCGTCGAAC
>JBKJNY010000214.1:0-5082 GCA_046593355.1 Pirellulaceae bacterium | reverse complement strand
GCAATCGCTGCCGCCGCTGGCGACGACGCCGCATTCCCCGCCGATTTACGCGGCTTCGGTCTGGGAGTGCGAGAGCCCGCAGCAAGCCGATGACATGCTGGGGGGTAAAATTCCCGGTTATGTTTACCAGCGTGACGGCCATCCCAATGCCGATTTGCTGGCGGCTAAGTGTCGCGAATTGCACGGGGCGGAACGGGCGGCGATTACGGCCTCGGGGATGGCGGCGCTCTCGGTGCCGCTGTTGGCGCTTTTGAAATCCGGGGACCACGTCATCCTCGGCAGCCGACTGTACGGGAAAACGCAGGTGCTATTTCGCGACGAAGGAGTACGGCTGGGAATTCAAGCCAGCATCGTGGATACCTGCGACCTGGCGGCAACCAAAGCGGCGCTCAGGCCGCAGACCAAGCTGCTGGTGGCCGAGACGATCGCCAATCCGCTGTTGCAAGTCGCCGATATCGCGGCCCTGGCGGAAATTGCCCACGCCGGCGGCGCGAAATTGCTCGTCGACAACACGTTCGCCTCTCCCATCGTCTGCCGCCCGCTCGACCTGGGGGCGGACCTCGTGATGGAGAGCCTGACCAAGACGCTGAACGGGCATAGTGACGTGATCCTCGGCCTCATCTGCGGCAAGGAAGACCTCTGGGGACGCATCGGCCCGGTCATTTCCGCATGGGGCTTCTCCAGCAGTCCCTTTGACTGTTGGCTGGCGTCACGCGGGATCTGCACCGCGCATATGCGGATCGAACGAGGCTCGCATCACGCCCTGGTGGCAGCGGAGTTTCTCAGCACGAGCTTGCAGGTGGCGGAGGTCCATTACCCCGGCCTGAAAGACCATCCCGACCACAGCCTGGCCACACGACAATTCGCACCAGGTCTCTACGGCACGATGGTCACCTTCTCGCTTCGCGGCGGACGCCCGGCAGCGGACGCCTTCATTCGCGGCGCTAAGGACATTCCCTTCTGTCCCTCGCTCGGCGAGCTCTCCACCACCCTTAGCCATCCGGAGACCACCAGCCATCGCGGCATGACTCCCGAACAGCGGGCCAACCTCGGCATCACCGGCGGCACCATCCGTCTCTCCGTCGGCACGGAGTCGGCGCAGTTCATCCGCGCAGCGCTTGCCCAAGGCCTGACTGCAGTGGGGTAATTGAGCCCTTGGAACGGGAGCCTTGGAAAGCCGGATCCGTTTCATCGGAAGTCGCACTACGCTACTACCTCGCGCACCAATTCCCGCTACGTCCGTCAGGCGGAAGTCGCGGCCGCTCATGAGGTAGGTGAGCTTGAGGTGGTCGAGGCCGAGGAGGTGGAGGATGGTGGCGTGGAGGTCGTTGACGTGGACCCGGTTTTCGACCGCCTTGTGGCCGATTTCGTCGGTCGCTCCACAGCGCCCGTCGCAACCACCCAACGCTGCCCAGCATCCTCCGGGTCAAGACCTCAACTCTCGGGGCTCGCCAGAGGACTGGCGGCCTACTTTTCTTGCTGCGTGCGATTGCCTGCTGATTGACGTCACAGGGCCTGTTCTGGCATAACTTGCACCTGGTCCTGGTCCATCGCGAGCGGTGGATGGAGGTCCGCGAGGAACCGCTTCGCGGGATTCACGACATGATTCTTGGCGCCAGCCGGGCCAAGGAATATTTGCTATCGCGGGCCGGCATTTTGCCCGACCATGTCCACCTGGCGATTGGGTGTCCAATTGACGCTGCTCCTGTCGATGTGGCGTTGGGCTTTCTGAATAATCTTGCGTTCGTGCATGGGATGCGCCCCGTTTATCAATTCGGCGGATTCATCGGAACGTTCGGCGAGTACGATAGCGGCGCGGTCAAATCGCAAACATCGCTCCGCCCGGACAAGCCGGGGGGTGGCGAATGAGGGGTGCGGGAGTATCAGCCGTTCTGGTTTCCAAACTTCGCTCCGGCGGGACGAGCCCGCCGGTGGCGGCCATTTTTGCCGAGGATAGCCAGATCGCGTGGATCGCGTGACGTGGTTTTCGGAATCCGCTGTGCCGCTGCCTTCGCCCCCGCCGAGCTTGCCTCGGCGGAGCGCAGGTTTGTGAACCAGATGAATCGCCGATAGAATTCACGCCACCGGTGGGCTTGCCCCACCGGAGCGATGTTGTCAACCAGAAGAACTGCAAAGTGCAATCAGGGCTACCGGCGGGCTTGTCCCGCCGGGGCCGTATTTGGATTTTCGGCGGCGCGGTGCGTGGGAAACATCGCTCCGCCCGGACGAGCCGGGCGGTGGCGGGGGAGCGCGCCTGACCAGCCGTTCTGGTTTCCAAACTTCGCTCCGGCGGGGCAAGCCCGCCGGTGGCGGAGGAATAGAAGGCATCTCGGTGGCGGCAATTCGCCCCCGCCGAGCTTGCCTCGGCGGAGCGAGGGTTTGGCAACCAGAAAAGGCGCAAAAGAATCGCGGCTACCAGCGGGCTTGTCCCGCCGGGGCCATATTTGGATTTTCGGCAGCGCGGTGCGTGGGAAACATCGCTCCACCCGGGCGAGCCGGGCGGTGGCGAAGGAGTGGTGGGTGTCAGCAGCGTTCTGGTTTCCAAACATCGCTCCGGCGGGGCAAGCCCGCCGGTGGCGGAAAGGTGCCTTCGCCCCCGCCGAGCTTGCCTCGGCGGAGCGAGGGTTTGGCAACCAGAACGGGCGCAAAATAATGGGGGCTACCGGCGGGCTTGCCCCGCCGGGGCCATATTTGGATTTTCGACGGCGCGGTGCGTGGGAAACATCGCTCCGCCCGGACAAGCCGGGCGGTGGCGAAGGAGTGGTGGGTGTCAGCAGGCGACCTGGGTTCCAAACTTCGCTCCGGCGGGGCGAGCCCGCCGGTGGCGGATTCGGGAAGAACACGAGCGGAGGTGCCACCGAAGGATATGCATCCATCGGTGGCATTTTTCTGAATAATCCCAGAAACGGCATTGCGTGGGGGCGTTCGGACGTGTGATACTCGAGACACTTGATTGCCGAAGGCGCATGTCGCAGATGCACATGTTCATGCTTGTGTTTTTCGATGTTTAGGGGTTGAGGACAATGAAGACACCGAATTTTATCTTGTATTCCAATTCAGCGGTAACTTGCCATTCATGCGGCGCAAGGATCAATACTGCCATAAGGTTTGATACGCGGAACGCTGCGCCGCGTTCCAGACCTCGCGAATTGATCTGCCCTTCGTGTAAGGCTCCGGGCAAAACCGAATGGGCAACAGGCAGCATCTCTGAAGTCGCCGAGGAGAACGCCGTCGTCCTCGACGATTGAAACAAGCAGGCACAGGACATAGTTATGCGCGCTACAGTTAGACGATTCCATGCGAATTGTCCCACAAGGACCATCATGAATCCTTGGTGGGCAATAATTGGGATCTTTTTGGTTGGCTGTGGCGGCAATAATAATTCCCAGCGACTCGACGCGCGGGCAAGTCTGGAGTATTGGGAGAGACTCTCTAAAATTGAAAAACGCCTTGAATATACTCCGGGACAGGGTGTGCAAACGGGAAGTGATGCCAAGAAAATCGGAGACCAAACAGCCAGTGAAATAGAGCGACTTTCCACGATAGATGTCGACCGCGAACTTGTTGACTTTGCAATCGAAGTCGCTGCACAATGCCGGAAATGGGGTCAATTCGTGGATGCGAACTACAGCGGCTCCGCCTTGTTTTCGCGAGGATTGCAAGGATTTACTGGCAGCGTTACTGGAGATTTTAAGACTGCACCGGAGAATGACCAGCGGATTGAGTCAGAACGCCAAAGCCTCATTGAGTCCACGAATCAGATTCGTACGAAAGGCGCGAGGTTAAGAGCAAGACTTTCGCAGACATTTGGAACCGAGTTTCCGGTCATAGAATTTTGAGCGTGCAACGCAATTTTTTCTCTGCCGGCTGCAATATCCTTCGCTTGCTCCTCACGCTGGCCTACCTGTCACAATTCGTGACTCGTTCACGAAAGAATTACGCTGTCTTAGGTATCTTAGGCGCCGTTCCTTCAAACGATTAGGGCACAATTCGTCACCTGTGCCGGTGGAGAGGTTACTGTCCGGGCACGCTGGAAGCCTACCCCACTTAGGCGACCACTTCTTTCACCACCCGCCCCGCCACATCCGTCAGCCGGAAGTCGCGGCCGCTCATGCGGTAGGTGAGTTTGAGGTGGTCGAGGCCGAGGAGGTGGAGGATGGTGGCGTGGAGGTCGTTGACGTGGGCCCGGTGTTCGACCGCTTTGTGGCCGATTTCGTCGGTCGCGCCGTAGAGGGTGCCCCCCTTGGCTCCGCCGCCGGCCAGCCAGAACGTGAAGGCGTGCGGGTTGTGGTCGCGGCCGGTGCCGCCGGTCTGGACGATGGGGAGGCGGCCGAATTCGCCACCCCAGATGACGAGCGTGCTGTCCAGCAGCCCCCGCTGCCGCAGGTCGGCGAGGAGGCCGCCGATGGGGGTGTCGGTCTCGCCGGCGAACTGGCTGTGGTTGTCCTTGATGTTGGAGTGGCCGTCCCAGCTCCGTTCGTTCTCCATGCCGCCGGAGTAGATTTGCACGAAGCGGACCCCCCGCTCGACGAGGCGGCGGGCCATCAGGCACTGTTTGGCAAAATGGTCGCACCGCTTGTCGCCGACGCCGTAGAGCTTGTGGATGTGCTCCGGCTCCTTGGTGATGTCGATGGCGTCCGGGGCGGCGATTTGCATGCGGTAGGCGAGCTCGAAGCTTTCGATGCGGGTGGCCAGCTCCTGCTCGTGCGGCGTTTTTTCCAGGCGGCGGCGGTTGAGCCTGGCGAGCAGGTCGAGCTGGGCCCGCTGCTGCGCGTCGTTCATGTCGGCGGGGCGATAGAGATTGTCGATGGGGTCGCCGCTGGGGCGGAGCCAGGTCCCCTGGTAGACGCTGGGGACAAAGCCGGCTCCCCAGTTTTGCGAATAGCCCTTCGGCAGCCCGCGGCCGAGCGGGTCGGTCATGGCGATGAACGCCGGCAGGTTCTGGCTTTCGCTCCCCAAGCCGTACGTCACCCATGAGCCGACGCAGGGGAAGCCCATCCGCGTGGTGCCGGTGTTCATCATGAACAGGGCCGGGCTGTGGTTGTTCGAGCCGGTGTAGCACGTGGACGACATGGCCTTCAT
>JBKJNY010000209.1:0-2909 GCA_046593355.1 Pirellulaceae bacterium | reverse complement strand
ACGCCGGACCTCTTTCACCTCCCCCGCCGGCAGAACCGGGCGACCAAGCTGCTCTCGTACATCGGGGAGGTTCTCGTCAACGGCAACCCGCTGGTGAAGGGACTGCCGCGGCCAACTCGCCGTACCCCCGCTCCGGTGCCCGCGGCGGTGAAGTTGGTGGAATACAAGGGGAGCCCTCCGCTCGGAACGCGCGACCGCCTCCAGGAGCTGGGCCCCGAAAAGTTCAGCGAGTGGATCACCAAACAAAAGCAGCTTTTTCTTACCGACACGACCTTTCGAGATGCTCATCAGTCGCTGCTGGCCACGCGAATGCGCACGCAGGATCTGCTCAACATCGCCGAGGTGTACGCTCACAATGCCGCCGACCTGTTTTCGCTCGAGATGTGGGGCGGGGCGACCTTTGATACTTCGCTGCGGTTCCTCAAGGAATGTCCCTGGCAACGGCTGGCCGACATGCGGGAAAAAATCCCGAACATCCTCTTTCAGATGCTCTTCCGGGCGTCCAATGCCGTCGGCTACGCGAGCTATCCCGACAACGTGGTGCGGGAATTCTGCTCGGAGGCCCGCCAGGCCGGGATGGACATTTTCCGCATCTTCGACGCCCTCAACTGGGTGCCGAACATGAAGGTGGCGATGGAGGCGGTGCGGAAAGCGGGCGGCATCTGCGAGCCGGCCATCTGCTACACGGGGGACATCCTGAATCCCGAACGGAGCAAATACAACCTTCGGTACTATGTGGATCTGGCTAAGGAGCTGGAAAAGCTCGGGGCGAATATCCTCTGCATCAAAGACATGGCCGGGCTTTGCAAACCCTACGCGGCGGAGTTGCTCGTCAAGACGCTGAAGCAGGAAGTCGGCATCCCGATCCACTTCCACACCCACGACACCGCCGGTCTGCAGGGGGCAGCCGTTCTCAAAGCGGCGGAGGTGAAGCTCGATATTGCCGACGGCGCGATGGCGGCCATGAGCGGCGGCACCAGCCAGCCGAACCTTAATGCGATTGTGGAAGGGCTGCGTTTCACCAAACGCGAAACCGGACTTTGCGGGGAGCGGCTCAGCGAGATTTCCGACTACTGGCAGGCGGTGCGCGAGTTCTACACGCCGTTTGAAAGCGTCATGCTGCCGGCGACGGCAGATCTCTACAGTCACGAAATGCCCGGTGGCCAATACACCAATCTTTACCAGCAGGCGCGGGCCTTGGGACTGGCCGACCAGTGGAACCGCATCTGCAAGGTCTATGCCCAGGTCAATCAGCTCCTGGGGGACATCGTCAAGGTCACGCCGACGAGCAAGGCGGTCGGCGATATGGCCCTGTTCATGGTCGCCAACAACCTCTCCGTTGCCGACATCACGGACGGTGACCGCGAGCTGGCCTTCCCGGAATCGGTGATCGACCTGCTCAGTGGCATGATGGGGCATCCGCCGGGGGGCTTTCCCAAAAAGCTTCAGAAGCGCATTCTCAAGGACCGTCCCTTCATCAAGGGCCGGCCGGGCGCATCGCTGCCTCCCGCGGACTTTGAAGCGGCCGCTAAAAAAGTGACCGAGCTCACGCGGAAAACTGCGAGCAAGGGGGACGTGCTTTCGTATCTGCTTTATCCCAAGGTCTT
This sequence comes from Pirellulaceae bacterium, assembly GCA_046593355.1. GTDB lineage: Bacteria > Planctomycetota > Planctomycetia > Pirellulales > Pirellulaceae > SXOA01. The sequence continues at coordinate 1,302 of JBKJNY010000209.1, read as the reverse complement.
TGAGGAATTCGCCGCCCATCAAAAGCAGTATTCGGACACGAGCATGTTCCCCACGCCCATTTTCTTCTATGGCCAGGAGATTGGCGAGGAATTTACAGCGGAGATTGAAGAGGGCAAGACACTGGTCATCAAGTTCCTGACCATCAGCGACCCGCACGCCGACGGAACCCGCAGCGTCTTTTTCGAGCTCAACGGCCAGCCGCGGGACGTGACCATCGCCGACAAATCCCTGGAGTCCACCGCCGTCAAACGAGTGCAAGCCGACCCGGCTAACCCGAAGGATGTCGGCGCGAACATGCCCGGCTTGGTCGTCACGGTCGCCGTCAAGCCGGGCGACAAGATCGCCAAGGGGCAGAAGCTGTTCACCCTCGAAGCGATGAAGATGGAAACCACCATCAGCAGCGAAGTCTCCGGCGTCGTCGAGAAAGTCCTCGTCAAACCGGGGAGTAGCGTGGAGGCGGGGGATTTGCTCCTGACGTTGGGATAAGTCGAAAAATGGGCCACGGATGGAACACCGATGAAACACGGATAAGAAGCAGTGAGGCTTGATGCGGAAGTCTGCTCTGCTTTGATCGTAAGGAGAAGCAAAATGCTCATCGGCGTACCCAAGGAAGTGAAACGCGACGAATACCGAGTGGCCATGCTCCCCGTCGGCGTCGAAGAGCTGACGGCCGCGGGGCACACCGTGCTGATGGAAGCGGGGGCGGGGCTGGGCTCCGGCATTGGCGACCAGGAATATTCCGAGCAGGGGGCGCACCTCATCGCCGGGGCGGCGGAGATTTATGCCAAGGCCGAACTGATCGTCAAAGTCAAGGAGCCCTTGCCGCAGGAATATCCGCTGGTGCGGCCGGGCCAAACCCTGTTCACCTACTTTCACTTCGCCGCCAGCCGAGAGCTGACGGAGGTGATGCTCGCCTCGGGCGCGACTTGCATCGCCTACGAGACATTGAAAGACTCGCAAGGCCGGCTGCCGCTGCTCACGCCGATGAGCGAGGTGGCGGGGCGGATGAGCATTCAGGAAGGGGCCAAGTACCTGGAACGGCCGCAGCAGGGGCGGGGGATTCTGCTGGCCGGGGTGCCCGGCGTGGCTCCCGCTCATATCACCATTCTGGGCGGCGGAGTGGTGGGGGCGAATGCAGCCAAGATCGCCGCCGGCTTTCAGGCGGACATCGCCATCCTGGACGTCAACATGGATCGGCTCCGGTATCTCGACGACATCATGCCCCCCAACGTCAACGTCCTCTTCAGCGACCGCCACACCATCCGCCAGCAGCTCAAGCTCGCGGACCTCGTCATCGGGGC
>JBKJNY010000175.1:0-29976 GCA_046593355.1 Pirellulaceae bacterium | reverse complement strand
CCGCCTGAGGGCTAGGAACGGGGCAGTCAACGCTAGCGGTGCCTGCCTACCGAGCCAAAAGCCACAACTACAAGCACACGATTTCCAGCGACCTTAGCCCGTAAGCGGGCCGTTGTAAAACAAGCCCAATCCAAAGTGGGATGCATAGCCAAGGCTCAAAGGCCCCATAATCGGTTCGGCGAATCTGATTTGCAGCGCATAACCGATGTCAATGGGCGGTGCCTTTCCGCCGTGTTGGCGTCGGCGGACATAGTGCCTCAACGCCACTGACTCATATTGTAAGGTCTCGATATGCTCAGCCGATGGCCAGCCTCGCGACGCCAACTCGGCGTTAACTTGGCCGAGCAGAGAGTTAAGGCCCCGCTTCTTAAGGAATCGTGATGGAACAAACGGCGTTGCGCTGATCCATGTTCGCGATCCCTCAGGTGGACCCAATAATTGCGCAATTCGCTGGCCAAAGGGAGCAGGCAATGAGCGTAACGCTGCGAGCTCACCAGAGCCAGCTACGGCAAGCTGAAGATCACCTACGCCGCCTTTAGTCCATGTCCGTTTGAGGCTACGAATTGCGTTTGAGACTTGAGACCGCCGCCTGCGATCAGGTCCGTGATCGTGTTCTCGGTTTCTTGCCGATACCATGCTTCCGCATCTTGCCGTAGAGCGTACTCGGTTTCAGTCCGAGCGCCTCCGCAGCCCCACCGGGCCCATAGATCTTGCCACCCGATACCTCCAGCGCCTGGAGGACGGTGCGCCGCTCTACTTCCGCCATCGAAAGAGCCCCCTCTGCAATCGTATGCTGCCTGTCGGAACTGGATGATTTCGCCGCCGTGGCCGACAGCCAGGCGGGGTCGATCTCCAGGGTGTCGCCGGGGGTCACGATCATGGCCCGTTCCAGGATGTTTTCGAGTTCTCGCACGTTGCCAGGCCAATGGTAGCTCATCAACAACTCCATGGTACGGCGGTTGACGCGGGTGATTTGCTTGTTCATCCGTCGCTCGAACAGGCGAATAAAATGGTTGATCAGAGCAGGGATGTCCTCGCGCCGCTCGCGAAGCGGCGGAACGTGAATGGGAAACACATTGAGCCGGTAGAAAAGGTCGTTACGGAATCGCCCCTCGTCCACGACCGCCTTCAGGTCGCGGTTCGTCGCCGCGATGACCCTCGCATCGACCTCAACGGGTTCGCTGCCGCCCACACGCTCGATCACACGTTCCTGAAGCACACGAAGCAGTAGAACCTGGGTCTCCGGGGGGATCTCGCCGATTTCATCCAGAAAGATGCTGCCATGCTTGGCGACCTCGAATCGCCCCAGTCGTCGTTTGGTCGCGCCCGTGAAGGCACCCTGCTCGTGCCCGAACAGCTCGCTGGTAATGACCCCCGGAGCCAGGGCAGCACAGTTGACTTTGACCAGGAGGTGATCCCGGCGATGGCTCAGGTCGTGGACGGCCCGCGCGATCAGCTCCTTGCCCGTTCCCGTCTCACCCAAAATGAGGACAGTGCTGTCCACGGTCGCAACCTGTTCGATCGCTTTGCGTACTTCTTGCATCGAGCGACTGTCGCCGATGAGGTTGGCGAAATTGTGCTCGGTCTTGATTTCGTCTTGCAGGTAGACGTTCTCTTCTTCGAGTTGCACCTTCAACCGGGCGATTTGTGTGTACGCCGATGCGTTATCGACCGCGGTGGCCAGCACGTTGCTGAACTCTTCGAGCAACCTCAAGTCCCACAGGTCCAACTGATCCTTCTGCCTGGAAGCCAGTCCCCAAACACCCACACACTGGTCGTGGCAGACCAACGGCAGGTAGACGTAGGCGTGAAAGCCCTTTTCAAAGAGTTGGTGATCTTCCATAAACAGACGGGCTTGATCGAGCTGCCGGGCGATGCGCGGCTGGCGGTGCTGCATGACCCACTGGGCCGCGGAGTCAGCCAGCGTTTGGGTGGGGATCTCAGCCCACCGGTCAGTCTCTCCGAACTCCAGTGCGAATCCGACGCGGGAATTGTGTTCGGCATCGAGCAGGATCAGGCTCACCCGATCGCATCCAATCAGCTTATGAATCTCTTCGGCTGCGCGTTGGAACACCTGCTTCAGTTCCAGGCTGGAATTGGTGATTTGGCCCAGGCTCACCAGCAATCGATATCGTTCTCCTGAGACCTGAAGTTCCTGCGTTTGGCGGTGGACCTCTTGCCGCAGCTTTTCGAGGAATTGGTCCTTGAGTTCGTTCGCTTCCAGCAGTTCCTGATTCCGTTCCTGCAGGGCTTCAATGAGCCGCGCCTTTTCGACGCTGATGGCGATATGACCTGCCAACCGCTTGAGCAGGTGGGCGTGGTGTTCGTTGTAAGCCGCCGTCTCCCGGCTGGAAAAGAAGACCACCCCGATGGGCTTGCCATCGGCCAGCAGGGGCAGCGTCAGGTTCGAACGCATCCCCTCCTTAACGATCAGCATGGTTGAGACAGATCCCGGCTTCTTGGCGAGATAGTCTGGCAAGTCGTTGATGATGCGTGGCTGGCCGGTCAGCAGCAATTCATGGAGCGTCGAGCCCTCAACAGGGGCAGCGTAACCGGTTTTGAGCCAAACGGGGCCATCCGAGCGGCACGAGACCAGGTGGAGCCTGGTTCCCGCATCCTCCAGTAGCGCCACGGCAATGCGGTCGTAGGGGACAATTCCCTGGAGGCGTTCGTAGATCGAGTTGAATAGATCCTCGTAGCTCCGACCAAGGTTGATTTGTTCCAGGAGTTCCGCAACAACTTCTTCGTATCTCGCGACTTCTGTCGTAGCGATGGACATCAATCGACTCCCCGGAATAATGTAGCGGCAGCCATATTTGATTGTTTCTGTCACGTCACATTATCCGTCCAAGCCTCTCCTGACAACTGTTGGTGTCGGACCCTGATCAAGATTCGAGACCGCAGCGAACGCCGTGCGACTCCGTAGCAGAGGTGTGTCTGAATCGTAAGTCACATCAAATTAGACACTTCTGGATTTGTAGAGCGGCAGAGGCCAGTTTCTACGGGTCCGCCGTTTTCGACTCAGTCCGTTCCAAACGCTCTCCCGGATCGCCATCCCGCAATTTGAAACCATGCCAAAAAAATCAATATTGGTTTACAATTCATATTTGGTTGATATTTGCGACCGGACTGCTTGCGAAACGCCAGTCATGTTAACTCGTAAGTACCATCATAATAATGACTTAAGTCACAAAAACTATTTTATGTCGTGGCAAGGCGCGGACTTTGCTCTAGCTGAAACTCACCGGAGACGTGTCGCTGACCGCAAGCAGCGCGGCACCCGGCCGCACCCCACGCTGAAAGGAAACGTGATGACGACTGCAACCAGCACGATCGAGGAACTTGCGAACCAGGAGTACAAGTACGGGTTCGTCACGGAACTCGAGACGGATTCAGCCCCGCGTGGGCTGAGCGAGGACACCGTCCGCCTCATCTCGGCCAAGAAGAACGAGCCGGAATTCATGCTGGAGTGGCGGCTGAAGGCCTTCCGGCACTGGCTCACGATGGACGAACCGACGTGGCAGAACGTGCATCATCCGCGTATCGACTACCAGGACATCATCTACTACTCCGCGCCGAAGTCGCAGAAGCCGGGACTGGCGAGCCTCGACGAGGTGGACCCGGAAGTTCTGCGAATGTACGAGAAACTCGGCATCTCTTTGACAGAACAAAAGCTGCTCAGCGGAGTCGCGGTGGACGCCGTTCTCGACAGCGTCTCGGTGGCGACCACGTTCAAGGCGGAGTTGGCCAAGGTGGGAGTCATCTTCTGTTCCTTCTCCGAGGCGGTCCAGCAGCATCCAGACCTCATCAAGAAGTACCTCGGCTCGGTGGTGCCCTATAACGACAATTTCTTCGCCGCCCTCAATTCCGCAGTGTTTAGCGACGGGTCGTTCTGTTACGTCCCGAAGGGTGTGCGCTGCCCGTTGGAACTGTCCACCTACTTCCGCATCAATGCCGCCGACACGGGCCAATTCGAGCGGACGCTGATCATCGCCGACGAAGGCAGCTACGTCAGCTACATGGAAGGCTGCACGGCTCCCATCCGGGACAAGAACCAGCTTCACGCTGCGGTGGTCGAGCTGGTCGCTCACGGCAACGCACAGGTCAAGTACTCGACCGTCCAGAACTGGTATCCGGGCGACAAGCAGGGCAAGGGCGGCATCTACAACTTCGTCACGAAGCGAGGAAAGTGCCAGGGAGACAGCTCGAAGATCTCGTGGACGCAAGTAGAAACCGGGTCAGCAATCACCTGGAAGTATCCCAGCGTCATTCTGCAAGGGGACAACTCGATTGGCGAGTTCTACTCGGTGGCGCTGACGAACAACTATCAGCAGGCGGACACCGGCACCAAGATGATCCACATCGGCAAGAACACCAAGAGCACCATCGTCTCCAAGGGCATCTCGGCCGGACACGGCCAGAACACCTATCGCGGACAGGTGAAGATGCTCGCGGGGGCCAGCCAATCGCGCAACTACTCGCAGTGCGACTCCATGCTCTTGGGCGACAAGTGTGGTGCCCACACGTTCCCGTACATCGAAGTGAAGAACCCCACGTCACAAGTCGAGCACGAGGCTTCGACTTCAAAGATCGGCGAGGATCAGATTTTCTACTGCAAGCAGCGCGGCATCTCGCCGGAGGACGCGGTCAACATGATCGTCAGTGGCTTCTGCAAGGAGGTTTTCAAAGAGCTACCGCTCGAGTTTGCCTTTGAAGCCCAGAAGTTACTGAGCGTGAGTCTGGAAGGAAGTGTCGGATAGACCAAACGTCAGAGAAAAGGAGTGAGTCATGCTAGCAATTAGGAAAGCACATTCGCGGGATGGCGGCAACGCGAGCCAGAGGAGAACCAACTTCCGCATCAGCGAGACACACTGGGTCGCCCAGGATGGCTGGATTCAACTTCCAGGAGTCTTTTTCTCCTCGGAGGTTGAGTCAATCGGCGACGAGTTTCTCGTCGAGAAGGCTGGCTACGACCGTGTCGGTGGACCCCTCTATTCGGTTTACGTCCGTGCCACGAAAAACAGTCTTTTGCCAAGGTAAGGAATCAGGAACCATGCTCGAAATCAGAAACTTGCACGCACGAGTTGGTGACAGGGCCATCCTGCGGGGAATCGACCTCACGGTGAGGGCCGGAGAGGTTCACGCCATCATGGGGCCGAATGGCTCCGGCAAGAGCACGCTGGCCCAGGTGCTCGCCGGGCGCGAGACCTACCAGGTAACCGCCGGCAAGGTGCTCTACGAGGGCAAGGATCTGCTGGAGATGTCTCCGGAAGATCGGGCCCGCGAGGGAATCTTCATGGCTTTTCAATACCCGGTCGAGATTCCAGGTGTGGGCAACAAATACTTCTTGCGGGCGGCGGTCAATGCCATCCGCAAGTATCGCGGCCTCAAGGATCTCGGCACCAAGGATTTCCTGGCTTTGGTCCGGGAGAAGATGAAGTTTCTCGAAATCGACGAAGACCTGTTGGACCGCTCGGTCAATGAAGGGTTCTCCGGCGGTGAGAAGAAACGCAACGAGATCTTCCAGATGGCGGTGCTCGACCCGAAGCTGGCCATCCTGGACGAAACCGACTCCGGGCTGGACATTGATGCCCTCAAAATCGTAGCCGATGGCGTCAACGCGCTGCGAAGCCAGGACCGGGCCATCATCGTGGTCACCCACTACCAGCGCCTGCTGAACTACATCGTCCCCGACTACGTGCATGTCCTATCGAATGGCCGCATTGCCACTTCGGGTGATAAGGGGTTGGCTCTGGAACTTGAAGAGAAGGGTTATGCGTGGCTCGACGAACAACCCGTGGGCAGTGACGCGTGAATTCCAAAAAACGAGGTTCAAGTGATGAGTGAAGTTATGCAGGAAAAAGAGACCTACCTCGGCCAATTCGCGCGGCTGGAGAAAAGGTTGACAGGCAACCGGCAGCCTTGGTTCCACCGGACCCGCAAGGCGGCGATATCCCACTTCGCGGAACTGGGTTTGCCCACGACTCGCCACGAGGAGTGGAGGTTCACCAACTTGGCCCCGCTCACGAAGATCCCCTTCCAGCCCGTGGTCGATGACGAGTTGGATGGCGTCACGGCCGAGTCGCTTGAGCCGTTCAGTTTCGGTGGGCTCGATGGCACACGTCTGGTGTTCGTAAACGGCCGCTTCTCCGGAGAGCTTTCATCGATCCGGCCACTGCACAACGGCATGCAGGCAGGGAGCCTCGCCGCCGCTCTGGACTCGGATCGCGAGCGAGTGGAACCGTACCTCGCCCGTCACGCCGGCTACCAGGACCATGCCTTTGTCGCGCTGAACACGGCGTTCGTCGAGGACGGGGCATTCGTCTACATTCCGCCGGGTAAGATCGTCGAGCATCCGCTCCATCTGTTGTTTCTCTCCACGTCGCTTGATGAACCCAAAGTGTCGCACCCTCGGAATCTGATCGTCGTGGGCGACAACAGCCAGGTCACGATTGTCGAAAGCTACGTCGGGCTGGATGGCGGAGTCTATTTCACGAATGCAGTGACCGAGATCATCGCGGGGCAGAACGCGGTGATCGACCATTGCAAGCTGCAGCAAGAGAGCGAGAAAGCGTTTCACATCGCGACGCTGGCTGTCCATCAAGACCGCGGCAGCAACTTCACGTCCCATTCGATTTCCCTGGGAGGTGCATTCGTCCGCAACGACGTGAATGCCAGGCTGGGCGCGGAAGGTGTCGAATGTACCCTCAATGGCCTTTACATGGCGGGCGGCGACCAGCTCGTGGATAACCACACGTTGATCGATCACGCCCAGCCGCACTGTAACAGCCATGAGGTCTACAAGGGCGTTCTCGACGGCAAGTCTAAAGGCGTCTTCAATGGAAAGATCATCGTGCGGCCGGGCGCGCAGAAGACCGATGCCAAGCAGAACAACAAGAACCTGTTGCTTTCGGACCATGCGGTCATCGACACGAAGCCACAGCTCCAGATCTACGCCGACGATGTGAAATGCACCCACGGGGCGACCGTCGGGCAGCTCGACAACGAGGCGATCTTCTATCTGCGTTCCCGCGGCATCGGCCCGGAGGATGCCCGGAACATGCTGACCTACGCATTCGCCAACGACATCTTGTCGCGAATCAAGATTGATGCAGTCAGGACGCACCTGGACGCGGCGCTGTTGAGCTGGTTTCAGAAAGGTCAAGCAATGAAGGAATTCCTGTGTTAATGAACAGTAATGTTTTCGCTGGGGAAACCCCCGTAAGCCCACCCGGCGCGTCCGGCGAGAGGGTGCGGCGAGTAGCTGGGCAAGCAAGAACAAAGCCATGAACACCAACGCACCAATTACCCTGAGCCGCGATTGTGAAGTGATCGAGATTCCCGACGGCACTAAGGTCACACTTCCTGCCGGCACCGAAGTAACGATTACACAGGCGCTCGGCGGTACGTACACACTGCGGACGGACAGAGGTTATCTAGTCCGACTCGCAGCCCAGGACACTGATGCCATCGGCGTTGAAAATGTCGCGACCTCCCAACCGGAGGCGGCTCCGGCAATGGATGGAACTGATCTGGACAAACTGGTCTGGGAGCAACTGAAGACGGTCTATGATCCCGAGATTCCTGTCAACGTCGTTGACCTCGGTCTTGTTTTTCTATGTCAGGTGACGCCGCTGCCTGTCGGCGGGCACAACGTGAAGGTGAGATTGGCACTGACGTCGCCGGGTTGCGGCATGGGGGATGTGCTCAAGTCCGACGCGCAAAGCAAAATTTTGAGGGTTCCCGGCGTGAGCGAGGTCGAAGTCGAAATCGTCCTCGATCCACCGTGGAACCAGAGCATGATGTCCGAGGAGGCGAAGTTTGAGATGGGAATGATGTGAAACGAGTAGGTTGCGGATGGAATGGATGTGACCATCGGTCCCAAGTCGTCCTCCGTGGGGTGTGCAGCACAGACTGGATAACAGCGATTCCTGAGAGGTTGTCACCATGGCCGATCGCACACACAGCTACGCCGACAACGTGCCGGGGGCGTTTTACGTGGACGACAGTTGCATCGACTGCGACATGTGTCTCGCGACGGCGTCGCAGAACTTCGAACGCAATCAGGAGCGTCGCTACAGCTACATCGCGAAACAACCAGAAAATGAGGACGAGTGGGCGTTATGCTTCCAGGCGATGGAGGAATGCCCGGTCAGCGCGATTGGCTATGACAAAGATGCCGCGTTTACGATGAAGATGGCGGGGAGTGTCGGTTGATCAACGAACAAACAATGACCTCGGCAACACATTCAAAGATCGAGCCGGTGGCGCTCAAGGCGGACGGGCCGGATCGGCTGCTCATCGTGTGGAGCGACGGGGGGCGCAGCGTGTTCACATGGGGATTCCTGCGTGAGCACTGCCCGTGCGCGTTGTGCGTTACCAATGCGGAAAAGCCCAAACCACTGTTGATGGTTCTGAAGCCCCAGGAAGCTCAGCCCGTGAGGCCCGTGTCCATGGAGCCGGTCGGTCGCTACGCCTACAAGATGGTCTGGAACGACGGCCACAGCACGGGCCTTTACGATTTTGAGTACCTGTTGGCATTGAGGTGCCAACAAGAAGGCCGTTAGGGGGCACCGCAGACCAGGGAAACACGTGCGAGCAAAAGATTCATGATGGCGATAAAGACGACCGAACGCGGAGTTCAAGTTTGGATCGGAGAGAGTTACATTCACTGGCGCGGCACGAGAAAACATTATGCCCACTGGAACACTCATCAAGCTTGTTCACTTGTCGTGCCAGACATACCTGCCGAACACGCGACTTGTTTCTGGCCACAATGACACAGGTTACGGCATCATTGAAGATGAGGATGGTCGAGAAGTGTACTTTTCCCACGAGGTGGTCGAAAGCCGCCACGGCTTCGATGATCTGCGCCAAGGCCAGCGGCTTGAGTACGCGTTGGAAAAGGCGACTTACTTACGAGCTGCGTCGGTCAGGATGGTGATGGCCGCCGTCCCCGTGATCGTCTTAGCGTGCATTGAGGAGTTATTGCAATGGCGATGAATCAACCAGTTCCGAGTTTGCAGGGCGGAGCACCCCAACAGCCGAAGCTGCTGGCCGGTGTGAAAAACATTATTGCTGTGGCCAGCGGCAAGGGCGGGGTCGGTAAGTCCACCGTCGCCGTGAACCTGGCGATGGTGCTCGCCGAAACCGGTGCCAGCGTCGGGCTGCTCGATGCGGATATCTACGGGCCGAGCCTGCCGCTCATGATAGGTATTTGCGAGAGGCCGACCGCGGATCCGCGGACTGGCTTGCTGACACCGTTGGAGAAACACGGCCTGCGGTTGATGTCCATGGGTTTCATCAGCGATGCGAAAACTGCGGTTATTTGGCGGGGGCCTATGGTCCACAAGATGATCACCACGTTCATGGGCCAGGTGGACTGGGGCACGTTGGACTATCTTGTGATGGACCTTCCGCCAGGCACCGGCGACGCCCAATTGACCATCACGCAGACCGCCCCGCTGACGGGTGCAGTCATCGTGACTACCCCTCAGGACGTGAGTCTGATCGATGCCCGCAAGGGCCTGCTGATGTTCCAGCAGGTCAACGTCCCCGTGCTGGGCATCGTGGAAAACATGAGTTACTTCGTCTGTGACGAGTGCGGCAAGCGGCACGAGATATTTCGGCATGGCGGCGGGCGGCGGGCGAGTGAAGAACTGGGCGTACCCTTCCTCGGCGAAGTGCCGTTGGATCCCAGGGTCACATTGGGCGGCGATCAGGGCGCTCCAGTCGTCACTTCCGCGCCGGACTCGCCGGCTAGCCAGGCACTCCGCGAAGTTGCCCGCAAGTTGATCGCCCAATTGGAGGCCACGGCCTCGCAGCGGGTACCGCTGCCAACACTGGATTTGACCGGCCTGGTTTAGGCCACTGACCAATTACCTCTTAACCCAAGGAGAACGACACATGGCACTGATACTGACTGAGAAGGCGGCCGGGGAAGTCAAGCGGATCATCACAGAACAGAAGATATCCGGCGCTTCCGTGCTCCGCGTTGGTGTGAAGGGCGGGGGATGTAGCGGCTTCGAGTACTCGCTGGGCTTTGACCCGGTGGCCAACGAATTGGACGACATCGTCAGTGACTGGCACGGCGTGCGAGTGGCCGTGGATCAGAAGAGCGCTCTCTACCTCGATGGCATGGAAATCGACTTCTACGACGGCCTGGAGAAACGAGGTTTCGTGTTCAACAACCCCAACGCGAAAAAAACGTGCGGCTGTGGAACCTCGTTCACGGTTTAGCGGCCCTAGCACGGTCTACACAATCATTCGTGAAACACGAAGGTTCTACCATGTTAGTCTTATCAAGGAAGAGCAGTGAATCGGTTGAAATCGACGGAGCCGACGGCTGTCCGCGTGTGCTTAAAGTGACGGTGCTCGAGATTCGAGGTGGGAGGGTGAAGCTGGGCTTTGAAGCCGATGCCGACGTTCGCATCCTGCGATCGGAGGTGTCGAAACGGATTCGCACGGGCGGCCGGTCGAGCCGCCCGGTGTCTGGGGCCACGGTGCTTCGTCCACGCTGACTTCGTGAGTTGAGTCAGGAAAATAAAAACTCCAGAGAAGATGCGACCGACAATAGGCGGTAGAAATGACACTAACCCGAAGCGCCAGTTAGGGTACAGAAGATCTTCTCCCTCGCTTGCGCGTCGGGTTAATGTGGTTGAGAGGATCGTTTTTGGAGGTACATGCCATGACAGAATTTGTTCATCCCGAAGTGCTCGTCTCGTGCGATTGGGTCGAGCAGAACCGGTTCCAGACGGACAGCATTCGCATTGTCGAGTCAGACGAGGACATCCTGTTGTACGAGCAGGGACACATTGCGGGGGCCGTCAAGCTCGACTGGACGACCGATTTGCAGGATGCGGTGGTCCGAGACTATGTGAGCCAGACGCGATTTGAAGAGCTGTGCGCCGAGCGGGGCATCTCGAACGAGACGATCGTCGTTTTCTATGGTGACAAGAACAACTGGTGGGCCTGTTATGCGTTCTGGGTGTTCAAGTTGTTCGGCCACGAAAAGTGCCTGATCATGAACGGCGGCCGCAAGAAGTGGGAATTGGACAAGCGGCCGATGACGCGCGAGGCGTCGAAGTATCCACGCGGTACCTACAAGGCCAAGGATCCAAACAACTCGATCCGGGCCTTCCGCGACGAGGTACTTACGCACATGAAGGCCCGCAAGCCGCTGGTCGACGTCCGCTCGCCGGGCGAGTACACCGGCGAACTGCTGCACATGCCGGATTACCCGCAAGAAGGCGCACTGCGTGCCGGACACATTCCCGGCGCGGTCAATGTTCCTTGGAGCCGGGCGTGCAACGACGACGGTACGTTCAAGAGTCGTGACCAGCTCGAACAGCTTTACCTCGTCGAGCAGCAGCTCAAACCCAGCGACGAGGTCATTGCCTACTGCCGCATCGGCGAGCGATCGAGCCTCACCTGGTACGTACTGACTTACCTACTCGGCTTTCCCAACGTGAAGAATTATGACGGCTCTTGGACCGAATGGGGCAACCTGGTCGGCGCGCCAATCGAGAAGACGTATGCCTATAATAAGTAGTGTGGATGCTTTTGAAGCAAACGCCCGTCGGGTGGAAGAGATGTCGGCTGGGGTATTTCGCAGAGCAGAAGCGGAGAATCGCATGAGTCAACTGGACGCGATCATCGAAGAGTTCCAGGATTTGAAGGCGCGCGACCGCCTTGACCTGTTGCTCGACTTCGCCGAGAAGCTTGCGGAGTTGCCGGCGGCCTACCAGGCGGAGCGTGATGCGGGGTTGCACCAGATACCGGAGTGCATGACCCCCACGTTTCTCTGGGTCGAGTGCATCAGCGGCCGCGTGAGCATCCATGCCTATGTGGCCCCAGAGGCCCCGACCGTCAAGGGATTCGTCTCGATCTTGGTTGAATCCTTTAATGGCACGCGGCCTGACGAGGTCGCCGCCGCGCCGGCGGACCTCCTCCACCGCTTGGGGCTAGCGGAACTGCTGGGCATGAACCGGCTGCGCGGCCTCAATGCGGTGCAACAACGGCTCAAGAACCAGATCGGCAAAGCGGCTGTTTTGGCCGTTGACGTTTGAAATAGGCTCGAGGCCAAGGAAGGTAAGAAGTGCCAGGGCTGGAAGAAGTAAGCGAGGTGTCGGTTTCGCGTTCCTATGCGGAGCTTGGGAACGCGGGTGGAGAAAGGATACAGAGGGAGGCACAACACGATGGTCGTAACAACGTCTGAATTCCAGGCGGAAGAATCGGTTTCATTCCGCCGTCTGAAATGGCAGATCTCACACAGGAGTTGGCGAACCAATACGATGCCCGCGTTGAATTCCGTCAATTCATGGAGCGCGTCGAAGCTGGCTGTGGACCGGGGTGTGGGACCGATGACGCTCCCGGTTGTGACACTGGCGGGGAAGCAGGCGGTTGCAGTAGTTGCGGCGAAGGAGGCGGCTGTGGGATCGCAGAAGCCCCCCGCGAACCGAACGGCGAACCTGCATAAATCGTCAGCCGAAACAACACGTGGTCTGCCGATTAACTTGAAAAACAAATTCTGATGCCAATCATTACCTGTATCGAAGACCTGCGCCAGATGCACAAGCAGAACGCCCCCAAGGCGTTTTACGACTATGTGGACGCGGGCAGCTATACCGAAGGCACCTACCACGCCAACAGCGCCGACTTGGCGGCGCTGAAGTTACGTCAACGCGTCCTCATTAACGTGGAAAACCGCAGCACCGAATCGGTCATGATCGGGCACAAGGTGACGATGCCGGTGGGGCTGGCACCGGTGGGCCTGACGGGTATGCAATGGGCCGATGGCGAGATCCTCGCCGCGCGCGCGGCGGAAAAATTCGGCGTGCCGTTCACGCTCCCGACCATGAGCATTTGCTCGATCGAGGACGTGGCTGCGGCGACCACCCAGCCCTTCTGGTTCCAGCTTTATGTGATGCGCGACCGCGACTTTGTCAAACGCCTGATCGCGCGCGCCAAGGCCGCCCAATGCTCGGCGCTGATGCTGACGGTGGACTTGCAAATCATCGGCCAGCGCCACAAGGATTTAAAAAACGGCCTGACGGTGCCGCCCAAGATCAGGCTTTCCAACCTGATCAACCTCGCCACCAAGCTGGCCTGGGGCCTGCGCATGCTGGGTGCCAAGCGCAGGGTGTTTGGCAACCTCGCCGGGCACGTGAAGGGCGCGGACGGCATCGTCGCGCTCGCGCAGTGGACCGCCACCCAGTTTGACCCCACGCTCAACTGGAACGATGTCGAGTGGATCAAACAGGAATGGGGCGGCAAGCTCATCTTGAAAGGTATTTTGGATGTCGAAGACGCGAAGAACGCCGTCTCCGCCGGTGCCGATGCCCTCGTGGTCAGTAACCACGGCGGCCGCCAGCTCGACGGCGCGCTGTCGTCCATCCAAGCGCTGCCGTCCATTGCCGCAGCAGTGGGCGACAAGATCGAAGTCTGGATGGATGGCGGCATCCGTAGCGGCCAGGATTTGCTGAAAGCGCTCGCCATGGGTGCCAAGGGGACGCTCATCGGCCGCGCCTTCAACTTCGGTCTGGGTGCGATGGGTGAAGCCGGCGTCACCAAGGCGCTCGACATCATCCACAAGGAATTCGACACCAGCATGGCGCTGTGCGGCATCAAGAGCGTGGCCGAAATCGGGCGGCACGTCGTTCTGTAGGCCGCCTGCGGAGAAAACAAAGGCACAACACAACACTAGTCCATGATCAAGAGTGGCAATGATCTCAGAATAGAACAATCTCATCGGATGATATGTGCCTGAACTCCAAACCGAGTGAAACTATGTCACAGCGCGCGGTCTTATTGACGACCGATTTGATCTTCTCCACCAAGGTGACGGGAACTGCTCGTGCCCTGGGGTGGAAGATTGCCGTTGCCGCCGACGTGGAACAGGCTGCCGAGCTGTGCCGCGGCGAGCCACCGGGCTGCGTCTTCATTGACCTGGGAATACCGGACGAGGAGATCACTTCGGTTGTGTCGCGACTGCGCAGCGCGGCTGGCACGGTGCCAACCGTGGCCTACGGGTCGCACGTGGACAAGGCCCGGCTCGACCAGGCGCGTGCCGCGGGCTGTGATGAAGTGCTGCCGCGGAGCAAGTTCAGCGCCGAGCTACCCGACCTGCTGCTCCGCTACCTTGCGGCCGCGGAGCACGCTTGATAAAGCAATCGCGAGGAACGAGATGACCACTACTGCAACCGCGATGTACGACATCGAAGACCAGCTCGAAGCGGAGATTGCGCAACTCAAGCGTGAGCGCAACGCCGTCATCCTGGCTCACTATTACCAGGATTCGGAGATCCAGGACGTCGCCGACCATCTTGGCGATAGCTTGGCACTCGCGCAGTATGCCATGAACACGACGGCCGATGTCATCGTGCTGGCCGGTGTGCGGTTCATGGCGGAGACGGCCAAGATTCTCAACCCAGGGCGAACCGTACTGCTGCCGGATCTTCTCGCCGGATGTTCACTGGCCGATGGTTGCCAGCCGGGCCCGTTTCTCGCCTTCCGGGAGCGGCACCCCGACCATGTGGCGATCACGTACATCAATTGTTTGGCTGAGGTCAAGGCACTTTCCGATATCATCTGCACCTCCAGCAACGCCGAACGCATCATTCGGAGCGTTCCCAAAGCGCAGCCGATCTTATTTGCGCCGGATCGCAATCTGGGCCGCTACCTGATGCGGCAGACGGGCCGCCAGATGCTGCTCTGGCAGGGAACGTGCATGGTCCACGAGACGTTCAGCGAGCGACGGCTGTTGCGGCTCAAGCGTGAGCATCCGGGTGCCCTCATCATTGCGCACCCTGAGTGCGAGGACGCCGTGCTGCGACGAGCTGACTATATCAATTCGACCAGCAGCCTGCTCCGATTTGTGCAGGAGAGCCCGGCCAAGACGTTCATCGTCGCCACTGAGGCCGGCATTTTGCACCCGATGCGCCTCGCCTGCCCGGACAAGACCTTCATTCCCGCCCCGGCGGAGAATGGGTGTGGCTGCAACGAATGCCCACACATGAAGCGAAATACCCTCGAGAAAGTCTTCTTGTGTCTGCGCGACCTGACGCCGGAAATCCGCATGGACGAGGGGCTGCGGCTCCGCGCGCTACGGCCGCTACAAAGAATGATGGAACTCTCGCAGTGCGAGAGCGGCACAGTGCAAACATGATTGCAGGGATTTCCAGTCCGTGGCCTACGGGTCGCACGTGGACAAGGTCCGGCTCAACCAGGCGCGCGCCGCAGGCTGTGATGAAGTGCTGCCGCGAAGCAAGTTCAGCGCCGAGCTACCCGACTTGCTGCGCCGCTACCTTACGATATTGAGGAGTTAAGTCATGGCCCACATAGTTGCTGAACCATGTTTTAATTGCAAATACACCGACTGTGTAGTCGTGTGCCCTGTGGAGTGCTTCTACGAGGGAGAACAGATGCTCTACATCCATCCGGATGAGTGCATCGACTGCGAGGCGTGTGTGCCCGAGTGCCCCGTGGAGGCGATCTTCCACGAGGACAACCTGCCCGAGCAGTGGAAGGAATTTACTGCGCTGAACGCGGAGATGGCTCTACAGAGTCCGGTGATTACCGAACAGAAGACGCCCCTGGCCAAAGAACGCCCTTCATAGCAAGCTGAGAACTGACGATGAAAACGGGACCTCGCAAGAAACTGCCGAAGGAGTTGGCGGTCATCAATGCCGACAACTGCACCGGCTGCGAAGCGTGCATAGAAGTCTGTCCGGTCGATTGCATCGAGCTGCGCAGCATTGACCGTGGCGTCGTGAAGGGTACGCAGCTATGGTGCGAGATCGACTTGGAGCGATGCATCGGCTGCGAATTTTGTGTCCATATTCCCAAAAAGAAATCAAATCCGTACGAGCTCACCGTCTGCCCCTGGGATGCCATTGAAATGGTGGCGACTGAACAAGTGGCCCAAGTCATTGCTCGGATCGGCGGCCCGCCGGAATACATCCGCGAGAATTGGGATCGATTGGTCGGCACGGCTCAACACCTGGCGGAACTCAAGGCCTCTTTGTAGGTCAGTTGTCCTGTCCGCTTGGACACACACGACTCAGAAGGAACCACACCCATGACCCAACTGGAAGCCAGCCGCAAGGTCACCATTACGCCTGAAATGCGTCGAGTGTCTGAACGGGAGAACGCCACTCCGGAATTCATCCGTGACGAAGTGATCTCGACGAAAGACTCCATCGAATCGCACAGCAGCGAACAACTCCCCAACTCCCAGCGGGTTTACGTCGCCGGCAAACTTTATCCTGACATCCGCGTGCCGATGCGCGAAGTCGAACTCGCACCAACGCCTTTTAACGACGCCCTCAAACCCAACGAACCAGTACGCTTGTATGATTGTTCCGGGCCTTGGGGCGATCCGAATTTCACGGGCAATTCCCAAGCCGGCTTGCCCGCGCTGCGTGCGCAGTGGATCCGCGCGCGCGGCGATGTCGCTGACTATGAGGGTCGCGAAGTGAAGTCGATGGACAACGGTTATCTCTCCGGCAAGCTCGCCGAATACGCCAGCCAGGCGGAGCAGAATCGGCTCGTCGAATTTCCCGGTCTCCAAGGGCAGCGGTGCCGCCCGCTCCGCGCCAGCCAAGGCCATCCCGTCACGCAACTCTGGTATGCGAGGCAGGGCCGCATCACGCCGGAAATGGAATTCATCGCGATCCGCGAGAACATGGGCCGCGCCAAGCTGGCGGACATGGCGAACGACATCGTTCGCGACGACCTGCACAAACAGCACGCCGGTTCAAGTCAGCTCACGAGTAGCGAGTATTCGCCCTCCGTCTTCCGCCGGTTCCCGCAACGCATTCCCGCCGAGATCACCCCCGAATTCGTCCGCGCCGAAGTCGCCGCTGGCCGCGCCATCATTCCGGTCAACATCAATCACCCGGAGAACGAGCCGATGATCATCGGCCGCAACTTCCTCGTGAAGATCAACGCCAACATCGGCAACAGCGCCGTCGCGTCGAGCATTGAGGAAGAAGTCGAGAAGATGCGTTGGGCCACCAAGTGGGGCGCGGATAACGTCATGGACCTCTCCACCGGCAAGAACATCCACGCCACGCGCGAATGGATTCTCCGCAACTCGCCCGTGCCCATCGGCACCGTGCCGATTTACCAGGCGCTTGAAAAAGTCGGCGGCAAGGCCGAGGAACTTACCTGGGAAATTTACCGCGACACGCTCATCGAGCAAGCCGAGCAGGGTGTGGATTACTTCACCATTCACGCTGGAGTTTTGCTGCGATTCGTGCCGCTGACCGCGCACCGCATGACCGGCATCGTTTCGCGTGGCGGCAGCATCATGGCCAAATGGTGCATCACCCATCACCAAGAGAATTTTCTCTACACGCACTGGGACGACATTTGCGACATCATGGCCGCCTACGACGTGAGCTTCAGCATCGGCGACGGCCTGCGCCCCGGCTCGATTGCCGACGCCAACGACGAAGCGCAATTCGGGGAACTCAAAGTGCAGGGCGAACTCACCGAGCGTGCCTGGGCCAAAGGCGTGCAAGTCATGAACGAAGGCCCGGGCCACGTCCCGATGCACATGATCGAGGAGAACATGGCCAAGCAACTCGAGTGGTGTCACGAAGCGCCGTTCTACACGCTCGGACCGCTCACCACCGACATCGCACCCGGCTACGACCACATCACCAGCGGCATCGGCGCGGCGCTGATCGGTTGGTATGGCTGCGCCATGCTCTGCTACGTCACGCCCAAGGAACACCTCGGCCTGCCGAACAAGAAAGACGTGAAAGACGGCGTCATCGCCTACAAAATTGCCGCCCACGCCGCCGATCTCGCCAAAGGCCATCCGGGCGCGCAATATCGCGACAACGCGCTGAGCAAGGCGCGCTTCGAGTTCCGCTGGGAAGATCAATTCAACCTCAGCCTTGACCCGGTGACCGCCCGCGAGTTCCACGACGAAACGTTGCCGCACGAAGGCGCGAAGACCGCGCACTTCTGCAGCATGTGTGGCCCGCACTTCTGCTCGATGAAAATCACGGAAGACGTCCGCAAATATGCCGCCGAACTGGGGATCGCCGAGGAAGAAGCGCTCCAACGCGGCATGGAAGAAAAGTCGAAAGAATTTGTGGAACAGGGCGGGGAGATTTACGCGAAGGCAGCATGTTAGATTTAGATCACGAGACGGTCGGCAATGCACAGCCCCGGCGTCAGCGACGAGGGACGGAAACTGCTCCGTCAGCGCGCCGCAGCGAACAGATAACCACAACGATGCGTCAATCAGGCTCGATAGTCCTGATCTCCTGCTACGAACTGGGCCACCAGCCGCTGGGGCTGGCTTCGCCGCTGGGATTCCTGGAGCGTGCGGGATTTGCACCGGCAGCGCTGGACATTGCGCGGTGCGAGTTCGACGAGCGGTTGGTTGGCGGCGCGGAGTTTGTCGGCATCAGTGTCCCGATGCACACGGCGCTGCGGCTGGGCGTCCGCGTGGCCCAACGGGTGCGGGACATTAATCCCCGGTGTCACGTCTGTTTCTACGGTCTGTACGCGACCTTGAATGCAGACTACTTGCTCGACAACGACGCGGACTCGATTGTGGGAGGCGAGTACGAGACCGCGTTGGTCAGCCTGGTCGAAGCTCTGGCGGCCGGGCTTCCGTGGGAGGCGGTCGAAGGCATCGTCTCCCGCAGTTCAACGGATGGAAATGTTCGTAGTGACCTGATTCAGATTCATCCCTCCTCGCCCGACCTTGCGAATGGCGTGAGGGGGGAGGCTGAACGTCAGGTGGAGACGTTAGACAACCGCGAAAGACTGTTTGAACTCGCAAAGCACGTCAGCGATGACCGCCAGCCAGTCTTGCGGCGACTCGATTTCACGCTACCAAGTCGTGCCGGGCTGCCCCGACTCGAACACTATGCTCGGCTGCAGCGGAACGGCCAGCAGCGGCTGGTGGGCTACGTCGAGGCGAGCCGCGGCTGCTTGCACCTCTGTCTGCACTGCCCGATCCCATCAGTCTACGGCGGACGTTTCTTCGTGGTCGCAAAAGAGATCGTGCGGACCGACATTCGCAACCTCGTTCGCGCGGGCGCGGAGCACATCACGTTCGGCGACCCCGACTTCTTAAACGGGCCCAGGCACTCACTGGATATCGTGCGAGGCTTGCACCAGGAGTTTCCCGATTTGACCTTCGACTTCACGGCCAAAGTCGAGCACATCCTGAAACACGCCGGGCTGATGCCAGAGCTAGCCGAGTTAGGTTGCGTGTTCGCGGTGTCGGCTGTCGAGTCGCTCAGCGATACCGTGCTCGCCAACCTGGAAAAAGGGCACACCCGCGCGGACGTGTCCCGGGCGCTGGAAATTCTCCGCTCAGCCAGCATCCCGCTGCGACCGTCGCTGGTCTCGTTCACGCCTTGGACGACGCTCGACGATTACCTCAACGTGCTGGACTTCGTGGAGACAGAGGGGCTTCACGACCAGGTGGACTCGGTGCATTACACGATCCGCCTGTTGGTCCCGCCCGGCAGCGGACTGCTGTCGCGGCCAGCAATCCAGCCCTACCTGATCGGACTGGACCAAGCCACGCTCACCTATCGCTGGACGCATCCTGATCCCCGTCTGGACCGACTGCACGAGGCGGTCTCGGCCCTGGTGGAACAGGCAACCCGAGACGACGAGGATTCGGCTCTGACATTCGGCCGGGTGCGAGAGCTGGCGTTCGGCATGCACGAAAACCGCAGGCCAGCTCGGCAGAGCCGCCCGTTGCCTGCCGACCGTCACCGACCGCCACGCCTGACAGAACCCTGGTTCTGCTGAGCAGAGCCAACCGAGGACCAGTTTGGTCCTCTCTAACCGTTCACCGTCCGTTTAAGAACTGCACAAAATAGGAGATTCTGAGATGACTGCGGAAATCAAGATCAGCGCTGACCCGGTCTCGAACGCCACCTGCAAGTTCACCGTGGACCGTCCGGTCTATCCGGATGGCTCGTTCTACTTCGCCAACAAAGAGCGGGCCATTGGTTCGCCCCTGGCCGAGCGTGTCTTTGAGATTCCGACCGTGCGCAGCGTGCTGATCTCGCACGAGCACGTAACGGTCAATAAAACGGGAGGGGAGGAATGGCCGCCGGTCGCTCGGCAGATCGGCGCGGCCATTCGGGCACACTTGGCGACGGGGCTGCCGGCTGTCTCGGAGACGCTTCGGGCCACCATTCCGGCCGCCAGCGAGATTCGAGCACGCGTGCAAAAGGTGCTGGATCGATCGATCAATCCCTCGGTCGCCGCGCATGGCGGTCATGTCGAGCTCATCGACGTGCTGGGGAACACGGTCTTCCTCAAACTGGGCGGCGGCTGCCAGGGCTGTGGCCAGGCCGACGTGACGCTGAAACAGGGCATTGAGGTCGAGATCCACGCCGCCGTGCCCGAGGTCGGAGACATCCTGGACACGACCGACCACGGTGCCGGTCGCAACCCGTATTACTCGCCCTCGAAAAAGTAGACGCCAGCAGAAAATTTATAAAGGCCACACGGATTAGCGGACTTGACTGACCGACCCCTACTCTGACAGATATTTAGATCGTAGCCCGCCCCCCTGCCCCGCCCCGCCTTTCCCACCCAAGGAGTCCCGCCATGCTTCGCCGTCGCGGTTTAACGTTGATCGAGTTGCTGGTTGTCATCGCAATCATCGCCATCCTGATCGCCCTGATGCTCCCGGCCGTCCAACAGGCTCGTGAAGCGGCCCGCCGAATGCAGTGCAAGAACAACTTGAAGCAGATCGGCCTGGCGTTGCACACCTACGAAAGCACCACCAAGGTGTTTCCGCCCAGTAGCACGAGCGGTCTCAGGAAGGGAGTCTGGGATTATCCCGGCAGTGGTCCAAGTGACCCCAACATTCATCTGCACAGCTTCGCCAGCCTCATTCTGCCATACGTCGAGCAGGCAAGCCTATACAACACGATCGATTACAATGTCTCCTCGCTAGCCCCGGCCAACCGCACCGCAGCCTCCAAGGTCTTGCCGTTCTATCGCTGCCCCAGCTACTCCGGACTGTCAATGAGCACCGATCCGCTGTACACGGCAGGCTCGCTAAACAATTCCAACTTTGCAATTCGCAACTATGTCGCGATGGGTGCCAAGACGGTCTTGGGACTGGCCGGATGGGTGCCGGCTGAAGGCGTCATGTTTCCCGGCTCAGCAAATGGATTTAATGACATCACTGATGGCAGCTCAAATACCGTTGTCATCGCGGAGACACGCGAACAGTCGGCATCCGTGTGGATTGACGGAACCAGCGCGTCCGTGGCGGCTCGATGGACGAACTTGGCGAGTCCGACATATGCGGGAACGTCCAACGCGATCAACTACAAACCCTATTTTCCCGGCGGTGTGTTTCCCAATTCGATTGGTCAACTCTACGGACCATCGAGCGAACACACGGGCGGTGCGTATCATCTGATGGGTGACGGTGCCGTTCGTTTCATCTCCGAGAACCTCGATGTCGTGGTGTACGACGCCCTTGTCTCACGTAATGGCAACGAAGTCGTGGGCGAGTTCTAAAATCGAAGAGTCGCCCGTGTGATTGAAGAGCCCTGGCTTCACTATATAGAGCGCCGTGCCTTCTGCTTCCAAAGCTCACCTTTAAGGACGGTCTGACGAACATGAGACAACAAGCCGATAAGCTGCAAGGACTGTTAAGGTTGCGGTTGCCCCCGGTGGCGATCGCCTTTCGCCCGACTGCCCCACCAGGAGTTTCCCGGATTAACAGTGCCGCGCCCGCCGGGTGCGCCTACTGGAAACTGGCGGCCGAAGGGCGGGTCTTCTACACCGAATCTGCCGACCACTACAACTGTCCCGTCGGAGCGTACACCCACGGCATCGACCTCCCCGCAGAGCAGCAAGGGGAACTTCAAGGCTTGCTGGGAACCATGCTGGAGCTGGAGTATTTGCGCGAAGCGGAGATTCCCAACATTCCTCGCCGAGCCGAGCACTTTGGCGTCGCGATCTATTCGCCTTGGGCTCTAGCGCCCTGTGACCCGGATGTGGTCCTGGTCAGATGCGATGCCAAGCAGTTGATGCTCCTGGCCGAAGCGGCCGGGGCGGCTGGGATCGGCGACACCGGCGAGCTGATGGGCCGACCCACGTGCGCGATAATCCCGGCGACGCTCCAGCACGGGCGCGCCACCTTCAGTCGGGGTTGCATTGGGAACCGAGTCTATACCGGGCTGGCAGATGATGAACTGTATGCGGCCCTACCCGGATGCAGTATGGACAATGTGCTAGAGCATCTGGACGTGATTATGGAGGCTAACAGTAAGCTGGAAACATTTCACCGACAAAGGTTTCTTTTGCTTGCGCAGTCCTGAACGTCGCAGTTGAGTCGCCAGGAACTAGGAATCATCCATGCCACGCGTTTTGTTATTACTGCCCACTACCACCTATCGGGCTCACGCCTTCATGGAGGCAGCGCGACGGTTGGGTGTCGAAGTCACTGCTGCCTCAGAAGAGGCGAGTACGCTAATCAGGTTGAATCCCAGCGGCCTGCTGCGGCTCAACTTTGATGATCCACCAGAGGCAGCACGCCAAGTGGTCCAGTTTGCCGAACAGTATCCGATCGCCGCCGTGGTTCCAGTCGACGACCAAGTGACCGTCTGCGCCGCGACCATTTGCGAAGCTCTTGGACTGCGGCATAACTCGGTCAAGTCAGCGCATGCGGCGCGAAACAAGCACCGCATGCGCGAACTGCTCGGGCAGGCTGGAGTTCCGCAGCCGCGATACAAACTCTGCTCGCAGGATGACGACATTGTCAGCATCGCCGATCAAGTGCAATACCCGTGCGTTGTCAAACCACTCACACTTTCTGGAAGCCGGGGAGTAATCCGCGCCAACACGGACCTGGAGTTTGTTCAGGCTGTCGTGCGACTCGATGGCATTCTCCGCTCAGAATTCAGCGAGTCGCATTCCTCAGTCGGCCCCGGCAGTCGGCCAGAGCATTCCCTTCCCGCCGTCGCTCGACAGTTCTTGGTCGAGGACTTCGTCGCCGGACCAGAGGTGGCCCTGGAAGGATTGCTCACGCGGGGTACACTCCGCGTCCTCGCGCTGTTTGACAAACCGAATCCTCTCGAGGGGCCGTTTTTTGAGGAAACCGTTTACGTCACTCCCTCGCGTTTGCCGGTGTCGGTCCAAGAAGACATCGCTCGCTGTACGAGCCACGCCTGTCGGGCGATGCGGCTGACAGAGGGACCGGTGCATGCGGAGCTGCGGATCAATGCCGGCGGTTCGTGGATCATTGAGGTCAACCCGCGGTCGATCGGCGGCCTCTGCTCGCGAGTGCTGCGATTCGGCACCGGTCTGTCGCTGGAAGAGTTGATCATCCGTCATGCTCTCGACAGGGACGATGCCGCCCCACCTCGTGAAAACCAACCCGCCGGCGTCATGATGATCCCGACTCCTCGGGCAGGGGTGCTGACCGAGGTTCGAGGGTTGGATCAGGCCCAGACCGTGCCCGGCATTGAAGAGGTCGTCATTTCGGCACACCTGGGTCAGGAGCTGGTCCCCTTACCAGAAGGCTCCCTGTACCTCGGCTTTATCTTCGCCCGGGCCGCATGTGCCGAGGACGTCGAGGCAGCGCTGCGAGCCTCGCATGGTCGGCTCGAATTCATGATCCGACCCTCGGCGGACTGGGGGCCGAGTGTTGATGCTACGGAAGGAGTATGAAAGCAGGTGTCCCATGGGTCGTACTTCGGAGCTACGCGAAATACCACGATTCGTGCCGGACGAACCGTTCCCGCCATATAGCTACGTGACGGGGCGTTTCCCGCACCCGACGTCGGATCCGGCCGGACATAGCTTTGGCTGCGCGCCTGAGCATCCTGTGGCTCCGGACCCAAGCCGTTGGGATGCGTGCCGCCCTTACCTGTACGGCATAGATCTGTTCAATCACGGCTACTATTGGGAGGCACACGAAGTTTGGGAAGGTCTCTGGCATGCCTGCGGCCGGGCTGGGACAACCGGCAACTTCTTCAAGGCCCTCATCCACTTGGCCGCCGCTGGCGTCAAGGCGAGGGAGCGAAGACCGCAAGGCGTTCAGAGGCATGCCATTCGGGCCAAGGAGCTCTTGCAGCAGACGGCGTCCGAGGTCGGTCCGGGTCATCGTCGGTACATGGGGCTGGCGCTCAGCGAGCTCATCGGCTTCGCGACTGACTTAATCGGCCGCCCCCAAGTTGGCACGGCGGAACCCGGGACGCCGGTCGAGATCGTCTTCCAGTTTGTTCTCTGTCCTGAGGAATCGTCGCAGTGCGAGGTCGAGCCATGACCAACGACGAGATACGAACGGCTGTCAATCAAGTGCTGCGTTCCGGGTACTTCTTCGTCGCTCCGGCGGGCGACGTTCAGGTTGAATATCACGCGGCGGCCTCTTGCCGATGGGAGATCTTTCGCGGACATCTCTTGGGTGGCCGCCAGACCCGTCTCGAGCAGACCTTTGAATCCTGGAACGTCAACATCCGTCACCACGCCCCGTCGTTCAATGGGCCGATCCTCTCCGTGAAATTCAGCCCACTCGAACGGGTAATTTACGTGACGCGGAACATTTTCCTGTTTGGCTGGGAGCCCAGTGAGGCTGCCGGCAACGTGGTCGAGGGCCAGGAAACGCGGAACTGGACCGCTGAGCTTGTGGGAACCATCAGCCTGGTCGCGGTCCCGGGTGAGACGGAGCTGCGTCGGCGGCTGTCGCGTTGCATCTTCCGGGCGGTAGTCGGCACCAGCCGCCTGCCGATCACGTCGCTGGAGTCGCCGCTGCCCGGCTTCTCGCTGGGTCAATTGGGCTACGTTCCGTGGCGGGCGGCACCCGGCGATCGGCCGTTGTCCAGCCCGCGTGAGTTGATCGATCAGGGATTGCTGACCGGCCTGTCGCTTGTCGAGCGGGCGAAGCTGCTGGAACTGGTGCTCCGTGTTGCCAGACCTGGCGAGGTATCGGGCCTCGCGGAAGCATTCCTGGAGCGGTGGCAAGCGGTGGGCTGGAGCCTTGATGAGATTCCGCCGCTCCTGCGGACACTCTTCAATCATCTGGCGCTTTCACCCTACACAGAGTTCGTGGAGAACTTGGCTGCACTGCTGACTCAACTGGTCAGACCGGCACTGCTGGGCCCAGCCGGCGTGATCGACATCATCAGCTACATGCTCCGTCACACGGTGCGGCACCTGACGGGCTTTGATCTGGTCACGTTTCATAACTCTGGCGCGAATTATCCTGATGCCCTGATGCTCGACACTCTGCTGAGAGCTTATCTGGAGCTGATCGCGCGGCATCCGGGCCAGTTTGAAGACCGAGGCAATGAGGACGAGCGGCAGCGACGTACGAAGCGCCGCAGGCGGCGCGCGCTGCGGCAGGCTTGGTTGATCCGCAAACAATACGAAGGGTTGCCCGTCCCCGATGCGCCGACCTCGCCCGGCGAGAATCTGCGCGTGTTGCCCGAGCCGTTTGTGCGCGTGCCCGACGAGCAGATCCGGCAACCCGGCCAACGACGCAGAATACTTTTTGCGAACAACCCGGCGGAACAGTTGTTGACCGAAAGCTCACAGCGTGTCCTGCAACAGAGCATTCAAGACTTGCAGAGACCGGAAGAATTGCGCGAGCTCGGCATCGCACTCTATTTGGATCGACCACTGGGGATTTTTAAGCAACCCGGTGAGGTTGATCGCACACCGCTCCTGTCGTACGAGGCATTCAGCCTGGCCATCGCCCAGCGGCGTTTGAAGGACTTGCTCCACCGGGGGCTGATTACGACCGACGGGCAATATCAAGATTTCCGGCAGCGCTTGCACGAAGGTCTCCAGACTCGCGGATTTCCCGTGACCGAACTGAGTGAGCTGGAGCGGCCTGGCGTGGTGGCGTTGGAAGATGCTCGCAAAGCGTCTGCGGACTTTCTGTTCCTGCGCACCACCCGCGGATCCTTGACTGACTTTCTTGCGGGATACGATTTCGAGCCCGTGCGGGTCCAGGACCACGATCTGGTCGGCTGGTTGGTTTCCACCACGGACATCCTGCTGATACGCAGTTGCGGCGTTGAGGCGGCGTTATCTGGCGGACCTCTTCTGACGGTGTTTGATCAAGCCATGCGACCCCGCATGTGGCTCGGCCTAGGGCAGGATGCCCGAACCCCGATTCGCTATCGGGAAGCTGATGGCATGGAGTACTTGGAGCAAGGGCTACGGGTGCTGAGCGTCGGGGCCACGGATCACCGTGGCGCGACAATACAACGTGATTTCAGTGGCGGTGACTTGCGGCTGCCGCCCAACTGCGAAGGAACACAAACCCATGTCTGATGAAACTCGAAAACTGCTGAAACTCTTTGGCGTGTGCAATCACAACTTCACAACCACAAGCATTAGGAGAACTGATCATGGCGAAGACGGTGAAAGTAGCACAGACGAGCGACCTGTCGCCTGGGGCCAGCAAGGTGGTTCAAGCCGACAGTCACAGCATCGCGCTGTTCAACGTCGAGGGCACGTTCTTTGCGATCGACAACAACTGCACCCACCGGGGCGGGCCGCTGGGCCAAGGTAAGCTAACTGGGGACACTGTCGAGTGTCCCTGGCACGGCGCGCACTTCAACGTCAAGACCGGTGCGGTGACTCGCCCGCCGGCGGGGGCAGGTGTGCGGAGTTTCCCAGTCAAGATCGAAGGGAATGACGTGCTCGTCGAGGTCGATTGACACGGATTAGACCTCGCGCGGCCAGAAATGAGACAGGTGAGCCGGGCGGCGTAAGCCCCCGGATTCTTAGCTGCAATTGCAATGGTCCGGGGGCTTACCCCGCCCGGCTCACCACTTCTGTCGGACACGTCAAGAATCGACACAACCCACAGGAGTAACCCGGCCATGAGCAAAAACGTAACGCAGAAGTTGATCGACAGTCACCTGATCGAAGGCCGTATGCAGCCCGGCGAAGAGATCGGTTTGAAAATCGATCAAACACTGACCCAGGACGCGACCGGCACCCTGGTCATGCTGGAATTTGAAGCCCTGGGAATTTCGCGCGTCCGGACGGAGCTTTCCGCCCAGTATGTGGACCATAACCTATTTCAGGAAGACTTTAAGAACCCCGACGACCATCTGTTTCTGCGCAGCGCCTGCCAGAGGTTCGGCCTGTGGTATAGCCGGCCCGGTAACGGCGTGAGCCATCCCGTGCATATGGAGCGCTTTGGTGTGCCGGGGAAAACATTGTTGGGTTCGGACAGCCACACCTGTGCCGCCGGCTCGTTGGGTATGTTGGCCATCGGGGCGGGCGGCCTGGAGGTGGCGATGGCGATGGCGGGGGAGCCGTTTTACGTCAAAATGCCGAAAATATGGGGCGTCAAGCTGGTCGGGGAGCTTCCCGACTGGGTGAGCGCCAAGGATCTGATTTTGGAAATGCTGCGCCGGCACGATGTGGACGGCGGGATCGGCAAGATCATCGAGTATTACGGTCCCGGATTGAGGGCCCTGACCGCCATGGACCGGCATGTGATCGCCAATATGGGGGCCGAACTGGGTGCCACCACGACGGTTTTCCCATCGGACGAGGCGGTCAAGGTGTTCCTGAAGAGTCAAGGGCGGGGCGATGCCTGGCGGGAAATCCTCGCCGACAAAAATGCGGAATACGACGAATACAAAGAAATCAACCTGTCGGAGCTGGAGCCGCTGGTCGCGCTCCCCAGCAGTCCGGGCAATGTGGTGCCCGTGCGCGAGGTGGCAGGCAGGGAAATCTATCAGTCCTACATTGGGTCATCTGCCAATCCGGGGCTGCGAGACTTTGCCATCGCCGCCCTCATCGTGGACGGCCAACAGGTGCATGACTGCATTTCCTTCGACGTCAACCCCACCTCCCGGCAGATTTTGGAGAACATGATCGCATTGGACGTTCTCGGAAAGCTCATCCGTGCGGGTGCGCGCCTGCACCAGGCGGGTTGCGGCGGCTGTATCGGCATGGGACAGGCACCGGCCAGCGGACGCATTAGCCTGCGCACCGTTCCCCGGAATTTTCCCGGCCGCTCGGGCACCAAGGAAGATCAGGTTTATCTGTGCAGTCCGGAAACCGCCGCCGTCTCCGCCCTGACCGGCGTGATCACCGATCCGCGCACGCTGAGCATGGCCTACCCCCGCTTTCAGGAGCCGGAGACTAACCGCCTCAATACCGAGATGCTGGTTCCTCCCGCATCGGAAGGTGTGTTGTCTGCGCTGGAGAAAGGCCCCAATATCAAACCGCTGCCGATTCTGGAGCCGCTGCCCGATCAGCTCGCAGGGCCGGTTCTATTGAAAGTAGCGGACGATATTTCCACGGATGGAATCATGCCCGCCGGGGCCAAGGCGCTGCCGTTCCGGAGCAATATCCCGGAACTCAGCAAGTTTACTTTCAGCCAGATCGACGAGACCTACTACGCCCGAGCCATGGCTTGTCAGCAGCAGGGCTCGTTCGTCGTGGGCGGCACCAATTACGGGCAGGGTTCGAGTCGCGAGCACGCCGCCCTGGGACCACGCTATTTGGGCCTTAAGGCGGTGATTGCGAAAAGTTTTGCCAGGATACACCTGCAAAATTTGAGCAACTTCGGCATCCTGCCCCTGACCTTTGTCGATCCGGAGGATTGGGAAAAGATCGCCCAAGGCGATGTGCTTTCCATTCCGGATGCGAGAAATACCATCCGCCAAGGAAATCGGGTGAGGGTGATCAATCTGACCAGGAACGAGACCTATGAGACCGAGCACCCGATGACGCCACGCCAGGTGGAAATGGTGCTGGCGGGCAGCCTGATCAATCTGGTTCGGCAGAAAATGGCTTCCGCGTATCAAGCAATAATGGAAGTGCCCTGATCATTACAGTCAAACCACGCAACAAGGAAACCCCCATGACCACACCCTTCATGCAGAACATCGAGAAAATGCTGGCCGACGGCAAGGATGATTCGCTGCTGCGCTTCTCCCTGGGCGGCCAATACCTCAAGGCCGGCGACCCGGTCAGCGCCGCAAACCACCTGAAGCAGGCGGTGCGACTGGAACCAAAATACTCCGCCGCCTGGAACCTGCTGGGTCGCGCCCTCGTCGAATCGGGCCAGCCCGCCGACGCCTTGGTCGCCTACCGCGAAGGCATCACGGTGGCCGAAGCAAAGGGCGACAAACAAGCCGCTCAGGAAATGATCGCAGCCGCCCGCAGTATCGAAAAAAATGCCAAGCCAGGTGAAGATAGTCACTCCACGCAACAAGAAACCCTTCCATGACCGCCAACGTAATTCCCCTCGTTGACCAGCGTGCCGCCAGTCGCGTGCCGGTCATTCCGGTGCCCGCGCCCATCCCCGGCGGCACGCTGGCGGACACGCGCGGCCGGCTCTTGCGCGACCTGCGTATTTCGGTAACCGACCGCTGCAACTTCCGCTGCACCTACTGCATGCCCAAGGCCGTGTTCGGCAAGGATTATCATTTCTTGCCTAAAACCGAACTGTTGAGCTTTGAGGAAATCCGCCGCCTGACACGCCTGTTCGTCGCCTGTGGCGTCGAAAAAATCCGCCTCACCGGCGGCGAGCCACTGCTGCGCAAAAACCTGGAGGTTTTGATCGAGATGCTGGCTGTCCTCCAGATGCCTGACGGCAAACCATTGGATCTGACCCTCACCACCAACGCCTCGCTGCTGTCCAAGAAAGCCCAGTCGCTCAAGGCCGCGGGCCTGCAGCGCGTCAGCGTCTCGCTCGATTCGCTCGATGAAGCTGTCTTCCGCGCCATGAACGACGTCGATTTTCCGGTGGCCGATGTGTTGCAGGGCATCGACGCTGCGCACGACGCGGGCTTTGCGCCCATCAAGATCAACATGGTGGTCAAGAAAGGCGTCAACGATCAGGACATCGTGGCGATGGCGCGGCGTTTCAAGGGCAGCGGCCACATCGTGCGCTTCATCGAATTCATGGACGTGGGCTCCTCCAACGGCTGGCGCATGAACGATGTTGTGCCATCGGCCGAGATCGTGCGCATGATCAGCGCC
>JBKJNY010000045.1:0-78644 GCA_046593355.1 Pirellulaceae bacterium | reverse complement strand
CCGCCTGGGAAGAACCTCGCAACGCGGCTAACTCCAAAGTCCACTGGCAGTTCACCACCGACGACGCACGCATCAAACTCCACAGGCTCTATCCGCAGATAGCAAGTGTCAATTCAGAGTAGACGGACCACTAGTGCCATTCGTCCGACACACCGAATGCTCGGCTATGTCGGTCGATGTGACCGACGCAGGCTGTTGAGGATCCGCTATCTACTCCGACGAACCGACCTCACAGTGGCAAAGTCGGTGAAGCTGCTGTTTGTGCTCCGCGATGCTCATTTTTCCTGAAGTTCAGTTCTCCCAAGGACAAATCATGAGAACGAACCGGTCCTAATCTTGCGGGCCGCTCTATTAGGCCGCGAATCGCTCTTTCACGCCACAATTCCCTTAACGACCTTTCCTTCCACGTCGGTGAGCCGGTAATCGCGCCCTTGAAAACGGAAGGTGAGCCGCGTGTGGTCGACGCCGAGTTGGTTCAGCAGCGTGGCGTTGAGGTCGTGGACATGGACACCATCCTTGACGACGTTGTAGCAGAAGTCGTCGGTTTCGCCGTACTGGAGCCCCGCCCGAATTCCGCCGCCAGCCAGCCACATCGTAAAGCAGCGGCCATGGTGATCGCGGCCGTAGTTGTTCGGCTCGACCTTGCCTTGAGAATAAGTCGTGCGGCCGAACTCTCCTCCCCACACGACGAGCGTCTCCTCCAGCAGGCCACGTTGCTTTAGGTCTTGAATCAGCGCCGCGGCCGGCTGATCCACGTCGCCGCATTGCAGCGCCAAGTCGCTGGGGAGGTTATAGTGCTGGTCCCAGCCGCGGTGGTAGAGCTGGATGAATCGCACGCCCCGCTCGGCCATGCGCCGCGCGAGCAAGCAGTTGGCCGCAAAAGTACCGCGCTGGCGCGATTGTGGCCCATAGGCGTCCAGCGTGGCCTCGCTTTCACCGCTCAGGTCGGTCAGGTCGGGGACCGAAGTCTGCATGCGGAAGGCCATCTCGTACTGCGCGATTCGCGTGGCAATTTCCGCATCGCCGTGAACCGCCAGCTGCTGCCGGTTGAGCTCGGCGATCACGTCAAGCTGATCGCGGCGCGTCGCCTCGTTTATGCCGGCGGGATTGGACAGGTACAGCACCGGGTCGCCCGAGCTCGCCAGCGCTACCCCTTGATGGTTCGACGGCAGGAAACCGGATCCCCACAGCCGCGCATACAGCGGGTCGGCCGGACGCGCCGCACTGCCGCGCGAGACCATCACCACAAAGGCTGGCAGATCGCTACTCTCCGATCCCAGGCCGTAGCTCAGCCAGGCGCCAAAGCTCGGCCTCCCCGGCTGCTGGTGCCCGGTTTGCAGAAAGGTAACCGCCGGATCGTGGTTAATGGCCTCCGTATTCAGCGAGCGGATGATGCACAGCTCGTCCACGATCCGCGCGGTGTGCGGCAACAGCTCGCTGATCCACGCGCCGCTTTCGCCGTGACGCGCGAAACGAAATAGCGACGACGTGACCGGCAGCGATTTTTGGCTGCTGGTCATGCCGGTGAGCCGCTGGTTCCCTCGCACCGATGCGGGGAGCTCCTGGCCGTGCAGGTTTTTGAGCCCCGGCTTGTGGTCGAAGAGGTCGAGCTGAGAGGGACCGCCGTGCATGAACAGGTAGATGACTCGCTTCGCACGCGGGGCAAAATGGGTGGCGGCGCCCGCTTCGTTCAGCAACGAGGCCAAGGTGAGTCCGCCGAGCCCGAGCCCGGAGCGACTTAGAAATTGCCGACGGTCGAGGGTTCCATTCATCTCTTCGTCATCGCCTCGTCGAGGTTGAGCACGGCCTGGGCCACCACGGTCCAAGCGGCCAGCTCGCGGGCATCAAGCCGGGCATCGTGCTTGGCCGCTTCCTTTGCCAGAAGCTGCCGCGCGTCGCTGGGCGCCTTGGCAAACCGCGCGCGCTGCCGGACAAGCAATCCGTGGACCAGCGCCAATTCGTCCTGGCTGGCATCCCGCACGAGGACCCGCCGCCACAGCTCGCGTAGTTTTTCCAAATCGTCGCCGGCCGACGTCAGCGTGCGAGCGGCCAGCATCCGCGCCGCCTCGACGAAGACCGGGTCGTTGAGGAGCAGCAGCGCCTGCAGCGGCGTATTGGTGCGCGGGCGGCGGATGGTGCACTTTTCGCGCGTTGGGCCGTCGAAGATCAGCAGCAGCGGCGGCGGAGTCTGGCGTTTCACGTACGTGTAGAGACTGCGCCGCCACAAGCCGTCGCCGGCATCCGCGACGTAGGTTTCCTCGGCGTTGTAGGAGACCGCTTCCCACAGTCCCGGCGGCTGATAGGGCTTGACGCTGGGACCGCCGATCGCCGAGACCAGCAGGCCGGACACCGCCAGCGCCTGGTCGCGCAACATCTCGGCTGTCAGTCTGCCTCTGGGCCCGCGGGCCAGCAGGAAATTGTCGGGATCGTGCTGGTCGCGCGTGGCCGACTTTTGGCGGTAGGTTTGGGAGGTGACGATTAGCCTAAGCATGTTCTTTATATTCCAGCCGCCATCGCGAAACGTCGCCGCCAGCCAGTCGAGCAGCTCCGGGTGGGTCGGCGGCTCTCCCTGCGCGCCAAAATCTTCCGCCGTCCGCACCAGCCCTTCGCCGAAGCACTGCTGCCACAGGCGGTTGACGGCCACGCGCGGCGTCAGGGGATTCTCCCGCGAAACGAGCCACTGCGCCAGGCCGAGCCGGTTCCGCGGCGCACCGGCGGGCCAGGGCGCGATGGCGGCGGGAACATCGGGCGTCACGACCTGGACCGGCTTATCGTACTTGCCGCGCTCGAGCACGTGCGTTATTCGCGGCTGCTCCATTTCTTGCATCACCAAGGCGGTGGGGATCGACGCGAGGACTGTTTTTTCATTCTCGACCGCCCGCCGGAGGCGCTGCCGCGCCTGCTTGATTGCAGCGTCGGCAAAATGGTCGATGTAGTAATCCAGCAGCGTATCGGAATCCACCGCCGAGCGTTTTTCCGCCGGCGTTTCGACAACGCCACGGATGCGCTCTCCCCAGAACCAGTCGAGAACCTCGCGATCCTCGAGCGCCCCCGACACGAGGCGCACCTCGTCGATCGAGCCGTAAAAGCCCAAGCCTGAATCACGCCGCCCGATGCGAAGCGGCTGGCGATTGGCAAGTGAGCCGCTGAGGGTGTCTCGTTTTATCTCTAGCCTGGTCGGGCTCCCGTCAAAGAAGACGCGCAGCCCCGCCGCCTTTTGTGTGCCATCGTAAGCGACTACGATCTGATGCCAGTTCTTCGCGCTCAGCGCCTCCAGCGTGGAAACCTCGATGGCGCTGGCGCCCCAGCGGTGTACCAGGTTCACCTGCAGACGCCCCTTCTGCCAGATGAGCTCGATGCCCCGCCGGTGCCCTTCCGGCTCGATGAGCGACAAAGGGCAGCTCAGCGATCCCTCCGCTTTAATCCACAAGCCGATAGTCCACGGCCGATCCAAATCGAAGCTCGGCGCCGCGGCCTCGACATGCTGCGTGGCGTCGAACCTGGCCGCCTCCTCGTGGATCCCTTTCTCGAAGGCCAGCGAAGTGCCGAGCGACCTCGCATCTTTTCCCAGGCGACCGTCCAGCGGCTCGTGAAACACTGCTTTTGCGGGCTGTGGCAGCTCGCTGGCGGCCTTTTTTTCCCACTCGGCCATGCCGGCTGCGAGCTGCTCTCGCAGAGGTGCGAAGGACTCGGTTGCGGCACGCATCTCGGCCAACGCTTTCTGCAAGGCCTGCTCCTGATCGGGGGAAGGGACGGAAATCAACGGAGGCGGGTTGTCCTCGACAATCACCCCTTTCTCCGGCACGTTATTAAAGAAGGCGAAGAGCTGGTAAAACTCGCGTTGCGAGAGCGGGTCGTATTTGTGATCGTGGCATTGGGCACACCCTGCCGTCAGCCCCAGCCAGAGCGCCATCGTGGTGCTCACGCGATCCACCACGTATTCCACGCGAAATTCCTCATCAATGCTTCCCGTCTCATTGTTGGCCATGTGGTTGCGATTGAAGCCCGTCGCGATCCGCTGCTGGATCGTTGCCTGAGGCAGCAAGTCGCCCGCGAGTTGCTCGATCGTGAACTGGTCGTAAGGCATGTTGGCGTTGAACGCGCCCGTCACCCAGTCCCGCCACAGCCACATCTGCCGCGGCTTGTCGCTGAAATAGCCGTTGGTGTCGGCATAGCGGGCGGCGTCGAGCCAGCTTGCGGCCATGTGCTCGCCAAAATGCGGGGATGCCAGCAATCGATCGACCGCCTCTTCATAGGGCAGCACCAGCAGATCTGCACTCGGCGGCAGTCCGGTCAAGTCGAAGGAAACTCGGCGGATCAGCGTGGCCGGTTCGGCCTCGGGCGCAAAAGTCAGCCCGTGCTCCTTGAGTTTTGCCGCGACAAAAGCATCGATGGGATTGGCAGCGGTTGCGTTGCCAGTATCCGGGACTTGGACATCGCTCATGAGCGGCTCGAAGGCCCAGTGGCGCTGATAGCCGGCCCCTTGCTCGATCCAGGCTTTCAAAATGGCTTTCTGGGCGGGACCCAGTGGCGGCTTGTTGGAGGTCGGCGGCGGCATGACTTCGTCGGGATCGGCGCTAGTGACGCGCTGCCAGAGTGCCGAATTGCCCAGGTCGCGGGGCACGATGGCACGCGAGGCATCACGATCCGCCGTGGCTCCCTCATAGGTATCCAGCCGTAACCCCGCCTGACGCTGATTGGCATCCCGGCCGTGACATGCAAAGCAGTTTTTCGCCAGGATCGGACGCACGTCACGATTGAATTCGATCGTTCCCGGCCGGGATTCCCCCGCCCGCGCCACGGCCGGGGCAAGGAGCAGAAACTGCAGCCAGACGATCGCGCCGACGATCCGATGAAGCATTTCACTTTCTCGCTTCGACAGTTCGTTATCCGTATCGTGCCATCGTATCACACGCCGCCCCTTCCGGCTCGCCGACGCGCCTCAAGCTTGATCCCATCCGCACGCTTCACCTCTCCCAACGTGTTGAGCGGAACTGCCATCAAAAGGAGCTCGCCGATAGTCGACATCTTGGCAGCAATTGGCTCAAGGGAATTCAACCCATGGCCATTATTCCTGGCGTCGGTGGCGAAACCTGGCCCAGCGTCGACAATGACAGCGGAGGTTCGGACGATGCGGAAGGATGGTTGCCTCACGTCCCTAAACGTCTCTAAACTTGGGGACGCTTCAAATGAGGTATACCATGCCAAATTGTTCTCGCACTATCACCGCACGCTTCTTGACAACGATCGGGATTCTGTTGAGCTTCTCGCTGGCGGCGCGCGCGTTCGGAGCGGAGCCCCCCGAGCTTCCTCAATCTGTCGGCCACCGGGGTTTGTTGCAGTCAGCCCCGGAGAATACTTTGGCCGGATTTCGCGGTTGCCTGGAAATGCGGGTGGGTTTTGAATTTGACGTGCGCAGGACGAAGGACGGAAAGCTGGTCTGTCTGCACGATGACATTCTGGACCGGACCACCGATGGTAAAGGATCACTGCGGGACATTTCTTTCGGAGAACTCCGCAAGCTGGACGCCGGAAAATGGTTTGATCCGGACTTTTGTGGAGAGCGCGTGCCGACCATTGAGGAAATCTTCGCGCTGATTGCGGAGTACCCCAACGTCGGCTGGGTCGCCGTCGACCTCAAAGAGACCGGAAGTGGAATTGAGGAGGCGGTGGTGAAACTTGCCCAAAAGCACAAGGTCCTGGACCGCTTAGTGTTCATTGGACTGGCGATCGACTCGCCCGAAATCCGCGCGCGCATCCGCGCCGCGAGTAAGGTGGCCCACTCTGCTCATTTGGCACTGACGCCGGAGAAGATTCATGACGCGCTTGCCGATGCGAATGCCGACTGGGTCTATGTCCGCTTCATCCCGCCGGGGGAAATGGTGAAACGAATTCATGAGGAGGGCAAGCGAATCTTTCTGGCGGGGCCGCTGGTGGCGGGCAATGAATCCGGCAATTGGCGAGCGGCTGCGGAACTACGCATTGATGCAATCCTCACTGATTATCCCGTGGAGTTGAAGAAGCAGTTGCGATTGAGCCGCGGCGATGCGGCCAAAGCTGCGGTGCCGGTCCCCGGGATCGCGGACCTGTGGCGCGAGCCTCCAGTGCCGGTGGGCCTTCACAAACAGCTACTTACGGACGACCTTGTCATCGCCCACCGGCACAACATTCATCGCGATCTGAATCAGGCCACCAAGGCCAATGGCGGAAAGCCGGTGCTCGAGCGCGACAAGGTTTGGGAGCAGCCGAATCTATTCCAGGTCCAGTCGGTGCGCCGCGAAGGAGACAAGTTTGTTATGCACTACGGTTACACCGGCCCGGTCGACTTCTGCTGCCGGGCCGAGTCGGAAAACGGGTTGCACTGGACTAAGCCGACCCTGGGACTGCGCGAATTCCCAGGAAGCAAGGAGAATAATCTCCTGGACCATCAGGGTGCTCTCTGTTTCCTGGATCCCCACGAAACCGACCCGGCCCACAAGTTCAAATCGGTGTTCCGCCCGCTGGAATCCAGCTCCCATCCCCATGCGGCCTGCCTAGCTTCGTCGAGCGATGGGCTGCACTGGCAGGAATACGACCAGGGAAAGCCGGTCACCGGTCGGGCCGCTGATACACTGAGCCAACTCGTCTGGGATGAACGGGCCAAGGTGTATCGGCTGTTCACGCGCACGGACTTTGGGGCCGCCGGGGGAGCCACGGAGGTCCGCGGAGCGCGCGAGATGATTAACCCGGACGTGAAAGCCGATCCCACCAACTGGACGACGGTGCGGAACTGGATCTTCGACCGAGATGGCCCCCCAGAAGTGAAGCGGCGGCAGATCCACACCGTCAACTTCTGGCAGCATGAGGGGATCGATTTCGGCCTCATGGTCGTGATGGAATGGCCGGCCTATAACATCCCGCAAGTTGAAGTGGGCAACGACCGGCGGCGGCACGAACGTGACGTGTGGAACTGCTATCTGTCCACCCGCCGCGGCGGCCATGCCTGCGACTGGGACCTTAGCTGGATCTATGCCGAGAAGCCGCTGATTGCTCGCGGACCGGATGGCGCTTTTGACAAAGACCTGATCCACAACGCCGCCAGCATCGTCACCTGGAAGGACCAGCACTGGATCTACTACACCGGCTGGCCCAACGGCCACATGCGGCATCCATATCTGCCGGCGATTGGCTTGGCGACGCTCCCTCTCGACAGGTTCATCTACCTGGAGCCTTGGAAGAAGTCGGAGGCCGCCTGGCTCATAACGAAACCCTTCAAAATCGACGGCAACCACCTGGAACTCAATGCCGATGCCAGCCAGGGCTCGATCGCTGTTGAAATTCTGGACGACGACGGCGTGCCGTTGAGTGGATTCACACAGCAAGGAGTCCGAACGGCTTGAGAAGGTCGACGATTATCGGCTCCATCCCCGCTGGAAGCATCAGGCGGATTTGACCAGCCTTCAAGGCCGGAACGTCAGACTCAGAATCCACCTTGAACGGGCTCGACTGTTTGCCTTTCAGATCAAGCAGACCGGTGCAGAACCATGATACTGGCTCCTGCTACTTCACGCGACGACGCCGGGTCCGTCGAAGTGCCACGCGCTGATAATCTGGCCTCCCGACCACCGCTGTGGTTCACACAACGGTTATGCCGCCGGGCACCAGCACCGAGTTGACCCATCGCGAAGGCGGCGTACGCAGGACTTGTTTGGCAACGAGCGTCACCTGGACCTGTCCTCGCTCCGCCGCACGGTAGAGCATTTCCTTGATTTCGCCCGGACAGGCGTCTGCGTCCACCCAAATCTGCATGGCCACTCTCAAGAA
The DNA here is from genome assembly GCA_046593355.1 of Pirellulaceae bacterium. Classification (GTDB taxonomy): domain Bacteria; phylum Planctomycetota; class Planctomycetia; order Pirellulales; family Pirellulaceae; genus SXOA01. The sequence goes on along the minus strand of JBKJNY010000045.1, from coordinate 70,841 downwards.
TCGTGGGAATTGCACCCCGCAACAAGTACGTCGCTGGTAGTTCATGTGCCGGTTTTGTAATTTTAACGACGCTGTAGGACCAGGAGACCGTTGGCCGGCAGTCGGAGCTGGATCCGACCGTCGGACGACGGAATTACCGCCCCGTAGTTCCCGATATTCCCACCGCCGTAAATCCCTGCGTCGCTGTTGAATGTCTCCTGCCACCCGCCGGGCGGCAGCCGGCCGGCGTCCGCCTGGATCACATATCCGTCCTCGAGAGGCCGATTGTTTAGACTAGCGACAACGAGCAGTTCGTTACTTCCCTGCCGCCGGGTGAACGCGATCACCCGCGTCGGACTCCAGGCATGGACCACGTCCAGTTGGTGCGACCGGACAGCCGGATTAGCCCGCCGCAGCCGGATCAAATCCTGGTAGTACCGGAACATCTCGCTCCCGGCACCAGCCCGCTCTCCGGACAAGTCCTCCTTGCTCGTGCCGATATTGTCGTACTTGCACGACTTCTGGGCGACGATCTCCTCCCCCATGAAGAACATCGGCGTGGCAGCAGACAGGAGCGAGAGCCCGGCCGCCACTCGGCACCGCGCCTCCGCGAAGTCGCGTGTCGGTCCGAGGAGCGGGGCATTATTCACCGCCACTTTGCTTGTGCGAAGTGTCCCGCCCGCGTTACCGGCCTCGTCGTGTGACTCGTGGTAGGCGACGCGACTGAACTGAGTGGCCCACAAACGGCCGGCGAACTGGTCCATCGCGAGTGGCCCGTCGCCACCGAACCCGGCCTCTCGGAGCAGCCGTGTGGCGCCGCCGGCCATGTCTGAATCGCCGATCAGGTAATGGTAGAACTCCGCGAACCAAGTCGCGTCGAAACCGAGTCCGCCCGCGTTCGGCGTCCGGGTGACCGCATCCCAACCGGTGTGGTCCTCGGCCACGAGCATGACGTTGGGGCGGACCATTCGCAGCGTCCGGCTCCACTCCCGGAGGAACTTCTGTCCGAACAAGTTGGCACTGCGGACCCCCCAACCGTTCGCATGCAGTTGGTTATCCCGGTGGAAGGCCTGGGTCAGGTCGACCCGCAGCCCGTCCACATGGAATTCCCCCACAAACTGGGCGGCACTGGTGATGAACAGCTGGCGAACCGGCTCCTCCCAGAACCGAGGCGCCCACCCGGTAGAGCCGTTGTCCACATACCCGCCATCGGGGAAGGAATAATCGCTGGGCTGGCCCTCGTACCAGTAGTAGATGTTTTGCTCGGGAGCAGTCGAGTCGAATTGCCACTGGGCCCGCTCGGCCGAGGCGTCGAAGTGGTTGTAGCAGACGTCCTGGAGGACCGCGATTCCGCGGCGGTGGCACTCCCGCACGAAGTGCTTGTACTTGTCCCTCCCACCGGCACTCGACTCGACCACCAAATGGTGGGTGTCCCCGTACCCCCAACTCAAGTTCCCCGTATACTCCGACACCGGCAGCAGCTCGACCGCGTTCACCCCTAGATCACTCAGATAGTCGAGCAGCTGCATCGCGTCGGCCAGGGTGCCAGGCCCGGTCCCTGGATACCCGAGCGAGCCGATGCAGAGCTCGTAGATGACCAGATCCTCAAGCCGGGTCGGGACAGGCAGGCCAGGAGTGAATTCGTTTGCCCAGAACTCGTCGTCGCTGATTTGTAATGGGGGCGAGGTGGTCGGCTCGAACTCCGCTCGGACCAGATCCTGGTCGATGACCACGCTGCAACTCACGGTCCCATCGAGATCATGCGGATTCCCTGTCCAGGGGCTCCCGTTGGGGTTCGTCCCCCCACGGCCGATCTGCCACCGGGAGTGGATGTCGGTGCGGTACACGGTGCTCCCCTGGGCGTTGCGAATGCGGAACATGTAAGGCAACCCAACGTAGTCGGCGAAGACCCTGGGAGCCGTCCCCTCCCAGATGCCTGAGGCCGCGAGAGTCAGCGTGACCGCTGGCCGGACCGGGTCGATCCCCGTTCCGTCATTGGCGATGTAGCCGTTGTCACCGCGGCCGAAGACGACATCCACTCCTTGCGCGTTGGGTGCCCACACGCCGAACCGTAGGCCCGGAATTGTCGACCCATCGGCATACACTTTCTGGGCCCCCAGGCGACAGCCATAGATGAAATGGTACTGGGCCACCACAGTCCCGCCCGCGGCAGGGAGCGTCAACTCCCGATACCGCTCCTGGGAGTCGGCGACGGGAACCTCCAGGGTGATCGCCCAGGCGTTTGGGCCCGCGGGGCCGTCGAGTCGAACCCCCCAGCGGTGAGTCTCACCTGCCTGGGCGTCATCGAATGCGACCGTGGCAGTGAAGGCGGAGCACCCATCATCGGCGGTGACGGCTTGCATCGGAATCTCCGCCCAGCCATTCCAGCTGCCGGCAAGGCGGGCATTGCGGAAGAGCGGAGGCTGGAAACCGGTCAGGTAGATAAACTGGACCGCTATCATGCTCGCTCCTGAGTGCGGGAGTTTGGTGGCTGAGGACTGACGACCCGCGGACCGTCCGGTGTCTCGGGGTGGCAAGGACTTGGGGTCGATTGCCGCAATTGTTTCACAGACTCATTCTAGGAGAAAACAAGTAGAGCAAAGTGACTAGCGCAGCGGCGGGTACAAAGGGAGGCACAAGGGTCGCTTTACGGCAGGGTACAGTTCGCGACCAATCACAGAGGGCTAGCCTCCCTCCTGCATGACGACATTCCATAAACTTCAATTGCAGATCGTTGCGACAAATTGTTGAACGGTGTGTGACGAGTTGACTCATGACGGACCGACCCCCCGAGAGCGTTGCGGCAAGAGGGAGTTGCCCAACTGGTCCATCCTGGATCGGTCCATCGGTCCATCGTTCCAGGCGGCCCACCAGAGGCTCCAGGAGCTTTTCTGGAAGCTTCAGTGAGCGGGTGCCGGCTCCCCCGCCTGCTTTGCGATGCTACCTCCTCTCAGGGCCTCTCCGGAGGTCAGTCCGTCACGCTCATAAGGGTTACCTGTCACTGGGCTCCTGCGGTCACTTAAGACAATTTGACAAGGGGATTCTTGGGAGCCGGAAGCATTGCGGGCCAAGGCGGCGAGGCCTGCGACATTCGCTTCCGGGGCCAATTCGGACAAACTGTCGCAACGTGTCAGCGGCGACGTTTTATTGAATCTCGTCACAGAAGATGGGCAGAAACGTCGGTGTACGCTGCGGTCATTCCCACGCGGCCGCGTCCAGCAAGGGATTTTGGTGGCACTGGCGTGAGCACCAGCGGAGTGTTGCTACATGGCGAGCAGAAAACGCGTGCTTTGATAGCGCTGGTGCCTGACGTAAGATAGTGGACACTCAAGGGGTTCACCGATGAATGAAGGATCAAAACTTGGCCGCCGAGAATTGCTAACGACCGCTGTTACCGCAGGAATTGTCGGCGGGCTTTCCATGAGCGTGCAAACTTTGCCCGCCGCTGCCCCAGCCACCCAATCTGGCACTCGTAAAGCGATGGCGGTGGAGAACAAGAAGTCCGGCACCACCGATTGGCAGCTCACCTACACCCGTATCGACCCGCCTACCAAATGGCGCTGTCCTTGGATTGAAGGGTATGTCTCGAAGGCAAGCATCAAGGCCGGGGAAACGCTGGAACTATTCGTTAGCACCAATCCGGCAGCCAGGTTCCAGGTGGACCTCTATCGGCTGGGGTATTACGGCGGAACCGGAAGCCGGCACTTGCGGACGATCGGCCCGCTCCCTGGAAAGGTTCAGGCAGAGCCACCCGAGGGGGAAGGGCGGGTTCGCGAATGTCGGTGGGAGGCGGCGACGAGCTTTAAGATTCCCGCTGATTGGCCGAGCGGCGTCTACCTGGGAAAACTTTCGCTGCTGGACGCCGATAAGCCGGAAGGGCGGTACCAGAGCTATGTCGTCTTCATCGTGCGCGATGAGCGGCCGGCGGACATTGTGTTTCAGTGCAGCGACAACACTTGGCAGGCCTACAACCGCTGGCCGAAGAACAACTCGCTGTACGACGATGGTACCAAGGAATGGAACCTGATTGCGGGCCCGCGGGCAACCTACGACCGGCCCTACGGCAAATACTGCCAGATCATGGACAATCCTCTCTCGCAGGGGAGCGGCGAGTTTCTGCTCTGGGAATTCCCCTTCGCCTACTGGCTGGAACAGCATGGCTATGATGTGACCTACATCAGCAACACCGACGTGCATGCCAACAGCGACTGTTTGACGCGCGGAAAAATCATGCTCTCGGTCGGTCATGACGAATACTGGTCGCTGGAGCAGTTCCAGCACGTCAAGCAGGCCGTGCAAGCTGGCGTCAGCGTCGGTTTCTTTTCCGGCAATACCTGCTGCTTCGTCGCGCCGTTCTCACCGAGCTCATCGGGCGTCCCCAATCGCATTCTCACTCGCGCCGGTCGCTACGGCGGGCTGACTGAGGAAGAGAAACAGCAGATGGGGCCGTTTCCGCTCGAAGGTCCCAATGAAAACACCCTCCTCGGCGCTCGCACAGTCAGTCCCTTTAATGGCTCCGGCGACTGGACCTGCGCTTTGCCCCAGCACTGGCTCTTCAAAGGAACCAACATGGAGAAGGGGGAAAGCATCCCCGGCTTGGTCGGCTGGGAGTTCCACGGTGACCCTGCCAAAATCCCCGGCTTGGAGGTCGTCGCCGAAGGAAAGACGATCAACGGCGGCGGTAAGCCCGCTCACTACACCGCCACCGTTTATCCCGGCCCCAAAGGAAACTTCGTCTTTAGCGCCTCCACCATCTTCTGGGCCCAAGGACTCTCCCAACCTCCCGGCCACATGCCCCCCATCTCCCACTTCGGCCGACCGCACGGTCCGGACGAGCGGGTGCAGAAGATTACGGCAAACTTCTTGGCAAAATGTGGGGCGAATGGAGCTGGATAGTTCTTTCGACTCAAGGAGCGTCTTGCTTGCCAGGCCACCCGTCACTCTCGTTGGACAGATTGGCGTTTCCGCACACCCGCGCCTTTGGCTTGTACGCGATCAGTCGGGCCCCCACTGGTTTCCACCCCAGATTCGAAAGTGCTGGCAGACCCATCCCCAGGATGGTACTTTGCAGCGCAAATCTCTGCCGCTCGGACCTCCGACTGTAACACCACGTTTTCATCCCCAACGAGATTCGTCATCTGGCCTCCCAGCCCTAAATGGTCAGCTGCGATCTCCTTCTTTCTGCCACGGAACCCGCTCATGACTCGCCTGCTGATCGCCCTTTCCCTGTTGCTTGTTCTCAGCCAGGTATCCCTGGCCGCGGAGCCACTGAACATCGGGTCGCGGCGGGAGCTGTTTGTCGACAATACCTTGATCGAACGCCTTGATGGACGCGCCGATTTAAGGCTGCATCACCCGATGCCCCACGAGATCGCCATCACGTTCGAGAAGCCCTGGGAAGGGAACGCCAGCGGTTACGCGACTGTGTTTCAGGACGGCGACATGTATCGGATGTATTACCGGGGCCATCGTTACATCCTCGACCCGCCACCGCTGCGGCAGGCTCAATCCGAAGTGGTTTGCTACGCCGAAAGTCGCGACGGCATTCACTGGGTGAAGCCGAACCTCGGTCTATTCGACTGGCCGCCGACCAAGGACAACAGCGGAACGAAAGAGAACAATATCATGTGGCGAGGCGGCCCCGAGACGCACAATTTCGCTCCGTTCAAGGACTCCAATCCGACTTGCCCGCCCGACCAGCTGTATAAGGCCGTGGGCGGCACGGTAACCAGCAAGGGACTACTGACGTTCAAGTCGGCCGATGGCATTCACTGGTCCAGGCTGAGCGACGGGCCGGTTGTCACGAAAGGGGCGTTTGATTCTCACAACACGGTCTTCTGGGATCCGGACCGCCAGCGCTATTCGATGTATGTCCGCTATTTCAGCGAAGGGGAGTTCAAGGGGCTGCGATCGATCGGCGTGTCCCATTCGACGGATTTTCAAACGTGGTCCGAACCAGTCGGACTAACGTACCCGAATTCGCCGCCGCAGCAGATGTATACAAATCAAATCGCGCCCTATCGGCGTGCACCGCATATTCTGCTCGGCTTTCCGACACGCTTCGTGGCTCGTCCCTTGTCGGAACATGCGCGGCGTCTGGAACCCGTGGAAACCAGAGCGAAATTCATCGCCGCCGTGCGAGGCAGCAATGCCTACAGTGGTGCGGAAGTGACAGACGGTTTGTTCATGGCCAGCCGCGACGGCCTGGCGTTTCGCCGCTGGGACGAGGCCTTCCTGCGTCCAGGGCCGCAGGCGGAAGGACGCTGGATCTACGGCGACAATTATCAAAGCTACGGCCTGTTCGAGACCCGGTCGGAGACGCCCGGTGCACCGAACGAACTCTCGCTGCATTTCAACGAGGGTTCGTGGCGTGACAGCGAGCATCGTCTGCGACGTTACACGATCCGGCTCGACGGCTTCGTCTCGCTGCAGTCTCCGCTGACCGGCGGCGAGCTGACGACCAAACCGCTGAAGTTCACGGGCGGGCGGCTCTCGCTGAACTACGCCACGTCCGCGGCCGGCACCCTTCGACTCGAAATTCAAGACGCCGATAGCAAGCCGATTCCAGGTTTCTCGCTCGCCGATGCTGATGAGTTGTACGGGGATTCGTGTGACCAAAGTGCCGCCTGGAAGGACTCCACCGATGTCAGCCGCCTGGCGGGCCAAGTGGTGCGACTCCGCTTTGTGCTGCGCGACGCTGACTTATTCTCGTTCCAATTCACCGACTGAGAGTGCGTGGCCGACCCGGTGACACTCGTTTGCCCGGCCAAAATCCGTCGTGTGCACCAATTTGGTCGACATCGAAAGCGACAAGCGGATCGCGATGGATGGCTGGTGGACCTTGGGAAATGGTGGACCTCCAAAAACAAGGTCCACCACCTAGGTTAACCACACTTAAGTGCTTACTATAAAACAAGTAACGGCGACTTGGTTAACCTGGTTAACCTTTTTCGGGATTCCTGGCGGCTCCGCGTTGAGCAGCGATGGCCAGGTACTTTTTTTTAGAATTCCCTGGGGAGTGCTCCAGAGGTTAACCAGGTTAACAAAAATCTCGTAAGTGCTTGAAAACAAAAGCGTTAAAGGTGGTGGACCTTGGTGGTGGACCTCAGATTTGAGGTTCACCAAATGTCGGAGGTCCACCATTACGGACCTGCGGCCCGCGACAAGATTTCTCCCCAGCAGCCATTGGAGCGATCAGCATAAGCGGATAAGCAGTCAGCCGCCTGACAGCGCAGTCCGCACGGGACCCTGGTTCCAATTTCACCACAATCACAATGTCCACGTCGCCGGTCTTCAGACCTGCCGGAGCCCACCTTGAGTGACGCTCGATGATCGAAAACCATTGCCGGTGAAGCAGCCTGTGCAATTCGTACTTCCTCGGTGAAATGGCCAAGGCAAACACGACTCGATTTTGGGACACAGCGAAGTGCCCAGGCTTAGAATACGCCGGTGTAAACTACTCCGAACATGTTCGTGCCGCGGAGAGAGCCTGTTCTTTCGAAAAAGGGTAGTGAAATGCGTCTTCCCTGCCCACGTGTCAGCCCTGGTCTCGCCGTTTGTTGCGCAAGTGCTTTCCTCGTTCTTCTCAATTCCGCTTCCAATACACCAGCCAATGCTGTTGAACGGCTGGAGTTGGAAGTTCGCGAACCCAGTGGACTGGCCCGCGGTGGCTATCCCGCTCACGCGATGCTGAAACTGCCACGGCCGGTGCCGGTAACGACGAAGTTCCGCCTGATTTATGAGGGGAAGCCTGTCGTTGCGCAATTCCGGCCAGATCGAGATGAAGCAACAGCGAACTGGTGGCTCGATTTCCAAACGGAAATAAAGCCGCATGAAACGAAGAAGTACGTGGTCGAGTTCGGCGACGAAGTGGCTGCTGGTCCAGAGCGGCCACAAGGCCACAAGCTCACCAAGGCGGACAAGGGCTTCTCGATTGCCAACGCCCCCTACATCACCTGGACAGTCCCGCACGACTTAAAGGGTCTCCTCCAGTCGGTCGATTTCGCGCCCGCGGAATTCCTGCGAGCCGATTCACCAGGGCTTTTGCTGCGCGACCGGCAGTCCCGAGAGTATCCTGTCTCGGGGACCGGGCGGGTAATCCGGCAGGGACCAATGGCCGTCGCACTTCGCTTCGAGAAGGCTGAGACTCAGGAGAAGCTGCGCGACGTTCGCTCGACCGTCGATCTGACATTCCCCGCGCCGGTGAGCTGGGTCGAGGTGGAATGGAACATCGACGACCCGCTGGACAACGTCGCAGCCGCGGGGCTGCAACTCGATCTCAACCTTGAGAAGGCCAGCGCGGCATCGACGCTCGTCGATTTTGGAGCGACAAGCGTCGTCTACACTTCGTTGCGGCTGGGGCAGGAAGCGGAGTTGCTCGCCGGCCCGACTGCGATGGGCAGCGAACCCGCCGGCAGTCCTCTGTGGCAAATTCTCCGCCGGGACCAAGGCCGTGATGTGCCGTTTGCGCTGGGTCCGAAGCGGTCGCCCGCCCGCCAAATCGAAGGCTGGGCGCACGTCATGGACCGAAAGATTTGCCTGGCCCTGGCGATTGATGCCTTCGCTCGTGACACGCGCGATCGGCTCAACGCGGCGGCAGACGGGAGGGTGACCTTCTGGCGAGAGTATGATCCGGCCCAGAAGGCAAACCCGAAGCGCCTCCGCCTGTGGCTTCACTTTGTCCATTTCCCACCACAGTCCTCCGCGGGCGCAAGTCCCCAGCAGATGCAAACGCCCCTCGAAGTCCGGATACTGGGACCATAACAAGCCTTAGCGGAACGCATTTTTGAATGGAGATGTGTATGACCGGCCCCGTTCGTGATCCTTCCCTCACGCGGCGTGAATTCGTACACGGTGCTGTTTTGTGCGGAGTGGCCGGCTCCTTGATGGCCGCGGAAGAGAAGCCCCCCGCGCAATCTTTCCTGGCTGGCAGCGATTGGCCGATGTACCGGCACGACGCTGCGCTCTCCGCGGAGTCTCCTCTTCGCGGAGGCCTCGCCGAAGCGCCCACGGTGGCCTGGTCACTCGAACTGGGTGGGCCGCACGTCCCTGCGGAATCTGTCGTTGTTCGCGATGTCACGGGGGATGGCCAGGACGAGTTTCTGACCTTGAGTGCGGACTCCGTCGCTTGCCGGGACAGTCGTGGCCAGCTCCTCTGGAAGCTCGACAACTTCCTCAATCCGACTTTGGCCGACGTCCTGGACTTCGCCGGAGACGGCTCCCGCGGCCTTCTCCTGACAACCACGCGGGCGGGGAAGGTGGACACCTACATGATCAATGGCCGGACGGGTAAGGCCACGCACCTTTGGCTCGACGAAAACAACTTCGGGGGCCACACCCGCATGGGGAAGCTCCTGGCGGGCGTGGCCGGTGTGCAGATCGCCGCGACCACCAGCGGCCATCCCACCAGCTGTATACGTCTGCCGATACGCCCAAGTGGCGATCCGGCAGGAAGTACCTAAATCATGCAGCACGCCTCGGAGGGTAAACTGTTCCGCTAGGAAGCCAGCGTGCTCAAGGTTTCTGTCTACCCACGCCTCCAGGAAGTCCGCTGCCGCCAGGTGGTCATCCTCCGCCGCAACCCGGACAGCGTCGTCGTGCCGTTTGATACGCGGGCCTACCAGGTTCGTGTTGACCCTGCCGACTCAATTCTGAGCCTGGCGGAGCGGTTGGCACAGTTCGGCGGCGGTGGAACCGACTGCTCGATTCCGCTGCATGAAGCAGCCACCACGCATGCCCGCCGGGCCTTCGCCGGAATCGTGCTGGCGGGAAGGGAGTCGCACTGTCGGCCGGGGTGTCGTCACCCAAGTTCTCTGAAGGGTCTCTACAAGAGTCCTGCCGCCCTCATGCTGCTGTGGCGCGAGGGCGGTTTTGTTTGGACGGAAGGTTGTACGCCGCGGTCGGTCTCTGGTCGCTGTTTCGGATCATCAGCGGTCCTGGGAGTCCTAGGCGGCATGCAGTCGGATGTAGCCTACACTGGCCACGTCGGGGAATTCTTTGCGGGGCTGTGTCGGGTCAAGCCGTTCATGCTGGGGAGAAAGACCGTGGCTCGCGAAAGTCATGAAAGGTTGGGGGAGAAATGGTCATGCAGGGGACCAGTAATGGGCGAAACCTGTCAGCCCAGAACTGCCCTGCTCGTAAGGCAGAGTAAGATTCGCCCGCTTCATATCAACCCCCGCACAAAGGGAACTATCGGCCTGACACGCCAGACTTGGTGGCACAATCCTTCGTCTGCTTGTCGCGAATTAGCTGCGCAGCGCGCTTGACGAGAAGCCGGAGTAAAGCGACCTGGGGGTTGCGGTCACCCGCATTAGGCGACATGTCTTTTTTTCGGGAATCGTGGATGGGTGGATCATCGGCAGTCGGTCCATGGTTAGATTGAGAATCAGACAGTTGTACGGGCATCGGTCATGGACTCCTTAAAAAATGTTCTTGTTGCGTAAATAGCGCAGCGACAGTGTGCCCTGCGACGGAACGCCCAAAAGAATTGAATTGGCGGGTAAGCGTGAAAGCAGCCGTCTGAAGAAAGGTTCAAGCCCTCGGCGAGCGCATAAAAAAAGCTCCCGCGAGAATTCGCGGGAACTTTTTTCGAAACAGTCCCCTGGATCAGGCGGCCTCAGGTTCTGCAGCGCTGTCTGCGCCTGGGTCTGCCGCCCGTTTTCGCCAACGGCTGGCCGCCGATGGAGGCTCGTTCAGCCGCAGAAAAGGGTCGGTAATCCCAGCGTCAGCCATCTGTTTTCCTAAGCGGAGGGCGAGGCAAGCATTCCGCTTCGTGAGCCCCAGCTCCACTTCGATCTGCTTGCGCCTCCTGCCGGTCGAACGCATCGCCCATGAGTGACGAGCGTGTCGTGGGACGGACGACGGCTCGAACAAGTCCACCGCAACGGTGCGGCTTTCCGCCGCCGACTGAGGCGGCGAAATGTTCATCCGCTTCAGTAGCAAGTACAGATCGTCGGGGAGCAGCCCAAGCAACCGTACCTTGAATTCGGCCCGCAGCACCACCTTGTTGCTCCCAAACTGCTGATACGGGACGGCCCGGATCGGACCGTCGAGTACTCGCCTGAGCAGACTCGCGATGTCGGGCCCTAGGCTGAGAAGCTGGCCGGCGGTCTCCTTCAGAAGAGACCGCAGCTCATCGCCGGTCGGAAAGGTGGGCAGCTCCTCCCCCTGCTGCTGGAGCGCGGCCAGCTCTGCCTGGGCATCGCGGAGCTCGGCTTCACGTTGCTTCAGGCGGTCGGCCAGGCCAACGGAATCGGTGGCCCCATTTTCCTGGAGATCGAGGAGCCGATCACGCTGCTGGGTTTTGTGCTGGATTTCCGCTTCCAGCTCCGCCAAGCGATGTTTGCGGGGTTCGTCCCGCTGGAACACCTGCTCCAGGTGCTTGACGACAGCCTCCAGATGACCAGGGTCGGCGAGCAGTTGCTCGACAATCCGGCAGCCGATCTGCTCGTGGGTCAGCGCTTGGAGGGCCGTCGCCCGGTTCCAGCAAGCCCCGGACTTGGCGCGGCCACAGCGATAGCCTCCTTCCGCACGTCCTTGCACATGCATCTTTCCGCCGCAGATTCCGCAGATAAAGAGGGTTGAAAGCGGACCGCGGGAATCACGGGGGATGTTGGCCAGCGGATTGTCGATTCCCGAGGGAGCGTCCGGATTAAGGTTCCGGTTGTCAATGGCCTGGTTCGCGCTCTTCCACAGAGCGGGCGCAACGATGGGCCGCACCTGGCGGGTCAGAATATTCTCGGGCTCATTCCGCACGGGTTTGGATTTGCCGGCATTAGGAGCCTGTGAGTTGTGAATTTTTTGATACCGCTTTTTGCGATACTCTTCCACCCCGCGGTAGACGGGATTCCGGACCAATTCAATGATATTGCGATCAGTCCAGCGCGGACTCTTCGCGTTGGAGGCTTTCTTCAAGCCGGTGCTGCTAGCCCACTCCGCTGCGCTCCAGGGTGCATCGTCGCGTGCAATCCGTTCAAAGATCTCGTGGATTACGGAAACCCATTTCTCGTCAACTTCATCAAAGAATGGACCTTTAGCCAGCTCCTTTGTCGTCGCCGGGACCGAAGGGTTGCGTTTGAAGCCTGTCCTGAGAGGACCAACGGCCGCTCCCGTTTCCCAAAGTTCTTCATGGTCCGCTTGATCCGGCGGCGGGTGTAAGCGTTGGACTTGGTGTGATGAAGTTGGGCCTCTTCCAAGTGCGGTTTCCAATTATCGTTTGCTGTGTCCACGTCGTCGCCGGGGAGGATGACGCGAATGTCGAGGTCCACCGCACCTCCCACGAGATCCAGGCATGCGCCCAGGTTACGGTAGAGCCGGCTCGAATCTTCGGCCAGGATGAGATCCCACTTTCGGAGTTTGATCCCCGCGATCACGCGGTCAATCCCGGGGCGGTGGACGATCTCACCGGAGATGCCGGCGTCACTGATGACTTCTATGTCGGCATCCGTAATGCCCCATTGAGCTAGGTACTTGCGGCATTTGGCAATTTGGGCCGAGATGCTGTGTTTCTTCTGGTCGTCTGTCGAGTAACGAGCATAAATGAGCACGCGGAGACAACGGCCCAACCGTGTTTTGAGCGGTTCGTAGAGTCTCATGCTTACCTCGTTAGGGGAGTTTGGGTTAGTAGATTTGCGTGCTCACGGACTGGATCGAGATTGAGAACGGTTGCGATCCAGGCCCAGTTCCTCCGTGGTGGAATGCTCTTCGCGCCGCCCGGCCCACTGCCGACCTTCCGCCAGGGACGCTGGCCACAGCTGCAGCGCCCGAAAAATCTCCCTGCGGAGCGTCTCGGGCCGGGTGTGGGTGTACACTCCCGTCATTCCCAACGGGGACTCCCTGCCGCTGGTGACGGCGTGCCCGAGCACCAGCTGCCGCACCAAGGGGTCGACGTTCGCATCTTGCAGCAGCGTGGCGAACGTATGCCGCCAGCTCTTGGGACAGCTGACGCTCTCCAGCCCCAGGGCGCCGGTCAGGCGAGTAAAGGAGCTGCGAATCCGGTCGGACGTAGTGGCTCCCGCGTCCCGCCACACCGTCCTGGCCAGCTGGGCCTCCGCGGTGCGTGCCAGCGGCACGGCCGCGCCGCTCTCCACCGCCACCCGCCGCTCGACCTCTTTTGCCAGCCGCAGCCGGGTTGCATCGCCCAGCGGGCAATCGGCTGCGCGAAACGTTTCTTTCCGGAACACAAGGCCGGCGGTCCGCCCGCCGATCACCCGGCGGAACACAGACACGACTTCTTCGATCAGCGGGACCGCCCGCTGCCGGCCTGTCTTGATGCGCCATCCCAGCTCCGGCTTATTCCGGATCTGCAGCCAGCCTCCATTCAGGTCGAGATCCTCCACGAGCAGGTGCACGAGCTCCCCCACGCGGATGCCGGTCTTGGCCAGGATGAAGTGGATGGGGAACGACCAGTCGTTCGCAGCCAGCAGCAACCGCAACTCGGTCGCTTGATCAAAGACGAAGACCGGCTTGGCATCCTCCACGCGAAACTTCTTACCACCCAGGCCGGCGAAGGGATTCTCGCCATAGGGTGGGAGGTGCCGCTTCTTGGCGGCGAACCCGTAGAGCGAGCGGCAGGATTTCAATATGAAGCGAATGCCTTTGTCACGGAGGGGCCGCTTGGCCGAGTGGTTGTGGCCGTTGGGGGCGATGCGAATGGTCCGCAGATATCGGACGAACTGGTCGCCATCGAGAAGGTGGGCCGGGCTGCTGGGGGCAGCCGCGCGGGCGAAATTCTCCAGGTGCTGCGTCGCGGCCCTGTACCGGCTGACCGTGGCCAGCGTCGACCGGAGCACGTGCTCGTGGTGCTCAAGGAATTTGCGACGCAGTTCCGGGACACTTAGCGGCGTGAAAGAAAACAAGGTCGGGGCCGCCACCGCCAGATGGGCGTTGATCTGAGCGGCGACCTGGGCAGCGGATTCCTCGGTGTCGCCAGCCCGCCTCCGGACTTGACGGTTGCCATCGCGGTAATAAACATGCCAGCCGCCGTGGTGCTGGTAATAGGACACTTGTCCGACGCGTTTGCGGCCAGACTTTCGCCGCCGCGAACCCTTGCCAAGACTCCGCATGGACGTGCTCCTGGTGCACGCGGTGTGCACCAAACGTGCACCAGGGAGGCTTTTTGGAGGCGCAGAAAAAACGCTAAGTCGTTCACCCGGAACGACTTAGCGCTTTAGCCTAAGAATGCAAGCGGAGAGGACAGGATACCCTGAATCCGCGCCGCCAATTTGCTGCCCGTTTGAGTAACCGCAAGCGGTGTAACGGTTTAGGCCGCTTGCGGTTCGTCCATCATCTTACGCATTTTTCCCCACTAATCAAGCCGCGCCACTACAAAATCCGCTACAAAAACCTTCTCTGTAGTATTCGATGAGCGAAGTCTGTTTCGGGTAGTTGAGTGTCAACTGCAGAGTACCGGAAGTACGAAGAAAAAAGAGAGGGGTGGCTTTAGGGACTCGCTGACGCACAAGTCTCTTTTCTGTTTTGTCTCCCTTCAGCCCCAAAGCCGAGTTTACACTGCCGTCCCCAGCGCTGGCCAATCGGAACCAACCAGGGTGCGGCGACACTGGCGACGTCCAAAAATGACGGCATCCTTTTGCGGCTCCCGACTCCTTTCCTCCAATGTCCATTCCTTCTTTCCCCGCTTGGCACTTTCTGCTCGCCTGCCTGGCCGGCTGGATTCATCGTGAGCAACATCAGCGACTGGAGTATGTGCAGACGGAATTGGCAGTCGCGCGCGAGATGCTCGGCAGCAAGCGGCTGCGGTTCACCGACGACCAGCGACGCCGCCTCGCTGCCAAAGGGAAGGAAGTCGGGCGGAAGGGGCTCCTGGAGATCGGCAGCCTCGTGACGCCCGACACGTTCCGTCGCTGGCACCGGGAACTCATCGCCCCAAAATGGACCTTCGAGCGCAAGAGCCCCGGTCGGCCTCCGGCCAGCCAGGAAATTGCCGACCTGGTAGTCAAGCTGGCCCAGGAAAATCCCGGCGTCGGGTTCGACAAGATCCAAGGGATGCTCGCAAACTTCGGCCACGAAATCAGCGACACGACCGTGAAAAATGTCTTGAAGGAGCACGGCATTGAACATGCCCCCGTTCGCACCGAGCGAACCACCTGGGCGGAATTCCTCCGGTCGCACACCGGGACGATCGCCGCCTGCGATTTCTTTACCACGGAAGTCTGGACGCTCGGCGGCCTGGTCACGTTCTACGTCTTGTTCGTCATGGAGATCGCCACTCGCCGCGTCCATATCGCCGGCATCAATACGTCTCCCGATTCGGCCTGGAAGCGGCAAGTCGCCCGCAACCTGACCGACTGCCAGGATGGATTCCTGAAAGAGAGTACGCATCTGCTCATGGACAGGGACGGAAAGTTCACCAGCGAGTTTCGGGAGATCTTGAAAACTGCCGGCGTAGAACCTGTCCGCCTGCCGCCGAAGAGTCCTAATCTCAATTCTTTCGCGGAACGCTGGGTACGGTCGATCAAGGAAGAGTGTTTGAACAGGATGATCTTCTTCGGCGAGAAGATGTTCCGGCACGCGGTGACAAACTTCGTGGCCCATTTTCATGCCGAGCGCAAACATCAAGGGCTCGACAACAAGGTCGTCCAGCCCAATGATTCGGTCGGCAAGACCACCGGTGAGATTGTTTGCGGCGAACGCCTCGGCGGACTGCTCAAGTACTATCACCGCCGAGCCGCATAGCGAGTGGTACACCATTCTCCGGTCCTCTGCGTTCGCCCCGGCGCAGTCATGAAGTTTTGCTCGTTTTGACCATCTCCTGAGAACTTCTTGCTATCCGGCAACCACCCGGCCGAGCGTCACTTCGATCCACGTTTCCGGCACTTGACCGCGTAAATCCTCGCTCGAAACCTCGCATGAGTTTTTCACCCTACGAGCGCTCCTTGGCGAGCCTTCCCCTTGGCGATCTTCGTGGGCATCTGAGCGATAGGAAGTGCCGCTGGGTACGTTACAAACGGCCGTTCAAATCCACTTCCAACGACTTCAGATCCAATGGCCGCAAGGATCTATGATGGCGAATTGCGGTTGTACTGTGCGATGGTCAAAGGTCGGTCCGCGATCGCTTTGACTCGCGATATCTGCAGCACGCCGAGGTCATCTCATTCGTCGTCGAGAACTACGTCGAGAACTACGTCGAGAACTACCTGCACGAAACCATCTGTCCCGATGCTTATTTTCGCTTGCTGGGTCGAATCGGCTGATGGCCGCTGTAGGCCTTATGGTCCTTGATATTCTCTTTGACCTTGGCGTGTAAGGTGTTGGGGTTCGCCTTGTGCTTGTCCTTGACCGCGCGAATGACCCCGGCCTGAGCCGAGGAGAGATTCGTGAGAGCTAGGCTCAGGCAAAAAATTGCTGCCAAACAGTTTCGTAGTGATCGCATGGTCATTTCCATTTCAAAGCTGTTCGCAATGGGTGGCGGCCCTAAAAAGCCCGGCGGTATTCCAGGCGGAAGACGCTATCGTACCAGACCGCATTCGTCACCGGTACGCCGTAACCGGCGTAGAGGCTGTGCTCGTTGACGGTGTAACGGACGCCGAATTTCGCATTCACGATGGTGACCCCAGACTGGTCGATCGGGCCGGCGGCCGGGTTGTTCCCGTCAAAGCCAAACCCGTCGAGGATCGTCCAGCCGACGACTTCGGCGACGGGGGTGATTCGCCGCGATTCGCATTCGTCGCAGCACAGCCAAATGTCGTAACCCAGGCCGACGCCGTAGCGGAGGACGTTGCCGGCGAAGTTCTCGCCCGTGGGAGTCACGGAGTTGGAAATCGGGATCCAGTCCCGCAACTCGGCCTGGAGGGTCCAGTTTTCGTCGTAGCGGCGGAAGTACAGGATGGAGGGCTCGATGCTGACGTGTCCCGTGCCCAGGCCGAGCTCAGGTTGGCCGGTCGGGGTGTAGACGCGGAGCTGGGCGGTGAGGTATTCGTCGGGATGGGCGATGAAGGCATACTTAAAACCGACATTCACATCCCCCCACCCGCCGGCGTTCTGGTTGACGTCGGGATTGATCAAACGGATGGGCGTTTCGACGAACGCCGAAAAGCGGGTGCTGAAGGCCCGTTCCAAATATGGAATGAATTCCTGGTAGTCGACGCTGGTCTCGGGAAGTGGCGGGCCGGGGGCAAAGTTCGCAACAGGGACTCCGTTGAAGCAGCCGCACTGGGCGTAGAAGAATTCGGCCCGGTCAGGCATCGGGTTATTATAGGCAGCGTCGAACCGCATCCGGAATTGATTGCCGACGATGGCCGAATCGATATAGCCGCCGGGGTTCTCGAGGATGGCGAGTTCGGAACCAGTTTGTGCCGGTGCCCCTTCCCCGAGGTCGAAGGGAGTATTGGGATCACCATTGGCGGCAATGCCGTCGGTCATGGCGGCCTCGTAGCCGTTGCCGCAATCGTTGCAGCCGCGGTTGAAGAGCCGGCAGCGGGGGAGGCAAGAGCAATCCCCAGATTGTGCCTGAGCAAGCGTGGGGACCGAGCTCAGCGTGGCTGCCGCAATGCTGAGGCAGAGGCCGCGAAACATTCCGAAGCGCGATACCATATGGATCTCCGTATCCAGTTGTGGAGAGGCCGGCAAATGCGACAAGGTGCGGGGGCGATGGCCGGGTAGCCTCTGGCCGTCACGCCACAGGTTCGCGGCCCCACACCTATCCGTTTTGAAATCGTCCCCCGCGAAGTGCCGGGTTTACGGAAAATGCGAAAAAGAGCGCGGGGAACGGTAAATAGGGCAATTGGGCATCCACGGAGCCGGAAAAGTTGCCCTAGTCCGCAAAGTCCGACAGGCGGTCAAGCAAGGGTCAGACCTGGGGGACAAGCCCCTAGGCTCATAGCCAAGCCACTAGGCTCACAGTCGTTAGAAGTAACGGTTGAAGAAGACTTGCACCTCGGCGTCGAAGGGACGCTCGGGATTGATGTCGTAGATGCGGTCGTAGTGCGAGCCGCGCACGGGGACCGCGCAGCCCACGGTCAGCCAGGACGTGTTCCAAAATTGGAAGTTGAGTCCGCCCGTGAGCACCAGCAGGTCGAGGCGGTTGAAGGGATTGAATATTTCCCCCCCGCCGAAGCTGATTTGATCGGTGTCTTGCAGCGTGGAGCTGTAGTGGATCTCGAACTGGGCGGCGATCCCCGTCAGCCGCGCGCTGTCGTCGCGGTAGAGATACCGTCCGACGGCGAAGTCGAAGTGAAACAAGTTCTGATCCTGGTAGAC
Organism: Pirellulaceae bacterium; assembly: GCA_046593355.1. Classification (GTDB taxonomy): domain Bacteria; phylum Planctomycetota; class Planctomycetia; order Pirellulales; family Pirellulaceae; genus SXOA01. The sequence continues at coordinate 52,646 of JBKJNY010000045.1, read as the reverse complement.
TCCCAGGTTGTTTCCGGCGGCGTCCGTCACGTTGTTTCCCGCCGTGTCAAAGTCCACCTGGGCAAAGCTGATGACGTAGGTGTTGCTGCCGGGGAGGAGCAGCAGTCCCAGGAAGGGGGAGAGATGGACGGACTGGTTTCTGATGGTGAGGAAGCGTTGGGCCACATTGCCGGTGAAAGTGAGGGCCCCCTCGCGGGCGGTCGGCAGGTTGATTCCGAGCCCCGCGGAGACGATATGACTGTCCCCTTCGCTGAGGATCATCTTGGGGATGATGGTCATGTTGCCGAACTCGACGCCGTCGTCGTTTTGCTGGTTGAAGTCGAACGACTGTACGGCGCTCGCGCCCTGAATGATGGGCATCCGGAATTCGACCGAAGCGGTACGGTCGAGGAAGGTCTTTTCAGCGCCGAAGGTGTGGCGATTGACGTCAATCTCGCGGCCATCGACGGTGCGAGCGGCTTGCTGAAAGCCGTTGAAAGCGTAATAGACGCGGTCGCGGGGCAAGGGGGACATGTTTTCCGAGATTTTGAACCTCCGGTCGCCGCCGGCAATCGGGATGTTTGAGAGCTCGTCGCTCGACGATAGGAGCTCGTCGCTCGACGATAGGAGGATGTAACCTCCACTACTCAACAGGTCGCCGATCATATTCGGGGCGGAATTGATCGCCAGGTCCGAGCCGTATTGAGCGGGCGCGCCTTCGCCCAGGTCATACGGCGAGTTCGCCATTGCATCTCCGCTTCCATCAGCCAAAGCCTGGTCGTACGTGCCATCCCCAGCGCAATTGGGCGGAAGCGGCTCGCAGCATGCGGGGGAACGCGCGAGCGCGGGGCCGGCGGCGAAGCAAGCTCCGGCTGCTATCGCCAACAGCAGAATTCCAGTGGGGCGATGTATGCTCGAATTCACAGGAACCTCCATATCCACTCATATCTGGAGCGGAGGCCGAACCTCAAAGGTTCATCCCCGCTTCCGCCTCCCAGCCTTATCTGTTTGAAATCGTCGCGGGGATTGCGCCGGGATTATCAATTATTGTGAAAATGAGGCCCCCGTCTTTACAAAAGCGCTGTGTCAAGCCTCTTGGCGGCTTAGGGTGGCGTAGGTGGTTCCGCCGAAATCTCACCTAGCAGCAAGCTTTGCAAGATTTCCGGCACGCGGCGGTTGTAGGCAATGGACTGAGGGTATTCCGCGGCCAGTCGGGAGTGGATGCTTTCGATCCGCTCGCCGATTTCCTGGAGTTTTCCGGTGGCTTGGATCGCCTCGGGAAGGGCTGCTAGCAGTTTTGCCTTGGGCGGGACCACCGAGTCCTTCAGCCAGGTGTAACGGAGCATGGCGGCCCGCGATTGCTCCGGCCACTTCGAGCCGGCGTCGGCTTCCAGGCTTCCCGCCACGTCGAGCAGCAGGATGTGAGCGCCGGTCGTGTGGGTCAGAAAATCCGCCAGCGTCCGGCTGCGGACGGCAACATCCAAGAAGATCCGCGGGTCTTTCTCCTGGAGCGCCCGGGCAGTGCGAGGATCGGTGCTGGGCCTGGTGGTGACAAAGAAATCCTTGTCCACATGCACCAGCCGGCCCCCTTGCAGATAGATCATGATCACATCGTTGGCGGGGCGCACGCTCGTGCGGTTGGCCCGGTAGAGGTCGTCGATCTTGAGCTTGATGATCGCGAGCTGGCTCCTGACTTGTTGGGGGGTGATATCGGAACCGACCAACGGGCCGTAAATCGCCAGCCGGTCGAACGCGGAGGTCCGGTATTCGCGGCCGCTGCGGCGGGCTTTCATCGCCGTCAGCACCTGCTTCTCGAGCTCGTCTTCGCTTCCCGCAGGAGCACCGACGCCAATCACGAGGAGGTGGAGCCGCTGCTCGCGGACGGGCTTGTCACAATCGACATAAATGTCGAACGCGGTCGACAAATCCGAGGTCAATTCGGGGAGAGCAAACTGGATCTGGTTCGCTTTCGCTTGATTGAGCACGATGAAAGCCGAAAACTCGCTGGTCAGATTTTTCCCTGGTGCGGAAATGACGACCGGAGCTTGTTGAAATCCGTTGACCCAGACTTGCACTTGTTGCAATCGCCGCGTGAGCGCTTCGTCGGCGGTTTTTGACCATTCGACGTGGCCGTAGACCATCATTTTTCCCGTGGGGGATGACTTGTCCGCCTGGACGCGCCCTCCCTTGGTGACGACTTTGCATTGCTGCTCGGTAGGCAAGTCGGCGGTCACGAGCCGGTCGATTACGACGCGAGCCGGCGGGTCGATGTAGTTGACGAGCGACTGGTCAAATTGCGAGCCGCTTTCGTTGGCCGCTAGGACTTCAAAGCGGTTGTTCCCGGGCTTCAAGGTGACCGGGACTTTGGCTTCGTAGATGAACCACCCATCCGCGTTGGATTTGAGCTCGTTGAGCTTCGGGGCATAGTAGACCGGAACTTTGTCGTGCTGCATGTTCACCGACCGGAGCCGGCTCTTGGAGCGGACGGTGAACTGGATTTCATAACGTGTTTTCGTGGTGTTGCCGCCTGCCGCCAATTCGACAACGGGCGGAGGTTCTGGCTGCCGCCAGGCGGGCAGCTTGAGGATGCCGGGAGCGAGCGATTTTCCATGCTCGTTCCAGGCATGGACGGCAATCTCGGAGGCTTCCCCCTTGAGGGCCACATCCCTAATCGTCCCCTGCCATTCGCCAGTCCCCTGGTCATAGCGGACGGCGCTCTTTGGCAACTGGACTCCCGCGGCATCGACCTGGGTGATCGGCAGCGCGGATTTTCCGAACACAACGACATCGACAACGGGAGACTGAGGATCGGGAAGTTCGCCGAATTTCGTCACGGATGGAAGCGTTAAGAAACTGACTTTGGTGACGGGGAGCACCTTGGGCGGGTTCCAGGCGTTGGTCAATTCGAGGGCCACCTGGTTTTCCCCCAGCTCCAGCGGGATTTTCGCGCTGATGGTTCCGGCTTCCAGGTCGATGGCCGGTTCGACTTTGGACCGCTTGCCGTTCAGCAGGATGGCCGCTTTGAACGGATGGGGCTCGCGGGCTTTCGGGAATTTCGCGGAAAGCTCCAGCGTTTGCGGGTCGCGCCCTTCGATTAGCGTCTGATCGGCTTTCGGCTCGTCGAAGGCGAGCGCCGGCAGCGGCGGGCGATAGTCGACCTGGATTCCAGATTCAATCAGCAGGCCGGCAGCGGCCTTGCGAGTGAGGATGACCGTCTGGATTCCCGGTTTGAGCGTGATTTCGCCGGTGGTGAACTTGGCTGGTTTTCCGGCAGCGGCGGGAAGCGTCTTCACGTCCGCGCTCGGGCCGCCGAGGCTGGACTCCACGGCCAAGGCACCCCCAACCTCTTTCAGTTCGCCGCTTAGTTCAATCTTGTCGACAGTCACGATCGCGGGGGGCCCCTCCAGACCCAACGTCTGCACAGGCTCTCCTTCCTGGAGCGGCTTGATGGCGGCGGAGACAATTCCCGGCTGGACGGCTTTGCTGAAATTCAGTGTCCGCCGTTCCCGCGAAGTCTCGAAGTTTTCGAAACCCTTGAGTGCGTTGTGATTGCGGGCCTCCAGCTCGACAATGTTGCCCCCCTCTTCCAACGTGACCATTTCGCTGATTTCCAGGCGCTCGCGGATGCTCCACTCCTTTACGACGGCAACATCCTTGCCGCTCCGGCGGCGGAGGACGACATCCACCATCTCCCCCTCTACGCCCGGTTGGACCGTGGCCGAAAACGCAAATTGTGGCTGGTCAACTGCTTCGGCGGCAGTGGTCGGCTTGGCATTTTTCACAGTAAGCTGCGGCGAAGGCAATTGATAGCGCAGTCGGCGCTCCTCGACAAACGACTGCGGCATCGCCTCACGCGTAAAAAGCGTCGCTTTGATCCGATGTTCCCCCGGCTTCCACGCCGCCAGGTCGAGCTCCGCAGCCCACGTCCTGCCGTCCTCTTGCCGGCTGAGCGGCATCGCCGGCTGGTCGTCCACTTGCAGCTCGACCTTGTCGATATTTGCTGACGCCAAATCGGGAACAACCAAACTGGCCCTCGACGGCGGAAACCGCACCAAGCCCCCGATGCCACCGGCGAGCGGCTGCGGGTCTTTGCCGTCGACGATCAAGTCCAAGTCCGGCCGCGGAAGTTTCGCGGCCTCGTCTGGCACTTTCGGCGGCAAGCCGGTCTTGATCAAGGAATCGAGGAGCCCCTTTCGGAAATATTTTTCGCGGTATTGAGCAGCGCCTGCAAAGGCCACGGGGGATTCGGGACGGCCGGTATTGAAGTGCCAGCCCAGATGCTGCTCCACGTCTTCGCCGCTCGCCTGATACGGGCCGAGCGGGCTCCAGCCGATCCAGCCGCGTCCTTTGGCGGCGGGCGCGCGGGTCACAAACAGGGACAACAAAGGCTTGCGCTCGTCTGCCCCTTGGGCAACGACGACTGCCGCGGTCGCAAGTGCCCCACCTCTCGAGCGGCGAACCTGGATGGTATCGCCGGGAGTCGCGTTCCAAAACGTATCGTAAAAATCACGAGCCGTTTCCCACGGGCGAAGCTGGTTACCAACCATGCGGCCGAGCACAACGTCCCCGTCTTTCAAGGCCGCTGCGAGAGCGGTGGTCTCGTCCACTTCCACCACCAGGCCGTCGGGTGTTTTTCGCACGGCGATGCCGGAGGCGAGGCCTCGTTGGCCCACGATCCGGTCCAGGTCGGCTAACCGCCAGATGCAAACGGTTTGATCGTCCGCGGCCGAGACCAAGAGCTGGGTGTCGGTGGAGAAGGCGAGCGAGCGGACCAACCCGGCGTGCGACGAAAGCTGGCGGACCTGCTGGCCGGTGGCGGCGTTGTACAGATTCAGCGACGGCAGACCGTTGTGGTGCGAGGCAACTGCCAAAATCGGCGGCTCACGACTGGCGGCAAGTGCGTAGTCCGTCAGTTCATGGCCGGAAGGCAGATCGATGGCCCCACGACGCTCGTCGTTTTCCGTCACTTGCAGCCGTTGCCGCGCTGTGTTTTTGTCAGCGGGCTGCGCTCCGGCTTCGGCAGCCTCTCGCTTTTGAATCTCAACCCGCCAGCCCTTGGCCGGAGGCGCTGCCACTTTCCAGCCGGCATCCCCCGCGAAGTCCGCCAGTTCCGTCTTCTCAATATCGAAGACCAGGTCGCCGGCTTTGAATTCCGCGGCACTTCCGGGCGTCGCTCCCCGCCGCTCGCTGAGGCCGAGAGTGAGCGGAGCACCTTCCTTTTCTAGAAATGCGACCGTGCCGATCGAGGAACCTGCACTTCGTAGCACCTGCGGCCGAACTCGCCCGGCAAGCAAATCGACGATGGCGTAGACATTGATTTCAAGGCCGCTCGTTACGGCGACATGCTTCCCGCCTGGTATCGTCGCAACGACCGGCAATCGACGCGGAGGAGGCCCGGCGCTCCAAAGTCGAATGGGCTGAATCTCGGCTCCGCGAACCGGAATTTTTAATAGCCAGATTTCATATTGGTCCTTGGCCGGCTCGCGAACGAAATGCCGATGGATCACCGAGACCAAGAGGTCCGGCTTGGCGTCCGGGTCTGCAGAGGCCAAAGCCAATGCTCGGGGAGCGCTGACGGCATCCTCGGACCGCCCGAGCTCAGCGCTGCGAGCCGCGTCAGGTTCCAGTGAACCATTCGCGGATTGCCACGACCGCAGCCGAGTGGCCCCGTTGTCGGCGAGAGCCCCCGTGATGAATTGACCCGTCGATTCCTGGAATACTACCGTATCCTGGAATTGTCCCTGTTCCGCCGCTTGGGCCAGCCGGTTCCCGGCAACGTCCCAGGTGCGGAAAATGCCGTCGCCCCAGGCAATCGCGACGTCGAGGGCCTTGGTTCCCGCCCCGGTCCTTCGCACCGCCAGCTTGGGCCAGGTCTCGTGCCGCGGTTCGGGCAGCAAGCGGCCCGTGACATAGGGCTCTTTCACCACCACATCCCACAGGCGGACCGATCCCCCGAATTTGCCGGCAGGTTCATTCCATTCGCGGGCCGCCGACAAGAGCAGCGGGCGTTCCGCGTCGCTCGGCGCAAAGGTGAGCGAACGGACTTCGCCCCGGTGCCCCCGCAGGGTGTGCGTGACGCGGGTCCGTGTGTCGAAGACATGGATCGTCCCTTCGTCCAGCCGCATCTCATCGGTCATGCCGCCGAACGTGGGGAGTATGCGGCCTGGACTTCGAAAATCGGCAGAGCCGCGAATGACGGGCCTGCCGGCAGCGGCCAGCCAATTGCCGTCGGCGGAAACAGCGATGGCGTTGATCGCACCGTCGAGCCCCGGCCCGATAGGAACCCGCCAGGCACTGGGATCCAGCTTGTATTCTCCCGCAGCGACATTCCAGCGCCAGACCCGGACGGTCTTGTCCCAGCTTCCGGCATAGAGGGCCTGGGCATCAGGACTGAAGGCCAGCGCCGTCACGTAGCCAGTCGGTCCCCCCGCTTCCAGCCGCAGCAGCGGTTCCCCTTCGTCCGCCCCTTGTGCGAAACCGAGCGTGACCAGGGTCGCCAGAACAACGACGGCCCCACGGAATCTACGGAGACAGGGTACTTGGTTTTTAGACATGGATTGAATTCCGTGAGCTACGAGGGGCTGGTATGATTCATTGTAGCGAAGCGCACCGATTTTCGTGCATTACCGTCCGCTGCTTGGTTCCGAGCCGTTTTCCATTGACCCGCGATGCCTGACCCGTCTCACCACGCGAATCTATCCGAGACGATGCGGAGCCGAGTCCAGCAGGCTGCGGCTGAATATGTCGAGGCATGGCGCGGCCACCGACAAGGAATCGACGAGGTTCTGCTAGCCACATTCTTGCCGGGGAGCGAAGACCCGTTGCGCGTCCCCGTCCTCCTCGAATTGCTGCCGATCGATTTGGAGCAGCGGCGGAGGCGGGGCGAAAAGATCCTCTTAGAACACTACCTGGTAAATTTTCCGGAATTGGGGGCTGCCCAAGACCTTCCCGTCGAGCTCATCGCAGCCGAATATCGCATTCGCCGTTTGCAAGGGGATCCGCTGCGGATCGAAGGCTACCGCCACCGGTTCCCTCACCAGTTTGACACCCTCGTGGATCTCGTCGGCGGGATCAAGGGAAAGCCCTCTCCGGTGCCACGCGGCGGCTCTCCGTCCGCGAGCGACGCACCCTCGCCTGCACCGCCATTCACTCCCTTTTCCGCGGCTAGTCCTAGTTCGTCGCCTGTACCTCTGCGGGCTCCAGGGACGATGTCGCTGGGCGATCCGGCGGAAGCGACGATTGCCCGCAAGGTGATGCCGGGTGGAGACGGCTATCACCTTCACGAGTGCATCGGCCGCGGCATGTTCGGCGAGGTCTGGCGTGCCGAAGCCCCCGGCGGCGTTGAAGTGGCCGTGAAAATCATCCACCGGACCGCGGGGGACCAGTTGACTCAGGTGGAACTGCGGGCACTGGAGCTGATGAAGCGTTTGCGCCATCCGTTTCTCTTGCAGGTGCAGGCCTATTGGCTGTCCGGGGACCAACTGCACATCGTGATGGATCTGGCCGACAAGACCCTGATGGACCGGCTCGAAGAATGCCGGCGCGACCGATTGCCTGGAATTCCCGCGGAGGAGTTGCTGACCTACATGCGCGAGTCAGCCGAGGCGCTGGATTTTCTGCACAGCAACCAGGTGCTGCACCGGGACGTGAAGCCGGCCAACATCCTGCTCGCCAAAGGGCATGCCCGGCTGGCCGACTTTGGCTTGGCGCGGCTCTTCATGAAGGGAGGAGCCGATGTCGTGGCCACGATGATTGGGACTCCGCTTTATATGGGACCGGAGGTTTGGGAGCAGAAAGTCGGCCCGGAAAGCGACCAATACAGCCTGGCCGCGACGTACGTGGAGCTTCGCCTGGGACGGCCGCTGTTCGACGTGGAGAGCCAGGAAGAGGTCAAGGAAAGCCACCTGACGGCCGCTCCCGACCTCAAGGGCCTTCCCCCGGCGGAAAAAAAGGTGATCGAAAGGGCGCTCGCCAAGAAACGCAGGGAGCGCTACGCGAGTTGCAAGCAGTTTGCCCAAGCGCTCGAGGATGCGATTCTGGGGCCATCCAACAAGCAAAAACCCTTGTTGACGCGGCGACAGACGGTAGTAGCGCTCGGCGTCGGGGCAGTGACAATTGCCGCAGCTTTCGAGACATTGAGACGGCTAGGATTGCTGCGGTTTCAGGGGCTGGAAGTCTCCGCCCCTTCTGGCATCGAGATCCTCGCCGGCGAGGAACAAACGTTCGAGGTCCATGTCCAGGGAGCCCGCGACCCCAGTGCGGCGAAACCGGAGTTTTCCGGCCTTCCCGAGGGAGTCTCCTTCCAAACGGACGAAGCCCCCAGGCCGGCGGCTGAGGCCGGAGCGTCGTCGGGGGCTGCAGAGGGTGCGGAAATCTGGCGAATTACCATCAGTGCCGACCTCAACTTGCCCAAGGCCGATTACGGGCTCAAGCGGGATATCATCTTGACGGTAATCGATGGCAAGCAAACCGCCGAGCGAGTGATCCCGCTCAAAGTCGAGCCGCCAGTCATGAAGCTGCCGCCGGAGTGTGAGCCGGCTCCTTTTGCCAAGCGAAAACGGATCGACGAGGAGAAGGCCAACTACTGGGACCGTATTGTGCGGAAATTGCCGGGCAATGCTTCGCTTCCCAGCGGCAAGTCCTGCGAGCTGGTGCTCATTCCGTACAACAGCGAATTGAAGCTCCCCAGTTTCTACATGCTCACCAACAAGGCCTGGAATGAGCTCTTTACGGTCTTTGACAAACAATACGCCAGCACCCATCCACGCCCCGCCAAACCGGCCAAAGCCAGCGAAGCGGACTTGAATGCCAAACCGGCCAAAGCCGGCGAAGCGGACTTGAATATCGACACCGAAGAGTGGCCGGATGCCTGGTGGGTCCACGGCGCGGCGAAAGGTGCTGACGAATTGCCGGGGGAGAAACACCCATTGCATCCGGTGATGGGAGCAACTTTCCGGCAGGCCGAAGAGTTCGCCAAGTGGCTGGGAGGAGCCTTGCCGACCTGCCAGCAATGGGACACCGCGACTGGCTTGTATTTGCCCAGTGCCGCCAAGCAGCAGGGGCCGTTCCTGGGTGTCTGGAAAGACGGCCCAGGTCCAAAACTGGACATCGCCGTCGGAGGAAGTAGTCAAGGAACGGTCCCCATTACCGAGGCCGATGCCGATCTCAGCCCCTTTGGCTGCCGGCACATGGCCGGCAACGGGGGAGAATGGACGCGAGATACTTCTCGCGGGGCGTTTGGACTGGTAACGTTGCGCGGCCGTCAATATCGCCAAGACAGGCCGCTCTTTTACAGCGACCTGCGCGATGAAGACAAGCGAACTAAAGAAGAAATCGAAGATATGACTGCCGCGAATCCCTACATCGGGTTTCGGATCGTCATCGAGCTCCAGCCTTCCGCACCGAGTCCTTCTCCCAAACCATAAGGCCAAAACATGAGCCAGCCCAAGAGCATTTCCCAAATGCTGACGCTTCGCAAGCTCACCAGGGCTGTCGCGGACAACTTAACCCAGCAGGTGAGGTCGCATCTTGCGACCCTCGCTCCGCTGATTAACCCGCGTAATGTCTTCGGCGTCCATCTGCGGAGCACGACGAAGCAATCGGTCAAGGGCGAAGCCGAGGCGTTTGAGCAGCTCAAGGGACTGTATCTGCCGCTGGCCGGATCCGCTCCCTACAATCTTCGCAAGGATTTGGAGTCGCCGCTCGACATCGTCAACATCCTTCCCGAGATCGTGCCGGTCGACTACGCCTACGAAATCCAGGACGCCGGCCAAAACAAGTCCATCAGGATCACTTCGCCGCTCAAGTGGGTGCTCACGTTTTCGGGAAGCGGTCCCAAACGGCTCAGGGAATTGCTGGCAGAGCAGAAGACCATCGTCGGCAGCGACCTGCAGCAATGCGTGCTTAACTACCTGGTGATGCATGTGATGCTGCAAAGCCGCCCGGGCGTCATCAAGCTCCTGGAAGCACTCCGGTTTCCTATCACCACCGGCAAGATGGAAGAATTTGGCGACCTCCCTGTCACCTACATTGAATGCCCCGTCTCGACCATCCGCCCGACCAACGAAGTCATCCTCCAAAGCACTGAAATTTCTGGCACGCCGGCTTTTGAGGAAGTCGTTAGCCCAGACGCCATCGCAGCGATCAAAGATCCGTTCAAAGAGCAATTGCTGGCTTTGTCCTCGTCATAGCCAGCTGCGTCAACGGCGCTGAGGAAATGCCTCCCAATCCATGAGGCTGCCGTTCCAAGTCCCCTCATAATTGCCGCGGAGACAGGCCTCCCAGCGGGATTCCAGATCGAGTTGTTCCAGCACCTCGGCATTCAAAGAACCGCTCACGTTGATTCCCCGACTCCAGCGCGTGCCACTGGCGGCTTGGCCGCGCACTTTCTGCCAATGCTCCCAGGCGAGCTCAGCGGCAGCGTGTGTTAGTTTCTCCGATTCGAGCTCGATCCCTGTGATTTTCGTAAATGCCAGGCCAGCCGCGACCGCGTCCTCCGGATTTGGCCCTCGCATCGTCTTGAGCAGAATCTCGACAACCTCCGGGTGCCCGTATGCCGCCAGGAGTTGAAAACGCATCGTTCCCAGCATGGCAAGTTTGCTGAGCGTCTGAATTCTCTGGAGATCCTGAGGTTTACCCAGGAGCGCGAACAAGACAAGGGCGTCCCAGTTGTCTGGGGACGGCGTTTGGGCCTGGAAGCGGCAATACTCCAAGAGCCACCGCTGCCGCGTCCAGGCGGCGGCATGCAACGCTTCGCGCCGCACTCGAGGATCCTCGTCGGCGAGTCCTGCATCATAAGGCGTGGGGACGCTGATGGGCGTTGTCGTTGGCGACGGGGAGGGGATCGTTTTCGAAGGCGATGTCGTGGCTGCCGGCGCTGCGGCGGGAGTCATTGGTGGTGATTGGGCGACGAGGTCCGGCCGTGGTGTCGGGGGGGGGGCGAATGTGGGAGCATCCTCGATCTGCACGGCGAATGTTGTCTGTCCTGCCACGATCCGATCCCCGCTCCGGACGACCGCTTCCTCCACTCTTTGGCCGTTGAGAAACGTGCCGTTGCTGCTTCCCAAATCTCGGATCTGGCAGTTTTCCAGGCTGCATTCCACCGCGAAATGGCGACTGGAGATTTGTCCGTCGTGGGGGATCACGCAGTCTGACCCCTCGGTGCGCCCGATCACGACCTTTTGACCGGACCGGAGCCAGGTCTTCTTGCCCCCTGAGGGACCGGATTGCACTTCCAGGATGACACGCATGAAATGTCTCTCTGCCCGTTACCGTGCTGCCGCTGTCCCCAATAAGGCCGTGACTCGCCACGCACAACGGCGCACTTCTGGATTATCATCCTTCAAGAAGTCGTCGAGCCGTTTTGCCAACGGCCCCAGCTTTCGATGAAAGGCCAAGACTTCCGCTGCCGCCACGGCAATCGTCGCGGGGGAGCTTGTGACCTCTTGCCGAAGTTGATCCTCCATTGTGCCGAGCGTGCTCTGACACAAGGCGCGACAAAGCCCCTCGAGTTGGCCGGCCTTCGCTTGCAAAAAGGCGTCCAGCACCCGTTGCCCGGCTTTCGAATTCATTCTCAAAAGGATATATGCCGCCGCAAAGGCTGCTTGCGGTTCGTCGGCCGCCAAACCCGCTTCGAGTAAGGGCACGGCAGCCTCGCCCGCGACGACGATTCCATCCAAATGAGCCGCGATGCGACTTGACAGCGGTTCGAGGTCGCGGCGACGATAGTCGGGAGACCGTAGAGCGTGCTGGAACTGTCCGCAGAGAAACTGGAATTCTTCCAGATGAGCGTGCAGTACTTCGGGGATCATCGGTGGGCAGACCGAAGCTTGGTGCGCGTTCACGGAGTCCTGACTTCGTTGTTCAGCTGCGGAAAGAGGTCATTTCAATCCCAGCAACTGCTGTTGCCGGCGTCCAGGGGCTCGCACATTGAACAGCGGACGTTCGGGGGCTCGGATCGCGAGCTCCAAAGCGGCGGCGGCTCGCTGTCTTTGATAACCATGCTTAAGCACATGATCCAGCCACTCCTCGGTCAACGGCTTTCCGCAAAGATACCGGGTTTGCGGCTCGAAGTCAGCCCGGCGTCTTTCCCACCACGCGGCCAGCTTTGCCGCGTCGGGCCAGGGGAGATTCTCGTCTTCGTCCATCGCGACATTCTCATCCGCGGGATCCTCCGTCGGTCCTGATTCGAAACCCTCCGGCCGGTTCGCATCGAATTTCTCCGCGGCCAGGTCGAGGCCGGTGATCATCGTAAACGCCTCGCCGGCTACGCGAGCTAACTCGGGTACGCTCATCAGCGAGAGCAGCCAGGGGACAGAATCAGGAGTGCCAACGATGCCCGCTCCGATGACTGCCTGCCGCACGAGCTTGGGATTTTGCGCCAGCTTCTTGAGCCACTTCGACGCAGCCTTTGCGTCCATCTTCCGTAGCACCAACTGGAGCGCCCGAGCACCGCAGGACGCATACTCCGGGTATCGCAATTGGTCGCCGCCAGACGCTTGCGATTCGACTGTTTTCTTTAGGGCGCCAATCGCCTCAGAGTCGTCGCTCAGTCGGGCCAGCGACCAGGCCGCCGCGAATTTGGAGCCCGCATCACCGGATCGCAACGCCTCTTTCGCTGCCGGCAGCAGGTCTCGCCGCGCGAGTTCCCCAATGGCCCGCAGCGCTCGGGTTTTGAGCGATTTATCGGAGCTGGCAAGCGCCTTCGTGAATGCCTCGCCCGGATCGCGTCTTCGCACCGCGCAAGCCGCGAGACCCATGCGCCGCTGAAAACCTTCAGGATGTGCCAGTAAATGCTCGATTTGCGGCGTTGCCTCCTCTTCCGACAGCCATGCCAGCGACGAAACGAGCGGCCGCGAACATTCGTACGAATTTGCCGCGACATTCATCACTGTGCGAATGCGCTGCTCGATGCCGCTTTTCCAGGCCAGAATCGCCGCGGGGAATATCTCGCCTGATTCCTTCCAGGCGAGTTCGTGTTCGCAAACCACCCAGGCAGCACCGGGCATGTCGGCTTCCGCAACACGCAGTCCATCGAGGTGCGCCTCAAGTTGGTTGTCGAGGCGGACAAGATCAGGGAGATTGAAGTGCGATGCTTGCACCGCGTCGTTTCTGCGAAGCCAGAGGAGCGCGGCATCTTCCGCGTGGCGGTCGATGACTTCTGCGATGAGGTTGTTCATGGCCACCTCAATCGGGAATGCGATGGCCGAAGAAGTAGCGCACACCGGCTTTATACTTGGCGGCAGAGGGGCTGTCGAGAAAATCCTCCAAAACCATAGCCGCGGAAAGGGGCTGGAATTCTTCGTCTTCAAAGAAAGGTCGACAGTCGATTCCCGTTGTGGATTCGAAAATGCTTCGCATTGTAATCGGATCCGGAATGTCGGTTGCCATAAGCCACTTTTTTGCAAGACCGGTAATATCAAACAATTCGCCCATCCAAAGTGGTATCTCACCTCTGCCGAAATGATCGAAGAGTTGTTTGAATCGACGGTTCACCAACTCGCTGTCGGATGCAAGATTGCTGACGCCCCCCGCAAGTTCGACTTTCCCCAAGATATACTCCATATAACACACAATGATCGCCGTATCTTCGAATTGCGCTCCGCCTTGGTACGTTTGTAGTAACAACGGTACATCGGCGAGCCGCAGTTGCGCGAATAACACGCGAGACATGTCCACAGCGAACTGCGGACCATACTCATCGCCGCGAACCAGCTTGGTAGCGATGGAGTTCCTAATTCGCGAAACCGTGGTGGCCGGTCCAGCGTCGGCGAGCAGGTCGATGCATTGGCCCTTGAGGACGTAATCTTCGGAGCGCAGGTAGAGATCAAGGAGACCCGGAACCCAGGAGAAGTCTCCCAATCGAGCCCGGGCCAACGTGGCGACCCATAGCTCCCACGGCGATTCGTACGAATCCGGTTTGCGGCTCGGGTCGGGCGAGTAGTTGGGAAATACCCAATACCCGTCGCCATAGAGCTGAAGTCCGTCAGTGTCATAAGGATCGCTCATGGCAAGTCTCCAGCGCTAAACTACGGTTGCGCTTGTTGGAATCGGTTGAATCTCGCATCGATCTGCTGACAACTTGCGCAGAGCGCAAAATTGGCTTGGGTATTTCCTTCCTTGTTGCATCCCCCGGCGATTTTCGGAGTCAAGTGATTCTGCTGTGTCTGGAGTCGTTCCTCATCAGCCAATTCAGCGGGGTTGGGAGTTCTGCCATTATTCTTCTCTTGAAACCGCTGCGTCGCATGTGCCGTTAGCGCCGCGCCGGCTGGCACGCCCTTTGCTCTTTGGCGTGCCCTGGTCTTACGGCGCCAATCCGCCTCTCTCGCAGTGCGCGCCGGCGGTCGGGGATTCGGTGGCGGGTAAAAGACATCGCATGGAGGAGACGGTAGTAGGCTCTTCTTCTTGGGACTCTTGCATGTGCAATTTGGGCGGTTACGGGCGTCCGCCAATAGGGTCCTAAGATCCGCGTGGTCTGCTGGTCTATTGTTGGCAAGATACCACTCCTCCATATTCTGTGGGGCTCCCTGCTGCCAAGCGTGCCTTGGTTTTCCGCAACAGGGACACTGGTTCTCTGCGATTCGTTCCTCCGCCAGCGCCACCTTTTCCGCGTTAACCATCGGCGGAGTGCTGCCGGGATAAGGGTTGTGGTTCGAGGTCGTCAGGTCGACATGGCGATCGACGTTTTCCCCCTCGACTTTAACGTCCATTGACCACGCGGTGAAATAAGTTTTACCGGTGATGGTGTGGGTGATCACACTGCCGCCGAAACTGCGGGTCGCTGCCTCGTCTCCCAGCGGAGAAGTTTTATAGTACGACTTGTCCTTGAGCATCACTTCCTTGCCGTCAATCTTGACCGTCTTGCTCCCTTCCTTCATGTCCTTGGAAAAGGAAGTATTGGGATATGGGAGGGGTATCGGACCCGCCGGCGGAGATGGTGGACTAAGGCACACGTCCGGAAACGCTGCGATGACCTTGCCATCTCCCGATTTACAGGCGATCGCTTCGCCGTTGGCGTAGACTTCGTTGCTCATGATTCCCGATTCCTTCTACCCAAAAGTGCCTAGTTCCTAACCTATTGCCGACAGAGCACGGCTGCCGCGCGCTCGCCAGGCAAGGCGCTGGCGGTACACATCGCTGAGGTTCCCGGCGCGTAGTTTTTGCGAAAGGCGTAGTCGGCCACGATCCATTGGCAAACGCCCGCCGCAGCCCCGACGTCGCCGACGGAGTCGGCACAATGCCACATCGGCAGTTGCGAGGGCCCTTGCCGCAACACCCGCGACAGGGCCAGGGATTGTTCCTTGAACCCGTAACTTTCGCCGGTAACGTCGAGGAGGCGAAAACCGATCTGGTTCATTTGCAGCCCGGCCTCTTGCAAAGCAGTCCGCAGCGCGGCGGCCAATCCCAATCCCAACAACGGCTCTTGGGAAAGTACTCCCGCGTTTTCCTGAGCGAATCCCAGCCCGCAAAACTGTGTTGCGCCGGCAATGCCAGACGCCGATGACGGGCGAATGAGCGCCACGGCCGCCGCCTCGCCGGGAATTACACCGTCGGAGTTGCCATCGGTCTTGAGGCGCCCCAGGTGCGACAACCAATTCAACGTGCGGGCGTTCATGTAGGAATCGACGCCCGCCACCAGGCAGCCCGGCACGTTTGGGTCTGCGAGCAGTTCGCGGGCATCTTTGAGCAGCTCGAAACCAGCCGTGTGGCCGCGCGCAAGACATCGGGAAAGAGTTGGATGGAATCGCAGTTGGAGCCGATTTTGCATGTGCAAAATCAAGTCGCTGGCCAGATGGTCGCCGCCTCCCGGGCGGCCGCTTTCCGATAGGCCCACCAAAAGCGGAATCGAACTGGTCTCGTTCAGCGCCGCCGATTTCAAACAGTCCCGTAAGGCCCCTTCCAGCAACGTCAACAAGCGTTCTTCTCGGTTGAGATGAGGCACCAGGCCCGGAACGACCGCGCCTACTATCGGCTCGCCCGAGTTGTCGAGATACGGCAGATCGCCGAAGCCGGCGATGCCGGCCCGCATGGCGGCGCACGCGGCGGCGGCGTGAAGGCCGACCGGACACATTAAGCCTGAATGGGTTAGTAACATGGCCAATAATTTGCGTTTGCAAACCTACTTGGAAAGGGATTTCCGCCACCGCACGACTTCGTCGAGCGAAGAAAACCTTCGAGGCGCAGGGGAGCGCCTGGGTCGCGGCTTGGGCTGTTTGCCCACGAGCACCTCGCGCAGGGCAACAAATTTCCTTCCTACCGGCACGAGCGACCGCCACGTTAATAGGAATCGCCGCTGGTGCGGCTCAAGGAGCAGTGTGTCGGGCATTGGCGACGCTTGCACTTCGCGGTCGCGAAAGCGGAACACGATCGGCACATCCAAGCGGGGCAATTCAAATGACAAGGTTCCCTGAGGAGACAAGTTGGTGCAGCGCACTTGCTCCCCCCCTGCCAAGCCGGGAATCTGCTGGTCAGCGGGCGCGGACTGAAAGTAACGATGGTCGAAGTCGTCCGGCAAGAACGGACATTTCGTGTCGAGCCAGGCCTGGTCGTAGGTGCCGGCGTAACCAGCGCGCGGCAACCAGCAACGGCTGAGAATGCCAAATCCTGCCGGCGAAATCTTATCGTTCCATTTAGTGATGCGCTGGCCAGGGTATTCGATATTCGGCAGAGGTTTGCCGACGATCTTGGCGGGATGATACTCCGTCTGGAATCCTACGCCCACCAGGTTTCGCCGTTCGACCGTGTGCCGAGTTTCGCTGGCATGGGTTCGGTCCCAGCCGCCGAAGGCCCTTTCGTAAACGAGCGGCATCTCTTGGAAGGGTTCGGGAGCAGTAGCAAAACTGCCGAGCAGGCCCGCTTCCCATTTCCGATCGCCGGTGACTCGCAACTGCTTCTTCCAGGAACCGACCTCGATCGATACGTCCAGTTCTGTTACCGCTTTCCCTCCGGGCGCAAACGCATGGCCGCACATCACCACTTCCGCAGCCGGTTTGGCCGGGGCAAAGTCGCACTCGTACTTGATGCTCGTCTCGCCAGGCTCGCCATAGTGCTCATCGGCGTAAACGAATTTTGCCTGTTCCTCGGCGAGAACCACACCGCCGTCACGGGCCACCAGAAATGTCCCTTTCACGACGACGAGGGCATGATCTCGGCCGTCTTTGTCGGTGAAGGCGGTGATGCCCGCGAGCATGCCGGTAGTATTGCTGCTGATAAACATGGTTAGTTGATCTGCACCGAGCCGCCCTTGATGCGATTGACCCCCGATGAACGGCTCAGCACGTACGCTCCGCGGATGAGCACTTTGCCTGCTCGGGTCAAGGTAATACTGGCGTCGCCGCAACGGAGGACGATTTCGCGGTCAGCCGTCAGCTCCAAGCGGTCATCGTCTGCGGTCACCTCGAGCGATGCAGTTTTAGCGTTGGGAGGCGACTCGGTCGGTGACAGCAGGCCAAGAATGATCGGCTTCTGAGGATCGCCATTTTCAAAGGTCAGGACGACTTCAGCGCCGATCTGTTTGCGACTGAGGCACAGGATGCTGCGAGCCGGACGGATCAATTCCCCGTCGTCGGCCGGCGAGCGAACCAACGGTTCACCCCGCTCGTTGATTTCGGCAAGCCTGCCGATGACGACGCCGGGAAGTTGAACATCCGGCGGGGAAGAAGGCCGGTCGTGCTGGGAGCGCCGCTCGGTGTCCGCGAGCAGAACTTCCAGCGCATCAGGTTCCGTCATTTCGTCAGCGAAAAACTCTGGCGAGTGTGAAGTAGACAATGTGCGATTCATAGCATGAGGTCCGATAGGGTGGCATTAATTCTGCAGGATCTTCTGGCCCTTCATCGTGATGTTGCCGCCGGCTTTGGCGTTGATTTTTCCCGATCCATCGATGGTGATGTCTTTCCCCTTGATGGTGATCGTGCCGTCCTTCTTCATCGTGATGCTTGCGCTGCCCGTCGTAAGCGTAATCGAATCGGCGGCGGTAATCGCTAGGGTCTTGCCCACGTCGAGAGTATCGCTCTTGCCGACGGTGTGCGAACGGGTGCCCGTTATCTGCACCCCTTCGTCTTTGGCAACCTGTTCATTACGGTTGCCGCCCACCTTGATCGACTGATCCTTGCCGATTTCGATGCTTTCGTTCTTGCCGACACTTTCGGTGCGATTGTCGCCGATGGTGATTTTTTCATCCTTGCCCACGCTCTCCGTGCGGTTGCTGCCGATGGTGATTTTCTCGTCCTTGCCCACGTCTTCGGTGCGATTGCTGCCGATGCTGATCTTTTCGTCCGTGCCGACGTTCTCGGTGCGGTTGTTGCCGACTTTGGTGGTCTCGTCGTGGCCAATCGTTTTCTTTCGGTCATTGCCGACCAGGATCGTTTCGTCGTGGGTAACATCGCGGCTCCGGTCGTGCAGCACATGTTCGCGCAAATCATGCTCAATCGTGGAATCCTTGTCGAACTGGCCGTGCTCGCGGATGAGCTCGTTCCCTTTGGTGTCGTCCAGGATGTACTCGTTGTATCCGCCGCCCCCCTTGGTGCTGTTGGATTTCATGCCGCTGATGACCTTGGCGGCAGGAAGGCCATAGGGGGGCATGTTTTCGGCGTGATAGACCCGGCCCGTAATGATCGGTAGGTCGGGGTCGCCTTCCAGGAAGCTGACGATTACTTCCTCGCCGATGCGGGGGATGTCGATTCCGCCAAAGGACTTGCCGGCATGGACCTGAGAGACCCGCATCCAGCAGGAGCTGTTCTCGTCCTTTTTCCCTTCGCGGTCCCAAAAGAACTGGACCTTCACCCGGCCGTATTTATCGGTGTAGATTTCCTCGCCGCCAGGTCCGACCACGACAGCCGTCTGCGGACCTTGCACAAACGGCTCCTCGGTGAGGCGCGCGGGACGGAAACTGACGGAGTCGGGAATGCAGGTGAAGTGATTGTCGTAATGCCCCTCCACTTCGTTCCCCGTTTCATATGCGACCGTTTCCCGCGCCGAATGCACGACGGAAGTGATGACGTAGGATTTGCCGACTTCGCTGCTGGAGCGGTGCTGTTTGATCTTGAATTTGCCGCCTAGAGTAAAGCTCTTGCAGAAGCTGCCGCCGTGGACGACGTCGTGCCCCGTTTCCGACTCCTCCATGCGGGTCTTGGCCAAGGGATTGCCGTCCCCAGTCGTCCCGTAGCCGCCAGGAAAGTCATAGGCTTCGTACTTGTCCATTCCCGGCAGCGTGACCACGGTCTTCTCCGTAGTCATCAGCTTGGTGCTCGGCGTTTCGAAGTTGTAGTCGGTCTGGGCGATCTTGCCGGTGCGGAACTCCCAGCGGTGCTCCCACGCGGTGATATAGTCTTCGATGGCTCGGCTGCCAAAATCCCGCGGATAGTCGACTTCTTTCTCCACGCAGTCTTGATAGGCTCCCTTGTGGTCGGAGATGACCAGCGTGTGCTTGCCGTCTTCGTGCTTGAAAAAATAGAAGATCCCTTCCTCTTCCATCAGCCGCGACACGAAGCTGAAGTCCGATTCGCGGTACTGCACGCAGTAGTCCCGTTTGGGGTGGCTCCCTTTGACCTGCATCTGAAAATCGGTGAAGCCGAGGTCGTTGAAAATCTGCTCGATGATCTCCGGAACCTTTTTGTTTTGAAAGATACGGCAGTCGGTGGTCAAGGTGAGGAACCACAGCCAGGGGACGACTTCGGCCCGGTAGTTTCGCCGCTTGTTGTCGTCCTCGTCCCCCGCCTGGAAGCGGTTTACGAAACCGTTGAAGTGCCGAGGGGATCCGTCGGCCATCTTGGTGGAAAAAGTCACATTTTTTCCCACGATGTCCTTGGCAGCGATATCGTTCTTGTCGGAAATCATGTCCAGCTCGAACGTGAACAGCCGGGACATCTCCTCCCGGCCTGAAAATGCGGTGAGGAGGAGCACGTCGTCTCCCAGCGGACTTTTCAGTCCCATCATGCGGGTTTTTTGTTGCAGAGCCATGACCGTTCCTGTTGTCGGTTAGCTAGACGTGGTGCGCCAATCACTTGTTCCAGGCGGCATTGTAGGCAAAACGGGCGTGGCTATCACCGCCCAGTCATAGTTACAGTCCGCGTGAATCCGCGCCCAGCCCGAACCGCGGATTGGGATCCTCTCCCTCGTGCAGGTGCGCGGCAAAGCTGGCGTAACTGCTCGGGTTGAACATCGACAAGTCCGCGGGCTGCAAGTCGTAGGCAGGGTCGAATTCGGAGATGTGGATCTCATCGCGGCCGGAGCTCCCGCTGAAATCCACGGAGTGCATGCACTCGTGCAGCACGACCGCCACTCGGGATTCGTCCCCGATGGCGCTGTCGATGGGTCCGTCGAAATCGGCGAAATTTGGTCCGAACGTCACCCGCTCGGAACCGGTTTCCGATTCCGCGGCTGTCTTTACGCCGTTGACGGGAATGCCGTCGCGGAACGTGAAGGTGGACCCTCGCAACACGAACTGCATGCGCTGATACGTGTCGATGATCCGCTGGATGTCCCCCAGCGTCGCGGTCCGGGCGACGGGCCGTCGTGTGCCCCCCGGCGCGATCAGCCGGAAGTGGACCCGGAGGGCTTCGTTCACCAGCGTGAGCGGCGAAGGGTTATCGGGCACGGCGGTCATTTGAGCCCGCAGGGACAACAGGCCGGTCAGTGCGCTGCGGACCTTTTGGAGGGCCCGCGGGGCGTCCTTGACCGCCAGGTCGCTGCCAAAGTGCCCGGCATGTGCCTGATAGAATTTGTTGCACTCGCGGTCGAGCGCCCCGATCACTTGCTTGCCGGCGATCCCTTGGTCTTGGATCGAGAGGCCGAACTTCTTTTCCGCCGCCCGGACGGCGGCTTGGGTTTCTTGCAAGTAGTTGTCGTTCTTGACCCCTTTCGTGATGCCGTGGTGCGGGACGTCGATCTCGTTCAAGATCAGTGCCGCCTGCAAAAAGTGGACATGGTCCCCTTTTTCGCCGGCTTTCATCGAAGGGCTGTTTTGTTCCGCCTGCTGGACGCGTTTGTTATCGCGCCAAATGACCCAGGAGAGTGCCATGTTTCACCCCGAACTATGAAAGATCACGCTACGCGAGCTTGGAAATGGATGATACAAAAAAAGCGGGACCGGCCGGCTTGGGCCCAGTCCCGCGTAACAACCCCCGCCGCTTTCACCTTCCCGCGACGGACGACGATTACTTCTCGCCAGCTTCGACCTTCCAGGTGTATTCGACATTGCCCTTCTTCTTGCCGGCGTTGTCGCACTCGGTGTAGGTGACTTTGATTTCCTCAAAATTGAGCGACATCTGCTCCGTGGGCCGGCTATCGCCGTTGCCACCCACCTGGTAGCTCGACACTTGCACGTTCTTGAGCTCGTAGGCGTAGTAGGTAATGCGGCCCGAATCGGTGTACGACGCGGTGACGTGGATCTCGACCTTGGAGAAGACTTTGCCCTTGGCAACCGCTTCGGCCAGCTTGGGGCTCGACTTGTCGACTTCCTTGCCGACATTCAAGTCCTCGAACTGCACGTCGCCGCCGCGGCGTGTCGAACCAGTCTTGCCGCCGCCGGTCTTGTGAAGCGACTGGCTGAAGGATTCAAGCACGCTCCAATTCTTGTGATCCTTGTCCTGAAACTCTCCGTCAACCCCGTCGAACTTGATGTAACCGGCCATGTCAGACTCCTCGAAAAAAAGTGAGCGAAACGATTGTTTGTCCGTCGCGGGCGTCAGGCGGCTGGTAACTTTGTTGGCCGCATGTATGTCCCGACACTTACGTTGTCGTGAGCTGGGCGAAGTTGTTGCGTAGATTATGGAAAATATTTTGGGAGGCGATAGAAGCGGCATTTCCGGCCTATTCTTCACTCCCGGACCCGGCAGCGGATATCGCTTTGGCCGCAGGCAATCAGCAACCTGCTGCCGGCGGGCGCTGTCCGCTCAAAATGCTCCTCCGTTTCGACGAACTTGCCCGGCCAGCAGTAGACATAGTAGACGTCGGCTCCGCTAGGAAGCACCAGGTAGTCGCCTGTCAGGATCGGGCTCGAAAGCCCAAACTCCGCCAGCAATTGCCGCGAGGCGGCTGCCAGTGCGGCATCGCCTTCAATGCCGCATGCCTGGAACCCCAGCAGCTCCGCCAGTCCCGTGATGATTCCCCAACCGCTTCCCCATTCGCAAAAACGGCCCCGGGGGACTCCCGCCAAAACTCGCCACACCACTTCGTAGTCGCTCGGCACAAAATCGAAGCAGTAAACCGATTTGAAACGGGCCCTGCCCGCGGCGATCAATTCGGCAGCCGCCGCCGATAGCGGCTCATCGCTCGGCACTAACGGCTGTTCCACAAGCATGGCGGACTTTCGTTTAGGAAATGCTGTACTTAAACCCGCCGTCATCGCCGATGGCGACTTCAACGGCATTGATGGATGCACCTTCGGCCATCCGCGACAGAAACTCTCCCGACATCTGCGGCAGTAGCGTGCGGGTCAGGATATGGTCGACGTTGCGTGCGCCGGTGTCCACCTCCGTGCATCGCTCGGCGATCCGGTCGATGAGCTGCGGTGTATAGCTAAAGGACGCTTTGTAGTTTTCGCGGATGCGGCGGGCGACCTTTTCGAGCTTCAGCCGAATGATCCGCTTCATCACGTCATCGGTCAGCGGAAAGTAAGGCACCACCGCCAATCGGCCGAGAAAGGCGGGTTTGAACGTCTTGAGGAGCTCCGGGAAGAGCGACGTACCCAGCCCCTCCGCATCCGGCCGCGTGTCGGGATCGGAGCAAAGGCTCTTGATCAAATCGGTGCCAGCGTTGGTGGTCATCAGGATGACCGTGTTCTTGAAATCGATGTCCCGTCCTTCGCCGTCCTTCATCGTCCCCTTGTCGAACACCTGGTAGAAGATGTCCTGGACGCCCGGATGGGCCTTTTCCATTTCGTCGAGCAGAACCACGCTGTAGGGCTTGCGGCGGACTGCTTCGGTGAGCACCCCTCCTTCGCCGTAGCCGACATAACCCGGCGGCGAGCCCATGAGGAGCGAGACTTTGTGCTCCTCCTTGAACTCGGACATGTTGATAACCGTCATATTTTGCTCGCCGCCGTAGAGCAGGTTCGCCAGCGTGATCGCCGTCTCCGTCTTCCCCACGCCGCTGGTCCCCGCGAGCAGGAACACGCCGATGGGGGTCCGCGGATCGGACAGGTTTGCCCGCGAGGTGCGGATGCTTTGGGCGATGACTTCCAGGGCATGCGACTGGCCGATGATGGATTGCTCCAGCAATTCCTTGAGGTTCAGCACAGTTTTGACTTCGTCGGCAACCATGCGCCCAAGCGGTATGCCCGTCCAGGCGGAAACGGTCTCCGCCACCGCTTGTCCGTCGACACAGTAATGCACCAGCGGCGATTCGCCTTGCAGCGATTTCAATTCCACCTCGACTCCCTTCAATTCGTCGCGCAGCCGCTGGCGTTCTTCGGGCGACAACGGTTCGGGAGGAGGAGCCGTCGGTGTGGGCGGTTGCGGTGGGGCTCCCTTTTTCGCGGCAGCCTTGTCTGGAGAAGCCGCGGCCGGAGCAGCCGGTGCGCCGGGTTTCGCCGCCGGCGGCTTTTGCTTGGGAAGCCCTCCTTCCAGGCGTTCCCGCAACTGGTGGATTTTGGCGACGAGCTCTTTCTCTTGCGTCCAGCGCTGTTCGAGTTCGGCGAGCTGGGTCTCGACTCCGGAACGCTGCTCGGCCAGCTCCGTCATCTGCTCGTCGTGCCGCCCCCCCGTCGCCGCTTCGCGCCGCAGGATGTCCATGAGCACGTCGAGCTGGTCGATGCGGCGGCGGCAGTCTTCGATGGGTGGCGGCAGCGACGACTGGCTGATGCCGATGCGGGCACACGTCGTGTCCAGCAAGCTGACTGCCTTGTCGGGCAATTGCCGCCCGGAGATGTACCGGCTGGAGAGTCGCACCGCGTCGATGACGGCTTCATTCATGATCCGGACCTGGTGATGCTGCTCCAGGGTCGCGACCAGCCCGCGGATCATTTCAATCGCCGTCTTCTCCACCGGCTCTTCCACCTTCACGACCTGGAACCGGCGGGCGAGCGCGGCGTCGCGCTCAAAGTACTTCTTGTATTCCGCCCAGGTGGTCGCGGCGATGGTTCGGAGTTCGCCGCGGGCCAGTGCCGGCTTGAGGAGGTTGGCGGCGTCGTTCTGTCCCGCCTGACCCCCCGCGCCAATCATGGTATGGGCCTCGTCAATGAACAGGATCACCGGCGTCGGGGACGACTTGACCTCCTGGATCACCGACTTGAGCCGATTCTCAAACTCCCCTTTTACCCCGGCACCTGCTTGCAGGAGCCCCAGGTCGAGCGTACGGACGGAGACGTTCGCCAGAGGTGCGGGAACGTCACCCGCGGCGATGCGTAGGGCAAACCCTTCGACCACCGCCGTCTTTCCCACGCCGGCTTCGCCCGTGAGGATGGGATTGTTCTGCCGCCGCCGGGTGAGGATGTCGATGATCTGGCGGATCTCGGGGTCGCGGCCGAGGACCGGGTCGATATCGCCGGCGCGGGCGCGGGCGGTGAGGTCGATGGTGTATTGGTCGAGCGACGGTGTCTTGGTGGGTCCGCCGGGCTTGGCTGCCTGCTTGCCCTGAGTACCGGGGGCGAAGGATTCCGCGGGTTGACCTTCTTCCTCGGTGTCGGCCACGATCTTGGGGAGCTCGCGGCGAAGCACTTCGGGAGAGATTTTTTCGAACTCCCGGGAAGCACCGGCCGCCACTCGGGCGAGCGACTCGTCGCTGAGCAGCGCGCAGATCACATGCCCCGACCGCGTGGCCCGCTCGCCGAAGTCAATCGAGCCCGCCAGCCACGCTTCGCGGGCGAGCTCCACCACGTTGGGGCTGAGGGCCGGCGGCCGCGAGTTGCCGGTCTTGAATTTGTCGACGACCCTGGTCAGGTCGGCTGTGAGGCGGGAGGGGTCAATCTCGAAGTGCCGCAGGACCGCCGCAAAATCGGTCCGCGGCGTTTCCAGAAGCTTGAGCAGCCAGTGTTCGATTTCGACGTTGTAATTGGTGCGGGACAGGCACAATCCGGCAGCCGCCTCGAGCGTCCGCCGGCAGGTATCGTTCAGTTTTCCGACGAGCTCTTTCAGATTGACTTGAGCCATTTCAACCTCTCCTGATGGTCTATTCTTCCTGCCGAGCGGACCACGCTATCGTAGCGGAAGTCCCTCGGATACAAACACCGCATCGTCCACGTCGCGGTCGGGGGCTTCATTGTACAGCCACATGTCCCAGCCCAGCCGCGAGCCCCCTTCTCTGCCGGCCGCGAGGCGGCACCGCGGGACTTCGGCTTTGCGAAGGACGAGCTGGGCGTCGAAATCGAAGTCCGGCCCGACGTACGCGCGGACGAGCTGGCCCAGCAGCACGAGTTGGTCGCCGTCGGGCAAGAAGCCGCAAAACTCCTTGTAGCTCAGCGGACCCAGGCGAACGCGGAATTTATTCTCGACGCCCCACACTCGGTCCCCGATGAGGGCACCGTGACCCAAGCGGTTATTCTGTCCTTCGCATTGCTGTGGCGAGGGCATGCGGGTCTGATCTTCATCCGACAAGTACAGCCACTGTCCCTGGAACTGCAGGATTTCGGCGGGGAGCCCGAAGTAATCGGCGACCATCCGCTCCAGCGAAACCGCGTTGCGAGGGAAATGGGCGAAGTGGCCGCCATAATAGAGGAACGCATCGTCCGCGACTTCCAAGCGACCTCGCAACCCGCTGGTCCCCCAGCCGACGAGGCTGTAGAGGCAACTGGTGAACAGGTCCTGCCCTGGTTCCCTTTCCAAGGCAGATCGCTCATAGGCAATCGGAAAGCGATACTTTTCCCAGGCCCGGTAATACAGGGAAATCAGCCGGTGGTGGAACAGGTCGAGGAAATTCCGCAGGCCGACGTCCTTGTGGCGGGTACGGTCAATAACGAGCTGCGTGTAGTGCCGCGGCAAGACCCCGCTGGGGCCGATGAGACCCAGGAAGGACACGGTCATTTCCGGCTGAGGACGGGGGTTTTCCACCGACGCTTCCGGCGCTCGAAAGGCGCTGATTTGGCCCGGCGGAAACGTGTGCGACGGAAGAGCTCGAAAGCGGACCAACTCGTCGGCGGGGGCGTAGTCTTCGCCGACGGGCCTGGGCGCGGTCTCCGCCGGCTGTTCACGGGCCAATCGCCGCAGCACGCGGACGGCTTGAAAGAAGTCGAAGCGAAATGGCTCGCTCTTAAGTTGCTCGGTCAAAGCAACCGCTTGTCGCCGGCTCGAGGTGGCCATCGGTGTAGGGCTTCTTCCCGTTTGTTGGTCGTGGCAATCGTTTTAATAAACGAGTTGATGGAACTGTACAATCCCAGGAACCGCTCCAGCACGGCGGCAAACAGGAATACGCCGCTGCCGGTGAATTTCTCCTCGTCGAAGTGGAGCGTCGCTTCCACCCCGCGGCAAAAGCCGGCCGCCACGTCGCCGCCGACGCGCCCCACAACCCGCCGGCTGCGGACGCTGAGGACGCCGTCGATGACGGCCCGCGTCCCGGCGGAATCCGCAAAGTCGTAGAGCTTCAGGATTTCGCGGAGAGCCTCGGCTCCTTCTTCTCCGTCGACCAGCGACAAGTGGTTCAGCGACAAGTGCGAGATCAGCCGCCACAGCGTCCCGTGCCGCAGCGCGGGGCGGAGCGTCGCCGTCGGCGGAGTCAAACAGGCCACTCGCGCCAGAGCCGCCCCGCCGGAGAGTTGCAGGTACGGCTGGCCTCCGCCAAACGGCAAGCGGCTGGCCAAATCCCGGTTAAGGCAAGTCGTTTCGACATCGAGTGTCCACTCCGCCGGAGCAGCGGGCTGGAAGTCCAAATCCACCAGCGACAGGAAGACTTCCGTCCCATGATCGGCTTGCCCCCCCGCATAGCCGGCCGGCCGCCGCGTCGCGTACCAAAAGGCTCGCTCCTGCCGCGTGTCCTGGTTGTGCTTGATGGAATAGAAGGGATGGAACTCGACTTCTCGATGGTCCGGCGAAGTCGCGACGACCCGGTCCACCGTGTAAATCTCGTGAGCCAGCGGCCGGCGGGCATCCGGCACCACGCGGTATTCGTGCTGTGTCTGGGTCAAGGCAATCGGCTCGGCCCGCTGGCGGAACAGGTTGACGACCGGAGTGCAGCCGAGTTGGAAGGTCTCCTTCGTGACGTTCTTTTCGACATCGGGACGATGGCGATTGAGCAGGATGAAGATTTCCAGCCGGTTGCCGATCCGCGCGAGCGCGTTTGGCGACAGGCCGGCGACATCGAAGAACAGGAACTTCTCGGGGAACGCGAAGTACTCCGACAGCAGCCGGTATCCCAGGAACGAGCGAGGCGAATAATCGAGGAGGCCTTCATCCCGCTCAAAACCGACCGGCTGCAGGGAGTCTTTTCCCAAGACGATCGGATTCTTATCGTCGGCGGAGGCCGCAAGCACGACCCCCAGCGCATTGTTCATCAGCAGTTCATAGAGGTCGTGGACGTACTGCGATTGTCCGCTCAGAAAGAACCGCAGCCGGCCGAGGGGCAGTTGAGCGAACGTCAGCTTGGGAGAGAAGGTCTCCAGTTGCAGCCGCACCGCGGCGACGGCATCGGCGGCAAAGCGGGTCGGCGGCGCTGCAAAAGGATGCCCTTTGCAAGTCGCCGCTTTGAGCTCGACCGGCCAAATCGTGACGGGATATGAGGTGCGGAACCGGCAGGGCTGGCCGTCGATCGGCTCCGTTTCGAGCGTCGAGGCGGCTTCGATGGCGTGCCCCGCCGTCAGTTCGCTCTGCGACGAGTCCAGCGAGAACCGCACGATGGCGGCCGACGGGATAGGGGCGAGATAGTGCGGATAGAGCACCCCCAGCATCGCCTCGGTGATCTCCGGAAAGTCGTCCTCCAACTTGTGCCGCGTGCGGGCGTTCAGATAAGCGAACGACTCGATGAGCCGGGCCACATGCGGATCCTCCGCCACGTCCGCACCCATCCGCAGGCGTCCCGCGATCTTGGGATGGGCCTGCGCAAACTCTCCCCCCAGTTTGCGAATGAACGCCAATTCGCGCTGATAATAGGGGAGTAATTCGTCGGACATGAACGGTCTCTTACTGGCTGGGCGCTTTGACGGCAAAGGCTCCGGTGGCAGGCTCCAGTTGCGAGTCAAAGACGACCGGTTCGGGCGCAGGTTCGGCATAAAGCATCGCGTCGATCCGAAACCGAAGCGTCCGGTCCACATCATCCTTGTTGTCGACCAGAGTGATCTTCACCGACTTGAACCGCGGCTCGAATTTGCGGATCGACTCCTCGACGATCGACCGCAGCCGCTCCCGTTCGCTGCCGGCGCTCATCTGCACGCCGGTGAAGTCCGGAATTCCGTAGCTGACCAGCGACACGTCGAGCTCATCCAGATCGAGCGGCCATGACTCGCACCGCCACCGGGTGTTGAGCAGGTTCTGCAGGTCGCGCTGCACGCTCTGCTTCAGCTCGCGCAGCACCTGATGCCGCGACTTCGGCGCTTCCCGGCGGTTGGCCGGCTCATCGTCCAGCAGCCGGTCCAGGACCGACGGGACGAGCGGCTGGTCTTCGCGTACTTTGGCCATGAGCACTAATCCGGCTGGCGGAACTCGAGAACCTTGAGCTGCATGATTGGCCTGTCCTCTTCGCCAATCAGGAATGTCCGCTGTCCGACGCCGAGGACCGGCGAACCTTCCCCGCCGCTCCAGGACGTGCCGCGCCCCAATCGCAATTGGTCGTCGCCGCTGGCATGCGTCTTGGCATAGAGCGTCGGCAGGTACACCTCGCCGTCGGGGCCATCGTTGACGATCATGTGAGCCCGCCGCCAGAGCAGGTCTTGCGGCCGCTGGGCTGCGTGGAACTCGATAATCTCTACTTGATCGGTGGGAATCCAGTAATACTTCCCGGTGCTGGTCAGCACTTCGAAAAACGAAGCCGTCAGGTCGTCGAGATCTCGGATGTCGTCGAACGGCTGGCCGTCGCATGTGCCGGCGACAGGAGCACGGGCAGCATCCGCCTTGGCGATCAGCTCCGCAGCTTCCGCCGTGGCTCCCTCACGCAGCGCGATGGAAGCATCCAGGTGCAAGCGAAGAACAGGTGAAGCCTCCTTCAGAAACTCCGGCAACCGCCCTTCGCTGAAGAATTGTTGCCGCGCGGTCTCCGCCCGGACCAACTGCCGCAGCATGCTCAGCCCGACGATCGACTTCGGCTCTTGATGGCCGATGGTCTCCAGTTGCTTGTCGGCCCGTTCCAACTCACCGGCGAAGCAGAGCAACTCGGCCAGCAGCCCGCGGCGGGACGTGTCCGTGGGGTGGCTCTTAACCCCCTCCAGTGCCGCGGCAACGGCTTCGTTCAGCTTGCCGGCCTGATAAAGTTCGCTTGGAGTCATGGAACCCTCGAAGGTAAAGTTGGAAATCGCTAGGTCACGCGGCTCGGATTGAGCTCGGTGACGACGCGGACACTGGCGGATAACTCGTCCAGCTCGTAGTGCGGCAGCAGATGCATGACGCATTGATAGGAGCCGGGCTTGCCGGGATTGGGCCGCACCTGCACCTGCGCCTCGCGGAGCGGGAAACGGGATTTGACATCCGCGGACGCCTCGGGGTCAACCGTCACGTATTGCACGATCCAGGCTTGCAGGAACTTCTCGAACTCCTCCGCTTCCGCGAACGAGCCGATTTTGTTCCGCCCGAGCACTTTGATGTAGTGGGCGAACCGCGACACGCAGAACATGTACCGCAGCATCGACGACATCCGGGCGTTCACCGTCGCCACCTGCCGGTCGTACGCCTTGGGCTTCTGAGCGGACTGGTTGGAATAGAACGCGGAGTGTTCGGTGTCCTGGCAGTGGCAGAGAGGAATGAACCCGAGGTCGCTGAGCTGTTTTTCGAGCTCGTCCGTGATGATGATGTCGGTCGAGCACTTGGGGGCAATCCCCTGCTTGTCGGTGTTGAAGGAGTGGACCGGCAGTCCCGTCACCAGGCCGCCGCCGTCGAGCCCCCGCTGCACCCCGCGGATATCCGCCAACCAGCCCGCCTGGGCGAAGGCGCGGACCAGCACGCCGGCCATCGCGTAGGCCGCGCCTCCCCAAAGATATTTGCGTTGGTCCGGCCCGGCGACATCTTCCTGAAAGCAGAACCGGTCCACCCGGGATCCGTCGTTCTCGTACGGGAGTCGCATCAGAGCGCGGGGAAGCGTCAGGCCGACAAAGCGGGCGTCCTCCGTCTCGCGGAAGGCCCGCCACTTCAAGTAGTCGAGCTGGTCGAAGGTCCGAGCATGATCCAGCCGGTGCTCGAGCCCCTGGAAGTCGTCCAGGCCGAACATCGTGGGACTAACGTTGGTGATGAAGGGACAGAACGCGGCAGCTGCGATGTGAGAGAGGGACTTGAGAACGCTGAGGTCATCGTGGGGATGACTCGCGGAGGGGCGAGGCTCGATCTCGAAGTCTCCGACCAGGGCGGCAAAGGGCTCGCCGCCGGGCGAGCCGAACTCCTGCTCGTAGACCTTCTTGAAGAGCTGACTTTGGTCGAACTCGACCGCCCGCTCAAAGTCCCGCTCCAGCTCCTTCCAAGATGCATTGAGCACTCTGATCTTTATGCCCTGCTCGGCTTGCTCGTCGGCCCGCTGGGTCAGGAACGCCAGTCCGCGCCACGATGCTTCCAGCCGCTGGAGCGCTGGGTGGTGGAGGATCGCATTGACCTGCTCGTTGAGCAGGCGGTCAATGTAGGCCACGTCCTGGTTCAAGCGGCGGACGAGCTGCTCCTTGTCGACCGGCTGGGAGCGGCCGAGCCACAGGAGGAGGGCCTTGTTGCCCGACGGTTCGCGGAGGAACTGGTCCAGGCGCGAAGCGGCGGGGGTCGGCTTTTTCCCCGTCGCCTCCAAGATGTGCTGGATCAGCCTCTCGTCCGAGGACGGCGGCTCCGTCAAGACCACGGACGCCGCCAGCGGCCCGGCCTGATTTTCCACAAAGGTGTTGGCGCCCGCTGCTCCTGTGTTCATCGCCAATCACCCTTGCCCGCTTCCTCTGGTGGGAGAGAAGCGCGGGTCAACTGCCAATCTTCGGGATTCGCGCCACCATGCGCAGCGACGTGGTCAGTTCCTCGAGCTGCAACCACGGCCGCATCCAGGCGATGGCATTGTACGAGCCGGGCTGGCCGGGGATCTCTTTGACCTCGACCTTGGCTTCCCGAAGCGGATACCGGGCCTTCGCGTCCTGGCTCGGCTTGGGATCGGCGCTGACATAGTTGTGGATCCAGCGGTCGAGCCAGGCCTGACATTCTTCGACTTCCATGAAGGAACCAATCTTGTCGCGGGCGATCACCTTCAGGTAATGCGCGAATCGCGAAGTCGCCATCAGGTACGGCAGCCGGGCGGAGATCGCCGCGTTGGCGGTGGCTTCGGGCCGGTCGTACTTCTTCGGCTTCTGCGTGGTCTGAGCGCCGAAGAACACGGCGTAGTCGGTGTTCTTGTAGTGGCAAAGCGGCAGGAAACCAAGCTTGCTCAATTCCGCCTCACGGCGGTCGGTGATGGCGATTTCGGTCGGGCACTTGAGGTCCATGTCGCCGTCGTCCGCCTGGAAGATGTGCGCCGGCAGGCCTTCCACCTTGCCGCCACCTTCCGCGCCGCGGATGGCAGTACACCAGCCGTACTTGGAGAAGGCATCGGTGAGCTTCGTCCCCATCACGTAGGCGGCGTTCATCCAGCAGTACTGGTCGTGTGGGACGGCAATCGACTTGCCTCCCGGGCCCAGGGCGACTTCCTCATAGTCGAACTCGTCCACTGGCTTGGTGCTCTTGCCGTACGGCAAGCGGGCCAGCGTGCGGGGCATCGTGAGCGTAACAAACCGCGAGTCTTCGCTCTCCCGGAACGACTTCCACTTCGTGTATTCCACGGTATCGAAGATCTTTTCCAAGTCGCGCGGCTTGACCAGCTCGGTCCAACTGTCGAAGCCATACAGCTTCGGCGAAGCGGCCGAGATGAACGGGCAAAAGCCCGCGGCAGCCACGTTGGACATCTTGCTGAGCAGGTCAATGTCTTCCGGGTGGTTGGTGAATTCAAAGTCGCCGATCAGCGCGCCGTAGGGCTCGCCGCCGGGGGTGCCGAACTCGTTTTCGTAGATCTTCTTGAAGATCTGGCTTTGGTCGAACTCGACCGCCTTGTCCACGTCCTTGAACAGCTCTCGCTTGCCGCAGTTGAGCACCTTCAGCTTCAGCATGGCGCTCGTTTCGCTGTTCATCACCAAATGGTTCAGCCCCCGCCAGGTTCCTTCGAGCTGCTGGAACTCGGGCTTGTGCATCACGGCGGCCAGTTGCTTTGAAATGGCCTGGTCGAGGGCCTTGATGCTGGCCGTCAGCGACCGCGTCACGTCCTTGTCGAACGAGACGGTCCCTTTCAGGGCCTCGGTGGTGAGCGTCTTGAGCAGCTCTTCCGCTCGGCTCCGCTCCGTCTGCTTCGTGGCCGAAATGGCCTGTTCGAGGAGGCTCGTCGTTTCGGTTGCCGGCGCACCGGCTGCGGCCTGTGTTTGTTTTTCAGCCATCACTCACCTCCTCCTTTGCCGCCACTCACATCGACTCCCAGCTCCGAGGACAACTTCTTGAGGTCGTCCGTGTTTTGCAGAACCTTCTCCAGCAGTTGCTCAAGGTCTTCGCTCCGGTCGACCTTGGTCAGCAGATCCCGCAAGCGGTCCCGCGTCTCCAACAGCTTCCGCAGCGGCTCGACCTGCTTGACCACGTTGGTAGGATCGAAATCTTCCATCGAGTTGAACTTGAGCTGGACCGACATTTCGCTGCCGTCGTCCGCCAGCGTGTTCTCCACCCGCATGTTCAGCCCGGGGGTCATCCGCTTCATCACGTCGTTAATGTTGTCGCGGTCGATCTGGATGAACTTGCGGTCCTTGATCGGCTTGAGCGGCTCGGTGGGGTTCCCGGAAAAATCGCCGATGACACCGACGACAAAGGGGAGTTCTTTGACAACGACCGCCCCTTCGGTCTCCACTTCATACGTGATATGCACCCGCGGCTTGCGGACACGTTTGAGCTTGTCGTGAATACTGGCACTCATGTTGGGCCTCCCGCGATTTGAAATTCGTATTGGGCCGAGTTCGCATTCTATCCGCGCGAAACGCGCAATTCGATAGGCGACATCGTTTTATCCAGTTTGCGTGCTGCTTACAAGTGTCTTGATTTTCCTGGCGTTGTGTTCCGGCACTTTCTCAACTCGCTTGGCGAGGCAGGCTCCCACGACTCCGACGCGCCAGCGAGGGATCAACGTTAACCTTCCCTCGCTGGCGCGTCGGGTTAGTGCCGTCTCGTCGTGCTCGTCAAAAACTCGCCTCCCTAGGACCGACAGCCAAATATACAACATCGGATTCATCACCCCCTGAAACGACTAAATCGATTCATGTATTCGAGGCGTTTTTTCTGGCACTTACGACGACAATGGATTCTATAAACCATTGACACAAATCATGTTACGGTGATGCATGTCGCCGTAAACCATGATTCATGCCCCCCGTCTTGATACATCAAAAACCGCTTATGCATCACTGTCGCGTGCCTCCTTTCATTGTGCCTTCGCGCCTTTGCGTGATGCCCTCTTCGCCTTCACGAGCGAACCCGCGCACCACGCCAAAGTACGATGATTTGTACGGACATACTATTGTCACAGTCAATACTTCGGGACAATTTTGTGCCAAATATTTTCCCAATCTGCCTTAGCCGGAAGGGGCGTCCCCTGGCCCGATTCCGGTGCGGCGGAACAAGTCCTTTCGGACTGCTTCATCCGAGATCAACTCTTGCAGCAGCTCCGGCAGCGGCATCCGGCCCCACCGGACGGCTTGCTCCAGGGCATAAGAGACGGGGGAATGGGGCTCGGTTCGGCGAAAGAAATCAGCGACTTGTAGCAACGACCGGAAGGCGTCCTCACGGGTCGGCATCCGCGACTTATCGACGGTCAGGCTCCCCGGCGTTCCGTCCGCCGCGAGCTCTCCATCCGCGCCAGCTTCGGCTTCGCTTCCCAGGACGTGCCGCGACAGGCTCGCCAGGCGGTCCCGGCAGGCGCTGAGGGCATTGGCGATGTTCGACGACGGCGGCGCGACCGAATAGCCGCTGGCATCATTGCCGCACTTTTCCCCCAGCACTTCCGTCAGGCGGCTGAACTCGGCAATTGCCTGGTCGAGATCAGCGAGCGTTTCGCGGAAGAACTCGACGGGGGTGTCCGCGGCTGCCTTGTCGAACAGCTCCAGGCTGACGACTCCTTGCTCAATCCGCTGGGAGCGCTTGGCCGGATCGGCGACCTGCTCCAGCTCCATGGCATCGAGATGGTCGGCGCTGGTCAGCTCTCCGTGATTCGGGCTGGCGGTGAGCGGAATGTCGGCAATCGGCGGAATCAGCGCCCCTTGCGAATCGTCCCCGTTCAGCCCCGTGAGCTGCGCGACCGTCGTGGCGTACCCTTCATCATCCGGCCGGGGATGGATGTCGTCCCAATACGTTTCGGACAGCTCGCGGACCAGGCGAAACCCGTCCCGCAACCCCGCAAAGCCGTGCAACCGGACGAGCGCCTCGATCAGCCACGCGGCGATCCACAAGTCTTTGGAATGGTCCGCCAGGGCGTTCGTCGTCAGCTCGAAGACCACTTTCCAGTTCGGCGGATCGCCCCCGGACTCCGGCTCGCCCGCCGAGATGGCCTGGGCCTGCTTTCGCTCGGCCCCCCGCGCCGTCTCACGGGCGTCCTTGACCTTGAAGTAGGCGGGGCTCAGGGCAGAATCTTCCTTGAGCTCCACCCCCGCCGGCTTCTCGGCAGAGATCGGTTTGAGCAACCGCTCAAAATCCAACGTATCAGGCGAGGCCATCCGGAGTATCTCCTGGACAATCGGTCGTAGCGATTTCGCGTCTCGTAAGTTTACAACACAATTTGCCGCTTGGGCTTCGCCGTCGTGAGTGTTGGGCTTTGGCCGGAGCGATAAGCGGAAAGGCGTTCGTTATTCCATCCCATACCGCCGCAGCGGTCGCGCGAGTGTGTCCAGCGTCTTGGCGTGCAGGCGGCTGGCCCAGGACTTACTGATGCCGAGCTTGTCGGCCGCTTCCTTTAAGGTATTCCCTTCGAAGTAGGTGGCCCGGATGAGCTGTTGCTCATCGTTGGGCAGCGAGTCGATGAGAGTGTGCAGTTTTTCGTAGATTTCCCGGGAGGCGGCAGTGGCAGCTGGGGGGGATTCGGAGTCGGGAATCTGCGATTCTGCTTCCCCTTCTCCCTGTTCATCGTCCTGCAAGAATGCCAGGAAGACGACGGTCAATTTCTCGGTCGCGGCACGCAGCCATTGGGCGTCTTCCAGCAAACCGGTGGCGGGAGAGGATTCGCTCGCCTCCTGCTGCTCGCTCAGGGCCGCGTTGGCCATCTGCTCATAGCGGAGGCGATTGTAGCGGGAGCGGCTGGTCCAGCTCATTTTTGAGAGGCCGTCGTAGATCGCGCCGCGGACGCGGTAGAAAGCAAACGTCGTGAATTTGGCCCCCTGCGAGGGGTCGAAATCGCGAGCCGCCTCCGCCAGGCCGATCTGGCCATAACCGACCAAATCGTCGAGCTCGAATCGAGAGGGCAAGCCGCGGTGAATCTTCGTCGCCAGAGAAAAGACGAGCTTTTGGCCTTCGTCGATCAGTTCCGCCGGTAACTGTTGCGCGGTACTCATCGCGCGGCCTCAGCTAAGCGGGTCCAGAAACGCTCGAGCCGCTCGCGAGAAGGGAGGTCATCCCACAGTGTCTGGGCAATCCGGCGGGACATCGCGATATAGTCGACCTCCTTCGCAGCCCGCTGCCCCAGGTTGATGCGGACGATGGCCTGGATCAGGTCCACCAGCACCGGATCGAGCGACAGCGGCCGCCCCTGGTGCCGCCGGGCGACCTCCACGAGCGCCGCCATCAGCGGCTCGTCCGGCGAGCCCCCGGACCCGAACAACGTCTCCTGGAGCACTTTTTCCAGCAGGCTCCCCTCGGGCTTTTCGCTCTCAGTCGGCCGCGGTTCGGATGGAACCTGGCCCGCGTGGTCACCCGAATTGAAGGGAGAAGAGGGCATTGCAGCTACGGTATCGGATTGCGGAGCGGGCGGCAAGCAGCGGCGTAGTGCGATCCCGTTCGTCGGCTGAAACGACGCTGGCCAGCGCTCTGAAATGGGTCGGCGTGATCGCGATGAGAAATGACCTTGAACAGAAGGAAACGAAGGTAACGGAGGGAAGGAAGGAAGGTCAGTCAGTGCCTCCTGTCGCCTTTCTTCGTTCCCTCTCTTTCCTTCTGTTCAAGTCCTTCTGTTTCCCGATTCATGCCCTAAGGCCTACCGTTTCTACGATTCGCGGAATATGTACTTGTAGACAGCCATCCCGATCAGGCCGGCGGCGAGCAGGGCGCTGAGGGCGAGGCTGAAGCTGGCGAGGCGGCGGTAGCGCTGGTTTTCGGCGATTGCTTCGTCCGTCCAGGCGAGCTCGTTTTCTTGTTCGAGCAGTTTTTCGAAGACGCTTTTGACAAAGGCCTGACGGTCTTCGGTTTCCCCGGTCGCCGCGAAATAGCAGCCGCTAAACAGGAGAGGCTCGCGTTCCGCGGTCGGCTGGGAGTCGTGGCCATAGGCGGCGACCAAGAGGTTGGTCAGCCGGCCATGCAAGTCGCCGCGGATCTTGCAGAGGAGGGCGTAGAGCTTGGTGTTTCCCGTCTGGTTGAAGCCGTCGGCTTCGCGGAAGAGGTTGTAGACCCAGTCCTCGAACGCGCCACAGGCGTGCCGGGCGACAGCCTCGATCTGCTCGCCCGCGGGCGGGTTCCAGACGTTGTAGCCCTTGCCGAACCGCTGGACTTTGGCTCGGTCCGTGCCGACGCGGCGGATCAATTCGCGGAAGCCGTTCTCGGTTTCCATCCCGACAACCAGCGCGGTCACCGGGCAGCGCACCTTGGAGATTTTGCGGATCGTCGCCAAATCTTCCTTGACTGCCCGCTGCACTTCGATGGCTTCCGCGGAGGAGCGCTGGATCAGCGAAAAGGGGAGGAGCGTCAGAATGCCGTTCAAGGCGCAAAGTGGCTGGCGAGCCCGGCGGAGCAGCCTGCAGACATATTCCAGCCGGGCAGTTTGCTCGCCGGCATCAGCGGTGGTGAGCGATACGATCCCGCTGCCGGTACTCGCACCTCGCGGGCTGTCGTAGCCTCCGGCACTGGCCATCATGGTGCCGCGGAGGTTTCCCGCCGCACCCCAGTCCGGCTCTTTGCTGGGGGTAAGCGTGGAGGAAAACGACGGGCGGGAATCGGCGAGCCCGCCCGGAACAATGGTGCCGCTCATCTGGTTTTTGTTGCCGCCGAAGGAAGCCGGCGAGGCGGGTGCGCCGAATCGATCGGCGTCCTTTCCCAAGGACGCGAGTTTCCCCAGCCGGCATGTACCGGTGCAGACGAGATAGACGCCGGCCGGATCGGCATACCAGTGGAGTGCCGCGGGGCCTTGCGGCGTATCCCGGACGCGGAGGCTCAGCCGGGAAGCATCCAGCAGGCACTTGGCCTGCATGTCGTCCCGCACGCCGAGGACCAGGAACACGGGGGTCTGCTGAATGTCGAGTCCGTGTGCCTCGAGCGCCCGGAGCCCTTCTTTCCAGGCGTAGTCGATGTCGGGAAACTGCGAGACGTCCCCTTCCAGCCAGAGCTTGAGGGCTCGATGGACGATGAACGGAATCGCGACGAGGAGTCCCAGGATCACGGCGATCCGCCAGGTCTGGAACCAGATCATGTAATCGGCCCGCTTGTGGCTGAAGAGAAACGCCACATACGCGGTGATGGTGCAGAGCACCAGAAAGATCGCCACCAGCACCGCCACGCGGGCCGCGAGCGACAGCCCCAACAGCCGCCGGGGCGCGGAAATGACCGCCAGCGGCGCGGACATCACCAGCCGGAAGGGGAGCGTGAGGAAGTCGAAGAGTTGGCGGAAAAAATTCATGCGAAGTCTGAGTGGCTTTCCTGTTTGCCGAGAGCCGTCTTATACGAAAAATAACACCCAGCCTAAAATCGCCGTGACCGCGGCCAGAACGACGCACAGGAGCGTCGATCCCACCAGAGCGAACTTTCCTTCCAGCGGCGGGGCGCCGTCGCCGGGATGAGGCGATTCGGTGATCGGCGGGCGACCTTGGCCGAGCCGGATGGCCAATGCCGTCTGTTTGGTCCAAGCGGCCAGATCCGGCGGCAGGCGCAATTGGTCCGCCATGACGACTGCCGACGAATCACGATAGAGGCCGCGAAAGCCGAGCACGACGCAGACGTAGTAGACTTCCAGGGCGTTCTTTTGCGGCAACGTCGCGGCTTCGACGGCTTTGGTGTAGAAGGCGGTGAAGGCATCGCGGGTGTTGAAAATCTCGACCTCCAGGGCGTTCTCTTCCCACCACTGCCGCCCTTCCCACGGTGCTTCGATCAAGACCTCGTCGATCCAAGTCACCAGGGCATACCGCGAGAGCTGCCACTCGGGACTTTGGCCGAGGAGCGACTCCGCATGGTCCAGAGCCGCCCGGATTCGCACCCGCTCTTCGCTCGGCACGAGCGGCTCATTGCGGCTGATGCGGTCCAGCAGCCCAAGCACGGCCAGGAAAATGCGGTCGACAGCTTGGGCGAATTGCGGAGTCATGAGCGGCTGGTCTTCTCAATCCTTTTGATGCACCGGCTTACTTATGGACGGGTACGGCGAACAAAGCGAATTCGAGGACGGCCTGCTTCCCGCGGGCTGAAACCACCAGCTTCCGCTGACCCTGCAGGGTATCCAGATTGCTGATCAGCTCCTCCTTGAACCGCATGGCGAGCGTCTGCGTGACTTGGACGTCTTTCCAAGCGGCACTCCCCCGCGTGACTTCGTAATACAGCCAGCCGCCGCTCGCCGGCAGTGCCCGCGGAGCTTGCGGTAGTGGGACGAGATGCACGCCGGGCGCGCGATTCTTGAAGAGGAGATCGACCTGGCCGCTGCTCCCCATCTTCCAGTCGAGGTTGCCGGCCGACAAAAGCATCTGGCACTCGGCCTCGGAGATGTTTCCGCGGTTCACCCCCACGTACCAGTTCCAGTCGGGATTGAGCCACTTGGACTCCAGCGAAACCTGCATTCCCTTGCCCGATCCCACGAAGTACCGCTGTTCGTATTCGTAGTCCCGCACTGCCCGCAGCAGTTCTTCGATCTGCCGCTTCATCCACTTAAAGATGTAGGCGAGCTCATCGTGGTCGTAGCGGGGAATCTCCGGCGTCCGCCGAGTGGAGTGAAAGATCGACAAAGAGCCGACAATCTGCCGCAGAGTTTGATAGATCAGGAACGGATGGACGCCTTGCAAGAAGGCCACGTCTCCCAGGCTGGCGGTGGCGACATTGAGCGCAGACAGCATGTGGACCCGTTCCAAATCGCCCGGCTCCTGGCTTCCCAGTGTCATGCCTCGGTTGAGCACCTGTTCGGCGAGGACTTCGACTTTCTGGCCGATGATGTCATAGATTGCCCGCACAATGTCGTGGGCCAGCGGTGGCCAGGCGTCGATGGCGAGGAGCGGCGGGATGTAATCGTCGTCCAGGCGAGGGACGGCTTGTTCTTCGCCGGCACGCTTGATCTGGGCAATTGGCAATAGCTCGTAGCCCGCAAGATTCTGGGTGGAGAGGAGCACGCGAACCCGCATTGCCCGGAGTTCGATGTCCTGCTCGTTGCCACCGTGGCTTTCTTCCTGGAGCGACCGCTTCGTCGTCACGAAGCGATGGTCGCCGGCCTGTTCGCTACGGCCGACGTTTTCCCGACCCAGCTTGAGCTTGGGGACAGCGAGATAAACCCGAATCTTCGCCTCGGCTTGAAACGCATCTTTAAGTGACACGGGGGCTGTGAGTCCCGCGATCGCCGCTTTGAGATCGACGCGATCCGGCTCCTGGCCAACGTCGAGCGAAACGAGCGTTCCGTCCTTCAGCCGGGCATGGCAGGCTGTAACCTGGACCTGGTAGTTCGCAATGGCCTCTTCGCTGATTTTGATCGAGCGGAGGCCGTAGTTGAACTCATGGTCCCATTTTTCCGACGTTTGGAGCGTTTCGGTCCAAAAGCGGTCGGCGGCCTGGAAGTGTTGCGGACGCATATACATGCCGTCCGACCAATGCACCGGCAGATTGTCCATGAGTCTCCTCGCGCCTTGAGGCCAAGCCAGCCAGCGACCATTCTATGTCACTGGCCGTAATCTTTACCAGGGACGTTTCGGCGGCGGCACTGGTTGATTGCACGTTCGCGGAGTGAGGTATACCATACAAAACGGCCGCTGGAGCGGCCTGGCCGAAACGCATTGGATTCTGGAAGGGCCTTTCCATGCCGCCTCCGCGCCCCAGCCCTCCCGGCAAACGCTCTTGGCGCGACAGCCAATCCCCCGCCAATTCGCCGGGGGCTCGCACGGCTGGGCGCTGGTTTTTTGCGCTGCTGGGCGTAGCGCTCCTGGTATATCTCGGATGGCTCTTGTGGAATCCCGCAGCAGAACACACCCACATCGCCGCGCTGCCGATCATCGCCCAGGACAAGCTGACCGTCCCCCCGCTGGCCTTCGCGCAGGAAGACGCCTTGGGATTGCGCGACGTCGCCAGCGATCAATTTGCCGATTGGAAAGAATTGCAGGAAGCCGAAGAGTTGAATTCGCTCGGCACGCGGCTAGTAGGTCTTTCGTCCAAGGCGCAGGACGTCGTAATCCTGTATGTGGCCGCCTACGGCTTGTCGGAAGATGGGGAGGCGTATGTCTTGGCGAGCGACTTGCTTCGCCGGGCAGGAGCGGGCCGCTACAAAGTATCGGACCTGCTGAGGCAAATGCAGGATTGTCCGGGCAAAAAGCTGCTAGTGCTGGACTGCGGCCGTCTGGGCTCGGATGCAAGGCTGGGAATGCTGGCGAGCGAATTTCCCAGGCTCGTGGAAAAGCAGGTCCGAGACCTCAAGGAGCAAAAGGACTCGGAACTGTGGGTGCTACTGTCCAACTCCAGTTTGCAAGTGACCAGCACCGCCGGCAATGCGAAGAAATCGATCTTCGGCCAGAGCTTGAACGAAGCCCTGCTCGGTCAGGCCGATGTTCCCAATACAGATGTGCCGGAAGAAGGAGGCAATAACGATCTCAAGGTCAGCCTCAAGGAATTCGGCAATTACTTGGTGAATCGCGTGGCGGACTGGTATGCGAGCGACCGCAGTGCCGCTCCCACCCCTTTGTTCCTGCGTGGGGGAAAGGGGCTCGTCCCTCTTACTGAACTGCCCAGCGATTTGGTCCTCGTCCGGTTGCCGGCTGGTTGGAACAAGCCGCCGGCAGTGGAAAAGAAGGCCGACGGTAAGCCGGAAGAGAAAGTGACTTCGCTGCCGCTGGGGCGGGGCAGAATGCTGGCGTCCATCGGGCTCGCCCAGGCTCCAGCCGAAGCGCCGCCAGCAAAAGCAACCGAGACCCCGACTGCCGAGACGCCTACCAAGAAAGCGGAAACCGCAGACAAGCCAGCGCCGCCCGCTGATGCAAAAACGACCGACGACAAGGGAGCTAAGGAAGACAAAAAGGAACCCGAAAAACCCGCCAAGAAAATTGAGCCGAAAAAGAAACTTCCGGCAGAAAAGCCACCGGTCGAAAATTCAAAGCCCGCTGACGCCGAGAAAGTCTCGCAGCAACTCCGGAGCCAGCTCGAGTTACGAGACGCGCTGGACCAGGCCTGGCAACTCCGCGACAAGTTAGAGAGCCGTGCGGGACCGGGAGGCTGGTCCCCCATCGACTTCGCTCCGCACTTGTGGCGCGAGCTAAACGCGCTGCTCCTCGACTACGAGCAACGCTGCCGGGCCGGGGAGGCATTTTCCGCGGTCGATCTGACGCGCGAGCTCGACCGCCTGGTGACGGACCTGAAGCAACTGGATGCGCAACTGAGCAGCAGCGAAACGCCGCCCGCCGTCCGTGGCGACGATGCTTCCGTCGGAACCCGGCTGGCAGAT
This sequence comes from Pirellulaceae bacterium, assembly GCA_046593355.1. Classification (GTDB taxonomy): domain Bacteria; phylum Planctomycetota; class Planctomycetia; order Pirellulales; family Pirellulaceae; genus SXOA01. Next base: position 10,769 of record JBKJNY010000045.1, on the reverse strand, counting down.
GCCTGGAACCGGTTTGCCAACCGGCCCGAGCTGCTGAGTTCGTTCACGCAGGCACCGCCAGAATTGGAGGAGGTCAAGCAGGCGGTCCGGTTCCAGGCGGACCACGCCTTCGCTGCTACTTATTATGTCCGGTGGCACGAACGGGCCAGCCTTTCCGCCGCCGAAAGGGTCGTCCAGTTCGACGATCTGGTGGACTTCCTCAAACGTCTTGAAGCCTACGGCAACGACCTGCAGGCCCTCGAGGGGAAGCCGTTTGATCCCACAAGAGTCCCTTACCTGCGGGAAGACCGGAAAGAGATCGAAAACGTCCGGGCGAGAATTGACCAGCGGCTGGCCCAGGACGGTGACGCGGCACTGAAATCCATCGATCAGCCGGCCAGCGAGCGGAAGCTAGAGGATTTACTGAGCACTCCGCTGTTGTCCTCCGCCCGCCGCAAGCAATTGCTGGACAAGCTGCTGGAACCGGGCCGACCGCTGCCCCCGCGCAAGCTCTACGACGCGGTGAAGCGGCAGGGAGGACTGTCTGCGTCTTCCGCCCGCTGGGACCGGCTGCTCGACCGGCTCGACCTGGAGCGGAAGCTCGTCCGCCTCTTCGATCCCAAGCTGGCAGGCCAAATCGACAGCCTCTTTGATGCGGTGCAACTGACGGCGAGGAACTCCAAAGGTGACGAGGAGCTTTGGTTCCAGTATCGCCAAATCGGCAAGCAGTTGAAAGCGTACCTGGCGGGGCTTCCCAAAACGATCGAAGATTTGGCCCGCGACAGTGGCAATGAGACGAGCACTCGCCGCGCGGAGCTGCTGTTGCCGCTGGTGGATGCCCGCGATGCTCGGTCCTTGCCGTCCGATCTGGACTGGCGGCCCCGGTTGCGGGTGTTGCCGCCAACGAAGGCCGCACGCCTGGCGATCCAAGCTCCCGAGGAACTGCCGCTGGACATGAAAGACTGGCGTCCGCTGAAAGTCATCGTGGAAGCCAGCGGCCAGGAATCGGCGGTCATTTCCACCGTCGCCAAGTTCGAGGCTGAGTACCTGGAAGTCCGTGTGGCGGGGGGAGCGAGCATCGCGTCCGGCGACCGGCAGCTCGCGAAGCTGGGGAGCGACAACCGGGCGACCTTGGACTGGGAGGTCAAGGCGAAGACCGACCGGGTGGACTCGACCAAGCTGCTGATCCATGCCCAGGCGGGGGATCTCATCGACGACCACTCCGTACATTGCGGCTTGCCCAAACCGAACGAAATCGATTTGATCGCGACCCGCGTGGGACGCTCGAATCCTGAACCAGTTTCCGGGCAGGACGGCGTGCAACTGCGGGCATTTCCCAACCGCGAAACAGCGTTTCGCCTGTCGCTGTCCAACCGCTCGGGCAAGGCGAAAAAGGTCAAAGTGGAATTGCTCTCGGTCCCTCCACAGCCGGGGGCGAAGTGGGCACCCGGCCGGTTATTTGCCTTCGAGGGCGGTCTTCAGCCGGGGATCCGCCGCTCGCTGTTCGACGGAGCGGACAAGCTATTGCCGAATGCCAAGGTGCTGGCGACCGCCAAGTCGCTGGCGCTGCCGGCTGATCCAGCGCCGGTGGAGATCGAGTTTCCGCCGCCCGCTCCACCGGCTGAGGCTCCGCCCAAGCCAGCTGCGCCGGACGCTGCCGCTGGTGCTGTGCCCCCGATGCCGGCTACTCCACCCAGGCCGGACATCACGCAGGGTCTGCTCTGTCTTCTCACTAATCTCGAAAACCCGGCGGAACGCTGGCTGAAATGGATCGAGCTCGACCCTCTCCAGCCCAAGGACTATCTCAAAGCGGAAATTGGCTACGACCTGAATCGGGAACGGATTCTCGTCACCCTGCGGCCAAAACTTCTTCCCGGCGAATCCCAGCCAAAGCCGGACGAGGTGCTGCCAATTGGCCTGGCGGAGAAACCCATCGCCGTCGTCTGGGACACAACCGGCGAACTCCCGGTTGGCAGCGAGCGAAACGACCACGCGGTGTTTGACGGCGGCAAGCCTTCCGCCAATCTTTACGCCGTTGTGCCCCCCGATGACAAGGAGCGAAAGGAGCGGATCGTCCGGCTAGAGGTGGATGGCTATCCGCGGGCCTTTGTCTATCGCGTCGATTGCCGCGAGACAAAACCGGGAGAAGATTTGAAGCCGGCTCGCCAGCATGTGCGGATCAATAGCGTGGAGTCCCCTGATTTTCCGAAGACGTTTTACTTTTCAGCGGCAGCCATGCCCAAGGAGCCGCCCCCGCCAGGGCCGAGAGCGAAGAAACCGGTGCTTCTGGAAACGGGGGAGGCGGCCTCAATTCCAGCACCGTGCAAAGTCCTTAAAGTCCAGTTTGAGGTCGACGTCCCCCAGGACGCTTTTCAGCTTTCCAAGCGGGACGACCATGTGGAAGTGGGCCTGGATGTCGAGGGGGCGGACCGGCAGCACTTCTACGCGGATCGGCAGGTGACAAGCCGTCTCGTCGCGGTGGGGCCGCAGGGTCTGTTGACGCTCGACACGGAGGTCCGAGACTATTCCATTGAACTCGACCCCGGGGGACTTCAGAACAAACGCTTTCAACTGACTGCACAACTCGTGCTGGCGGGGAGCAACGTCCAGGGGGACCGGGTTCCGGTGGTCCTCGATGGCCTTCCGCCGGACATCAAAACATTCAACACCACGCCTGATGCTAGCCAGGCGGTTGTTCCAGGCCAAAAGCTGGTCGCTCAGTTGAACGTGGCGGACTTGTCGGGGGTCGCCCAGGTGGAGTTTGGCTTCGACCTGAACCAGTCCGGCGATTTGGAGAAAGACGAGGCGAAAATCCTCCAGGGCCTGGCCCAGCCGCCGGCCAACGATGTGTGGTCGCTCGAGCTGAGCACGAAAGACCTTCCGCCGGGGCGAAACGTCCTGATGGCGCGGGCGACCGACCGGGTGGGTCTTCAGAGCCGGCCCCGCCCACTCATCCTGCGGGTTCCTTCGCCCGATACGGTGAAGGTGAAAATGGACAAAGGGACGATCAAAGGTGTCGCGATGTTCGGCAAACTCCCCGCGGACAATATCAAGGTCACCCTCAGCCTGCCCGGTGCCCGCGTCCAGCCGACGAAGAACGGCGGCAAGTTCCAGTTCGACAACGTCCCCGAAGGGGAATACACCCTGCAAGCCAATGGGAGCGTCCAAAACGTGGTGCGCCAGGGAAAGCTGGAGAAGATCCATCCCTCTTCGCCGGACAAGCCTGACGACGTGATCTTGATGCTGGAGTAGGTCGGCCCCGTGCGGTAATCTGGGCTGACTTTGCAGGCTGGTCAACATTCGCTTTCCCCATTTGCAGAGCTTGCCGATTATTGGGAATGAAGGTCAAACGCTGCGCCTGCGCATCGCGCGGGCGGTGCGCCTGCCAAGGATTAGCTGGCATCTTAGTCAAGGATGGTTACCATGCGGGTCACGCGTCTTGCCATAGCGTCATTGGGGCTGACGGCTTTGTCCTTTTTCGGGGGCTCGGCTGAGGCGCAGGATGTCAAGCCGCCGGCCACCTTGTGGACCTTTCTGGGGTTCCCCCCGAAGCATGCCATCAAAGATCATCATGCCAACCGCAACGGAAACCATCCGGGGCTGGAACGAAAGCCGCCGCGCCTGGCGATTGCGGACCCGAAGAACCTGAAGTCTCCCGTCCCGGCGATCAAGAAGGCCGCGGAGGTCAAGACGCAGGAAGACCTGGCTCCGCAAAAGATCAAGGCCATCAAGTATTTGGCCAGCATTGGGTGCGGCTGCTACAACCGCGACGGCAGCATCACGGATGCCTTGCTCGCTGCCTTGGATGATTGCACGGAAACGGTCCGTCTGGCGGCTGCCGATGCGATCTCCGCCACGGCGGGCGATGTCTGCGAAAACTGCAACCAGCAATCCTGCTGCACCAAGGAAATCCACGATCGCCTGATGAAGATGGCGTACGAAATGGACAAGGAAGGCTGCTGGATTGAGCCCTCCGAGCGCGTCCGCCGGGCCGCCGCCCGAGCGCTGTTGGCTTGCCCGCCGCAAGAAGAGATCGACATTCGTGGACGCGAGTTGCCGCCGGGCGAACGTGAACTGCCTCCGGGCGTGGAAGTGATCCCGCCGGCGCCAACGCCCGCGCCTCCCGCTCCCATGTCTCGGACCAGCGCGGTCCCGACTCCCGCCGAACCGTCCTTCGCCCCTCCCGCCGAAGAAACCGGCAAGGAGGAAGCTGGTCGGCAGGAAACAGACCGCATCGAAGAAGCTCGCAATGAGCAAATCCGAATTCTCAAAACCAACACTGAAGTAATCCGCAAAGTAGAATCGCGGCAACAAGAGGCCAAGATCGAAGAAGCCCGACCGCAGCTCAAGTCGAGCCGCCGCACCGCCCAGCTCGGCCTCCTGCAAGCGACCCCCGTGGCGACCCACCGCGTGCCGGAATCACAGGCCCCCGCGAATATTCCGGTGGAAAACGAAACCATCCACCGCCTTCCCCCCATCGTGGACGCTTCCACAATGGTGACCGAGCGGCCCGCGCCGCTGATCGTCAACAAGGGGACCGTCGAATTCATCGACCTCAAGCAGCGGCTGGTGGTGGTCCGCACTTCCAGCGAGGGGCAGTTGCCCGTCGGTGCGACGGTCCAGGCTTCACACCGCTTTCTCACTGGGCCCGCCGTGGTGGGGCAATTGAAGGTAGTGGCGTCGGAACCCGGGACCGCGACCCTGCAGCCGATCAACGGAATGCAGGTATCGAAAGTCGCCCAGGGGGACCAGATCACGGTCTCGCGATAAGCGACTTCAAGGGGTTGGGAGGTGTTTCGCGCGATGGAACATTGCGCTGCGGACCAGTTCCGTCGCGAAACCCCTTCCCGACCCCGTCCTATCACGGGTGGTTCCTCATCCTGCCGCAGCCCCGCTACAATCTTGGAAGCGGCCCTTGGCCTGCTTCGCGCAGCGGCTTCACAACCATTCTTCGGCTTGCGCGGCACCCTAGGGTCGTTGGAGGCGAATGATGCCTGATCGCTCGGACCGTGCAGCACGCAGCGACCCCCAAAAGGATCCGCCCCCCAATGCACCGCGGGCTGATTGGCGCAAGAAGGGGGCGGCGGCGGGAAAGGCCCCGAGTTCAGGCCCTTGGTCGGGCCGCTGGACCGACCGTAAGCCGGGCGATTCGAACAGCGGGCTGCTCTGGCATCGCCTCAAGCTGGCGGCTTGGGGGGCGCTCTTCGTGGTCCTGCTGGTGGGCCTCTTTTATTACCTCTTCTTCCTGCCGACGCGGGTTCCCCTGATTGCGGCGGCGATCACCGACTACGGGCAGCTCATTCCGCCGAACTCATTGGCGGCGGAAGACGTGGAGGGATTGTCGCAAGCCAACCGGTCGAACATGGACGTCATCGGCGTTCCCAAAGACTACTCCTCGCGCGAGGGGCTCAGGGCTTATTTGGGACGTCAACTGGAGCGGATCGTCCCTGGCGGACCGGGCAAGAAGACTGTTCTCTTCTATCTCAGTTGCCACGGCATGCTGGATGCAAACGGCCGCCCTTGCCTGCTACTGGCGGATTCGCAGCCCCATGACAGCAAAACCTGGCTCCCCTTGGAAGAGCTGCTGAAAGACTTGCGGGACCACGACCGCCTCAAGAAGCTCGCTGCGAAAAAAGTGCTGATTTTGGATTGCGGCCGCATTCCCAGCCAGTGGCGGCTGGGGTTCCTGCACAACGGGTTCGCCGACAAGCTAGCCCAGGCGGTCGAAGAGATCAAAGATCCGAACCTGGCGGTGCTCAGTGCCGCCGGCCCCGGGCAAACCAGCTACGCCGCCCCTGAACTGGGCAAGACCGTCTTTGCCCATTTCCTGGTCGATGGGCTGGAAGGAGCGGCAGACGACAGCGGCGACGGCATTATCATGCTCCAGGAACTACAGAACTATCTGACTGCCTCCGTCAGCCGCTGGAGCACGAACAACCGGGCGGACCGGCAGCAAACGCTGCTCTTTCCGGAATCAGCCGAATTTCCCGTGGCGTTTGCCGGAACAAAAGGCCCAGCACCGCCAACGCCCCTCGCGGTCGCGGGTAGCCAGCGGGAGGGACTCGCGAAGTTCTGGAAGCAGCATGAAAAACTGCGTCAGGGCAAAGCCTTTCAGCGCAATCCGGTCGGCTGGGCCGACCTCGAAGCGCAACTTGTCCGCTTGGAAGAGTTGTCCCTGGCCGGCAACGCTTACACGGCTGAATTTGATCGCGTAAAAGGAGAAGTTGACGGCCTGCTCCGGGAGTTTTCTTCCGCCGTGCCGGCTGACGCGGTCGCTTTGAGCCTCCCTCTTCTGGAATCGTGGAACGGTGCCCCCTCGGTTTCGCCAGCGATTGCGGCGAAGCCCTTTTCAAAATGGCGGGACGACCGCGCGAAGGCCAAACCGGGGGAAGTGGTCCCGCCGCCGAAGCTGTCTTATCCCGCGGCAGCCGCTGCGGCTGTGCAGTGGCTGGCGAAAACGGACAACCATGCGCAGGCAAAGGACGTGACCGATGCGCTTCAGCTCATCGCCGCGGCCAGCGGACGTGGTCCAGCAGACGTGGTTGAAGTCCATTTCCTCAGGATGCTCGATGCCTATCTTGATGGACCCGAAGCTGCGAAACGATTTGCCACCGCGATTCGCGTTCGTGACCTGGCGGAACGAGCCGCCGCTCCCACGGACGAGCGGACGCAGTACTGGGTGCAGTCGCTCGTCGACGCCGCGGACGTCCGCCGCCGGGGAGCGGAAGACGACTTGTTTGTCGGCGATCCCACTTCGCTCGGCGAAGCGGACTCAGCCTGGCAGCAACTTCTCAGTCCCGGTGACGAGAGCCCCTATGCCGCGGCCCTCAGTACTGGCCGACAGGTGGCGGAAGCCTATCAATTGCGGGACGAAGCTTGGAGCCGGATTCCGGCACTCGCACAGTGGCTCGTCGAAATGCATCGCGACCGGCCGAGCAGCGAGCTGGATGCCGCATTGATGACGCTCATCGGCAGCACGCATGAATTGGGGGCGGCACTGGACGGTGGCGCGGTCGCCGGGGCCTGGACGCCGCCACAGCAGGCATCCATGGATGCGGTGAAGAAAGCCCTGGGCCAACTCGACAAGGCGCACGCCGACCGCTGCGACTATCTGCTCACCGAAGCTGGCGATGATCAGGAAACCCTCCTTGGCATCATTCGGGTGCTGCAAGTCCCGCTGCTGTCCGGCGAGAAGCGCAGCCATCTGGCCGACAAGATGCTCAAAATCATGTTCGCCCAGCGGGCCGCCGGCAGCGCCCGCCCGGCAGCGGCTGGTAATGGCGACGGGGCAAAACCCGCCGCAGATCTCCCCGAAGACTCCGCCTGGCTCGCCAAATTGACGCAGAGGGAACACCCCGCTCTCGCCATCCTCGACCGTTCCCATCTCAAGCTCCGCGAGGGGCAACTTCGACCGGTCCAGCGTTTCCAGGGGGTGGCCGCGAAAGACAAAAGCCCTGCCGAGTTGCGGCTGGCGCAAGTGAATTCTTTGGCGGCCCAAGGGGGCGAAGTCCGGGCTCTGCTCGCCGACGTTCGCCCCGCCGCCAATACGCTGTTCGACGAAAGCAACCGCCTGTTAGAAGCTCCTCGCCCCGAGCCGCCAGCCGTGACCCGATTGGGATTCAGCCAGGCGGACCGGATGGTCCGCGCGGCGGCGGGGATCCTCGTCAAACGGACCTGGGAAAATTCCGCGGAGGATCCCGCCCGGCGCTTGCAGCGGGCCGACTGGCATTTCGCCATGCTGTGGCAGTGTGCCCGAGCGCTTGACGACTTCTGGGGACCGAGTCCGGGGACCAAAGATGCCGACTATTTTGCCGTCGCCGCGGATGCCGCTCTGAACTCCGCTCGCGGCCTATGCCGCAATGCCGCCAGTTTCCAGTACCGCCAGGCCGATCTGCGGCAACTGCTGGAGCGCCGGAAAACCGCTGCCAGTGCCGGCCCCAAGCCGAATGCCTCGGACCTGCTCCTCGCCGAAGATGAGCCGAATGTGCCTCATTCACTCACGCTCCCCGCGGTTGCCGATCTGCCGGCAGGCGAAGCAGCCGCCTTTCTGAAATTGCCGGGCGCTCGCGGCGCTCTGCTCGAACGGCTCGACGGCCAGCGCCAGCCGATCCGCCGCAGCGGGATGCCCGTGGACGCTGCCGCGGAGGGTAAATCGCTGGATTACTTCGTCCGCAACGAACCCCGGCTGGAAGAATCGCTGTACCTCGAGGCCGCCGCACTGTATCGCGGCCACGTCCTGTCCTCACCCTTCGCGGTGGGAAAGCAGTCTCGCGGCGACGAAGTCGCCTATCAGCGTCCGATTTATGAAAAGCCAAAAATCCATGTGCAGGGGGCGGCGAACCAGGTCAGCTCCGTGATGTTCATCTTCGACTGTTCCAACAGCATGGCCCAGCGGATGGTCAATGAGGTCGGCAAGCCCAAGCGGATGGATCTCGCCCGCGACACGCTGTATACGATTGTCTCGAAGCTCCCCGACAAGCAGTACCGCGTGGGGCTGATGCTCTACGGCCATCGCAGCGGCTATGACGCGAACAACAAGCCGCTGCTCCGCCGCGGGGCCCCCGAAGGGCTGCACCCCAACGCCGACGTGCAGACCGTGCTGGGCATGTCGAGGCCGCTGGACAACGACGTCCGAGACGAAATCGGGCAACTATTGGCCCCGCTGGAACCGACGGGGCAGACGCCGCTCTATTACGCACTCACGGTCGCCTTGTCCGAGTTCGACAACCCGCAAACGGCCAGCACCGTCAAACAGATCATCGTCATTACGGACGGAGTGAACCGGCAAGAGTCGGTCGGCGGTCCGGTGGAAGTCCGCAAGGGGCGCAAGGACGTGGAAGACTTGATCAAGAACCGTCCGCGCTTCCAGGATATCCGGATCGACCTCATTGGCTTCGACATGGACGCCGAGCGGCTGAAGTATCCCGAAGAAGTGAGCGACCTGGAAGCGATCGCCAAGCGCACCGGCGGTGAGCTGCACAATGCCCGCGATCCGAGCTCCCTTTTGAAGGCACTCGAAAAATCGCTGGGGCTCGTCGAGTATTCCGTCGCGCGGCAAGGCAAGCCGGCCCCGGAAAAGCGGAACGACCTGGGGCGAACCTGGACCATCGACGATTGGGAGGGCCAGCCCGGAAAATATGCCGTCAAGCTGATCGGCCTGGAACGTTCGGCCACGGCTGAGGTGATGCTCGAAGGGGGCGAATCGCTGGAGCTGTTTTACAACGGCAAGGAAAACCGCCTGGAGCACCGCCGCTACGCACCGCCGTGGCTCCGCGAGCGCCGCGAGAACATCCAGGATCCCGCGCACCCGGAGCGGCGTTATTTCGTCGGCGCTCACCTCCCCAAGCGCGACGGACGCGCGGTATGGTTTTCCCTGTCGGTGCAAAATAGCGACGAAAAGAGCTTCAGCCCGCGTCCCAAGCACATCTGGGCCGAAATCACGCCTGTCTATACCAGGCCGCCGGAAAAAGTGCCGGTGTTCCACTTTTACGACCTGGATTTCGAGCCGGACCGCCCGGTCCCGGTGCTGCAGTTTCGCGTCCCCGTGTGGCCGGCGGAAGCGCGGCAGGCCAAGGTGCAGTTGTGGTTCAAGGTAGACGACGATGCCCCCCCGAATTGGTCCAGTCCCATCGACAAAGTGGACAAGAAAACCTTTCCGGTGAGCGGGATCGCCGGTCTGGAACTCGAAGTTCAAACCCAGCGGGGCACCGATGTGTCAGACCCGTTCGTGGTCAACGTCACCGAATCCGACCAAGCCCCCTTGGAGATGTTCGGCACCCGCCTGGAAATGACCCCGCCTCCGGACCGGATCGTACATCGCTACATCACCGAAGCGAAGCGTGTCCGGCACATCTTCACCTACAAGGACACCACCGCGCTCCGCACTATTCAACCTTCTCTGCGCGTCACGACACGAGACCGTATCGTGCGTGACTCAGTGCCTGTCGAACCACTGACGATAACACTTCCTCAAGATTAGTTTTTTAAGACCTCTCCATTCGCAGCTCAATAAGTGCGGACGTAACCTACATTCATTATTTCAATCGCCAACCTCGGATGGCCCGTTGGCGCGAAACAAACGCATTCTCGTCAGCGATCTATGCTTCCCCTCGAAACATGCCGAGTTCTGAAGGAAGCGGGCTTTCCGCAGCCCATTGAGGTCGACCCAATCTGGCGGAAATGGGATTGCAAGGGATACGGTGGCGTATACGAGGATGGTTACTTTCATCCTCCCTCTGGGCCGTGCTCGGGTGAAGTGCATCATTCAAATCTAACAACATTACCAGCCGAACTACTCTACTGTCCAACCATTGAGGATCTCCTGCAAGAGCTAGGAACCAATTTCGCCTCTCTTGAATTTTCACCGTCTGGTAAATGGATAGCTCGGGGGGGACGGACATTTCCAGGGCCTGCGCCAGAAGACGTCCTTGCCGCCCTTTATCTTGCAGTACGTGACTATTGAAGATTCTAACTCGTCGCAACGTCAAGGGACTTCGATGTTGCCTGGTATTCGCATTCTGGCGGGCACTCGCTCACTATGGCCATAGGTGCCCGAAACCAGAAATGTTGCTGAGCGGAGACAAGCCTGTATCCCTTTCTTCGCCCATCGCCGTTGAAGCGTCTTGCCGAGCAACAAGTGACGGTGGCGCAGTCGGCCATCAAGTCGGGTCCGTTCGCCAATACGATTGTCAGCGTCGCTCAGGAGTGGGATGTCGATCTAATCGTCCTTGGGGCCGGAGAGCGGAAGCAGCCAGACACCTTCTCGATCGGCCCGATTGCCGAAGCGGTGA
>JBKJNY010000253.1:0-16116 GCA_046593355.1 Pirellulaceae bacterium | reverse complement strand
TCGGTCAGTGACTCATCGCTGTGCAGGAGAAGATGACCGAGCGACAAGGGGATAATGGTGCCGTCGTAAATGAACGTCGACCCCAGGCCGGTCCCCAGCCCCAGGTAAAGCATGTGCCCACCCTCGTAACTTCCCAGGGCCTGCATGCAGGCGTCATTCATGATCCGCACCGAGCAGCCGAGCGCCGCCGGGTAATCAAAGCCGACCCAGCCCGGCCCGAGGTTGGTCGCCTCGGCCGACGGGTGCCCATTGGTGACGTGCCCCGGATAGCCGATGGAAACCCGGTCATAGTCCCAGTCGCTAACCGTTCGCCGCACCTCTTCCACGAGTTTTTGGGGCGTAAATTCCTTGCCGGTGGGGATCTTGAGCTTGTCGTCCTCTCCGGTCTTCCAGACCTTGGCGTTCGTGCCACCTATATCGACTACGAGGATGTGCATGGTGAGCTGCGCGGATGATTTTGTGGTCGTGGATTGTCGTCGTCCTAGTTTAGCAGGCTGCGACGCGCGCGGTAATCAGCAATCCCTATGCCAATCCTTATGCCGAATTCGATTAGTGCTTCCCCGCCGTTGTAGGACGGATGAACGTCAAGCAGAATGTACTCGGTCCCGCCGTTTCACCCCGCCGCGAAATTTCCCATGCTCGTTCGAATTCTCTCCCTCTTTGCCCTGCTCGTCGCCGTCCCCTTCGCACCGGCTTTCGCTCAAGGATTGCCGGTGAAGATTCAAAAGGGGGACCAAGTGGTGCTCGTCGGCAATACGCTGGCCGAGCGGATGCAGTACTCCGGCCATTGGGAGACGCTGCTGCACAGCCGCTTTCCCAAGGAAGAGCTGGTGGTGCGGAACCTGGGCTGGTCGGCGGATGAAATCGGCCTGCGACCCCGAAGCAAGGATTTCAAGGACCACAAACATACGCTCGCCGACCATAAGCCGAATGTGTTGCTGGCGTTCTTTGGGTTCAACGAGTCCTTCGCGGGAACAGCGGGCCTGGCCAAGTTCGAGCAGGATTTGGAAGGCTTTTTGAAGGCCCCGCAGAATATCGACAACTACTCCACGGCCCGCAGCAATTGGGACAAGACGACGGACAAGACCACGCAGCTTGCTCCGCTGCCGATGCTGCGGCAGATTGTGCTGGTTTCGCCGATTGCCCATGAGAATCTGAAGCGGCACGGCCTGCCGGACGGCAGCAAGAACAACGCCAACCTAAAGCTCTATACCGAAGCGATGGCCCGCGTGGCGGCGAAGAACAAGGTTTCATTCATCAACCTTTTCAATCCCACGCTCAAAGCCATGGCGGACTCGAAGCAACCGCTGACGATTAACGGCGTGCATCTGAATGAGCATGGCGACCAGGTCGTCGGCGAAATTCTAGACCGGGCTCTGTTCGGCCCGCGCCCGAAGGTGGAAAAAGGCCAACAGGTTGATTTCGCCCGCCTCAAGGCCGAAGTCAACGAGAAAAATTTGCAATTCTTCTACGACCATCGCTCCGTCAATGGCTTCTATATCTATGGCGGGCGGAAGGAACCGTTTGGCGTGGTCAATTTCCCCGCGGAATTCGCCAAGCTGCGGAAGATGATCGCCAACCGTGACCAGCGGATTTGGGAAGTGGCTCAGGGGAAGCAGATTCCCAGCGTCATTGACGACAGCAACACGGGCGAGTTTACCAAGATTGAAACAAACTTCAAAGTGCCGGTCCTGCTCACGACCTCGGAAGAGTCCCGCAAGAAGATGAAGTTGGCCGAAGGGTACGAAGTGAATCTGTTCGCGTCAGAAGAGGAATTCCCGGACCTGCAGAACCCCGTGCAGTTTGCCTTCGACGCCAAGGGCCGCTTGTGGGTAACGACGATGCCGAGCTATCCGCAGTATCTCCCCGGCACGCCAGTCAACGACAAAGTTCTCATCCTGGAAGACACCAACGGCGACGGCAAAGCGGACAAGCAGATCGTTTTCGCCGACAAGCTGCACGTTCCCACCGGCATCGAGCTCGGCGACGGCGGCTGCTACGTCGCTCAGCAGCCGAATTTGCTGTTTTTGAAGGATACCAACGGCGATGACGTGGCCGATGAGCGGACGATTGTGCTGCACGGATTTGATTCGGCCGACTCGCATCACAGCATCAGCGCGTTCACCTGGGACCAGGGCGGGGCGCTGTACTTTGAGGAAGGAACCTTCCATCACAGCCAGGTGGAAACGCCCTACGGCCCGGTCCGTTGTGTCAACGCCGGTGTGTTCCGGTTTGAGCCGAAAACTTTTCGCTTCAGCACGTTCGTCTCCTACAACTTCGCCAATCCGTGGGGGCATATCGTGGACGGCTGGGGGCAGAACTTCATCGCCGATGCCAGCGGCGGAGACAACTACTACGGCACCGCGTTCAGCGGCGACCTGGACTACCCCGACAAGCATGGCGGCCTGAAGAAGTTTCTGGTCAAGCAGTGGCGGCCCACCGCCGGCTGCGAGCTTGTCAGCAGCCGCAACTTCCCGGCGGAGGCCCAGGGGAACTTCCTGCTCAACAATTGCATCGGCTTTCAGGGGGTGCTGCAATACAAGATGAAGGATGAAGGAAGCGGCTTCGCGGCTGACCCCGTCGAGCCGCTGCTGTCGTCCTCCGACCCGAACTTCCGCCCGGTGGATATCGAGTTCGCTCCGGACGGTGCCCTGTTCCTCTGCGATTGGTTCAATCCGCTGGTCGGCCACATGCAGCACAACCTCCGCGACCCCAACCGCGACCACATTCACGGCCGCATCTGGCGGGTCCGCTACGCCAAACAGCCGCTCGTCACGCCGAGCAAAATCGCGGGCGAAACGGTGGCTTCTTTGCTCGAAACGCTGAAGACCATCCCCGAAGAGCGAACCCTCTACCGCGTGCGAACGGAAATCCGCAGCCGGCCGACGGAGGAAGTCCTGGCCGAAGTAAAGAAATGGATCGGCGGACTCGACCCGAAGAAGGTGGAGGACCAGCACCAGTTCCTGGAAGCCCTCTGGATTCACCAGCAGCATGACGTTGTCAACGAACCCTTCCTCAAGCAGATGCTGAAAAGCCCCGAGCCCAAAGCCCGCGCCGCCGCCACCCGCGTCCTCTGCTACTGGCGCGACCGCGTCGCCAAGCCGCTGGAGCTGCTAAAGCAGCAGGTCAACGACGAGAACCCGCGCGTTCGCCTCGAAGCGGTCCGTGCTCTCAGCTTCTTCGACAATCAAGAGGCCATCGATATCGCCACCGAATCACTGATCTACGACCAGGACGACTATTTGAAGTACACGCTGCAGGAAACGATGAACACGCTGGAGAAGCGGGTCAAGAACAAAAAAACGGTCCAATAACTCGTAGCCGAAACCAAAGCAAAGCAATTCTCACACAGAGGCACGGGGGCACAAAGGTAACGAGCAATTCGAGGAAGGTGCAGAATGATAAAAGCAGAATGATAAGAACCATAGGTGGTTGTCTTCATAATTCTGCTTCCATCATTCTGCTTTTTTTCGCCTTCCCTCTGTGCCGCCGCGCCTCTGTGTGAGCCATTCTTCCCATGTTCCGCATCGCATCCATTTCAATTCTGCTCGTCCTGATAACGACAATTCTCTCCGCCGATGAGCCCAGCCCCGCCGCACCGCTGATGAAGCTGCTGCAGAGCGGCCGGCTGCCGGCGGAGAGGGTGGGGACGGTGGTGGAGATGGTTTGCCAGAAGGGGAACGCGAAGGATTTGGCGTACGTCTTCGGGCAGTTGCAGAAACCTGATGCTTACAAGCCGGCGGTGCGGCTGAGAGTCATGGAGCTGCTAACCGATGCGGCCGTGGTGCGGAAAGTGAAGCCGGAGGGGGATCTGGCGGCGCTGAAGACGCTCTTGGCGGAAGGTGTGGAGCCGCGGCACAAACTGGCGGCGATCAAACTGGCCAGTGTTTGGAGGGTAAAGGAAATTGCGGCGGAACTACAAGCCCTCGCCGTTAGTGAAAGGACGGATAAGGCGCTCCGCGCCGCCGCCATCGATGGCCTTGCCAACATCGGGGATGCCAACAGCAAAGCTGCGCTGCTGGATATCGCCGCCAACGACAAGGGCATCCCCGCTCGGATGCAAGCCGTCGCTGGCCTCGCCCGGCTGGACCTCGATGAAGCGGCCAAGCAAGCCGCGGCGGTGCTCGCCGGCGCTTCTGCACAAGATGACCCCGCGCCGCTCGTGGATGCCATCCTCAGCCGCAAGGACGGGGCGGAGAAGCTCGCAACTGCCTTAGCCAGCGTCAAGTTGCCCAAGGAAGTCGCCAAGGTCACGCTTCGCTACATGTACTCCATCGGCCGGAGCGACGAAGGCCTGTCCAACCTTCTCAGCAAGGCGGCGGACATCGCTGTCGATGCCCCGCCGCCGAGTCAGGAAGAGGTGCAAAGGATTTCGCTCGACGTCATGGCAAATGGAGACGCGGCTCGCGGCGAGAGGGTCTTTCGCCGGGTCGATGTGAACTGCCAGAAGTGCCATGCCATCGCCCGAGCCGGCGGGCAAGTCGGCCCCGAGCTGACCGCGCTGGGCTCCATTTCCCCGCCGGAATACATCGTCAACTCGGTCCTCAATCCCAGCCTGAACATCAAGGAACAGTACGTCACCAAGGTCATCCTGACGGCGGACGGCGAAGTGGTCACCGGAATCGTCATTGACCGCAACGACGAGCGGGTGCGGCTCAAGGACGCCAGCGGAAAAGTAATTATCGTCGCCATCGACGACATCGAAAGCGAAAAGGACGGGCCGTCCTTGATGCCGCAGGGCCTGACCAAGTTCCTCACGCATGACGAGTTCCTGGACCTTGCCCGCTTCATCACGGAATTGGGCCGCCCCGGCCCCTACGCCATCCGCACTGCTCCCACGCTGCAACGCTGGCGACTTTTGAAATCCGCCGCGCCTGAGATTAGCGGCGAAGTCCCCAACGTCGAGCATTTCCGCCAACACGTCCTGGAGCTTCCCGCCGATGCCTGGCTCCCCCTCTACGGCACCGCCCGTGGCCCGCTGCCGCTGGCCGATGTCGCCGGCGCGCTGAAGTCGGATTCCGCCGGAAAAAGCACTACCCAGAAGACGGTCGCATTCCTGCAAGGGGAAATCGAGGTCAGCCAGGCGGGTGATTTGCAAATTGAAATCAAATCCGCGGTGCCCCTCCATTTCTGGCTCGATGCCGAGCCTTTCGAGAAGCCCGCGAGCCTTACGCTCCCGCTCACAGCCGGCCGTCATAAACTGACTCTGCGACTGGAATTCCCCAGCGACCTGCCGCCAGAGGCCAGCCTGCATGTCGAGCTGAAAAAGCCCGCCGGGTCGAACATTCAGTTCGACGTAGTGGGAGGACAGTAAAGTAGTCCGGTCACTCCGCGAACGGACATGCCGGCAGCTTTTTCCGAGTATGTCGTCGCGCATTAGTCGCCTCTAGCCGAATACCGGTGGCGGACTTGTGGCTTGGGTCTGGACAGGACAGTAAAATAGAACAGGAGGTATTCCATGACAACCATCATTCTCCCGCCCGACCTGGAGGGCCGACTCGGCGACGAGGCCCGCCGCCGTGGCACTACTCCCGAACTTCTCGCCCTTGACGGACTTCGCCAACTCTTCGCCACGCCTCCGGCCGCCAACGGTACTGAGGACCACGGTACACTTTTCGATTTCCTCGCCGGATACGTCGGCACGGTCGCGGGCGCGGCTGAGCCCTACTCGGAAGACTGTGGCCGGCGTTTTGCCGAGGCTCTGGCTGAAAAGCAGGAGCGAGGGAGACTGTGACCCTCACCGACACCGGCCCCTTGGTGGCGCTGATTAACCGCAACGACCCCAACCATCCGGTCTGCATCGAAGCGGCCAAAGGCCTGCCGCGCGGCCCGCTGATGACGACGTGGCCCTGCTTCACGGAAGCCATGTATTTGCTACACAAGACCGGCGGCTATCCTGCCCAAGCGGCGTTGTGGCTGCTGCGGGATGCGGGACGATTGGCCTTGCACGACGCAGGCGAGGACGAAGTGGCTCGCATGGCAGCGTGGATGCTGAAGTATCACGACTTGCCGATGGACTTGGCCGACGCCTCCCTGATGGCGGCGGCGGAGTGGTTCGAGACTCGCCGCGTGTTCACACTGGATCAGGACTTCCGCGTATATCGGTTCGCCAATGGCGACGCCGTGGAGGTCGTTCCTTAAGTCGTCTCCCGTCTTTGAAGGAAAAGGGGGCGTTGACGCCAAAGGCTCCCGACCCCGGACTTGCGCTGTCCGCTCACGGAGTGAGCGGACTACTATCGCTTCGGAATCTTCGTCTGCAAGGCTGTCCTGCTGGGGAGCTTCGGGCCCAGGGCCACGCCGATCCAGCCGTCGTGGATGACGAACTGGGTGACTTGTTGGTCCTTGAGCTCGGGGGATTTCGAAATCCGCTCGTTGACCAGGTTCAGCTTGCGGTTGCGGGAGAGAACCTTTTCGAAAATGCCCGCGAGCATGATGCGTTCGCCAGTACTCAGTTTGTTGCCGCCGAGTTCTATGATACCGTCGCGCGCCAGGTTGGCTTCCAGTTGATCGGGGTTCGGCTTGTAGTATCCGGTCACAATCAGGTTCTTGAAGGTCTTGCGGTTGTTGGTGATGGACAGCTCTTTGAGGTGGATGCGAATCCGCAGACGCCCATCCTGGCAATCAATCCGCACCGGGTCGTGGTCGGCGAAAGTGACAAACACGCCGTCAGGGAGGTCTTCCGGCACTGGGATATTCTGGTCTTCGAAGCGGGTCGTCATTTCCTTGAATAGCTCGTGCAGCTCGATCTTGCGGCCGGCGAGCCGGAGGTGCTCGAGGGCGTTATTCAAGGCGGTTTCATGCACTTGCACCGAGAGCAGGCTGTCGCCGGGCGCTTGCGGCCGCGGGGTATGGGCGGAGAGCTGCTCGCGGCCCGCCAGGCGATAGCGGGCAATCAGGCGGTCCTGCGTCGTTTCCAGGTCGACCGCGGTTGGGTCGAGATGAAGCTTTTGGAGTGGCGAGACCAATTTGTTCTGAAATTCCGCTTTGGCTTTTTCGATCCGCTCGGCAACTTGCGTGTCGAGCGTGCCTGCGGCCCGGTTGATGATTTTGCCTTCGACTTCTTGCTGGGCGGCCGGCGTCTTCTGCTCGTACTGGTTGCGGGCAATGATGCGGGCGACGACGTTGAGCAGCGGAACGCCGTCGAAATCGGTCTCAAAATCATTGAGCTGGTTCTGGGCTGCCGCTTCGGCTTCGGCCTGGTGCATGCGGATGCTCTTGCGGTCGATCGTGAACAGCTTGCGAGCCCGATAGGAGGCGGCCCCCTCCTGATAGAACGTCGCCGGGCCGGATGTGGACGCGGTGGACGACGCTACTTCACCTTTCGCTTCCAACCCCACCCGCCAGCGCCAGCGGTCGGGGAGCAGGACCAGGCGCAGCCGCGTGCTGGTTTCGCTCTGCCCTTCCACGCTGGCACCTAGAATTGTCTCTTGCACCGGCTCCGCAGTCCGCATTTCCTTCGGCAGCAAGCGGTTGACGAGCTCCGCGGAGATGGCGACCCGGACGTTGGCATTGCGATAGTAAGAATTCACCGCCTGCGCCAGTTCGGCGGTTTTTGCCTCCCGCGACCAGCGGAGCAAGTCGTACTGCTGGGCGATATTGCTGGCGTGTACGCTGCTTTCGTCGCTCTCGTATTTCTCAATCGCGGCGGACAGTTCCAGCAGGTCCACCGGCTCGGCCGCCCAGGCGGTAAGTTGCTGGGCAAACTTTCGCAGGGTCGGGTTTTCCAGGAGCGCCGCCTGGTCCGCGGTGAGCTGCGTGGAGTGGAAGCGATAGAGGATGTCGCGGGCCAGCTTCCGCTCGGCGGGGGAGACCTCGGCTCCGCTTGTGCAGCGTTCCTGAAGCTTGTCGAGCATCAGGTATTTCCGCCAGGCAGCCAGGTCGCGGGTGGAGGCGAGCTCGTGCTGTGCGCGCTCAAGGTCGGACAGCATTTGTTGGCTGCTGAGAAGTTCCGCTCGTTCCAGACGTTTTGCGGATGCTTGCTGCCGAGCCGTTTCATGCAGCGGCTCCCAGATGGCCAGACGGCGGACGATGGCGAAGCCGGCGCGGAGGATGCGCGACCGGGCTTCGTCGTCGTCCGTTTGTCGGGAGAGCGATTTGGCGTCGTCCGCGAGCTGGGTGAGGCGCTCCAAGTGCTGCTTCGCGGCGGGATCGGACAGCGTCGGCAAATCCAGGATCGCACTGACCTCGGCTTTGGCCTCCATAACCCAATCGGCCGTGGCGGGGTCGCTTTCGGACAGTCTCTCGAGCTGGGTGAGCAATGCAGCCGGCACCGGCCAGGCGCGACTGATGGGCGCTTCCGCGGCTGCCGGCTCGGGGATCGGCTTGAGCCGCGTTTCCGGCTGGACTTCTGCTGGTGATGTTTCCGCATCGGCAGGGTCGGCATCGGTAATACGGGCTCGGGCTGGAACCTTGTTTACCGCCGGCAGCGCGGGGGTTTCGCGGATGGAGGGGTCCAGGCCGATTCGTTCGGCAACTCGGGGGTCGTCGCTGTTCGCCTTACCCGCCACCGCCGGCCCTTTGACCGGCCTGGTTTCGACACCTAGCATCTGCGGGACGACTGCCCCCACGATGCTCAGTCCGGCCGCCCCAGCCGCCAAATGCCACGACCGTCCGTCAAAGAATCGCCGCATGAAGAGCCTCCACCAAGCCACGTGCTAGCATCCGCCGCCGGAGCGCAGCCCGCCCACAAAAACACAGCGCACCATCGGCGGGGAACATGCATTACCATCGGCGAGAAAAGGGGGCGGATTCGACGCCAAAGATGGGCCACTTGTTAATCGGCTTAAACGACGCAAATTCGCGCGGGAAGTGAATGCTAGCGAAGCTGGGAGGGCCTTTCCAAAACCCTCACCCCGGCCCTCTCCCAAAGGGAGAGGGGGAAGCACTACGGCTCAATTTCGCTCCGGTTGCCGACTTTGGCTTTTAAGCTTTGCCGAGCGCCATCGCGGAGGAGTTGCAGCTCGACTTCTTTGTTGACGGGCGTGAGGCTGACGAGGTTGATGAGATGGCTATCGTCCTCGATGCGGATGCCGTCGAATTGCAAGATGATATCTCCGACGTGGATGTCGGCGGCCGCGGCAGGGGATTTGGGGGTAATGGCGGTCACGCGGGCCCCTTCCACACGAGTCAGTCCGCTGGAGGTGGCTTCTTCGCCCTTGAATTTGGAGTCCAGCCGCACCCCCAGATAAGCCCGCACAACGCTGCCGTGCTCTATGAGCTGGCGGGCGACGACCATGGCCATGTTGATGGGGATGGAAAAGCCAATCCCTTCATGCACGCCGGTATTGCTGGCGATGGCCGTGTTGATGCCGACGATCTCGCCGCGCAGGTTCACGAGCGGCCCGCCGCTGTTGCCGGGATTGATGGCGGCATCGGTCTGCAGGAAGTCTTGATAGCGGACGGAATCATCGCCCAGTTGCAGATCCCGCCGTCCCTTGGCGCTGATGATCCCATAGCTGACGGAGTGCGAGAGTCCGAAGGGGCTGCCGAGCGCGACGACGTAATCCCCCATTTCCAGCTTGCTACTGTCGCCGAGGCGGGCGGGGAAGAGTCCCTTGGCTTCGACGGCCATCAGGGCAATGTCGGTTTCGCGGTCTTCCCAGATGCGGGTGGGATGGATGTGGCGTCCGTCCGAGAGCTTGATGCGGATATGTTCGAGCGTCGATTTCTTGATGACGTGCCGGTTGGTCAGCACATAGAACTTTCCCGTCCAGCGAATGATCACTCCCGAACCGGCGTCTTCCACCGGCCGATGCTGGAGATTGCCCTCGGCGTCGGCGTGCTGAGCTTCGATGTGGACGACCGTGGGGATCGTCAACTTGACGACCTTCTTGAGCAAGTTCCCGTGCTTTTCCAGCAAAGAGAATTCCGCCGCCAGGTCGGCATATTGCTGCTCGCGAGCGAGGGCCACCGTGGTGATGGGGGCTTCGTCCGCCAGACAGGCGGCAGCGGCAAACCCGCTACCCGCGGTGGTGGCCAAGGAAAAACAGAGCGCCCAGGTGAGCTTCATGGAGATGTCCTTCCGTGGACAAGAGGCGGCGACGGTGGGGTAGGCTTCCAGCCTGCCCAGATCGTAGCCTGCACACTCCGTGTGCAGGCAGGTCCGCTCACGGAGTGAGCGGACTACTATGGCGGACTACCTTACGCGTCGATTTCCAAATCGCCGGCGCTAACTTCGTTGTCCGCCATGCCAACATCAAGAATCCGCTGCCAGTTTGGGCCGCCCCCTATCGCGCTGCCGCTCTTCTCGGCTTCGCGCTGGCACTGAATGCACATGGTGGCATAAGGCAAGGCCTGCAACCGGGCCATGGGAATGCCTTCGTTGCAGCCTTCGCACAGGCCGTAGTTGCCGTCCCGCATCCGCTCCAGGGCGACGTCAATATGCGCCAGCTCGCGACTTTCGACTTCGGCAAGCTGCGAGCTGATTTCATCCTGAGCCGTGTCCATCGCGGCGTCCAGTAGATCGCCGGAAGTCTGCTGGCGGAGCTCCCGCAGCGAGCTTAAGTCGCCAGCCAGGGCCTGGCGGAGGGCGTCCCGCCGCCGAACGAGGATTTGCCGCAGGTTGCCAACAGCCTCTTTGCGTAGCATCTCTTTGCCTTTTTCAGGAGTTTTTCCAGGACGTTTCTTCATGGTGTTCCGGCTGATGCCGCCTCGCTCTCACTGCTGTTTCCGGCTGGGTGTAGTCCTACCAATTTTCGCTAGCGGATAGGACCAAGCGTCCAACCGCTAGCGACAAGGATAGGTCACGCCGGTGAATGTTCGCGCGTATGCCGCGCCCGAATATGTTAGGCGCGCCGAATGAGGGAGAGGGACAGATCCACGATTTTCCTCGCGCTGCCGCCTCCAGGCGTTGACGCAAGTTGAATCTGGACAACGAGATGCCGCCGTCAGCGCCGCGCAGGTGAAGTCGCCTGCCGCCTTTGCTTGAGCCGGTTCTCGCGCGGGACATGTGACAACTTCGACCGGCGACGGCAGGGTAGGCCGCAACCGGCAAAGTCGTTACCGCTTGCCGCCTACCGATAATCGGCAAATCGTGCCCAAGGATGCAACGAAACTGGCCGGCATCGGCAGAATGTGCCGGAGACGAGGACGGGGCCGGATATTCCAGCGATGCGTTCTTTTTGACCGGGAGCGGTCTGCAAGCTAAATGTCCCAGGGGTCGTATCACCCCTACTCCCCAGACACACCGCCCGAGAACGCCATGCTTGCCACGCAAACACCAGTCTCCGCCGCTCCCTCGCGACTCTTGGGGATCCCCATCGCGGAGCTCAAGTTCAGGATCCAGGGGGGAGAACATCACGGCCGCATCCTGCGGATTGCGGCCGCCAAATGCTCCATCGGCTCGGCGCCCGGCTGCACGTTGAGGCTGCGGAGGGATGACATTGAACCGTTGCACTGCCTGATTCTGTGCGGGCGAAATGGGGCGATCATCCGCCGGAATTCGTCGCGGACGTACTTGAATGGCGGGCCGTTTGAAGATGCGACGCTGCACGCCGGGGACTTGCTGCGGGTGGGTTCGATTGAACTGGAGGTGGTGGCGTGCCCCCAGGCGGTGAACAGTCTCCGGCCGCAACCGGTTCAGAAACCCGCGCAGGCAGACTACAACAAACAGGAGCAACAGCGGCAGTCGGCGGAACTGGCAGCGATGGGCGAGCAACTCCTCGCAGCGCGAGAGCAGCTCGAGCAGGCCCGACGGGGCAGCGCGGAAGCGTGCGAGGAACACACCCGAGAGGTAAATCAACTGCGCGAAGAGCTTCGCCAAGGACAGGAGAAATCTCTGAGCCAGCAGCAGGAAGTGCGGGCGGAGGGCGTCGCGCAACTGGAACAATTAAGGTCGGAGCAGACGGCGCTCGGCGCGGAGCGGCAGCAGCTTGAGGGCAAGCTAGCGGCCCTGGAGAACGAACTAAGCCAGCAGCAACAGCGACTGGACGAGCAACACCGCGAGCGAGAGGAATTGACTGCCGCTCGCGGCCGCCTGGAGGACTCCGTATCCACGCTCAGCGAGCAGTTACGGTGTCGCGAGGCGAAGCTGACAGCGGCCCAACAGCGCTGGTCCGATGGCGACAGCACGTCAACCGCTGCCCTCGAAAGCGCTCGCAGCGAGCTGAGCGACCTGCAGGTACGGCGGCGTCAGGACGAGGAAGAGCGGACCACGATGCGCACGCGGCTGGAAGAGCAATTGGCCGATCTGACCGCGCGGCTGGACGAGCGGGAAGCAGTCCGCGGCCGGCTGGAGGATTCCGTATCCACGCTCACCGAGCAGTTGCGATGTCGCGACGCGGAGCTGACTGCGGCTCAACAGCGAGGGACGGAAGGCGACGGCACGCTGACGGCCGCCCTGGCTAGCGCGCGTTGCGAGCTGCGCGACCTGCAAGCACAGTTGCATCAGGAAGAAGACGAGCGGGCCACCTCCCGCGCCCGGCAGGAAGAGCAGTTGGCGGATCTGACGCTGCGGTTGGTCGAGCGGGAAAGGGAGCTGGCCCATTCCGATGGTGAGCTGACCGAGCTACGTCAGCGAGCCGCTCATTTCAGCGCGTCGGACCAGGTCATCAAACAACTCGAAGAATGCCTGGCGAACTCCGCTCTGGCGCAGCGGGCCGAGCGGGAGGCGTGGCAGCAGGAACGGCTGGCGCTGGAGTCCCAGCGGAGAGAGCTGCAAACGGCCCGCCGCGAGTTGGAATCTCAGGCCCCTCTCGCCCAGGAAGCGGCTGAGAATGCCGCAATCGAACTGGCGGCCCAGCAGTACGAAGAGCAGGTCGAGCGGTGGCAGTCGGAGGCCCAAAAGTGGCAATTGCAAGCCCAGGAATTTGCCGGCCAACTTGGCGAGGGGAAACTGCTCTGCGCGAAGCTGGAGACGGAATTGACCGAGCTCAAGGGAGCCGTTCCTGCGTCCGACGCCGAGGGGGCGCAGCAGCAGAACGTGGAGGACTTGCGAACGCAGCTCGACAGGCAACAGCAAGAATTGGCCCAGGCGCGCGCGGACCTGCAGGAAGAGCGGTCACAACTCGGTCGTCTGCGGATCGAAGCGTCCTCGCGAGAAGAAGTGGTGGCCCGTTTTGAGGCGGAGCTGCAGGAGCGGGAAGCCGCCTGGGACGCCGCCCGCGGCGACCAGGCCGGCAAGTTGGCGGGACAGTCGCAGCTCCTCGCTTCCCAGGTGGCCCAGTTTGAGGCGGAGCAGGCGGCGTTCGCTCGTCAGCAAGCGGCCATTATCAAGCAGATGTCGTCGCTGGAAGACCGTGTCCAGGAACTGACCTCCGCCAGCGAATCTCGCACCACCAACTCCCCCTTCGTGATCCCGCGGCTGGACCCCCCGTCGCGGAAGGAATCGCTCCCAGCGGCGGCAGCGCCCGACCGTGAATTATCCAGGCCGGAGGTTCCGCAGCTTCCGGAACCTCCGCCAGCCGAGTTCGTCGCCGAAGTCGCGCCGCCAGAACCATCCCCAGCGGAGGTGAATTCGGTTTTGAATCGACTGCCGCAGGCCGGCCCGTGGAAGGGAGAGGAGAGCGAATCCCCAGAGACCGACGAGACGCCGGTCGAAACGCCAGCTCCCGAAAATCCCAAGTTTACTCCCCCCAGCTTTCTCGAACAGGCAGCTGAGATGGCCAGTCAAGAGGAGTTGGCCGGGATGGCCGACCGGCCTGCGGGCGATGTTCCCTTACCCGCAAGTGATTCCGCCGAACAACTCGACGAATCGTTTTCTCCCACCGAGGGGGAGGGTGATGACTCCATTGAGCAGTACATGTCCCGTCTCCTCCATCGGATGCGTGGCGGAGCAGCACCGCCTGCCTTTGCTCCGGCAACCCGCGAAGACCAGCCCAAATTCGGCGCGCCCGCGGTTGGAATCTCCCCTGCGGCTGTCGGCGAGCATGCCCCCACCCCGAAGGAATATGTCCCTCGCGCCCCCGTTGCGGAGCAGCCCGAACGATTGTCCCTGATGCGGGAGCTGGCAAACTCCGCGGCTCAGTCGGCCATCCACACCCATGCCCGGCAGCATCAACGGCGCGAAACCAGGCGCAAGTCACTGGTGGCCTTGCTCTCGCTGATCGGTGGCACGAGCTTGGCCATCGTTGCCTGCGTCAACGGCTCGCTCATTGCCATCGCCGGTGCAACGATCTTCATCGCCATCTGCTGCGTCATGAGCATGAGAGCCATCACCGGCGGCTTTCGACAATTGCGTCTGGCACCCCCCGCGGAGATTGGCGACGCGCCAGAAGCGGCGGCAAGCTCCCAGCAGAGCGAACAGGCGTAACCTCCGGCTATGCCCCCGCCCTTCCGCAGAACGGGCACTGGGCGGCACTCACTCCAGCAGCCGGCGCGGGCTCGTCCGAACGAAAGGCCTTCGTCTCCCGCCAGCCGCAGTCCGGGCACTTGTGCTCCCAAGCGTGGATTTGCAAGTCTCCGCGGTCAAAATAGTTGTAGCGGCAGGCCAATTGTGCGGCGTGGCACTTGGGGCATTCGGCGGTAATGTTGACCGTTGTGGGCATGGCTCCATGGTAGTCCGCTTGCTCCACGAGAGGCCAGCCGTTGCCTACAATAGCGGACAAGTCCCTTCCTTCTTTCGCGAAAGCCAACCATGCCCCTCCTTCGCCCCTCTCGTCGGCAGTTCTTTCAGCAAGCCGCCGCGGTCGGCATCGCCGCACCGGCCTTCATTGCGAACCTGCGAGCCGCGCCGCCCAGCGAAACCGTCCGCCACGCCAGCTTTGGGGCTTCCGGCATGGCGGGCGCGGATCTGCGGGCGATTGCCAGCCACAAGGCGGTCAAGCTGGTCTGCGTGGCGGACGTGGACACGGCTCGCGGCGAGGCGCTGAAGAAGGACTTCCCCAACATCCGCGTCTACCAGGACTGGCGGGAGCTGCTGGACAAGGAACAGAAGAACCTGGACTCCGTCAACGTCTCCACTCCCGACCACATGCATGCCCCGATTGGCATGAGCGCGATGCAACTAGGCCTGGCGGTCTACGGGCAAAAGCCGCTGACCCATGACGTGTATGAAACCCGCAAGCTGACCGAATATGCCCGCGAGAAGAAGCTCGTCACGCAGATGGGGATTCAAGTCCACTCCGCCTCGGAATATCGCAATGCGGTGCATCTTATTCAGGAGGGGGCCATTGGCAAGGTCAAGGAAGTGCATACCTGGAGCAGCAAGAAGTGGGGCGACCCCGCCCCGCTGCCGCAGCGGAGTGACGCGCCGCCGCCAACGCTGAACTGGGATCTCTGGCTGGGCACCGCGGCCGAGCGGCCTTTCCTCGGCGAAGGTTATTACCATCCGGGCAACTGGCGGAAGCGGATTGATTTCGGCACCGGCACGTTTGGAGACATGGGCTGCCACATCTACGACCCGGTCTTCGCCGCCTTGGCCCTCACGGCTCCCCTCAGCGTCCGCAGCGAAGGGCCGATGCCCAGCCTGCACAACTGGGCGAATGACGCCATCGTCCACTATGTCTTTCCGGGGACGAAGTTCACGGCTGGAAAGACCGTGGCCGTCACCTGGTATGATGGCGATCAGCGTCCGCCCCAAGCAGTGCAGGAGCTGCTAGGCAAACAGGGGATGCCGGACCAGGGCTCCATTTTCCTGGGTGAAGGGGGCATCATGCTGCTGCCGCACGTGACCCAGCCGATTCTGCTGCCGGAGGAGAAATTCAAGGACCATCCGCGGCCGCAACTGGTCATCAGCGACCACTGGCAGCAGTTCGTGGAAGCCGTCCGTGGCAATGGCCAGACGAGCGCCGGCTTCGATTATTCCGGTCCGCTGACCGAAGCGGTGCTGCTCGGGGGCGTCGCCTCGCGGTTTCCGAAGCAGACGCTGGAATGGGACGCATCGGGACTGAAGTTTACCAACGTGCTGGATGCCAATCAGTACATCCGCCGGACCTACCGCAAGGGCTGGGAAGTACACGGGCTGTCGTAACCAGTTTGGCACGACCCCCGGCGCGAAGTGCCACATGGTCTTCGCGTCAATTTCGCCAGCCATTCCCTTCCTCCCTCTGCGTTCCCTGCGCCTCCGCGTGAGGCCATCCTTACGACAGGTGAGTTCCCTGCCGTACTCCGAATACCCCCCCCCCGACTGTTGCGAAACTCTCCGGGTTTCGCAACGCGCCCAAGGGGAGAAATCGGGGG
>JBKJNY010000245.1:0-40668 GCA_046593355.1 Pirellulaceae bacterium | reverse complement strand
GTCACCGGCAACCGCCTGCTGGGTTATGGCATCAACGATGCCTTTGAACTACAGACCAACTCCTTGACCGCGCGGGGCACCACGGCGTCGCCGAGCGTGGCGCTTTCAATCACGCCGGCCGTGTCGGCCACATCGCCAGAGGGTGTCAGCACCCCTTGCAACAGCACATTTTGCGTGGCCTGGGCCGTGGCCGCCGTGCCGAGCGGAATCTGCAACGCGGTCAAGGAGTTGGTCTGTAGTTCAAAGGCATCGTTGATGCCATAACCCAGCAGGCGGTTGCCGGTGACGGTGACCAGCTCGTTATCGGCGTTGGTCTTGAACTGTCCGTTGCGCGTAAACAGGCGGGCCCCGCTGGAATCCTGGACCATGAAAAAGCCGTCCCCCTGGATGGCGAGGTCGGACGGGCTGGAGCTGATTTCCACCGTCCCCTGATTGAACTTCTGCGTGATTTCCGCCACGCGAGTACCCAGTCCGGTCTGCCGCGGGTTGGTGCCGCCGCTACTGGCCGTCGGACCGGAGCCAATGCTGTAAGTCTGCAGGAATTGCGTGGCGAAGACGGAGCGCGATTCCTTGAAGCCAATCGTCTGCGAATTGGCCAGGTTGTTGCCAACGACGTCGACCTGCGTTTCCGCGGCGGACATCCCGGTCAAAGCGGTGGAGAGGGAAGAGGCGAGGCCCATAATTCGTTCCTTGAAAGTTGCGGGTGGGAAAAAAGGCGGGAGTTTGAGGCTTTGAATGAGTGGCACGCCCACGGCTTTGCGTAGGCGTGTCTTACGTGGTCACGATTCACTGCAGAATTACGGCTGGACCTCGCGGACGTTTTTGAGAGCTACGCTCTTGTCGCCGATGTGGACGTTGTAGGTTCGCTTGTCGGCGTTTTTCGGATCGACATCGACGGTGACCTTGTCGACCACGCCGACCACGTTTTGATTGTCATTGGTGAGCGCGGTGACCTTCTTGCCGATGAGGGAGCTGGCCGTGGTGAGGGATTGCCCGGCCTGCACCGCCAGCAGCGATTCGGAGAGCTGGGTCGTGGCCGAAATTTGCCGGATTTCGCCGATTTGCTGGACAAGCTGCGTATTGTCCATCGGGTTGAGAGGATCCTGGTTCGTCAACTCGGCAATCATGAGTTGCAGAAACTGGTCGATCTCCAGGTCCTTCAAGTCGTGCGGCTTGTCCTTGCCAGTGGTCGAGCTTGCGGATAATCCGCTGGTCACGGGAGAGATGGTAGGCATGTCACTTCCTTGTGTTGGTATGCGTTGGATGGGCTTCCCAGCCCGTCCCTCATGTTGAAACTAAATGATGACGTTCAGCCGGCCCTGACCATTCCAGTTGTTGGTCGGCGTCGCTGTCTTGGGTACTTCAGAAATCGCGTTTTGCGTCCGCAACAAGCGAAGCGGCTCCGGCTCGTGCTGCTGCTGAGGATCGTTGGGACGGTCCGGGGTGCCGGTGGGAGGGCGCTGCATCAGGTCGATGTCAAAACGCTCGATGCGAACGCCTTGTTCCGCCAGACGCTCACGGAGTGCCGGCAGATTGCTCACGAGCGACGACCTGGCTGCCTCCGTTTCCGTTTCCAGGCGGGCCACCATCACGCCATCCTGCACGCTGACTTGCAAACGCAATGAGCCGAGTTCTGGCGGGCTGAGCCGCAGGCGGACTTCCCCGTCCCGCTGCTGGGCCGAAAGGAAGGCTTTGGCCACGCGACTGAGAAAGCGTGCGCTATCGACGGGCACCGGCGCGGGGTGATGGCCCTGTGGAGCTTCGGACCGAGCGAGAACATGCTGCGGCAGGCGGTTGGGAGTCGAAGTCGCTCCTGCTATCGAATGCGCGGTGGCTTGTGGCGGTTGTGGGGCGTCTTTCGGGGAGGCAGTAGCATCGGTCGGCGGCAGAGGCGCAGCGGCGTTCTTGACTTCCTGGCTCGTGAGAACCTCGGCGGTGGGCGGCTCTGGGGGCGCTACGTCTTGTGTGTCTGGTGTCCATCCATCGTTCTCGCCGGAGTCCTTTTTTTCGCCGCTATTGCCGCCAGGCTCCGCCGGCTGGATTTCCCCAGTCGCCAACTGGCCTTCAATGACTGTTGCGGGATCCGCGACCACGGGAGAATCCCGATCGGGCTCCACCAAGGAAAGCGGGCCGTTTCCATGAACCGCGGCCGCATACTCGCTGGACGGAATTGCCGCTTCGCCGGGGAGGCCTATTTCCGCAAGTTTCAATTCCGCGGGATGGGCGGCCTGGATGCCTTCGTCCATGGCAATCGAACTTCCATTCGGAGTTGGCTTGCTCGATGAACTTGACTGCAGCGGTGTGACAAGA
The DNA here is from genome assembly GCA_046593355.1 of Pirellulaceae bacterium. Lineage (GTDB taxonomy): Bacteria > Planctomycetota > Planctomycetia > Pirellulales > Pirellulaceae > SXOA01. Next base: position 38,358 of record JBKJNY010000245.1, on the reverse strand, counting down.
ATCTGCTGGGCAATGGCCACGATCTGCGGAGCAGCTTCGCCTTTGTCGCTGGGAACTTCTTCCGTTGCGGGGTCTACTTGCGTTCCCGCTTCCACCGTCTCGTCTTGACCTTCCTGCACCTCCTGCGGGCGCGGGCAACTCTGGGAAGAGTCACTTGCCGGCGGACAGGTCGTAATATCCTCTGGCGGCTCGTCACTCGGCTTCCGGTCAATTGCCTTTCTCTGCGGCTCACTCGATGGGGCGGCTTTGGCCGTTTGCTTTCGTCGAGCCGCGGCTGTGGATATTTCCGAAGCAGTTTCCGACCTGGCCTCCAGCTCTTTCGCTTGCCGCTCGGCGACGGCTCGTTGCGCCGGCTGCCGGTGCAGGGCGGCTTTACTCGGCGAGGGCACCTTGTTCAACATTGCCTCGAAGGCCTGCGCGGACGGGGCCGCTGGACCTGACGGGTGCGGCGCGGGGCCGAACACATCCAGCGGCGAAATGGAGCGAGCGCGGTCGGAGCTACTGGGAGTCATAGGGTCTTCCTGACGTCCGCACCTGGTGCGGCTTAGCGTTTGGCTTCGTTCCCTTCGAGCTGCTTCCGCGAATCCCGCAGCATTTCCATCTCCAAGGGGCTGAGCCGAATCTCGCGGAGGATTTCGGCCAGCTTCTCGATCTCGGGCGCGGATTTGAACTCCCCCAGGATCTTCTTTCGCTTGTCCAGCGGCATCGCCTTGAGCATGCGGACCACGTCGTTCATGGCCCGCGTGTCCCCGACGGCTGGTGTGCCCTCACCCGCCGGTATGGTCTCCAGCATCTTGAGAATCTGCTCTTTCGCTTGCTTGGGACTGATCGCCATCAGCGTCTGCTGCAGTTCCTGCAGCGACGAATCAAGCACCGTGTCCAGCGCCCGGGCGATTCTCTTGTCCATGCCTTCCTGCCACTGCTTGAGCCGTTCGTTCTCGATGACGATTTGCTGCTCCAGTATTCGCAAGTCAATCAGCGACTTATCCAGCGCGGTCTCCCGCAAGCTCAAATCCAGGCTCGCCAAGAGCCGCTTTTTGGAAATCTCCGCCAGCGACGGCTGCTCATGGAGTTGCTTGTCCTGCGCTGCCGCCGGGGAAGCGGCGCCAGGGGACTCGGGATGGATGCCGTGCAGAGCAGCGAACATGGCGACCACGCGGTCATCGCTGAAGGCTCCTTTCCACCACAGCATGGCCAGCACGACGCCTTGTGCCAGCACCGTGGCGACACACAAGTAGAGCAGGCCCATCCCCAACAAGCGGACAATCTTCATGGCGCGGCCTCCTCGTGCTGTTCGCTTCGCCGGCGAATAAACGCCACCGCCGCGACCTCATCCAATTGTTTCATCTCCTGCCGCAGCTCGCCGCGCCTATGCTCCTCGCGCTTCCGCTCTTCGAGCTTTTCCAGCACTCGCACCTGGCGGTCGGCCTCCGTTAGAACCTGGCGGCGACGTTCAACTTCCGCGGCGACCTGTTTTTCCTGCGTTACGAGTTGCGCCAGCGTGCCTTTCAGAATTGCCTCATAGCGGTGGGTCTGCAGGAGACGGTCGATATTCGCTTTTCCCGGCTCGGCCAGTTTGCGGGCAAGTTCCTGATTGTCCGTCATTTCGTCCGAAAGTTGCTGCCGCCGCTCTTGCAAGATCTCCGCCGCTCGCAGCGCTTTCGCGAGCTCTCCCCGCCGCTCATCGCGCTCGGCGATGCGAAGTCCAAGGACGGTATGGAGGCGGAAGCGGAACATAAGATTATGGGAATGACTAAATCCCAATGACTAATGTCTAATTACTCAGAACAAATCCAATCACTAGACATTGGTCATTAGACATTAGGATTTAGTCATTTGGATTTACCTCTTCACTGCTTGAGTTACGGGACTCGGTTTTCGCGACGCCACACAGCGCTGGGCGAGCGCCACCAGCTCTTTCCTCGCTGATTCGACCGTGCAGCCGTCGCTGACGCTTTGCCGTAGGAACTTATTGATTTCGTCACGCATGGCGATGGCGGAGTCGACCGTGGGATTAGCGCCGTTGCGATAGGCCCCGATCGAGATCAAGTCTTCGTGATCCTTGTATGCCCCCAACAATTCGCGAATGGTCTGGGCCGCGGTTCGCTGCTCGGGAGGCGTGATGTCCTGAAACAGACGGCTGATGCTCTCCAGCACGTCGATGGCCGGGTAATGGGCCTGCGCCGCCAGCTTGCGAGAGAGGATGATGTGGCCATCGAGCAGGCCGCGGACCGTATCGGCGACCGGCTCGGTCGTGTCGTCCCCTTCGACCAGTACCGAGTACAGCGCGGTGATGCTGCCGCGTGAACTCCGCCCCGCCCGTTCGACGAGCCTCGGCAGCATGGCGAAGACGCTGGGGGGATAGCCGCGGGTCGTCGGCGGCTCACCGGCAGCCAGGCCGATTTCCCGCTGGGCCAGCGCGAACCGCGTAAGCGAATCCATGATCAGCAGCACATTCTTGCCGGCGTCGCGGAAGTACTCCGCCACCGCCGTCGCCGTCTGCGCTGCCTGCACGCGCACCAGTGCCGGCTCATCGCTGGTGGCGACGATCACCACGCTGCGGGCCAGACCCTGTGGTCCCAAATCCCTTTCGATAAACTCGTTCACTTCGCGGCCGCGCTCGCCGATCAGGCCGATCACGATCACATCGGCGGACGTATAGCGCGTCATCATTCCCAGTGTCACGCTCTTTCCCACGCCCGCGCCCGAGAAGATCCCCAGCCGCTGGCCGACGCCGCAGGTCAGCACGCTATCGATGGCCCGCACGCCAGTCGAAAGAGCCCGGTCAATCCGCGGCCGGTCAATTGCCGCCGGCGGCTTGCGGGTGAGTGGGACCCGCTCGGTGAGTAACGGCTCCGGTTTACCGTCGATGGTTTTGCCGCGGGCGTCGATGACGCGGCCCAGCAGTTCCGTGCCGACACGGAGTGTGCGCGAAGTCCGTATCAGACGCACGCGGTTGCCATGCCGCACGCCGGTCATCTCGCCGAGCGGATATACCAGCGTCGTCGCATCACGAAAGCCGATGACCTCCGCTTCGACAGGCCGGCCCGCTTGCCGCTCAATCTCGACGAGGGCTCCGACCGGCGCGGGAAAGCCCGCCACCGCGGCGGTCAGCCCTTGGGTGCGGACGATGCTGCCGGTCAGGCCGGTCGGCATGATGGTCGCGAGTTGGGAAGCCGGATCGTACATGGGAAAAACTACGCGAGCAGCTCCTCCGTGATTCGGGCGAGCTGTGCTTCAAGCTGTTGGTCGATCGAGCCAAACTCCGTATCCACCCGGCAGCCGCCGGCGGTAATGGCGGGATCGGCGATGACCCGCGTCTGGGTCAGCGAGTTCATTTCCGCCGTCAGCTTGGTGATGTGGTCCTGCAGCGTCGCATGGTCGGTGGGATGGAGTCGCAGCGTGATCCGCTCATTGCCCGCTGCAAGCTGCAGAGCCTCTCGCACCAATTCCACGGTGATCAGCGGCACCCGCTGCACCTCGCGGCGGACAATGCGACTGGCGATGGCGGTGGCGAGCTTCAGGGCGTGCTGCTCCCAGTGCCGCTGCCAGACCTGCCGAGCGTCAAGGACGGATTGCACTGCCTGCTGGAGCGCCGGCACAATGGTTTGCAATTGCTGCTCCACTTTGCCCCGGAGCGTCGCTTCCACGGCTTGCATCGCGGCCCGTCGCCCCTCTTCGGCGGCCTCTTTACGGATTTTCGCGGCCTCTGCCCGAGCCTCCGCGACAATCTTGTTCGCCTCTCCTTGCACCTTGGACAGGTACGTGCTCCCCATGTCGGCAAAGTTGAACGCCAAGCCTCCCGCCTGATGCGAGGTCGTTCGTGGACTGCCGGCTTTGATGATTCCTGCCATGTTCGCAGCGATGTTGTTGAAGCGACGCTTCAGCGGGTTGTCTTGGTTCCTAGACCGCGGCAGCAAAGGTACGTGACTGCAGGCTGATTTCTCGCCTGCCGGCCAGCATGTGGGCCAGTTGGACGATTTCCTGCTGGGCCTCTTCGATATCCCGTAAACGCAGCGGGCCGGGATGCGTCAATTTTTGTTTCAGTACATCCGCTTCCCGCGCCGGCAGTTGGCCCAGGATGCGAAGCGTGAATTTCTCGTCCACCCCCGTCAACGCTAACACCAGCACCGGTATCGACGCCGCGGCAAAGACCCGGCGCAGGTCGCGGTCGTCGAGGGAGAACAATTCTTCAAACTCTTCGGCCGCTGCTTCAAATTCCTGGGCGGCACGCCCACGGCTCTGCGTGGGCGTGGATATTTGCGATTCCAACAGCGGCGGCGGCTCTAGCCGATACTGGAACGGGGTCGCTTCCGGCCGCCCGCCGTATCCGAGCTGCCGCACCAGTTGCTGATCCTGTTCGGCCAGCCGGCCTAGAAGTTCGCTGCGGAGGGAGCCTTCAACCGCGGAAAGAACAGCTTGTACGCTGGCAAGGCCGGCCTGGCGCGTCGCCGGACGTCGCATCTTTGGCAGCAATGCGGTTTTGAGCTCGCGCTCCACGTCCCGTACTACCACCGGGGACAACTCATCCAGCCACGCCATTCGCCGCAGCGCCTCCGTGCTGATATCGGGCGGCATTTGCTCGAGGACTTGAGCCGCTTGTTCCGGGGCCAGGTGCGAAATCACCACGGCTGCGGTCTGCGGATGCTCCTTCTCCAAATACGCCGCCAGCAGCGAAGGCTCCGCATCTCTCAAAAACTGAAAGGGCGGTTCCTTGGCTTCAGCATTCCCCGCAGGCTCATGCAGCCGGAGATGACTGCCACCTTGTGGAGATTCCTCCTCCAGCCGCCGGGCCAGCGCGGGGTCAAACTCCACGCCACCTTCTCCGCCGCCCTGGCTGCGACGCATGAAATCCGCGATCACCCGCTGCTGTTCCCCCTCGGGGATTTCCTCCAGCTCCATGAGCGCATTGCGGACCCGTTCGGCTACCTCCGGGCCCATTTGCTCCAGCAGGGCGTCCCCGCTCGCGTTATCGAGCGTGGAAATCAAGATCGCCGCTTTGCGAATCGCGCTGTTTGTCATGCCGCATCTCCAATCCAGTTACGCAGGATCGCCGCCGCTGCATCCGGGTCTTCTTTCACCAGCAGTTGCAGCTCTTGTTTCAGGTTGGGGCCGCCGGCAGCAAACTTCTTTCGCAACACGCTCTCCACCGGCGGTTCTTCCTCTTCCTCTTCCACGGCCGCGATCCGCGGCGTTTCCACCGTCTCCGCCGCCGAGGCGGGCGCGGGAGCAGCGCCGCGAATCATTCCCCGCAGCATCACCAGCGAAACTAGGCCCACCGCAATCATCCCGATGCTCCGCCAGCTTTCGCCGAGGTAATCCATCGCCGTCGCCATGAACGTGGGGGGCACAATCGGAGCCGCTGGCATGTCTTCGTAAGAGGCGACCGTGATATGCGGATACTGATTGGTTCCTTGTTGCACCGCGGGAATCAGATTGCGAACCGCCTCCTCCACCACCTTGAGCTCGCTCTGTTTGAGCTGATCGATCTGGGCCGCGTCCGGTTCCTTTGCCGGCTGACCGGCGACGACGGGGTTGCGCTTTTTCCAGACGTTGATGAAGTGACTGGCCGGAATATGAATGGCGGCAGTGACTTTGATGGGAATGAGACCGGGCCTGCTAGTGCTTGTCCACGTATGACCCGCCTGGTTTTTCTGTTCCGATCTGGTCTCGTTTTGAGTCGATTCGGCTCCGGATGCATCCTGGGTCAGCGCGACGCTCGTGTTCCCGTTCACTCCATTGGGATCGGCTCCCGGCCGGCCGCTTGGGCCGCCACCCTTGGAAACAGTTTCCTTGGTCGATTCCGAACTCTCCATCGCCACCGGCTTGGTGTCGAGCCTGACCTCCTGCGTCGTCGTTTCCAGTTCCGGGCTAAGCTCCACGTTCACGTTGACAATGGCATGCTGGATCCACCGCAGTTGGTCGCTAATCTTCTGCTTGTATTCCTGTTCGTATCCGGCCTTGGAAGAGGCATAAGGACTGTCTCCATCGACCGTCTTCCCATCCGCTCCCACTCCGCCATACGTATGCCCGCTCTCCGTATCGGTGATGCTGATGCTGTTCTTGTCGAGCCCCGCGTAAGCGCTCGCCACAATGGTGCGAATGGACTTCACCTGGTTCGCATCGAGCTCCCCCGCCAGTGGCTTGAAGGCCACCATCGCGGTTCTGGATTTCTCTCCCCGCGGCCCTCCCTTCACCGCCTCGTCGTACTGTACCGTCGCGGACGCAATGCCCTTCATGCGGCTGATAATCAGGGCCAGCTCTTTCTGCTTGGCGTTGGAGCGTTTGAAATCGAGGGACTTGCTGGACGAGAACGGGTTGTCGCTCGCCGCGGCTTCGTCGAGATACTTGTAGAAATCGGCGGGCAAAGCGTTGCTTTCCCCCAGTGCCGCTAGGTACAGATCCTTCTTGCCCTGTGGGATGCGGATGCGGCCCCCTTCCACGACTTCCGACTTAGACAGCCCCGCCTTGGCGAAAGCCGCCTCCGCCTTGGTCAGCTCTTCGCCCACGAACGGCCGCCCGCCGAGCAGAAACTCATTGCTGCCGGCCGCCTGGTATTGGAAGAGGTAGAACAGGCCGACGACAATACCCGCCGCGAGCAGCCCCACGGCAATGCGGGTTCCCGGCGTGAGGCCCTTGAAGACGTCGGCAATCTGCGTCCAGGCTTTGTTGATGAAGTCCATCCGTGGAATCCCGTCTGCTCGCTAACGGGGTGGGGAGGGGTTTTCGCCGCGAAAACCCCTCCCGACCCCTTTCTTGCGCTAAATCCGTATGTTGTTCACTTCCTGAAAGGCCGCCACCAGCTTGTTGCGAATCTGCAACATCATCCGGAACGACATGTCGGCCTTCTGCACGGTCGTCAGCACCTCCGCCGGATTGACGTCCCCGCCGGTGATGAGCTGCTGCACGGCTTTGTCCGCATCCTGCTGCATGGAGTTCACCTGGCCCAGCGACTCCATCAAAAAACTCTTGAACGGCTGCTGGCCAGTTGTCGGCTGAGCGAGGTTGAGCGGCACGCTCGGCGGCGTAATCGGCAACGGTGTTTGCAGGCTGGTGATGGGGGTCATGGGCTTCTACTCCTACGCCAAGATTCTCAACGACTGCATGGCCATGTTCTTGGTAATCTCCATCGCGCCGATGTTCGCCTCGTAGGCCCGTGAGGCAACCAGCGCATCCACCATCTCCGCCATCATGTTCACCTTGGGGTACGCCACGTATCCCTTTTTCGGCCCTTCCTTGATCGCATACGGATGGTCCGGCTGCCACCGATAGAGCGGCTCGACCTTCTCGGTCTCAATCGAGGCGACTTTCACTCCCGTGGCTCCCTGCGAAGTGGCAATGGTCTCATCCGTCTGAAAAATCGGATACTTCGCCTGGTACGGCTCCATCTCGCCGTTCGCGTTACGGGTCAGCGACGACATATTCGCCAGATTGCTGGAAACCGTGTCCATCCGCACCCGCTGGGCAACGAGAGCACTGGTGCTGATATCAAGGGCAGTCATCATGGCTTAGGTTCCTTCCTATTCCTCGTTCCCACGCTCTGCGTGGGAACGCACGTCTTGGACGCTCCGCGTCCCGTATTTTTCGTATGGCGGGCAATCTGGCAACTTACCCTACGGTGCTTATACTCGCTCGCTGATGGCTGTTTGCAACAGCGTCATCTGGTCCGTCATCACGGTCAGGGCAAAGTTGTGCAGGAATTGGTTTTTCGTAATCTCCGCGGTCTGCTTTTCCAGGTCGATATTCGTGTCGTCGTGATACAGCACGTTGGTCAAAGTCTCCCGCACCTGCCGCATCGGGTCTCCTGGCTCCGACTGTGATATGCCAGGCGAAATAGGCTTGCTTGGGGACCGCGACTGGCTCATCGCCTCCTTGAGCTTCTGCTGAAACGTCTCCACGGACAAATCGCGCACGTGATATCCGGGCGTGTTGATGTTCGCCAGATTCCCCACCAGCACGCCATGCCGCGCCTGGGCGAAGTTCAGCACTTCGCCCAAGGCGGGGATGTTCGTGGAAGTGAAGAGGTTAGGCAACATCAGTTGGGGAGTGCAATGAGGAGTGCAAAGTGGAGAGTGTAAAGCGCAAAGTGGAGTAATGGATAGCGAACACTTCAGCAATCATCGTGCCATAGGCAATTGCGGTGGATTGAAGTATTTGGGCGGTTCGATATAAGACGCGTCTGCTGCGGAAAATGGGGGTTTCAGGCCGTTTCTTGTTCTTTCTAGCTCGCGCTGATTTCTACCACCTCAGCGGCACAACTTGCCGGTCGCATTCGGCACCTTCTGCCGATTGATTCTTCATTTTTCACTCTGCACTTTGCACTCTACACTTTGCACTCCCCTCACGCTGCCTTCGCAAACGCCCTCGTCCGCGGTGCATAGCCGTATTGCCGCAGTTTGTTGGAAAGAGTGCGGATGCCGATGCCCAGCGCCTGGGCCGCTTTGGCCCGATGCCCTTCATAGCGCTCCAAGGTTGCTTCGATCAGCCGCCGCTCCATGTCTTCCAGCTTCATGCCGGCCGTGAGCGATGGAGCGGGCGACGAGTCCGTGAGTTGCGACAGGGAACCTTCGGGGTCAATCAACCAGTGCCGCAGGTCTTCCGCTTGAACCGGTCGCCCAGCGGAAAGGACGCTAGCCCTTGTGACCAGGTTTTCCAGCTCGCGGACGTTTCCGGGCCAGTTGTATTCGCAAAGCAGTTCCAGCGCGGTCGACTCCAGCTCGCAGGGACTCTTCTGCATCCGGGCGGCGGACACACCGAGAAAATGCTGGATGAGCAGCGGCACGTCTTCCTTCCGCTCCCGTAGCGGCGGCACCGTTACCGGCACCACCGCCAGACGATAGTACAAGTCCTGTCGGAACCGACCTTCAGCCACTTCCTTGCGAATGTCCCGGTTCGTCGTCGCCACCACCCGCACGTCGGTCCGCTTCGATTCGCTGGAGCCGACCCGCTCATAGGTCCGCTCCTGCAAAACTCGCAGCAATTTCGCTTGCAACGGCTGAGCGATCTCGGTGATTTCGTCCAGCAGGATGGTGCCCCCTTCAGCCAGCTCGAACCGGCCGACGCGAGGAGCGTCCGCGCTGGTGAACGCTCCCTTTTCATGCCCGAACAGCTCACTCTCCATGAGTTGCGGCGAAAGTGCCGGGCAGTTGAGGCTAACGAGCGCCCGCCCGCTCCGGCGGCTGGCGGCATGGAGGCAGCGGGCGACAAGCTCCTTCCCGGTGCCGCTCTCGCCGATAATCAAAACCGTTTCGTCGGTCGGCGCGGCCTGGGCGATGCGTTCCCGCAGCGTCCGCATCCCGCGGCTCTCGCCAATCATCATTCCTTGCCAGCCGATGCTCACGGCGGGAACGCTGGACCGCTTCCCTTCCTGCTCCGCCTGCCGCAGCGCCCGCTCGACGAGCTGTTCCAGTTGCTCCACGTCGAACGGCTTTTCGATGTAATCAAAAGCCCCATGCCGCATCGCCTCCACCGCGGAGCTGACCGAGGCAAACGCCGTCACCATCACCACCTGCGAATCCACCTTCCGCTCTTCAATCGCCCGGATGAATTCCAGCCCGTTCATTCCCGGCATCTGCAGGTCCGTGATAATCACATCAAAGCTGTGCTTTTCAAGCTGCTTCAAAGCCTCCATCGCGCTGGCGCAAGCCTGCACTTCGTGCCCGGCCGCTCGCAGCACGTCGGCCATCGACTGGCGGGCTCGCGTGTTGTCGTCGACCACCAGGACGTGTCCGGTCAAGGAAGTTCGTTTTGTGTGATTCATGGGGCAGCCCTCAGGTGCGAGGCGGTGTGGGTGCTCGGCAGACACAGCGTGAACGCGGCGCCTCCTTCGGGGCAATTGGCGGCATAGACAATGCCTCCGTGAGCCGCGGCAATGCGTTCGACAATCGCCAGCCCCAGTCCGGTGCCGGCCCCCTTGGTCGTGAAGAACGGCTCAAACAGCCGCGGCAGCGCCCCGGAGACAATTCCCGGCCCGCTATCGGCGACCTCAATTTCCAATCCGCGGCGGGTCTGGCAGGCGGTCATCACCAGCTCGCCGCCGCCGGGCATCACGTCCAAGGCGTTGAGCACCAGGTTGACAATGGCCCGCCGCAGCATGTCCGGATCAGCGATTATCAAAGCTTCCGGGTCGACATCGATGTGCGTGACGATGCCCTGCGCGTCCAGTTGCGGGGCGAAGGTTTCAAAGACTTCGTTCAGAAGCAACTCCACGTCCACCGGCCGCCGCTGCGGGTCGCGTTCGGCGGAGAAGTTCAGCAGGTCGCTGACCGTCGCTTCCAAGGCCACAAAGCCGGCGCTGATTTTCTCGAAGATGTCCTGGCTGCCCGCGTCGTCCGACAGTCGCCGGTCGAGCAGGCTGAGGTAGAGCTTCATCGGCACGAGACTGTTGCGGACCTCGTGGGCCACGTGCGAGGCCATCTGCCCCAGGTCGGCCAGCCGATTCTTGCGAGCCAGTTCCCGGTTCTTGATTTCCAGCTCGTCGGTCAGTCGGCGGACTTCGTCCCTGAGGGTCTCGTGCGTCTGGCGGAGCCGTTCGGTGGCGTCATTCCACGCGGACAGAATTGTCTGCATGTCCGCGTCGGCGATTCGGTTTTCCATCGCAGTCATTTAACCCTCCGTGCTCAAATCCAGGCCCGTGGCGGCGGCCGCGGCGACATAGGCATGGCGGGCCTCGCGCGCTCCGTGCATCCCATCCAGGCGCACGGACGCATCGTTGCGGCGACGAACCATCTCCGCCTCGCCTTGCTTTTCCAGCCGCATGATTTCGCTCAGCAGCTCGTTGCACGCTTCCACGTTTCGCTGACACGACTCCCGCTCGGCGGTGGAAGGCCAATCGCGCGTCTCCGGGTCTTGCCCACGAAACGGGTCGAGCTGTTGCTCGACCTTGGTTAACTGGTCCATCACCGACTGCTTGGCCGCAAGGAGCTTGAGGAGATTGCTCATGTCTCCCCCCGTGATGACTTCCAGTTGCTGCGCAGCCAGCCGCCGCAAGAGCTGCAGGATTTGCAGCTTGCAAAGAGCGAGTTGGGCGAGGCGTTCGGATTCCATGGTGAGGTGCATTTATAAGGCGCCGAGCCAGGTCAACAGCCGCGTCCATTCGTCGCGGGTGTAGGGAGTTGTGTGGGTGAAGTTCGCCGTGGGTTTCATGCGGGCCAACACCATGCGGGCCTGCTCCAGCGTGCCGCGGGCTTCGTCCATCCGGCCCAGGCGGCGAAAGCAGGCCGCGATTTGCACGTACGCCTCCAGCGCCTCGGGCTCGTGCTGATAGCGGCTGGTGGCGGCGGAATAAGCGGCCAGGGCGTCGTCGAGCCTTCCCTGGTCGAACAGGACATCGGCCCGCGCAAAGTAACTATTGCGCAGAATGGCCCGCTCGACTTCATTTCCCGCAGCGCCCTCATGGTCCAGGCTCAGTTTCTCGATCAGCAGAGTAAACTCTTTCAGAGCGGCGGATAGATCCGCCTGCATCTGGCGGGTGAGCGTGCCGCGAGTTGTTTCAATGGCCGCGGTGTCCAACCGCTTTCGCGGTCCGCGAGCGGCCTGACGATGCGCGTCCGCGAGGAAGTAACGAGCCTCCAAGGCTTGCGGAGCGGACGGATAACGCTCGATGGCTTCTTCCAGGATGCCGGCCGCTTCCTGAAAAAGCCCTTCCGCGGCCTCCAGTTCTTTCAGCCCGGGCTTTCGCAGCTCAGGATTTGGCAGGTCCACTCCCAGGTCGCGGCACCTGGCTTCGTGGGCCAAGGCTTCGTGGTAGACCAGCCGTCCGAGCAGGAAAATGGAATCGCGCCAGTCGTTGCTGCTGGGCGTGAGCGAGAAGTTGTAAAGATTGTCGCTGAGTTGCTGACGGGCCTGGGCAACTTTACCCGCCTCTTCATACCCCAGGCTGGCCAGATAGCGGGCCCGGTAAGTAGCCGGATGGCGCGGAGCAGCCGCGATGGCCTCCGCCAGGACCGTCAGTCCCTCGTCCGTCTGGCCGGCGGCAAGCAACGCCTCCCCCAAACCGACCCGCGCCTCCTCCTGGCCGCTGAGCGGGTCTTCATTCAGGAACCTGCGGAACACGAGGATCGCCCGCGTATAAGACTGACCAGCCAGAAAGTCCCGCGCGCTGTCCATCAGGTCGTCCAGGTAAAAGCGCGTGGCGATACGCAGCTCCGCGAGCCGTTCGAAATGGGCTCCCGCTTTGCGATAGTGGTCGCGGGCCTGATGCTCGGCGCTCGGGGGCGGGTGATGTTGCGTTACCCCGGCGTCGGAATAGGCGCTGACCAGCGCATGGCCATTGCTCCCGCCGGCCAGCAGGTGCGTTCCCCATTCATGCTCCGCCTTGGCTCGCCAGAAGCAGGACCGCTCCTCGGGGAAGAGTGGAGTGAGGGAAGCGGCCAACGATTCCGCGGCGGCGAAGTGGTTCGTGGTCAGCAGTGAACCGAGTGCTTGTTGCAGGCGGAGCTCCAGGTCTTGCCGCGGAAGCCAATCGTTGTGGTAGGTTTCCGAGGCGCCGGATTCGGTGAGCCCCTGTTTGAAGAGCGAAACCGCTTCCTCGACCTGGCCGCTGCGCAGCAGCCCCTCCGCCTCATGGAAGGCGGTGGCAACGGCTTCCGGTGAGCCGAAGCGGGTCTTGCGAATGCGAGCATATACGGTGTTTGCCTCCGGCGTTTTGCCCAGCAGTTCCAGGCAGACCGCGGCGAGGAACTCGGCTTGCGCTTGTGCCTCCGAAGTGACGCCGCTCTGACGGCCAAGGTCGGTGAGAACCTGCAGGCTCTTTTCTAGCGCGGCTTGGTCCTGGGCGGCAGGCTGGGCTTGGGCGGCTTGCAATTGCTCGCACAACAGCCGGACGGAAAGGAGCACGCCGGCTGTGTACACACTCGATTTCGGACCGATCTTTTCGAGCGACCTGCGTCCCTCCGCGAATTTCTTCTGGGCCAGGGCGATCTTCCCTTGCAGGAGCAGCCCGTTATCTCGCTCGGCCTGCGGCAGATGCTTCTCCGCCAACAGCCGGCGGGACTGGGCGGAAGCTTGCTCCAGGTTCGGCGGACTGAGATGCAGGTAGCCGTCGGCGAGGAGATACAGGATCTCGCCCTTCGCGGTGGGATTCTGCGCTAGGGCTTCCTTGAGAACCGGGATGCTTGCGGGAAAGCGACCACCGTGATACAGCGACCGGCCGAGCAGCAGGAGCCCCTCCTTTTCATGCTCCGGCGGAATGCCCCGGATGCGGGCTTCTTCCAGATACCGCGACGCAATGAGATGCAGCGTCTGCCGTTCCTGTGCGTTTTCATGCTTCTTGGCATCTTGCGCCATCACGCTGCCGAGGACAAAAAACGCTCCGCCGACATTGGCGAAGCTCTCGTCTTTTCCGATTCGCACCTCCGCGGCGAGGCGGCGGGCGTCCGCATAGTCATGGGCCTGGAGCTTCTCGAGCGCCCGCTCCAGCGTCGCTTTTTCGGCACTCTTGCCGGAAAAAACTGAATACCACAGCATAAGTCCGCCGATAATGGCGACCGGCACTCCCACGAGTGCGGCTCGCAACGGCTGCTGGCGCAAAACCATCAGCGGCGCAAGCACTCGCCCCAGCAGCGACGGTTTGCCGGCCGTCGGATTTGCCGGAGCGGGAGTCGAGCTGGCTGACGCCTTTGCCACGCGTAACCGTCCTTGGTTCGTGCTTCCTCTTCGCCGCGCCGTCCTGGCGCATGCGCAGCCCCTGTCGGCCGAAAGCAAACCGGGGACTTGTACCTGAATGGCGCGTCCGGCGTCAAGAGATTAAGTAGTCCGCTCACTCCGTGAGCGCTGCATTTCCGAAAGACGCGCGCCGGCCCACGGAGTGTGCCGGCTACGATCTGGGCAGGCTGGAAGCCTGCCCCACCAACTAATTCCACTGCCCGCGACTGACCGTGGCGGATTCTTCGCTGTGGCTGGGGACGCCGGTCACGTGCTCCATCATCCAAGAGTCCATGTCGGCGAGCATTTGCGTGGTCAACTCGTCGCCGCAAGGATACTGGCGAATGGCGACCTTGAGGGCCGCGGCATGAAAGAGGGGAAGCTCGTCGCAGAGATCGCCCACCGTATAGATTTCGCTGTCGCGGCAATAGGCGAGGAACAGCGGCAGATCGCGGAGGCTGTGCAGATTTATCAGCGGCATCTGGCCGAGTGGAAAGCGGCCGCCGACGGAGAGGGCACCGGCATATTTTTGTGGGCTGCGGAGAGCCAGACGAAAAGCCATCGTTCCGCCGGCTTCGTGCCCGGCCAGAAAAATACGGTCGGAATTGACGTTGAATTTTGCCTGGGCAGCGGCAATCGCTTCTTGCACGCGGCCTTCGGCGGCCATGATGCAGGGCGGCGACTGCTGCCACTCGTAGCCGCGTCGGCCCTCGCAAGGAAGGCTCGCCCGCACTCCAATGCCGACATAGTTTCTCATGCTCACATGCGGCATCACTCGCAAGAACTGCCTCTCATCCCCGCCGTCGCTGTGCAGCCAGAGCATCACGGGATAGGCGTAATTCGCCTCATAGTGCAGCGGGGCCAGCAAGCTGTAGGCGGAGTGTTCGCGAGGAGCGGTTTTCACCCCCTGATCCACGCGAGCACGACTGACGGAGGACTTCTTCGGCGGGGCGAAAAGTCGATTCATTTTTTTGCGGCGGGTGAGGGGGGAACGGGGTCGGGAGGGGTTTTCGCGGAAAGTAGTCACTGACGGCCGAATGGCACCGCCCGCGAAAACTCCTCCCGACCCCTTTTGGCTTGTGGCGGACGATTTTCCCCTGCAAGGACCGTGCTATCACTTCCTGGGACTGGAATGGGGACAGCGTGCGGAGTTTTAGGCCAGAGGATGGGAGCCTGTCAACGGCAACTATTACGCAGCTTTCGCCATCAGTTCGCCCATCGTCTTCACGAGCGATTTGACCGCGACCACGCTACTCTCAAACGCCGCCTTTTCCTGCGGGTCGAGTTGCAGCTCGATGACCTTCTCGACTCCCTTCGCACCCAAGATAACCGGCACGCCGACATAATACCCGCCGACGCCGTATTCCTTGTCGCAATACGCCGCACAAGGAATCAGCCGCTTCTTGTCCCGCACAATCGCTTCCACCATCTGAGCGGTGGCCGCGGCCGGGGCATAGTACGCGCTGCCGGTCTTGAGCAGCGAGACAATCTCCGCGCCGCCGTTGCGGGCCCGGTCCACAATCGCATTCAGCTTCTCTTCGGACATCAGCCGCCGGATGGGAATACCGCCGACGCTGGTGCAGCTCGGCATGGGGACCATCGTGTCGCCGTGCCCGCCCATCAGCAGAGCCGAGACATCCTCCACGCTCACGCCCAGCTCCATCGCCAGGAACGTGCGATAGCGGGCCGTATCCAGCACGCCGGCCTGGCCAATCACCTTTTGCGGCGCAAAACCGGTCACCTGAAACGCCCGCTGCACCATCGCATCCAGCGGATTGCTGACCACGATGACGACGGCGCCCGGGCTGGTCGCTTTCACCTGCTCGCTGACCGCGGTCACAATCTTGGCGTTGGTGGCGAGAAGATCGTCGCGGCTCATGCCGGGTTTGCGGGCGATGCCGGCGGTGATGACCACCACGTCGCTTCCCGCGGAGGGGCCGTAATCGGTGGCCCCAGTGATATTCGCGTCAAAGCCGACAATCGGCGAAGACTGCATCAGATCGAGGGCTTTGCCCATCGGCATTTTCTCGGTCTGGGGAACGTCCAAAAGGACGATATCCCCCAGCTCGGCGGCGGCACACCAGTGGGCGCAAGTCGCCCCCACGTTGCCCGCCCCCACGATCGTAATCTTCGCGCGACGCATGTGCGGCTCCTATGCGGATGCAGTACTCAGGATGTGGCCGAGACTTGTGCATGCGAATCTACTATTTATCGCCTGCGGCCGGCTCAACCAAAGAATCGAATATCGCCGCCCTCGCCGGAGCGTCAAGCGGGGGAGCGACATGGGCATTCATCGCCCCCTTGACCCCAGGCACCGGCATCCTATCCGTGGCAGCCACTGCTCATTTCCCCGCGACTGCCCCAATCACTCCCAAGCACAGCAGGAGGCACAGCACCCCCAGAATCACGAGACCGATAACCGCGGCAATCTTCTTGTAGCTAGTCGGCGAGGTGCCGCTGTGGCGTCCGGTCTGGCCGTTGACGAGAAAGCGATAGACCTTTTGCCGGTATTGATACGCCATGATGTAGACCGGCAGCAGCACCGGTTCGGCGGCAAGGTTTTCCACCCGCAGATTCACCTTCATGTTGCGGCAGTTGCCGGGGACGTACTGCTGGCAGGCCTGGGCCTCGAGCGATTCCAGCCCCTGCTGGGCGAGGGGACGGGCGTATTTTCGCTGCACGCGGAACTGCTCGTAGACGACATTGTTCAGGTCCACTTGCTCGGGCGGCACTCCCGTGGAAAGCTCGAACGGACAGAGAGACAGCGTCTCGCTCGGCGTCAGCACGCCGCTGGCCCCGATGAGCACGCCGCTGTAGGTGCCGCGATGCTCGCCGGACACGGGATACCAACTGGCCCGCGCGCCGGGCGGCGTCTGGCTGGTGTCGGCGGTCCAATAGGTGAAGGTCTGGCCGCTGAACACCCAGTACGGCACATAAACATCCGTCAGGCCCGTCACCACCGCCTGCTCCGCCAAATCGCTCGGCCGCCAGAAACTGCTGGGAAGCCACTTGCGGAGCGAATCAAGCGCCTGGCTGTGTGAGATCTCGAACTTGACGACCCGCTCCGGCGCAAGCACCTTCGCGTCCTTCTCCTCGTGCAGCTTCTCCGACCCGCAGAACGGGCAGCGGAGCGTTTGAGCCGAGGCATCATAACTCATCGAGGCTCCGCACCCTTCGCAAGCAAAATTGTGCGTGGCCAGTTGGGTATGCGTCTTCTCCTGCTGTCCTTCCGAATGCGGGGCTTCGGTTCCGCAGTTCGCGCAGAACAGATCCTCTTCATCGAGGAGCCCGCCGCAGACGGTGCATTTTTGAAGGGTGGTTGCCATGAGGCGCTAATTCCCGAAGACTGCTGACAACGCCATGATGAGTAACACAATTAAGAGCACAACTAACAATCCGCCAACGATGGCGATGGTGATTCGCTGCCATGAGAGAGGCTTGTCGCCCGCCGATTTGCCAGTCTGTCCGTTGAGCAAGAAGCGATAAAGCTTGCCATTGTATTTGTAGGAGAGGACATACACCGGCAGCAGGCAGAGGTCGCTGTTGATGTCGCTGAAAGTGGTGTTCGCCACGATGCCACGGTGGGTGTCCCCGGGCAGGTGCGAGCCGATATTGCCGGTCTCCCATTGATTGAAAACCTGTTGGCAGCGCTGGAGCGCCTCCTCGCGTTCGACGGAGTATTGTTCCGAGAGCCATCCTGCCAGGAAGTAGGCTTCGTACCGTTTGAGGGCCGGCAGGTTAAATGGCTTGATGCGTTCCGCGTCCGCCTGCGTGAGCCCTTTGCTGCCGGAGACCAGGTAGCCGCTGTAGTATTTGTGGTGGCGGCCGGAGAGGGGCCACCATTCCGTCTCCTGCACCTGCCGCGTGTGCGTGGTGACGTTTCCTTTCGAGTCGGTCGTGGTGTAGGTCTCGGTTCGCCACCAGTGCTCGCCGATGCTCGCGGTGTAGGTGCTCTGAGCCAGCATCGAGAACGACCAGAACGGCAGATAGACCCCTTTCAGCTTGTCGGCGACGGAAGCCACGGCCAGGTCGCCGGGGCGGAACCAGTTGTTACCCTTCAGCCATACGCGGAACTTTTCCAGGGCCTGCTCCGGCGTCACCGCAAAGCCGATGATGAACTCGGCCAGTTGACGGCCGGACTGGGCGACGGGGACTTCGGTGACGTAGTTGGAGTCGCAAAATGGACAGGTGTAACTAAGCTGACTCGGGTCCGTCGCCACTTCCGCCCCGCAGGTCTGGCACTGGAAGTGCTTTTGCTTGGATTCCTCCGCGGCCTGAGCGCTCACCACCGGTGGCGCGGCGTAAGCCGGGTTGGGCGTGCCGCAAGCCGGGCAGAACTTATCCAGCGGCTCCACCGGGCTGCCGCACGCCGCGCACGGCTTTCCCTGCGGCGCGGCGGCATCGCTATCCACGGCTTCGGTGAGGTATTCGATGTCGGGCATGATGTGTGACTTTAGCTGTGCATCCTGGGAACGACGTCCCCTTCCGCAATAATCGCTGCTTCCGCGTCCGCAAGTTCTTCCAGCCGCACGCGTATTTCGTCTTCCGAGGCGAAAGATTTGGCCAGGCGGACGTAGGTGCTATGGTGGCGGGCTTCGGATTCAAACAGGCCGCCGAAGAAGTCCGCCAGCTCTTTGTCTGGGAGTTGGTCACGAAGCAAGCCGAATCGTTCGCAGGAACGGGCCTCAATCAACCCGGCCACCAGCAGCCGGTCGATGGCCCGGCGGGGCTCTTGTTTGCTCACCAGGTCATTGAGCTTGCGGCCGTAACTGCTGGGGCTGAGCTTGCGGAAGGGGATGCTGCGAGCGGCCAGGATATCGAGGACCATATGGAAGTGAGCCAGCTCTTCCTGCACGATTTCCGTCATCGCCCGGCAGAGGTCCGCGTTCTCCACATACGCAAACAGCAGGTTCATCGCCGTCCCCGCCGCCTTTTTCTCGCAGTGGGCATGGTCAATCAGCAGCTCCGGCACATTCGCCGCCGCCTGGTCCAGCCAGCGCTGCGAGGAGGTTGTTTTCAAGCTCAGCATGGCTCAAGTGTAGAACCCATCCTAAAGCAGTGGCAAGCAGTCGCACACTTGCATGGTAGAATTCAACAAATTACCCGTGTCGAATCGTGGAGACCACCATCATGGCGGCGGCTGACGAACCCCTTCGTTACCGCCGCCTCCGCGCGCCGGCCGAGGACCAGACGGCCCTCATCGAGCCGCCGCTGGCGGAGATTCCGGCGCTGGTGGCCCGCAATCAGGAATTGGCGAAGGATTGGGACCGGCTCTCGGGAAGTTCCTTTTCCTTTCTTCGACAGGAAGGACGCTGGGACTGGATGCTCTGGCACGGACACGACGATTCGTTGTCCAAGCCCTTCATTGCGACAGGACATCAACCCACGCTGTACCATCCGGGCGTTTGGTTCAAGAACTTCCTCGCGTCTCGAATAGCCGATGAAGTGCAAGGAGAGGCGCTCCATCTCACCGTGGACAATGACACGGTGGGCGCCCCCAGCATTCGCGTACCCGGCGGCTCGTTGCATTCACCTTGCGTCGAAGAGATTCCTTTTGATGCTTTCGGAGAGCAAATACCGTGGGAGGAACGACGGGTTCTCGACCAACAGACTCTTGAATCATTCGCTACGCGCGTATTGGCCGCCTATGCTCCACTTCGGAGCACGTCCGACACGCCATCGGCGCCGCTCTTGGTCGAGCGGCTTTGGAAGCATGCCCGAAAGATTGACACATCAGGACTTGGCCTCGGCTCCGTGCTAACGTGTGCTCGCGGCGAGTTGGAAAGCGAACTTGGGCTGTCGAACATTCTAGAGAACCGCGTATGGTCGGTCTGCCGCTCCACCGCCTGGTTCGAGTTTTTGGACCATTTACTTTCACGGACCAACGAATTTCATTCGGTTTACAACGCCGCCCTCGCGGAATATCGCGCGGTCAACCACATACGCGGCAAGTCCCACCCGGTACCTGACCTCGCTCAAGACGGCGACTGGCTGGAAATGCCCTTCTGGATCTGGGATGCTCTTCGGCCACAACGGCGGCGGCTGTTTGCGCGAAAACTGTCTGCTTCCTGGGCGGTGACCGACCGAGCCGGACTCCACATGACGAAGGACCAGGTCCGGGAAAAAGCAATCCAATTGCCGGACATCCGCATCCGCCCCCGCGCCCTCATCACCACCATGTATGCCCGGCTGGTCCTCTCCGACCTCTTCATCCACGGCATTGGCGGGGCGAAGTACGACGAAGTGACCGACGCCATCATCCGCCGCTTCTTCGGCATCGAGCCGCCGGCTTATGTGACGGCCACCGCCACGGTCCGCTTGCCGCTGGACCGGCCGCAAGTGACTACGGAAGACCTGGCAACGCTGGACAGGCAGTATCGCGACTCCATCCATCATCCTGAAACCTTTCTCGATGACTATTCAGGCCATCATCAGGCCGAATTTGCCGCCCTTGTCAAGCAGAAGCAGGAATTCGTCGCCCACCGCTGGCACGAGAAGCAGAAGAAGACCTGGCACGACCAAGTCAGCCAAACTAACGAGCGAATGGCCTCCCTCCTCGAACCGCTGCGCGAACACCTTCGCCGCGACCGCGAACAGCTCGTCGCCGATCTGCACCGCGCCCGCATCCTGGGCTCGCGCGAGTATTCCTTTTGCCTGTTCCCAGAAGCGATGCTCGTGCCGCTGCTCAAGAAGCTGGCGGGGATTACGTAGCCTGCACACTCCGTGTGCAGGCCCGCAGACGGAGTCTGCGGGCTACTTTCAAAGTTGACCCAGTAGCAGAGTCGCGTTACCGTAATAGAGAGCCTCCAGTACATTCCCGCCTATGCTCTCCCTCCTCACTTCTCCTGCTCGACTTTGCAGCGGCTTCTCGCGGCGGGAGTTGCTGCGCGTGGGGGGACTGTCGGCGCTGGGGCTGTCGCTTCCGCAGGTGTTGGCGGGGAATGTCTGGGGAAGTCCGACCGCCGCGCCGGGGATTCTGCCGACGGATAAGTCGTTTGGGAAGGCCAAGAGCGTGATTTTCCTCTGGCTGGCCGGTGGGCCGCCGCAGCACGAGACCTTCGATCCCAAGCCTGACGCGCCGCTGGAAGTCCGCGGGCCGTTCAAACCGATCAGCACCAACGTGCCGGGGATTCAGTTCTGTGAGCTCCTGCCTCGAACGGCTGCTCATGCGGACAAGCTGGCGATCATCCGCTCGCTTTCGACCAACGACAACACGCACGATTCCAGCGGCTACTGGCTCTGGACCGGCTACAAGTACACGGGGCCGAACTCGCGGACAATTCAGCCGACAGACTGGCCGTACTGGGGGAGCCTGGTCAAAAAGTTCAAGCCGAGTGACACGCTGCCGCCGCTCTCCACCGTCTGGCTACCGGATATCGCCCGCCTGAACGACAGCGTCACGCCGGCCGGACAGACCGGCGGCATCATGGGAAGCGAGTGGGACGTGGACCGCTTCGTCGGCGATCCCGCCCGCCCGGACTATCAGGTCGAAGGGCTTCGCCTCTCCGACTTGCCGCCGCTCCGCCTCAAGCGCCGCGAGCAGTTGCTCAAGCAGGTGGAAAAGCACTTCGCCGAGCAGGAGCGCGGCCCCGCTGTCAACCTCTACGGCGGCTTTCAGCGGCAGGCGTTTGATCTGCTCACTTCTGGCAAAGCCCGCGAAGCCTTCGCCATCGAGAAAGAGCCGGACAAGGTCCGCGACCGCTACGGCCGCAACCGTTGGGGGCAATGCGTGCTGCTCGCCCGCCGCCTGGTCGAAGCGGGCGTCCGCCTGGTCCACGTCCAGTGGCCCCGCGAGCCAGGAGACAGCTCGGTGGATAATCCGCTATGGGATACGCACGCCCAAAACGCGGAACGGGTGGAGGACGTCCTCTGCCCGCAGTTCGACGTCGGCTTCTCGGCACTACTGGAAGACCTCGCCGAGCGGGGCCTGCTCGAAACAACGCTGGTCGTCGCCGTCGGCGAGTTTGGCCGCACCCCCAAGGTGAACCCGAACGGCGGGCGGGACCACTGGGGCCCGGTCTTCTCCTGCGCCCTGGCCGGCGGCGGCATCTCCGGCGGCCAGGTCTACGGCAGCAGCGACAAGCAGGGGGCTTATCCCGCCACCGACAAAGTCGAGCCGCCGGATTTCACCGCCACGCTGTTCCATCTCGTCGGCATCAACCCCACCAGCACCTTCCACGACCGCGAAGGGCGCGAGCACAAACTGACCATCGGCACTCCGCTGCACAAGCTCCTGGGCATCGAGCCCGCCACCAGCGAGCGCTGCATCTGCACGGGAGACATCACCCGCGTCCCCGCCTTCGACGAAAACCAGATGCTGCTCGATAGCGACTTCACTGGCGTGGCCAAGCTCTCTCCCGCGGAAAGTGCCGCCCGTCCTCGGGGCTGGAAGGCCACTCCCATCGCCACGCCGGACACAAGCGGTTCGCTCGCCGTGCTCAAGCTCCCCGGCAAGTTGCAACTTGGATATGGCCTCGAAGGGGCTCTCCCCATCAACATCCCCAAGGGCGCTACCGCACTTCTCGCCCAGGAAGTCCGCAGCCCCTTCGCCGGAACCTATAAAGTCGCCATCACCGCCTGCGGTTTCGGTCCCGACGAGGACTTCTACGACGCCAATTTCCTCAAGCACTTTTCCTGCAAGCTCCTCTTGTTCCAGTACACCGAGGCATCCAAAAAGGCCACCGCGCGGAAGGAACACATCAGCATCCCTTTCATCCCGCAGTTCACGCCCGAAGGCACACCGAAAATGGACCGCTTCGAGCTCTCCAAAGAGTTCCTGAATGCGACCCCCGGCTCGAACTTCTCCTTCGGCCTCGGCCTCGGCGTCGCCATCGTCGTCGAGAAAACCAGCGAAGGCCCCCTCGCACTCCCCGCCGGCAAACAGGCCGGCATCCGCATCGGCTCGGTCGAGCTCTCCTTCACCGGCAAAGTGCGGAATGAGGACGTGAAGGTGTAGTGGGGTCAGGAGGAGTTTTCGCGGTCTTCGAATACACTGTCGCCAAAGACTCCCGACCCTCTCGGCCGGTTTCTTAACGCCAAGTCGCCAAGGCGCGGAGGTACAAAGGGAGAGGCAGAATTATGGCAGCAGAATGATGACGGCAGAATGATAGGTGCCTGGAACCTCGGATGCTTCATCATTCTGCTGCCATGATTCTGCAATCCTCGGCCTTCGTCTCCCTGCTTGGCGTCTCCCCTTGGCGTCTCCGCGCCTTGGCGACTTTGCGTTCAGATTTGCGCCACCCCCCCCTCCCAAAAAAATCTGGAAAATTCCGCGCGCCGGCTCTTGGTTTTGCATGGGTACTAGTGTATACTGTACAAACGAGTCTTTCCGAGGCGGTTTTTACTGACACTCCGGAGGTGGGCCATGACAATCGATTTGCAAAGTCTGAATGGGGAAGTGCGGGATCTGAAGCCGCCGGTTCCGCGGGATCGGCTCATTTTTGAGGCGGTAATCGTGCAGCGGCGGGGGCAGCAGGAGGTGGCCCAGGAACAGATGTCGCTGCGGGCGTCGGCCTGGCGGGCGTCGAGGGCCAGGGCGATTGCACCATAAAGTGTTGATGGCGCAAGCACTTACGAATCGAGCCAAAAATGCGGTTGACGTGCTAGCTGAATGAACTCTGATGAATACTCAGCTAGCATGAAAACACGGTTTCTATAAGTCCTTATTCGACGTGGTTTTATGGTGCAGTCGCCCTGCGTCGAGGGCCTGCTCGGGGGGCAGATAGTCGAGGCTCCCCATCTGCTCTCCCATCGTGGTCAGGGCTTCCCCTTCCAGCGTCGAGGATTCGCCGATCTTGGCCAGGAGCAGGTTCGTGATCCGCAGGTTCCCCTGCAGGTCCACTAGCAGGACGTGCGGCTTGATGTTGCGGTGGAAGACGCCGTGCATGTGCAATTGCGTCAGGCCGCGGGCGGTCTGCACCGCGTAATCGACCCCCTGCTCTATCGGGAGGGGGCCTTGCTGCTTGACCAGCGTCGCCAGGTCGGTCCCCAGCACATAGTCCATCACCAGGTACTTCAGCCCGGCATGTTCGCCCGACTCGCGGCCGACGATCAGGTTGGGATGGTCGAGCTTCACCAGGATCTGGCATTCGCGCTCAAAACGCTTTCGCACTTCCTCGTTCCTGGCCGAATCCGCCGGCAGAACTTTCACGAAGAAGTACCGCCCGGTCTCCGCGTGCTGAGCCTTGTAGACCTTGCCGAAAGCGCTCCCGCCGGCCGGCTCCAGGATGCGGTACTGGCTGATGACCGTTCCGGGCGCAAGCTCGCTCGTCGTCGCGGTTTGGGGATTTGCTCTTGTCGCTTTCGCTGTAGGTGCTGGGCCTCGCGGCTCCTCCTCCAGCCGCGTCATGGGAACGGCGGACCGCAGCACGGCGTCGTACCCCGCCTTCCGCTGCGGATGCAGGAGGATGAGCCGGGCCGTGGAGAGCTCGCACAGCAGCCGCTGCGAGATGGCCCCCTGCGGCCCGAGCTGAAAAGTGCGAACGTGCCCCATCTGCCGATCCGCCGCCGAACCAATCACCTCCGCATCCGCTTCAAACGGCTCAATCCCCAGCAGGCGATAGTGGGTCGCCGGCTGCTCCGCGGGGGGGATGCCGAGCCATTGGTGATAGGGATCGAAGTGGGTCATGGAGAAAGTTTTGGGGATGAGCAAGGGATCCCAGTGCGGCCAAGCGCTCCCTGACTATACTACAACGGCCGCACGCGGCGATTCCCGGAAAAATCTCGATGGGGAGGGTTCCGCCTCCCAAGAAGCGATATATTCTGACGAAACACTCACAAGACAAATTGGCAGGAGCACTTCAAATGGCAAAGTCCGGCAAACGGTTGAATCTGTTGTTCTTGGCATTACTGACGCTGGGATTTCCGCGTCGGCTGCGGAATACCGAACGGGGAAGGACGTGAAGGTGGCGGCCGAGGAGACCATCAAGGACGACCTATATGCGTTTGGGGAGACCATCACGATTGACGGCATTGTGGAGGGGGATCTGATTGCCTTCGCCAAGGACATCATCATCAACGGCGAGGTGCGCGGAGATGTGATCGGGGCGGCTCAAACGATAGAGGCGGCAGGGTCGATAGGGGACGACGTTCGAGTTGCTGGCCAGGCGATTAAACTCGGACCCAAGGCCAAGGTCGTTGGCGACGTGATCGCGGCGGGGATGAGCCTGGAAGCGGAGAAGGAAAGCACGATCGGGGGTGACTTCATTTTTGCCGGTTATCAAGCGCTGCTGGCGGGTCAGATTGATAAGGACGTGCTGGCCGCGCTTGCCAATTTACAAGTGGCCGGCAAAATTGGGGGCGATGCGGAAGTCTATTCGGAAAGCGACGGCGATACACCACCGATTGAAGCTTTCTCCGGCGGCCAGCCCATTCGCATCAAGTTGCCGCAGGTGCCGGGAGGTCTGACTTTTGACAGCACGGCGGAAGTCGCCGGCAAGCTCACCTATACATCCAAGCAAGAAGCCGAAATTGACGAAGCGGCCAAGCTGTTGGGAGGCGTTTCCCACGAGGTTCCGCAGGCCGATCCCGAGGATCCCAACCCGCCGCCTCCGCAGTCGGAAACGCTGCAACTTGTCTATAGCGGCCTCCGTCAATTCCTGTGCGCGGCACTGATTGGCCTGGTCGTATTCCTAGTGTTGCCCAAGTCCAGCCTGGCCTGGGCGGATAATGTTCGCACACGGCCGCTGGCGAGTTTTGGCGGCGGCATCCTGGGTTTCATCGGGTTTTTCATCATAGCTGCCGGGCTCATTTTCGCCACGGTGATGATCGCGATCGGAGCCGGTCTGTCCACGCTGACCGACCTGATTCCCACGGTGGTGTTCGGCGGCA
Source organism: Pirellulaceae bacterium (assembly GCA_046593355.1). Lineage (GTDB taxonomy): Bacteria > Planctomycetota > Planctomycetia > Pirellulales > Pirellulaceae > SXOA01. The sequence goes on along the minus strand of JBKJNY010000245.1, from coordinate 12,885 downwards.
TTCTGGGCTTTGGCATCCTGGTCTTTGTCTTTGTTCTCTTCGCAGCTTTCCTGGCCCAAGCCGTGGTCGGTTTGGCGCTGGGCCGCCTGTTCCTGAAACAGGACAACTTGGGGACACGACTGGGAGCATTTTTGATGGGGCTGGTGGTCGTGGCCTTGGCGGTGAGCATCCCCTATGCGGGCACCTTTTTGGCCTTTGTCGTGTTCTTGTTCGGCCTCGGCGGTTACACGCTGTGGCTCGCCGGCTTTGAACCGGTCGTGGGGACCGAGCCACCGACCAGTCCGCCGCCGCGGCCAGGAACCCTTCGCCCCGCACTCAAGTCGTAGCCACAAGGCGGCCCGCCTGCGGCAACGTGCGGAAAACCTGGATATGCCGTGGGCGGCGCGGCCCGCGGATGGTAAATTGTGGGTCTTTGAAATTGAGACCCATTCCCCGCCGCGGCGGGACTTTGACCACCATGCTTTTCAACCGGAAACGGCTTAACCTTGTGGAAGGGGAGCGACAGGCGATGCGGAATGCCTGCCGGTTCAATGCGAGCCTGCTCGACCTCGTTCGCCAGAATCTGCGCCCCGGCCTGACCACTGCGGAGATCGACCAGCTCATCGTCAATCGCACCGCGGAAGCCGGCCACAAGTCGGCTTCCCTCGGCTACTGCGGCCAGCAGAGCAGCCCCTTTCCCAAGAGCTGCTGCACCAGCGTCAACGACGTCATCTGCCACGGTGTCCCAGGGCCGTATGCCCTGAAGGACGGCGACATCATCAACGTGGACCTGACGACCATCGTCAACGGTTGGCACGGGGATTCGTCCGAGACGTTTATCGTGGGGACTCCCTCGGACCTTGCCCGCAAAGTGGTCCAGTCCGCCCACGATGCTCTCTGGGCCGCCGTCGATACCTGCCGCCCCGGCAGCCGCCTCTCGGAAATCGGCGAGGCCATTGTCCGTATCGCCAAGCGGAGCGGCTTCACCGTCGTGGAGGAATATGTGGGCCACGGCGTCGGCCGGCAGTACCATCAGCCGCCGACGGTGCCGCACTATCCAACATCCGAAGCCCGCCGCCAGAAACTCGAACCGGGCATCTGCTTCACGATCGAGCCGATGCTTAACACCGGCACCAAGGAGACGCTGCTCTCCAAGCGCGACGGCTGGACCGTGCGGACGCAGGACGGCGGCCTCTCCGCTCAGTTCGAGCACACCGTCATGGTGACGGAGTCCGGCGTGGAGGTTCTGACGCTGTCGAAGACCGGTCCGCAGCGGGGGCATAAGTTTTAGGTGGGGTAGGCTTCCCGCCTGCCCGAGAAAGCCGGCTCTGAGAGCCGCTCCCCAATCTTTCCGCGCTCTGTTAAGATGCTGGGCTGCTATTTTTGGGCGCCTGCGGCCGCTTCCTATTGCAACTCAAGGCCTCGTCATGCCTCTCGATCCTTATCAGCCCTGTCCCTGCGGAACCGAGAAGAAAGTCAAGTTCTGCTGCGGCAACGACCTCATCCACGACTACAACAAGATCGAGGAGCTCATCACCGGCGAGCAGCGGCTGGCGGCGCTCGACCAGATCAATCGCTCGCTGGCCCAAAAGCCCGACCGCGGCTGCCTGTACCTCCTCAAGGCCCAAGTGCAAATCGAGCTGCGGGAGCTCGACCAGGCCCGCGACTCCATCAACGAGCTGCTGAAGCTCATGCCCAATAACCCGGCCGGCCTCGGCATGTTGGCCGTGCTGGAAGGCGCGAAGGGGGATCCGCTGGAAGCCGTCGACACGCTCCAGTCGGCGCTCGAAGCGTCGCAAGGCAAGCTCCAGCCGCAAGTCTACAACGCCATTGGCTTTGTGGGCCGGTCGCTGGCGGCCCAGGGAATTCTGCTCGGTGCTCGCGGGCATCTGCTGTTTCAAACTTCCGTCACCGGCGGCAAGGACCAGCGGGCCGTGCAAGCCCTGATTGAACTCGACGGCAGCGGCCACATCCCGCTGCCGGCGCTCGGGCTGGAAGGGTTAGCTTCCGCCGACGCCAACGGCCGGCTGAGCGCGGCGGGCATCGCGGAAATGACGGAGGCCATGAAGTCCGCCGGCATGGGCTGCTGGCTGAAGGCGGTGGAGCAGCTCGACGTCCTGACCGAGCGCGAGCCTTACGAACCGGCGGCCTGGAAGAACATCGGCACGCTCCGCGCCTGGCTCGGCCAGGAAGACAAGGCCCGCGCGGCCTTGCGGCGGTATGCGTCCTTCGCATCCGTCCCCCGCGACGATGCCGTGGAAGCCGAAGCGGTCGTGCAGTTCATGAGCGACCTTACCGACGACGACCTGATTCCGGAAATCACCGCTAGCTTTGCAGCGACCGATCTCCAATCACTCCAAGAGCGGCTCCTCTCGAACAAGTTGCTGGAGTCGGTCCCCTTCGACCCTGCGGAGTTCCGCGAGGCGAACGAAGTGCCGCCGCAGTCCGCCTTCCTGCTGCTCGACCGCGAAGTGCCGCAGTACACCGAGGGTGTAACCGCGGACCAAATTCCGATCATCCTGGGCGAGCTGCAGCTCTTCGGCAAACAGACCGACCGCTCGGCCCGCGTGGAATTCAGCACGCTCAAAACGGCCGACTTCGACGCGAAGATTGCCGCTTTGCAGGCGGTGCTCGCGCCGGACGGAAGCGCGCGTGAAGGCGAAGAGGTGACCGGCAAGATCACTCGTCTGGGGGCGGCGCTGGCCAGCAATTGGCGCTTGCCCGACGCCATGCCGCTGCCGGAGCGGAAGAAACTGCTGGACGCGCATCACATCCACGTCTTGACGAGCGTCTTTCCCGATCTGCCCCAAGGTGTGCTCGACGGCAAATCGCTGCGGCAGGCGGCTGGGGACGCTTCGCTCCAAGCGCGGGCCCTCGCGGTCATCCTGCTGATGGACCTGGCGGAGCCGGAAGAGCGGCCGGAGTTCAACCAGATTCGCAAGTCGCTCGGGCTGCCCACGGTCGAGACCCTCGATCCCACCGGCCTGCGAGTGGCCTCGCTTTCGCCGGTCCGTCTCACGCGACTGGATGTGAAGAAGCTTGCCGACAACGATCTGCTCACCGTCTATCAGCGCGGCATTCTCTATTCCGCCGGCCGCCTCTTGCGAAAGGTTGGGCCCGAACTCGTCAGCCGACCGTCACTCAAGGGCAAGGTGGACTACGCCGGAGTGTATGAGCTCTTGGCCCGCCTTTCCGGCAATAGCGACCAGGCCATCGAGTACATTCAGAAGGCCCAGGAAATTGCGGCCAGCGGCGGTGAATCTCCCGCTCGTTACCTGATGGCCGAGATTCCCCTGCGGCTGGAACGCCGCGAGGTGGACGAGTTCCGCCGCCTCTTCGAGCGGCTCAGCACCAAGCACATCAAGGAGCCGGGCGTGGCCCAGTCGCTGCAGATGCTCCTCTATCAACTCGGCATCCTGCGGCCCGACGGCAGCATGGCCACTCCCGGAGCTGCACCGCCGGGCGCTCCCGCCGCGGGGGCCGCTCCGGCTTCCGGCCTGTGGACTCCTGACCAGGGCGCTTCCGCGGCAGCCGCCCCGGCCGCCGGTGGCAAGAGCAAGTTGTGGGTGCCTGGAATGGATTAACATGGGTGGCACGCCCACGGCTTTGCGTGGGCGTGAAATAGATAGCGGGTTCAATATGCACACGCCCACGCAAAGCCGTGGGCGTGCCACCCGGCTTGTCCCCCATGTCTTTCACCGACACCGATTCCCGCCACATGCTGCGTGCCCTTGAGTTGGCCGAGCGCGGCCGGGGATTCGTCGAGCCCAACCCCATGGTCGGCTGCGTCATTGTGAAGGATGACGTGGTCGTGGGAGAAGGCTGGCATGAGCGGTTCGGCGGGCCGCACGCGGAAGTCGTTGCCCTGGAAGCCGCCACGAGGAACACCAAAAGGGCCGTTCTCTACACCACGCTCGAGCCCTGCTGCCATCAAGGGAAGAGAGGCCCGTGTACCCAGGCCATCATCCCCGCCGGAATCCGCCGCGTTGTTTCCGCCATGCGGGATCCCTATCCCGAGGTCGGCGGAAAGGGGCTCGCCGAATTGAAGGATGCCGGCATTGAAGTGGAAGTCGGGTTGCACGAGGACGTGGCCCGTCAGCTCAACGGGCCGTACCTCAAGCTTCTATCCACCGGCAAGCCCTGGGTCATCGCCAAATGGGCCATGACGCTCGACGGCAAGATCGCCACCCGCGGCGGCTACAGTCAGTGGATTTCCGGCAGCGCGGCCCGCGAGGTGGTGCAGTCGCTCCGCTCGCGCGTCGATGCCATCGTTGTCGGACGGCGGACGGCGGAGATGGACGACCCACTACTCACCGCGCGGCCGGAAAGCGGCACTCCGGCCCGTATCGCCACGCGGGTCGTCGTCAGTTCGCAGGCCCGGCTTTCGCCAGGGTGCCAGCTTATCGAGACGGCGGGAGATGTTCCGGTTCTCCTCGCGTGCGGGCCGGAAGCTCAGAAGCGAGACATCCGGCGGTTGGCGGGAAAGGGTGTGGAAGTCCTGCCGTTTTTGGCCGAGACGCGCTACGAACGGACGCTGCAGCTTCTCGATGAGCTCGGCAGCCGGCGGATGACGAACATCCTGGTGGAAGGCGGCTCGCAGCTTTTCGGTACGCTTCTGGATGCCCGGCAAATCGACGAGGTCCACGTTTTCATCGCCCCCAAGCTGTTTGGCGGGGAAAAAGCCCTTTCCCCCATCGGCGGCGCGGGAATTCGCGACGTTTCCGCAGCCCTCCAACTCGCAAATATGCAGGTCCAGACCCTCGGCGAAGACATTTATCTTCACGGATATCTTCAGAGCCCCCCACCAGAATAGGCCCCGAATTCTTTGCTCCCGCGATTGGCCGCGGGCCGATAGCCACCTATAATTGAGTGTGACTTTGTGAAAAAAATCACGTAAAGCCACCGCACTTTGAGCCCGTTGCGATTCAAGGATAACCACGGATTTCATAGCGCGGCCGTTGGCCGCAACCAAAGAGGAAAAAAGCAGCCACGGATGAAACACGGATTGTCACGGATTTTTCTTGCCGCAAAAACAAGTTTTTACAGGTGTGCATTACGGAGAACACGGATGTTCTTACAAACAGTTGATGGTGGCCCGTTTTCTCTCCTATCCGTGGTTCGTTACGTTTGACCGCTACAGGAATTTCGACATGGCAAAACAAGGCCCCCGCAAAAAACTCCCCAAGACGCTCGCGGTCATCAACGCCGACAACTGCACCGGCTGCGAATCCTGCATCGAGGTCTGCCCGGTCGATTGCATCAACCTGATCGAGATGAAGCTGGGGGTGAAGGGAAACCAGTGCTGGTGCGAGATTGACCTGGAGCGGTGCGTCGGCTGCGAGGTCTGCGTTCACATCCCGCAGAAGGCCAGCAACCCCTACGAGCTCACCGTCTGCCCCTGGAACGCCATCGAGATGGTCCCTACCGAGCACGTTGCCCAATACGTCGCCCAGATCGGCGGCCCGCCGGAATACATCGAGAAAAACTGGGACCGCCTCGTCGGAACCGCCCAGCATCTGGCCGAGCTCAAAGCGGGAGCGTAGGGTCAACGACGCCGCAGCGCTCGCCAGGGACGGAAAATTCCGATGACGCTCGCCCGCCTCTTCCTGCTGCTCACGATTCTGCCGCTCATCGAGCTGGCGTTGCTCTTGTTGATGGGCAAGTACATCAGCGTCTGGTTCACGCTGGCCTTCGTCATCATCACCGCGATGGTCGGTTCCGTTCTGCTGCGCTATCAGGGCATTCAAACTTTCCGCAACATCCAGCGCGACTTACAGCAGCGGCAACTGCCGACCGATTCGCTGCTGGATGGACTTTTCATTTTCATCGCCGCCATTTTGCTCATCCTGCCCGGCGTGACCACGGATATCGTGGGACTGACCATTCTGATTCCTCCGCTGCGGCAGCTCTACAAAACCTGGCTCATCCGCTGGTCCAAAGCCAGATTCAAGCTGCCGGGATTTGCGCCTCCCCAGCGGACGCAGGTCATTGATTCGCACATCGTCGATGCCCGCGACACGGAAGAGTAGCGAGGGGGTCGGGAGTCTTTGGCGAGATTGGACTTTGCCAATGGATAGACTCCGCTCGCCAAAGACTCCCGACCCCTTCGCGGTTTCAGCCGATACGACCGTGTTGCCAAAGAGCGGCCCGCGCTTCACGGGCGTTCTTTATTATACACACATGTCCACTATAAAAAACGGTAGTCGGCACAAAATGTTCAACTTTTTTTCAGCGATGCCTTCGTCGGCAAACACAGGCTGATGGTCGCGCCCTTGCCGATTTCCGACATAACTTCAATCTTCCCTCCGTGCAGTTCCACAATCCGCCAGCATTTGGAAAGCCCCAATCCCAAGCCGCGGCCCGCTTCACGCCCGGAATAATAGGGGTCGAACATGTGCTTCTTCGCCTGGTCGGATAAGCCGGGACCGTTGTCGCTCACACGGAGGATGACGCAGCCCGCGGCCACTTTCACGGAGACTTCCACCCGTCCGCCCGCTGGGAGCGCTTGCAGCGAGTTCAGCACCACCGCCCGGAGCGCCACCGTCAGTTGCACGGGATCGGCTGTGAGCTCGATAGGTTCTGGCGAGCCGCTGCGGACGAGCATCGTCCCTTGTTCTTTGGCTTCCGACGCCATCTCGGCAATAACCGCATCGACAATCCGCACCGCCTCCACTTGCTTCAGTGCCAGCGCCGGCGGCTTGGCGAAGAGCATCATGTCCGCGATCATCTCATGGGCGCGGAACGCCTGCACATTGATGGTGGCCAGCGCCCGGCGGCGATCCGGATCAGTTTCGTCCCGCAGCAGCGTCTGAGCGCGAGTGGCGATGTTGGCCAGAGGATTGTTGATCTCGTGGCTGAGGCCGTAGGCGAGCTCGCGCAGTGAGGCGAGCTTTTCCTTTTGGAGTCGTGCCTCGAGCCGCTCGAAAATCGCTCGGACGACCTCGCCGTACTGAGTACTCAGTACTGAGTACTCAGTACCTGGTACTCCAACTTCAGCCGCCAACAACGCCAGCGCCGCTTCGGCCGTCAGTTCCTGGGCGGCTGTGACCATAGACTGCGGTTACGTCGTGACCGGCCGCTCCATCTCGAGCAGGTCGTAGGCCCGCTCCAGCAGCTTGTCCACCTGGAAGGGCTTCTGCATGAAGTCGTCGGCGCCCGCGGCACGCAGGTCGGCGATTTTGTCCTGCTCGACCATGCCGGAGATGCAGATGATCTTCACCTGCTCCAGCGTCTTGTCGCCGCGGACCCGCTGGCAGACTTCCTTGCCGTTGATGTCCGGCAGCATGATGTCCAGCACCACGACGTCCGGGCGGAATTCCTTCACCAACATGCCGGCGTCAAAGCCGTTGTTGGCGGTCTTGACGTCGAAGCGGCCGTCGCGGGCGAAGGCGTCGGCGAGGAGCTCGACCAAATCCTGGTCGTCGTCCACAATCAGGGCCTTCCGCTTGCCGCTTTCCAAGGCGTCGGTCGGAATGCCATTGTCCCGCATGAAGCTGTACAGCTCGTGGCGGGGGATGCGGCGAAACCGGCTGCCGGGGACGCGAAATCCCTTGAGGCTGCCGTTATCAAAACAGCGGATAATCGTCTGCTGGCTGACCTTGCAGATTTTGGCCGCTTCGCCCGTGGTAAACACTGTCTTCGTTGACATGGCTCAAACCATCCTTCCTAAACGATGGTTAGACCAGCAGGGTCCCGGTCCGAAAAAAATCGGGCCACCGGAACCCCAGACCTCCGTGTGTTGCCACGTCGATGCTGGTCCTAAACTCCCTGAAACCCTAAAGCTGCGTCGTAGACGCAAGCCCGCTAACCTTACTGGCTTTGCGAAGCTGTTAGACTCGGCGTCACCCGCGATGCTTCCCAGGCTTACCAAGCTTCACAACTGGGGGCATTATAGCGGCATGTGGGAGCGCGTCAAGATTAGTTAACACGTCGCAAGTCGTTTCAGGAAAGTAACTTGCGGCAAGTCGATTGGAATTTGCAAAAATGGGCAATCCTTGGAATGGGTGGACACTCTAGTCGGGTTGGACCGGCTCCAGGCCCACCCATTTTGTGACGGTTCCCTGGCCGGTGGGAAGTTTCCAAACCGCCCCGAGGTCATCGTCTCTGGTCTCGAACGTGCGAAAATCAGCGTGCTCGCCCTCATTGTCCTTCCACATAAAGGTAAGCCGAGTCGAGTCGCGGCGCTGCGTGCGGTAGGCCAAATGGACTTCGGCCCGCGCGATGTTCTTGCCGCCGTCGTTGCGAAAGCGGACCCGCACGGGCTTGCCACCGGCCTGTTGAATCTTGGCGGAACCCCAGCAAAAGCTCTGCGACCAGAAGTCCGCCGGTTCGTCGCCGCGACGGGTAATTTGCCAGTCCTTGACGACCGGCTGCCAGGTTTTGCCGCCGTCGAGCGAGAAATCGATGGCGTATTTGACTTCCGCGCTCGGCGGATTGCTGGATTGAATGTGAGCCGCCGCGTGGAGGACGACAGCTTCTTCTCCCCGCGGTGTTTTGAGTTCCAACGTCACCTTGGGTGAGCCGAACTTGCCATTCACCACGTGCGCCTGCGCCTGTGGCAAATTCGGGCCGGCGGAAACCATTGCCTGGTCGGATGCCGCAAAGCGAATTTCCGTCCCACCATCCTTGAGCCGCGGCAGAATGGCGGCATTGCACTGGCAGACGGTTGTTACTGTGAGGTTGGATTCCGCGAGAACCTTGGCGCTGCGATTGATTCGTAGGAAATATTGCCGCCGACCTTTGACGATATCCGTCAGGTCGAGGTCCCCTCGCAAAGCACCGGCTTCTTGCCAAGTGGCTCCTTGATCCACAGAAACAGAAACGCTATAGATCCCGTCTCTTCGAATAATAAGCCCGTTTTTGCACGCCGGTTGATACACTCCCCACGCCCCTTCATGCGGCGGCGTCGCGCCAATGATGTACGGCGTGTAGAACTCAAACGTCACGTGCTCCTCGTCTTCAGAAATGACTCCTTCCCGGTAGGTGCCGTCTTTGAAGTTCGGCTGATAGAAATAGACCGCGTTGCCGTATCGCGCCTGCCCCGGTCTATAGCCGGTGCCGTCCTTCGAGCCATTCATCTTCTCCGGCTGGTTGACCCAGGTCTGGCTTCGCTCGGGTCCGGGAATTCCCGCGGTGTTGTAATTGCGCCCCCAGAATACGAACGTCTTGCCGTCGTCCAGCCCCGGCTGGAAATAGCGGCGAAGGCTTTCGCCGCGGCGGAGATGCACCATCGGCGGCGGGCCGCTGTAGCCGGAGAGGTACTCCGCCACCTGGTAGCTGTCGTAGGATGCGCCGTCCCCCGGATGCAGTCCGCAGACCAGCCAGCCGTGCTGCTTTTGCGGAAGATAGTCCCGCTGCGTCAGCCGTTTCCAGTCCTTTTGCACCTCCGCCAGCGACAGGAGCGAATCCCCTTTGGAATCGAAAATGACTGTGGAAATATCGTGGTCCAGCAGGCACCATTTGCCTTTGCCGTACGTTCCGCCGGTCAGAAAGACCTCGAACGAGTTGTGCCCCGTCACACCGACCCCGCGCCCCCGATTGTGGCCGAAGAGGTGCTCCATCTCCGCCGTCCACTGGGAATGGGTGGTGCCGCAGAGGCCAAACCCGTGGGCGAACATCCCGGTCCAGTATTCCCGTGTCCGCAGGTCCATCCCCTTGGTGAAGCCCTGCCCCCACAAATCCTCCGCCCCTTCTTCTCCGTGGGCATAATGCGTATTCCGCCACAGCCACGCCGCCAATGCCTTCTCCTGATCGTCCTTCGGCCTGGCTCCCGTCACCAACTCATAGACTCGTGCCTGCGACTCCGCCAACCGCTCGAAAGTGGAGCAGGCCAGCTCCCCTGGATACCAAAGATTGTTGGTGGACACTTGGGGATCGCCAACATCGGCCCTGACCACGGACGACACCAGAGCCAGGCAAACCAGCGCCAGCAATGTCCAGAACGGGCTGCGAAGCAATCCGGCGCGATAAGCCCTGATAATACCTCGACTGGGGGATATTTGATGCATGTTTTTGACTACCTGTTCATGAGATACTTACGTCGTTATGAATCACTGTAACTCGTTTACCAACCAACAATTCCGCCAACTCCTCTCGCCGCAACCTTGATTCACGATGCCCAAAACGACCCCTTCTTGATTCACTGTCTCTCGGATCGATTATAAGCTCTTTTCAATCTCACTCTTCGGTCCCAAGCCCCGGACACGATGGACATCCCTCGGAGCATCCAGCGCGCACGCTGACCTCAAGAAGTATAGTATACGTTTGTTCCAATAAGTCAAGCGGCGGCAAAAAAATTCTTCCTGCCTACTGCCTACTGCATTCTGCATTCTGCATTCTGCCTACCGCCTCCTCCGCTCGCCCTTTGCCGTTCTTCCCCGCCCCCCTCCCGGCTACAATCCACCTATGGCCACCGCCGATTTTGACCTCGATTCCCTCGCCCGCTATCTGCACGTCACTCCCGCGCAGGTGCAGAAGATGGCGGAGCGGCAGACGCTGCCGGGGCGGAAGGTGGGGGGGGCCTGGAAGTTTCCGCAGGCGGAGATTCATCATTGGCTCGAGGAGCGGATTGGGGCCGCGGACGACACGGATCTGGCCCAGGTCGAAAAAGTGCTCAGCCAAGCCGGCCAGCATGAGGCCAGTGACATCGTCAGCATTGCCGGGCTGATTCCGCACGGAGGAATTGCCGCGCCCCTGGCGGCGAAAACGAAAAGCTCGGTCATTAGCGCGATGGTGGAGCTGGCTGCGGAAACGGGCCTGCTCTGGGACGCGGAAAAGATGACCGCTGCTGTGCGGGAGCGGGAAAATCTGCATCCGACGGCTTTGGAAAACGGCGTCGCCCTACTGCATCCGCGGCGTCCGCTGCCGCAGACCCTAGCGGAGCCATTGGTAGTGCTGGGGATTACCCATCAGGGGCTTCCCTTCGGCGAAAGCCACGGCGTGCTGACGGACGTCTTCTTTTTGATCTGCTCCACCGACGACGCCAGCCATCTCCGCATCCTCGCCCGCCTCAGCCGCCTGATAACGGCCGAGGGATTTCTGCCGGCGCTACGAGCAGCGACCGATGCCGGCGCTGCGCGGGACTGCCTGGAGCGATTTGAGAAGGAGGTGGGAGGATGAGCCAGCGCACCGGGGTCGGGAGTCTTTGGCGTCCACGACTCAACAAAACGAAAGGACTCTGCCGCCAAAGACTCCCGACCCCCTCGCGCTTGCCCCGAGAGCGAGGTTTGAAATGAGTCAGCCCCATGTCTGGATCCTCGGAGATTGGCAGCAGGCGGAATTTTTTCCGGCGATGGAGTATTTGAGGCTTGAGGCAAATCTGAATCTGCTCGTGAGCGACGCGAGGGGGTCGGGAGTCTTTGGCGTACACGATTTTGCAAAACAGACAGCCTTTGACGCCAAAGACGGAGGGCCCCGGTCCACCGACCCCGATCTCATCCTCCTCGTCGCTTCCCGCCCCGGCCGATTCTCCGCGGCCGAAGTGGAACTGCTCCACCGCCGCGCTCCGCTGGCCAGGCTCATCGCCCTGCTCGGCAGTTGGTGCGAAGGGGAAGTCCGCTCAGGGCATCCCTGGCCTGGTGTGACCCGCATCTACGCCCACCAGTGGCAAGCCCGCTTGCCGCGGGAACTAGAGACCTGGCAGCCTCGCACCGCGACCGAAATCGACCGGCTCATGAACAACAGGCCGGCCACCAAACCCCAGCGGCAGCTCATCGGCATCGCCGCGGCCCAGCGGACAATGTTCGACGCCCTGGCCGCCGCCTGCCACTCCTTCGGCCAAGATGCCGTCTGGCTGCTCCCGAATCTTCCGCCCCCGGTGCAACGTGTGGACGCAGTCATCTACGATGCCACGCTCGACCTGACTGATGAACTTGCTCACCTCAGCAAACTGCGAGAACAATTGCACTCGCCACCGACACTTCTCCTCCTAGACTTCCCGCGGCAAAGCGACCTGCAACAAGCCACTCAGGCAGGCACATCTTCCACCCTGGCCAAGCCCTACCTCATCGCCGACCTTGCGGCCGAACTCGAGCGCATCAATACGCCCGCCGCAACACGCCTCATCGCCGCGGCATGATTGCCGGCGGCTCACGTCGAAACCGTAGTATCTGCCATCGGCGTGATGTGAATCGCAAAGCCGACCTTGGCCAAGGCTTCCGCCAGGGTGTCAATCGCCATGTTCTTGCGCTTGGCCAGCACATGGCTGAGCATGTCTTCCGAAAGCCCCGTCGCCTTGCAGAATTCGCGGCGGGTGCGGAAGCGAGTGGCGTATTTGATAGCGACCGGCAAGCTGGGGGAGCAGGTGACGGACAAGTTCTACAAAGTCGAAAGCTTCGGCCGCACGCTCTATCACCTGCTCGGCATCGACCCCGCTACCGTGATGCAAACGCCGTCCAACCGCCCCATCAAGCTCATCGCGGAGGATGCGCCCTTGGTGAAAGAGGCGCTGGCTTAACAACACAAGCCTGAAGCGCAAGCGAAGGAAATCGCTGCACCGGCTGGCCGCGCTGTCCTTCGCTGGCGCTTCAGATGCTATGGAGAAAGAGGCCGCGGGGTTAAGTTTCGGGAATTGTCTTGATTTCCGAACCCTTGACGAAAGGAACTTAACCATGTCCGCGGGCCTCCGAGTGAATTCTAACCTGAGTGGCGTGTCGAGTTACCAGCCAGTGTTGTATCTGGCGCTGGAGTTGAGCTGTTCCAAGTGGAAGCTGGCTTTTTCCTCCGCCCCCGCGGAGAAGCCGCGGCGGCGAGAGGTGGAGGCGCGGAACCTTCCTGCGATGCTGGTGGAGATCGCCGCGGCCAAGCAGAAGCTGGGTTTGCCGGCGGACTGCGCGGTGGTGAGTTGCTATGAGGCGGGCCGGGACGGCTTCTGGATTCACCGCTGGCTGGAGACCCAAGGAGTGCGGA
>JBKJNY010000219.1:0-27061 GCA_046593355.1 Pirellulaceae bacterium | reverse complement strand
CCGCCTGGGAAGAACCTCGCAACGCGGCTAACTCCAAAGTCCACTGGCAGTTCACCACCGACGACGCACGCATCAAACTCCACAGGCTCTATCCGCAGATAGCAAGTGTCAATTCAGGGTCGTCAGACCACTAGTGGTCTGACGACCCTGAATTGACACATGAATTCACTACCGTCAAAACTGAGTAAGACTTGAAAAAACCGCAGTTCTTTCAAGGGCTAGCAAGTGTCGATTTCAGGCAATCGGACCACTAGTTGGCAGGGCGCGAAACCCCTCCCGACCCCTACATTGTCGGCGGTGGCGGGCTTCAGAAATTTCCGGAAATTCTTTTGCGGACAGCCCCGTTTAAGTACTGGACATGCGTATAATACAAGGAGCCGGGGCGGAGCCCTGCGCGAAGAGGGCCAGGAGGGCGAATTGCTCCTTGACAATTCGGTTGTGACGAAAAAGTGGTGCGGCTGACCACGCGCGTGGTTCGTTGCTGCGCCGACGAGGATGTATTTCCCGGTTCGATTTCGAGGAGGATACGCGGACTTACGTCGACGCGATTTGGCGTAAGTCGCGCAGCGGTGGGGTGAATGTCTAGTTCGCCGGTGGGTGTATCAAGAAATGCGGCAATGTATCGGCATTTGTATCAAAACGCCGCTTGGAAGTCGTTTTTTGATAGGGACTTGCAGCGATTGGTGCACTGGGTCCCAGCGCAAGAAACTCTCCTAAAAACGCTATCAAAACGGCCGTTTTAGGAGTCAAGGCGATACAAAACGAGGGCCGATTCAGAAGAACTTACGCCCTAGGGATTTGACGTAAGTGTTCGTCGCCTTTCGCTCCCGCGAAAGTCGCGACCGTTCCTTTCGCGGGAGCGAAAGGAGACTTTAGTACTCATTCTCTCCGCCCTTCACTTCCAGCCCTGCGCTTCCGGAAAACGTCTTGCGGACGGTGCGGGCGGCGATCTCCGCTTGCAGTTTTGCGATGGTGGCATCCGGGGTCATCGCGCCGAGGTCGCCGTCGAGGCGATCACGAACGCTGACCGTTCCTTGTTCGGCGTCGCGGGGGCCGATGACGAGCATGTAGGGAATCAATTCAAGTTGGGCGTCGCGGATTTTGGCCCCGAGCTTTTCGGGGCGGTAGTCGCCGGTGATGCGGAGGCCGGCGGAGCGGAGCTTTTGCTCGACGGTGCGGGCGTACTCTTCGCTCTTCTCGCTGACGGTGACGATGCGGGCCTGCTCGGGGGCGAGCCAGAGGGGGAATGCGCCGGCGAAGTGCTCGATGAGGACGCCAATGAACCGCTCCATGCTGCCGAGCGGGGCCCGGTGGATCATGACGGGGCGGTGCATCTTGTTGTCCGCGCCGACGAATTCGAGCTGGAACCGCTCCGGCAGGTTGTAGTCGAGCTGCACGGTGCCGAGCTGCCACTCGCGGCCGATGCAATCGGTCACGACGAAGTCGGCTTTGGGGCCGTAGAACGCGGCTTCTCCCGGCTCGGCGGTGTAGCTCATGCCCAGGCGCGTGCAGACCTCTTCCAGCGAGGCTTGCGCCCGGTTCCAGACCTCCTGGCTGCCGACGTACTTGTCGCTGGCGGGGTCGCGGAAGCCGAGGCGGACGCGGTAGTTGGTGAGGCCGAGGCAGTCGAGGACGAACTGCGTCATCTCGATGCAGCCGCTGAATTCGGCGGCGACCTGCTCCTCCATGCAGAACAGGTGGGCGTCATCCTGCGTAAAGCCGCGGACGCGGGTCATGCCGTTGAGCTGGCCGGTTTTTTCGAAGCGATAGACGGAGCCGAACTCCGCCAGGCGGACCGGCAGCTCCTTGTAGCTGCGGCGCTCGGCCCGGTAAATCTGGATGTGGTGCGGGCAGTTCATCGGCTTGAGGAGATAGGCCTCCTGCTCGTTGAACCAGTGCATGATGGCGGTTTTTCGCGTTTCGACGGTCGATGAATCACCGAAGCCGAGGAACGAGGAGATGCCAAAATTCTTCTGGAAGTCCGCGGATGATTTTTCGAAGATGTCCACGAACTTCTGGTCGTTCACGTCCCCTTTGAAGTGGGCCGCGAACAAATGCTGCGTATCCTGCATCAGCGGGTCGAGATAGAAGGGCGGGAACTGCGAATCCATGTAGTACGGAAAGTGCCCGCTGGTCTGGTAAAGCTGGATGCGGCCGATGTGCGGCGTGTAGACCGGCTGATAGTTGCGATTGCGAAGCTCCGCCTTGATGAAGTCTTCCAGCTCCGAGCGGACCTGGGCCCCCTTCGGCAGCCAGAGGCAGAGGCCGGGGCCGACTTCCTGGCTGATGGCGAACAGCCCGAGCTGCTTGCCGAGCAAGCGATGATCCCGCCGCTTGGCTTCCTCGATTTTCTTCAGGTGCTCATCGAGGTCTTCCTGGCTGAAGAACGCCGTGGCATAGAGCCGCTGAAGCTGGGCGTTGTTAGCGTTGCCCTTCCAATAGGCACCGGCGATGGAGAGGATCTTGTAGGCACCGATGGCTCCGGCACTCGGCACATGCGGGCCGCGGCAGAGGTCGATGAATTCCCCCTGACGATAGAACGAGAGGGACGAATGTTCGGCCAAGCCGGTGGAGATGTGCTCGACCTTGTATTCCTGGCCAAGGTCTTTGCAGATTTCCAGAGCCTTGTTGCGGTCGACTTCAATCCGCTCGAAGGGCTCATCCAGGGCGATGATTTTCTTCATCTCCGCTTCGATGGCGGGAAAGTCTTCTTCTCGGAGCGGCTCAGGAATTTGGAAGTCGTAGTAAAAGCCCCCTTCCACCGTCGGCCCGAATGCGAGCTGGGCCCCTTTCTTCAATCGCATCACGGCGCGGGCCATGATGTGAGCTGCCGAGTGCCGCATGACGGCGAGGGCTTCGGGATCCTTCTTGGTGAGGATGCGGAGCTTGACCTCGCCGGAGTCTGGAAGGCGAGTATCGAAGCCGACGACCTTGCCATCCACTTCGCCGGCAATGGCGGCTTTGGCGAGCCGCGGACCGATACCTTCGGCGACCTGGCGAATGGTGACGGACTCAGAAAATTCTTTACTATTGCCGTCGGGAAGGATGACCTTGAGCATGGCTGCTTTCCATTCTGGCGTTGCTCCGCCTCGGCAGCGGTACAAAGGCTGCCGTTACAGTCGGCTGGGAGCGGTGCTCAAGTATAGGGCGAGCGGGATTTGCGGCAAAGGTGAACCTTGGGCAGTGGCGGCGCGTCTCCCTACTTGACCCTTTTCCTCGCTCTGCTCAGATTGGACGTACCGGGGCGGTTAGCTCAGTTGGTTAGAGCGCAACGTTGACATCGTTGAGGTCGTAGGTTCGAGTCCTATACCGCCCACTCCCTGGCAATGCCCTGACCCTGCCCAATCGCCAGGTTTTCTGGCATTTCGTATTGCTGGATTTCGCCGCCGATGTCGCTGGTCACTTCAGCGGCCAGAGGCATGCCCCTGGCGGTTCCGATGTCGGCGGCCTTGACCGCCGAAGCATCGTTGACGGCGGCTCCGGTCATCGTCACCATGTCTCTCTGCTTCTTGGAAGCTTCGATTCTCGGGATCAACCTGGTCACCGAGAGTTTGCAGGCGATGAATTACCCATGGACCCACTTCAAGCCGACCACACGCCGGAAGCAATTTCCAGGCGTCTGCAAGCAGCCGGGCATCACAGCTATTTGAGCGACCTGGTGCTCGGGGCGATTGACGGCACCGTCACCACGTTTGCCATTGTCGCCGGCGTCGCGGGAGCGGATCTGCCCCATCATGTGGCAATCATCCTTGGCTGCTCCAACATTCTGGCGGACGGCTTCAGCATGGCGGTGAGCAACTATCTCGGCACTCAGGCGGAGCGGCACCTGGTGGAACGGGTGCGCGAAAACGAAGCCCGACACATCGACACGATTCCAGAGGGTGAGCGGGAAGAGATTCGTCAGATCTTTGCCGCCAAGGGGTTTGAAGGGGACGTCCTGGATCGCATTGTGGAAGTCATTACCCACAACCGAAAGCAATGGATCGACACCATGGTGACCGATGAGTACGGTTTGCAGCTCAGCGGCCCTTCTCCTTGGCGGGCAGCCGGGGCGACTTTTCTCGCATTTCTGCTGGCCGGTTTTGTGCCGCTGTTCCCGTTCTTCCTGCCCATCAGCCTCGAGGGGCGCACGATTTTTCTCTTGAGCACCGTGGCCACGATGATTACCTTTTTCCTAATCGGCGTGGCCAAAGGCCGCGTGTTGGAGCGTTCCCTCCTCCGTTCAGGGCTGGAGACGTTGGCGATGGGAGGAGCGGCCGCCTTCCTCGCTTACGGCGCGGGGGCTGCCCTGCACGCGCTGCTAGGACAATGATCGGGGTGGCACGCCCATTCTCATGGTGCGAAAGGGGAAAATGGCCTCAAAAAACAGCCGGCGGCGATTTGCCGAATATCGGCGGAGTCTGAAGAAGAGTCCACACCAGAACGAAACCGACGACCCCGCAGGCTCCGCGGCAACACCCAAAACGCGTTCGACCGGCCGGCTGTTCCTGCAATTCCTCGGGCTGTTGCGCGGGGAGACAGCTCCCCTGGTGTTTGCACTGGCGACGCTCACGCTAGCGACGATCGTTCGTCTGGGACCGCCCCTCGCCACGAAAGTGGTGATTGATAACGTGCTCTCGGACCGCGCGATGCCTGAATGGTGGTCGGAGCGCTGGCAACTGCCGACGGATCGCTTTCAGGTGCTGTACCTGGTAGGTGGCGCGATTGTGGTCCTCTCGCTGCTGGCAACCGGCATCCATCTGGTGGGAAGATGGTTTGCCACGAAGGCGGTCAATCGCCTGCAGGTGGCCATTCGCCGCCGGGTCTTCGCGCATGCCGTCCGGCTGCCGCTGCATCGGGTCTATCAGCTTAAATCGGGAGGCGCGACCAGCCTGCTGCGGGACGATGCGGGCGGAGTCGCCGATCTGGTGTTCAGCCTGCTCTACAATCCCTGGCGGGCCATCATTCAACTGCTGGGCAGCCTCATCGTGCTGGCCTGGGTCGATTGGCGGATGATGCTCGGCGGGCTGCTGCTCGCACCGGCCGTCTACTTTTCCCATCGCACTTGGATCAATCGCATCCGGCCCCTCTACCGGGACATTCGCTCGCGGCGGCAGGATCTGGACGGCCAAACGACCGAGACCTTCGGCGGGATGCGGGTCGTCCGCACGTATGGACGGGAGCGGAGCGAGACCGGCCGCTATGTGACTGCGAGCCACGTGATGGCTCGCCAGCAGCTCTTCGTCTGGCTGTGGACCCGGGTCATTGAGGTCATTTGGGAGGTTCTGATCCCGCTGGCTTCGATTGGACTACTTATCTATGGCGGCAGCCGCGTGCTCAGCGGGGGACTCACCATTGGCGACGTCACCATGTTTCTGGTGTATCTGACGATGCTGCTGGGTCCACTGGAAGTGCTGGCCAATAGCGCGACCACCCTTCAGAACGGCCTGGCCGGCCTGGATCGCGTTCTCGACCTCCTGGCGGAGCCGCAGGAGGCTTCGCATACTCCTTCCACGGGCTCACAGCCACCACCGGCCGTGCAGGGGCGAATCAGCTTTCGCGGGGTCAGCTTTCATTACCCCGGCTCGGAGCAACTTGTCCTCAGGGACATCAACTTGGAGGTGGAGTCCGGCGCGATGGTCGCGCTCGTTGGCCCCAGCGGCGCGGGCAAGACCACGATTTGCAATCTGGTGGCCCGCTTCTATGAGCCGACTGCCGGGCAGCTCTGCCTGGACGGACAAGATGTGCGGGAGCTGCCCATCGAACAATATCGCCGCTTGCTCGGCATTGTCGAGCAGGACGTCTTTCTGTTCGACGGCACAATCGCCGAGAATATCGCCTACGCGCGGCGGAATGCGACACAGAACGAAATTGTGGAGGCGGCTCGGGCCGCCAACGCGGACAAATTCATCCGCGACTTTGAAAAAGGCTACGAGACGCTGATTGGCGAGCGCGGCGTGCGGCTCAGCGGCGGGCAGCGGCAGCGACTGGCCATTGCCCGGGCCGTGCTGGCGAATCCCCGCATCCTGATCCTGGATGAAGCGACCAGCAATCTGGATAGCGAGAGCGAGCGGTTGATCCACGCCAGCCTGGAGCAAGTGATGCAGCAGCGGACATCGCTGGTCATCGCGCACCGCCTCAGCACCATCATTCGCGCGGACAAGATCGTGGTCGTCGAGGGAGGCCGCATCGTCGAAAGCGGCACTCACGCCGAGCTCATGGCGCGCTCCGGCCGGTATCGCCACATGGTTGAGTTGCAGATGGACTTCACGCCATGAAAGAAGCCGCTCCCCTTGGAATCGAGCGCTCGATCACCAACCATCCTATCCTCTCTATTTTCCAGCCGATGCATTGCCAGCAGCGCAGGCATGTTCTTCGCCGCGAACTTGCCGACCCAGGATTTTTTTTCGCTGCAACCTCTTGCGGGTTAAGCGATTCAAACGAGCTTCGTCTCGACCTAACATTTTTTGGCACGGAATGTTTTGCAGCGCTTGACCTGGCGAGAAAAGAATTTTCGGAAATCTGCGTGATAGCTTGTTGAACTTTCTGCGCGGGCTTCGTATAAAGACACGCGACATAAATCATCCTGGGGAGGATGGCAGTAACGAACAGGGCAGGCTCCGCGAAGTGAAACTCGCCATCGCGAGTGGAATCAACGCCTCCAGCCCAAGCGGCGAATCAGACGCGCCGCACCAATCGCCGCTCATGGATTTGGAAGATGCGGCGATGATGCCAGTTCGCAAGATGTGATGGGCGACCGCAAGCGTTTTGGCTTGCAGTCGATTACTCGTCCTCTAACACCGGCGCTAAGTACACAGCGCCACCCTGTCTGCCGTTTTCGGCTCCAGAGATTCCGTGCGCCGGAACGGCTTCGTACTTCACCGGCGACATTCGTCGCCAAACTCGAAGGAGCTTTCGTATGCAGAAGTCGAAGAAAACCCAAGGTACCCTCCGCGGCAAGACCGCCCGCCGCAACACCAGCCGCCGCAACTTCCTGCGGATTGAACGACTGGAGGACCGCATGGTGCTGACCGGCGCAGTGCCCATTGCGGTGAACGATTCCTTCCACCTGCTGCCGGACCAGACGCTGGAAATATCCGCGCCGGGAATTCTGGCCAACGACACCGACGCGGAAGGGGACGCACTTTCCGCGGTCCTCTTCTCCGGCCCAACCCATGGGTCACTGACCCTCGATCCCGCCGGCAGCTTCAGTTACACGCCGGAAGTGGGTTTCGCGGGAATCGACAGTTTCATGTACAGGGCCGCGGAAGATACGGGGAGCAGCCAGCTCGCCGCCGTCACGCTCCGGGTGGGGAATGGAGGCCCGCCGGTCTCGCAAGACGACAACTTCACCGTGAACGAGGACGAGGTTCTGACGGTTCCCGCCCCCGCGGGCGTGCTCCACAACGACAGCGATCCCGACGGCGATCCCATGACGGCAGAGCTCGTCACGGGGCCGGCCAATGGGACGGTTTCCCTCGCCGCGGATGGCTCCTTTGTCTACACGCCGGCAGCCAACTTTCACGGCACCGATAGCTTTATCTATCAGGCCAGCGACGCAGCCAGCACCGGCAACCTGGCCACCGTCTGCATCACGGTGAGCAGCATCAACGACAAGCCGGTCGCCAGCAACGACGCCTTCAGCCTGGACGAGGACACTCCGCTCTCGATTTCCGCTCCCGGAGTGATGGGTAACGACAGCGACGCCGACGGGGATCCGCTCACGGCCACCCTGGTCAGCGGGCCACTCCACGGCTCGCTGAGTCTGGCCCCAGACGGTTCCTTCGCCTACACGCCTGCCGAGAACTTCCACGGCGTGGATGGTTTCAGCTACCTGGTGAGCGACGGTGTTTCGCTGAGCAGCGTGGCCACGGTCACGCTGGAGGTGAACTCCGTGAACGACGGTCCGATCGCGGCGAACGACGAGTATCAGACCGCGGAAGACACCCCGCTGATCGTGGATGCCGCTCTGGGAGTGATTGGCAATGATTCGGACGCGGATGGGGACAGCCTCATTGCGTCGCTCGTCAGCGGCCCGGCTCACGGCACGCTGATTCTCAATGCCGACGGTTCCTTCGACTACACGCCGGAGGCCAATTTCAACGGCGTGGATGGCTTCAGCTACGTGGTCAGCGATGGCACGATTCAGAGCGACGTCGCCAGTGTCACGCTCAACGTCAGCGCCGTCAATGACGGCCCGTTGGCGGTGAACGACGAGTATACGATTGACGAGGACACGTCGCTCACGCTCCCAGCGCCCGGCATCCTCGGCAATGATTCGGATCCCGAAGCGGACCCGCTGGCCGCCAGCCTGGTCAGCGGCCCGCTGCACGGCACCCTTTCGCTGGCAGCCGACGGCTCGTTGACTTACACCCCGGAGGCCAACTTCAACGGCACCGATGGGTTCAGCTACCTGGCGAGCGACGGTTCGGCGGACAGCGAAGTGGCGACAGTCACCATCAATGTCGCATCCGTCGAAGATCCGCCTTTGGCGGTGAACGACGAGTATGCGACGGATGAAGACACGCCGCTCGCCATCGACGCCGCGGCCGGTCTGCTGGCGAATGACAGCGACCCGGATAGCAGCAGTCTCACGGTTGCCATGGTCAGTGGACCCGTGCATGGAGCCGTGATCTTGAACGCCGACGGCTCGTTTGATTACACGCCGAGCGCGGACTTTAACGGAGTCGATGGCTTCAGCTACGTCGTCAGCGATGGAACGCTGGAAAGCGACGTGGCCACGGTCACGCTCAATGTGAATTCCGTGGAGGATGCACCGCTGGCAACGGACGATGCCTTCGCCACGGACGAGGACGCTCCGCTCATCGTCGATGTGGCCGGCAGCGTGCTGGCCAACGACAGCGACGTGGACGGAGATTCCCTGACCGCGGTACTGGTCAGTGGGCCGGCCCACGGCTCGCTGACGCTGAACTCGGACGGCTCCTTCAGCTATGCGCCGGAAGCCAATTTCAGCGGCCAGGATGTCTTCATTTACACGGCCAGCGACGGTTCGCTGACCAGCAATGAGGCGACGGTCACGATCACGGTCAATCCCCTGAACGACGCGCCCGTGGCAACCGCCGACGAGTATGCCGTGGACGAGGATTCGCCCTTGCATGTCGATGCGGCGGGGATCCTCGCTAATGACAGTGATCCCGATGGGGATGCGTTGTCCTCCGTGCTGGTCTCCGGTCCCGCCAGCGGTACGTTGGCCCTCAATCCCGACGGTTCCTTCGATTACGCGCCGGCAGCCAACTTCAACGGCGACGACACCTTCGTCTACAAAGCCAGCGATGGCTCGGCGGAGAGTGCCGAGACCACCGTTACCATTCACATTCAGGCGGTGAATGATGCCCCGGTGGGCGAGGCCGACTCCTATGTGACCGAAGAGGACACGCCGCTGACGATTAGCGCGCCCGGAGTGCTCGCTAACGATAGCGATATCGATGGTGATCTGCTCTCGGCGATCTTAGTGAACGGTCCGGCGCACGGAACCGTTTCGCTGGGGGCCGATGGTTCGCTGACCTACACGCCGGAGGCGAATTTCCATGGCAGCGACTCGTTCACCTACCAGGCGAGCGACGGCTCTTTGGCAAGCGGCGAGACCACCGTCAGCATCACGGTGACCTCCGTCGCCGATGCGCCGATTCCCAATAACGACGCTTACAGCACGGGCGAGGATGTCATTTTGACCGCCTCTGCCGAAACGGGAGTCCTGGCGAATGACTTCGACCCGCAGGATTTGCCGCTCACGGCGGAACTGGTCAGCGGCCCCACGCACGGAACCCTGACGCTCCATGCCGATGGCTCGTTCTCGTATTCGCCCGGTGCCCATTACTATGGAACCGATTCCTTCACGTACGTGGCGAACAACGGTGTGGAAGCCGGGCCGGTGATGACGGCGACCATCGTCGTTCAGCCGCTCAATGACGCGCCGGTTGCGGCCCACGACGAGTACAGCACCGATTCCAGCGGTAGTTTGATCACTGCCGTGACGGAGGGGGTGCTCGCCAACGATTCCGACATCGACGGCGACGCGCTCTCGGCAACGCTGCTGTGGGGACCCTCCCACGGTTCGCTGACGCTGAATAGCGACGGTTCTTTCTCTTATGCAGCCGCCGCCGGCTTTACGGGAATTGACACGTTCAAGTACCAGCTCAACGACGGCCTGGCGAACAGCAACGTGGCCACGGTCACGCTGCACGTCGCCAGTCAGGGCGGTATCGTCGATCCCGTCAGCCTGGATGATGCCTATGCGGTCGCTGCCGGCAGCACCTTGACCGTGGATGCGCCGGGTGTCCTGGAGAACGACGCAGACGCCGATGGAGATGCTCTTTCCGCCGCGCTGGAGGTCGGCCCATCCCATGGGGTGCTAATCCTCAATGCGGACGGCTCGTTTAGCTACACACCCGAGGTCGGTTTTGTGGGGACGGATTCCTTCACCTATGCGGCGAGCGACGGCACGGCAGCGGGAAATGTCGCCACCGTGACCATCACGGTGGAGGATACGAACCTCGCTCCGGTCGCCAAGGACGACGGGTATGTGACCACCGGCGAGACTCTGCTCAGCGTTTCCGCGTCGGAGGGAGTGCTGGCCAACGATTTGGACGACGATGGGGATCCGCTCACGGCTGTGCTCGTCGCAGGTGCGGCTCACGGAGCGGTGACGCTCAATCCCGACGGCTCGTTCGACTATCAGCCGGAGATCGGCTTCACCGGGGAGGACACCTTCACGTACCAGGCGTCGGACGGTGCGGCCTCTAGCGAAGTCGCCACGGCCACGATCTTTGTCGGCTCGGCGGCGAACAACCGGCCGGTGGCGGTCAACGACCACTATGCCACCACAGTCGACCAGCCTCTCGCCGTCCCCTCGCCGGGATTGCTGGGTAATGACTTGGATGCCGACGGCGATTCGCTGACGACGGAGCTGTTCAGCGGGCCGCAAAATGGGACGGTTGTGCTCAACGCGGACGGCTCGTTTGTCTACACCCCCGCGAGCGGCTTTCAGGGAAGGGACTCCTTCATCTATCGCATCTTCGATGGCGAAGTGCATAGCGCCCTGGCTGCCGTCACCGTCTACGTCAACGCAGCCCCACCGGCCACTGGCGGCGGGGGTTCGGTGGTGGATGGAGGAAACGACGATGATTCGTCCAGCGGCTGCCTGCTCGGCGGGGCAATCCGCCGAGTGATGCAGCACCTCGAGCTGGCCAGGTACGGCATGGAGGACGACCTGCTCGATTCGCTGGCGAAGGACCAGAATCGGGGACACGATAACCGGCTGGATTCCTTGCTCGCCGATGACCGCTGGCTGCTCTAGTGTTTTGGAGCGGCGTTGATAGTTCTACTTCGCGCCTCTGAAGTCACGAGACTCAGGGGCGCGAAGTTTTTTCTTGGGGCACGACGGTGTAAAATGGCGTGCCCAAAAACAAGGACCACCCCATGCCCCTCCACATTCCCACGATTGACGACGTTCGCGCCGCTGAAACAGCGATTCGCCCGCACGTCTCTCCAGCGCCGCTGGTCCGCTCTTATCCGCTGGAAAAGGAGATCGGGCTGCCGGAGGGACGGCGCGTCTGGCTCAAGGACTACGGCTGGACGCCGGTGGGTTCGTTCAAGCTCCTGGGGGCGCTCAACTGGGTGGCGAATAATCTGGAGCGGATTGGCAGCCGCACCGTGGTGGCCCATTCGTCGGGAAATTTCGCCTCGGGGATTTCTTACGCGGGGATGCGATTTGGCAAACGGGTGGTCGTGGTGATGCCCGAGACCGCCCCGCGGGTGAAGTTCAACCTCACTCGCTCCTTCGGGGCCGAAGTCCGCACCTACGACATCACTCGGGATCACGAAACGGGCGAGCGGGACCGCCTGACGCGCGAGATTGCCGCCGGCGAAGGGGCGGTGCAGGCTTCCCCCTATGACGATCCGCATGTGATTGCGGGGAACGGCGTCGGCGGGCTGGAAATCGTCCGCGAGCTGCAGCGTGATGGCCGCGGCCTCTCGCATTTCTTCTGCCAGGTCAGCGGCGGCGGCATCATGGCCGGGCACGCCCTGGCCATCGCCGACGCCTTCCCGCGGACCCGCATCATCGCCGTCGAACCGGCGGGCAGCAACGACTTTGAGCAGTCTCTCGCCGCCGGCCAGCGGGTCCGCATCGAGCGCCCCAACAGCATCTGCGACGGCCTGAACTCCTACGACGTCGGCGAACACAACTGGCCCATCCTCAGCCGTCATGTGGGCCAGTCGGTATCCCTGCCGGACGCCGCCACCCAGCAGGCCATGAAATGGCTCTACGACCACCACGGCCTCCGTACCGAACCCTCCGGCGCCATCGCCACCGCGGCCCTCCTTGGCGGCCAGGTCGATTTAGACGGCGACGGCGACGTCGTGGTTGTTGTGAGCGGGCGGAACGTGGATGAATTTGCGTTTAGGAAGTGGATCGACGGCGTGTAATTCCGTCCGTGGGACGACCATCAGAAGGAACGCCGCCCCGCACTTTCGAGCTCGCGATGACTGGTGATTCGCCGCCCGACTTGCAGCGAGCGCCGCATGGCCATTTGCGTGAGGGGCTCGACTTCGGCGAAAAACTCGATGCGGCCGGCGACTTTGGCCGCGACACAGCGGCCCGCTTGGAGAATGAGCGAGTTCTTGTGCATGGCGGGGATCCGCGGGCCGTCCGTAATGATGCCGGAAAGATTCACCGGGTCGACCGCGGAGAGAAGGCTCCAC
Organism: Pirellulaceae bacterium; assembly: GCA_046593355.1. Classification (GTDB taxonomy): domain Bacteria; phylum Planctomycetota; class Planctomycetia; order Pirellulales; family Pirellulaceae; genus SXOA01. Next base: position 14,359 of record JBKJNY010000219.1, on the reverse strand, counting down.
TGGCCGTCGTCCACTCCGTCGCGGAGAGCCCGCAGTTGCGAAACGGCCGCTTCCTGGGCGAACTGCTCCCCCGCGACGCGGGCAATGAAGCGTCCGCCGCGGACTTCGCCCCGCAATTCCATCCGGCGGAAGACCCGGACCAGCTCGTACCACGGCGGCGCGGCATTCTCCCGCGTCAGGCAGTCGCGGAAAACGACGCCGTAGCGATGGAGGAGCTGCTTGCACCACCGCTGCAAGTATTCATCATTCTCCGGCGGCTGCGTCTCGCCTGGAAAGCGCGACCAGCGGCCGACCGGGGAGGTGCCGCTGTGCAGGGCCTTCTTTCGCAGCCAGAGGCGGCGGCTGGCCGTTTTCTTGGCTCCCTTGGAAATGTAGCGGACGGCGGCGAAAGTGTCGGACGAAACGAGGCCCAGTGCGGCGAGCTCCCGCAATGCATCTTCCAACTCGGTCGGCAACAGGCCGGTCAGACCCTTCAATTCCTGATAAAAGAGCGCGCCGCGAGCCGACAGCACTCCGAGCACATCCTGCGCCTTGCTGCCGGCGAAGGCATCCACCTTCACTCGCTCCCGCGGCAGCAGCCAGGAGAGGTCATCCCGCATCAGCAGGGCAATGGGCATTGTGCGGTTGAGAGCCGCCATGCCGGGGCCGTCCTTTTCGTCCCGGCTCGGCGGGCGGAGGCGGCCCCACATCGCTTCGCCGGACATGAACAGCATGTCCAGCCACTGCGGGTCGTACTCGGCCACGCGGGCGGAAAGGACCTTCTCTTCCCACACGCCGGCGGACAGCTCGAACCCTTGCAGTTGCAGCATCGCCTCGCGCAGGCCGGCCTCCCCTTGCTTCTGCTGGGCGGGATGCAGGCCATGCTGCCGCGTGAGGTAATCGAGATAGACTTCCGGCGCGACTGGCTGGATTTTTTGCCGCAGGCCGTCGAGCGTCAGCCGGTGGATACGGGCCAAGAGCCGCCGCTCGCACCACTGGGTGCTGCTCTTGTCGTCGGCATGGACGCGCGCCGTTTCGGTAAAGCGGCCGCGCATCGCGATGCCCGAGCCTTCCAGCGATTCCAGCGAGGCTTCCACCTGGTTCTCTTCCAGCATCAATCGCTGGGCAATGTCCGCCGTCGTCGTGGGACCGGAAGTGAGGATTCGGCCACGAACAAGCTCGAGTCGACCCGCTGCTGGCTCCCATTCTCTTTGCAGCGCGGGTGGCAGTTGCGGAACTGGTTTGGCGACGACACCGGGATAGACCGTCTGCACTAGCGGCCAGCGCTCGGCGGCAATCCAGCCCCGCTTGCCGCTTGGCAATGTCACCTCCGCGGCCCTGCCGGCGCGGACCAGCTCTTGGAACGAGTCGTTCCACGCTGCCGATTCGTCGGAGAAAACCAGAATGAGGCTCAGCAGCGCATCGTGCAATTCGTCGGCATCGCGGATGAGGGGCCAGGCGTCTTGGCTGACCTGGGAGATGGCTTCGGGGTCGAGCTTTGCCAGGTCGCGGAAGTCCTCGACGCTGAGCGACCGCCGCGTGCTCACCGCTCGTGTCCGCCGCTCTTCCAGCGGGGCATCGTCGAGAAACGAGTACGGATTGGCGTTGAGGATCTGATGCGAAAACGGCGACGGCTCGCGGGTGTCGATAGGAAAAAATTTCACCTTACCGTCCTTCACGTCTTGCAGCATCGCCAGCCATCGCGGCAGGTCCATTGCCTCGGTCAGGCAGTCGTGCATCGTCTGCCGCACGATGGGATGATCGGGGACCTGGATGTCGCCGTGATGGTTCTCCAGGCAGCCGACCGTTTCGGGAAACGTCTGCGCCAGCAAATCCTCGCTGCGGAATTTTTGCAAGAACGGCGGCACCTTTTTCCCATTCTTCATCCGCAAAACGGCCAGCGCCCGCGTAATGTTCCACCGCCAGCGGACGCCGAACATGGGAACCGCCAAGAGCGCCTGCTCCAGCAGCTCTTGACCGTTATGCGGCCCAATCATCGGAAACAGACTCTCGATGGCAAAGCTGTGCTGTGGGCCGATGGAGAGCAGCACCCCATTTTCGTCCGCTGCCGCCTGCAGTTCGAAATCAAAGCTGCGGCAGAAGCGTTTACGCAGAGCGAGTCCCCAGGCCCTGTTGATCCGTGAGCCGAGCGGCGAATGAATGACGAGCTGCATTCCGCCCGATTCATCGAAGAATCGCTCGAAGACAATTTCCTCCTGCGTCGGCACCCGGCCCATGGCGGCTTTCTGAGCGGCGACATAGCGAACGGCCTGCTCCGCGGCCCAAGGGTCGGCACCGCACTCGGCCTGCAGCCATTGGTGGGGTAGGCTTCCAGCCTGCCCGGAACATTCTTGCTGGGCAGGCTGCAAGCCTACCCCACTTAGGCTCTCCGAAATATCCCGCCGCAGGCGCGATAGCTCCGCGGAGAGTTCGACCGTGCGGCCGGGGGCTTCGCCGAGCCAGAAGGGAATTGTGGGAGGAGCGCCATGTGCGTCGATCACAATGACCTCGCCGCCGGTCACCTGCCGGATCATCCAGGACGTATTGCCGAGCAGAAAAATATCGCCGCTCGAGCTCTCAATGGCAAAGTCTTCGTCCAAGGCACCGACAACCGTTCGGTCTCCCTCCGTGACGACTTTGTACTCGGCTTGCTCGGGAATGGCTCCGCCGGAGGTGATGGCGGCGATGCGAGCATGGCGGCGGGCCTTCAGCTTGCCGTTGATCTGGTCGCGATGCAGATAGGCTCCGGCTTTGTTGCCCGGCATCACCCCTTCGGTGAGCATCTTCACGATGTCGTCGTAGTCCTGCCGCGAGAGATTGCGGTAGGGATAGGCCCGCCGGCAAAGGTCATATAGCTCATTTTCTCCCCATTCTTCGCAGGAAACCGCGGCCACGATTTGCTGGGCCAGGATGTCCAGCGGCGATTGCGGGATCTCAATCCGGTCGAGGTTTCCCGCCCGGACAGCCCGAATCATCGCCATGCCTTCCAGCAGCTCATCGCGGGTGAGCGGGAAGAGCCGCCCCTTGGGAAGCGCGCCGAGGGAGTGTCCGCTGCGTCCGACCCGTTGCAAGAAGTTGGCGATGGAGCGATTGGAACCGATCTGGCAAACGAGATCGATGTAGCCGATGTCGATTCCCATTTCCAGCGATGCCGTGGCCACGATCGCCTTCAGCTTTCCATCCTTTAGCCGTTGCTCGGCATCGAGACGAATGTGACGGGCCAGGCTGCCGTGATGGGCGGCGATCGCTTCTTCCCCCAGCACTTCGCGGAGGCGAAGCGCGATTCGCTCGGCGAGGCGGCGAGTGTTCACGAACACCAGAGTGCTCCGATGCGACTGGATCAACTCCACCACGCGCTCATAGACTTCCCCCCATTGCTCGTTGGAGCAAACGGCGGACAACTCGCTTGGAGGGACTTCGAGCGCCAAGTCAAGTTGGCGGATGTGGCCGGTGTCGATGATCTGGCAGGCCATCCTGTTCTCTCTTCCTCCGTGCCCCTGTGCCTCTGTGTGAGATTCCGTTTTTCCCCCTACGAGAAACGCCGCAATCTCCTCCATCGGCTTCTGCGTGGCGGAAAGGCCGATGCGTGTGGGCGGCGAATCGCAGAGCGCGGCGAGGCGTTCCAGCGAAAGCGTGAGATGGCTGCCCCGTTTGTCGCGGGCCAGGGCGTGAATCTCATCGACAATGACGGTCTTCACCGTCCGCAGCTTCTCGCGGAACTTGGGAGAGGTGAGCAAGAGGTAGAGTGATTCTGGCGTGGTGACGAGAATGTGCGGCGGCTTCTTGAGCATCGCTTGCCGCTCGGCAGCGGGGGTATCTCCGGTGCGGACGGCGGTGCGGATGGGGCAGGCGGGGAAGCCGCTAGCCGCCGCAAGCTCGGCGATTTCCTGCAAGGGGTTTTGCAGATTCCGCTGGATGTCGTTGCTGAGGGCCTTGAGCGGTGATACGTAAACCACTTCAATGCCGGTCGCCAGCGTGCCATCCGCCCACTTGCGAACCAGCCGGTCGATGCAGACCAGGAATGCCGCCAGCGTCTTGCCCGAACCCGTCGGAGCGGCAATCAGCGTGTGCGTTCCGGCGGCAATATGCGGCCAGCCGAGAGTCTGCGCCTCGGTGGGTGCGGCGAATCGCTGACTGAACCACTGCCAAACGATCGGGTGAAAGAGCTTCTCGGTCATAGCCGTATTCTAGCAGGGAGTGACAATTCGTACAGAGACCAACGTCGCCTTTCGCTCCGCGAAAGAACGCTACTTTCGCGGAGCGAAAGGCGACGATCGCGGGGCCACCGCGGCCCGCCTGTCTGCCTTCTCGTTAGCGGCGTATGATTCAGTAATGAACCAGGCCCAGCGCGAAGAGCAGATGAAGCAGGCGGAGGAAATCCTGGGGGATAAGGCGCAGGAAGTTGGTTTTGCCAAGGGACTGTTTTTTGGCCAGTTCTTGCACGAAAAGCTGCTGCCGTATCCTGATACCTCGCATGACGAGCCAGTGAATCAGTTCGTCGCGGACCTGCGGCAGTTCTGTGCCGAAAAGGTCGATCCCGTGGCCATCGACCGCCAGGCGGAGATACCGCAGGAGGTCATCACCGGCCTGGGGAAGCTCGGTGTGCTTGGTGCATGCCTTCCCACCGCGTGCGGAGGCATGGACCTCTCGCAAGCCGCTTACTGCCGCATTTTGGAAGTCCTCGGCGGTCACTGCGGCAGCACGGCGCTATTCGTGAACGCTCATCATTCCATCGGTCCGCGGGCGCTCGTGCTGTTCGGTACCGAAGACCAGAAAAAGAAGTGGCTGCCGAAATTAGCGACCGGAGAATGGATCAGCGCCTTCGCCCTGACGGAGCCCGCAGCCGGCAGCGACGCAGCGAACGTGCAGACAACCGCCACTCCCACGCCGGATGGCAAGGGATATGTGCTGAATGGCGAGAAGCGGTGGATCACCAACGGAGGCATTGCCCAAGTGCTGACGGTGATGGCCCGCACGCCCACGAACAAGGCCGGCGAATCAAAAATCACCGCCTTTCTCGTCATGCCCGACATGCCCGGCTTTCAGGTCGTGGAGAAACGGATGGAAAAATGCGGCGTCCGCGGCACCGCGACGAGTCGCCTGGCGTTTAAGGACATGTTCGTGCCGAAAGAAAACGTCCTCGGCCCGCTCGGCAAGGGGCTGCGGGTCGCTCTCACCGTCCTCGACTTCGGCCGCACCACCTTTGGCGCTAGTTGCACCGGCTCGGCGAAATACTGCGTGGCCCGGGCGGTGGCGCATGCCAATACCCGCGTGCAGTTTGGCGAGACGCTCGGCAGCTTCGAGCTTGTGAAAGAAAAACTGGCGTACATGCAAGCCGGGGCGTTTGCGATGGAAGCCTGCACCTATCAAACGGCGGCGCTCATCGATTCCGGCGAAGGGGACTTCATGCTGGAGACGGCCATGCTCAAAGTCTTCTCCACCGAAGTCCTCTGGAGAATCATCAACGACACCTTTCAGATTCACGGCGGCACCGCGTACTTCACAGATCAGCCGTTCGAGCGGATGATGCGGGACGCCCGGATCAACATGATTGGCGAAGGAGCCAACGACGTGCTCCGGGCCTTCACCGCCCTGGTCGGTATGAGGGACGTGGGTTTGGAGCTCGAAGGAGTGCTCAACGCCATCTCCCACCCGCTCGGCAATCTCACCAGGCTCGGCCGCTTTGCCAGCCGCAAGCTTGGCTCACTCTTGGTCTCGCCATCAGTGCCGATGCGGAGCCCCGAGCTGGAAGCGGACGCCGCCGAACTCGGCCGGCTCATCAGCTCTCTCGGCAGCAATGTCGAGCGGTTGCTGCGGACGCATCAGAAGGAGATCGTCGACCGGCAATACTTGCTGGGACGCATTTCCGATGCCGCGACCGAGATCTACGTCAGCTCCTGCGTCCTGAACCGATTGGACCATCTCATCCGCCACAGCCACGACGACGGCCGCGAGCTGACGGGGCAACTGGAGACTGGCCGCTTCTATCTGCGAACCGCCCGGCGGAGGATCAAAAGATCGCTGGCCGATTTGTGGGACAATGATGATGAGCAGACGACGGCGCTGGCGAAGAGGATTCTCAAGGCTTAGCCCAGGCGTCCACGCCGGGCAACACCGCGTGGACGCGGCGGCTAAGCGAGGAGCCAACATGGATCATTACCGCAGCCGCATGTCGTACTTGCGAGTAGTAAGCTCGGCAGCGCCGGTTTCGGGGCCAATGTACAGCACGTCGTCCTGGGGCTTCTTGATTACGGGGGGCTTCATAGCGGTCAGAATGCCGCGGACATCGTAAATTAATAGGCCGGACCCGCAAGCGAGCCAGACGGCCGCTTCCACGGCTCTTTCCGATGTTATGAGGAGCAAGAACGGGGCGACGAGCAGCCCGCCCCAGACTGCGGCATAGGTCCAGCCCTGCCAGGTGATGGGGGTGAGCCCCCAACCGAAAGCCTTGGAGCGAAACCAGTTAGGTTTACCGAACATGGGAACTCTCCTGCGAAGCCTGACTGGAATGACTACTTATGTTTGAGGGCGACAACCCTTGGGTCGTCAAAGAGTTAGTTCGCACGCGGCGGCGGCTTATTGGCCTCGCCCAGAGAAAATTCTTCGCCCCACTTTTTTGCTTGAGGGCACCACGGCTCCACGCCCACGCCAAGCCGTGGGCGTGCCACCCGATTACAAGCAGCTCACCATCAATCTGGGAAATTGAGGCAATTTCCGGCATCCCGGCAGACTCTGCCGCCTGTACCGGAAGTTCTGGCCGTTCCGAAGGTGGCGGTTCGATGAAGCTTGTCAGCTATTCCGTTCGTAGCATCTTCAGGGGGTTTTGGGATGAAGAGCCATTTCGTCGCACTTGCTATCGTTTTCGCCGGCTTGCCGGCACTTGCCTGGGGGCAGGCCCCCTGCGGTTGCAGCCCGCGGTCGGGCTCGGTGGTTCGGCCGGCTGCCTACGGAGCGTGGGCCGACTACCAGCCGGCCGGTCATTACGAGGGCGGCGGGTGCAACAGTTGCGGCTCGTGCGCCCCGGCTTGCTGCGACCCTTGTTGCCGGCCGCTGCTGTGCATCATTCCCAATACGATTCGCAAAATCGGCCGCACGCTGGACTGCCTGCTTCCCTGCGGCCCGCGCAGCGGACATGGCTGCGGCATCACCTGCATCGGCGCGGGCTCCGGCTGTTCCAGCATCAGTTGCTCCGGCGGCTGCCCTTCGTGCAGCAGCCCGGCCATGGGGAATCCGTTCCAGGATGATGAACCCCTGCCCATGCCGAAGCCTCCCAAACCTCAAGTGCAGGAAACTCGCCGCCAGCCGAGCATGAAGGCAACGCGGCAAATCGCTGTCACCTCCACTGCCGACGGTAGGATGACGAACACCCGGGCTGCTACTAAGTCCGTACTCACCCGCACTGCCAAGCCGGCCGAAGAGGATGCGAGCCGGGCGAATCATGTGGCACCCGCCGCGAAAAAATCATCTTTCGTCGTGAAGCGGACCAGCGCCACGGTTCCCGTCAGCGAAAGCACCACGCAGTCCGCTCGTCCCTCGGCCGCCATTCCGCACAATCCGCTAAGGTAGGCCGTCTCTCCCGAGACGTGCCCGGAGTTGAGCCAGGATCCTGTGCAGGTCTCTTCGCCAAAAAGGCCGATGCGAGTCGCTACGCCCTCTCCTGAACGCCCCGGAGGGGCGTCCTACTCTGCCGCCAGTGCCCGGTCCAAATCGTCCCGCAAATCTTCAAACGCCTCCAGCCCGACGCTGAGGCGAATCAGGCCGTCCGTAATGCCAAAGGCAGCGCGGGCGGCTGCGTCGTAACTGGCGTGGGACATCGACGCGGGCTGCTCGATGAGGCTTTCGACCGCCCCCAGGCTGACGGCGAGCTGAAAGAGTTTCGTTGATTCGCAGACCTTCTTGGTCTTGGCGAAGTCGCCGCGGACCTCGAACGTGAGCATCCCGCCGAACGCGCCGTCCATCTGCGATTTGGCAATGGCGTGCCCCGGATGGCTGGGAAGCCCGGCGTAAAGCACGCGGCTGACGCGGATGTCTTCGCTCAGCCATTCCGCCAGCTTCATTGCCGTGCGGGACTGTTCCCGAATCCGCAATTCCAGCGTCTTCAGGCCGCGGCTGGCCAGGAAGGCTTCCAGCGGACCCATCACGGCCCCGGTGGCGTTCTGAATGAAGTACAGCTTGTCCCGCAGCTCCTTGTCCTTCACCACCAGGGCTCCGCCGAGCAGGTCGCTATGACCGCCGATGTACTTGGTGACCGAGTGCATCACAATATCCGCCCCCAGCTCCAGCGGCCGCGTCAGCACCGGCGTGGCAAAGCTGCTGTCCATGCCGAGCAGAATTCTTCGCTTTTTGGCGATGGCGGCCACGGCGCGAATATCGGTTATCGACATCAGCGGATTGCCGGGGCTTTCAATCCAGAGCAGCTTCGTTTTCGGCGTGATGGCCGCTTCGAACTTCACCAGGTCCGTGCTGGGGGCCAGCGTCACCTCAATCCCTGCCCGGTTCACAATCTTATGGAGGAGCCGATACGTACCGCCATAAATATCCGCCCCCGCCAGAATATGGTCCCCCGTCGACAAAAGCTGCGTCACGCAAGTCGTCGCCGCCATGCCGGTCGAAAACGCCAGGGCATACCCACCCCCTTCCAGCGACGCCAGCGTCGTCTCAAAATTCCTCCGCGTCGGATTGCCGCTCCGCGAATAATCAAACTCCCCCCACTCCCCCGCCCCCGGCTGCACAAACGTCGACGCCAAATGCACCGGCGGCACCACCGCCCCGGTCTGGGGATCGCGCTGGTTGCCTACGTGGATGGCGCGGGTGCGGAATTGCATGGGGAGTCAGTCGGCAGAAGGCGGTAAGAAAAACAAAGGGGACAGGTCCATATATTTCATGCTCCGCTGGAGACGCGAGGGCGGCCGCGGGGACGGAGTGTTGCTTGCAGTCCCAGTTGCTCGGCGGTCGCTGACACCTTTTCCTGCCTCTATATGGACCTGTCCCCTTTATTCCCCCTACATGAGTCACCTCCATTTTTGTAGTTCTATTTACGCGCGTCCCTTCAACATGCCTTTCCAGTACAAGAGTGGCAACACGTATTTCTTCAGCAGATACATGCTCCAGCGTTCCTTCGACTGGTCGAACGGAAAGGTTTCTCGCGGGTTCTTGTCGTAGTCGAATTCGGCCAGGATCAATTTACCGTAGCCGGTGACGACCGGGCAGGAGGTGTAGCCATCGTACTTCGCCTGCAAGGGTGCTGCCCGCATCGCTGCCCGCAGATTGGCCACGACCACCGGGGCTTGCTTGCGGATGGCAGCACCCGTTTTCGAGGTCGGCAGGTTCGAGCAGTCTCCCAGGCTGAACACGTTCGCGAATCGCGTGTGCCGAAGCGTGTACTTATCGACCTCAACCCAGCCGTCTTTGTCCGCCAGCGAACTCTGGGCGATGAAATTGGGTGCGCTCATCGGCGGTGTGACGTGCAACATATCGTAATGAATCGAGACGAGTTCTCCGCTATCGAGATTCTTGAAGACCGCTTCTTTCGGTTGCGGTCGAATCTCAACCAACTCGTGACGGAAGAGGCACTCGATATGTTTGCGTTCGACGACTTTCTCCAGAGCCACACGGTATTTATCGACCGCGAAGATGTGGGGACTCGCGGCGGCGAACACGACCTTGGTCTTGTCACGAACGCCAGCGCGGCAAAAGGCATCCTCGGCGAGATACATGATCTTCTGCGGAGCGCCACCACACTTCACGGCCCCGCTCGGCTGCGTGAACAGGGCAGTGCCTCCTTTGAAGTCGCGGATGTTCTCCCAGGTGCTGTCCACATACTCAAATGAGTAATTGCTGCACACGCCGTCGTGACCGATGGATTCCTTCAGGCCGGGAATCTTGTCCCAGTTGATCTGGATGCCCGCCGTCACCACGAGCCAGTCGTAAGTAATCTTCTGGCCGCTGCGGGTGACGATGGCGTTCTCGTCCGGATGAAACTCGCTGACGGCGTCACGAATCCACTTCACCCGTTTTGGCATGACGGACGCTTCACTGCGCTCCGTCACTTTCTTGTCGAACACGCCCGCACCCACCAGCGTCCACAGCGGCTGGTAGTAGTGCTTGTCCGACGGCTCGATGACGGCCACATCGAGTTTGTTGAACCAGCCCCTGGTCAGGCGTGCGGCAACCGTGATGCCCGCCGATCCGCCGCCCACAATGACGATTTGATGATGCATGGATGGGGACATAACCTGACTCCTTACGATAGGAAAACTGTGCGGACGATGACGAAAAACGCCACGGCGACGATGGCCACGGCGAAGACCTTTTGCAGAGCCGGTCCCGACAAACGCCGGCCAGCGAGATTCCCAAGCAACATTCCCGTAACACCACCCACGACGAACAACGCCGTTGTCTCAACGGAGATCGTCCGACCCACGAAGAGATGCGATGCGACTCCCGAGATGCTGACCAAGGTGATGACCAGCAACGACGTGCCTACCGCGCGGTGAATCGCCATGCCGCTGAACAAGACGAGCGCCGGAACGATCACAAAGCCGCCGCCAACGCCAAACAGGCCCGACAGAACGCCCGTTGCCACTCCGACACCCATCAGCAACCACGCGCACCGCGAAGTGAGCAGCAGATTGCCGTTGATGTCTCGGCGGCAAGCCGGGCCATCCACATCGGCGGCTTCAGTCGAGCAGGCATTAGGCAATCCTCCGCTCGCCGTTGCCGCAGCTTTGCTCCACATTCGGAGCGCCACAATCAGCATCAAGATCGCGAAAAGCGTCAACAAAACGGCTTCGGGAATCAGGCCAGTCAACCACGACCCAACCGGTGCGCCGAGCATTCCCGCGACAGCGAAAACCAACCCCGTCCGTAACTCGACCTGTCGTGTCCGCCAGCGTCCCAGAAAACCGACGAACGATGTGACCCCGACCGACGCCAGCGAAATCCCCACGGCTTCGCGCGGAGCAACCGCCAAGCCATACACGAGCAACGGCACGGCGAAGATCGCTCCACCGCCGCCCGTCAGGCCGAGCGAGAAGCCGACGATTCCACCAAACAGTACGCTCAGGGGCCACATTGCAGGTCGATCCTCTGGTCACACGATCAATCTCACGACTTGTTGCAGACGGGTCCGGCACAGTCCGTCATCGGCAGGCCAGCCGCTTTCCAGGCGGACATCCCGCCGACAATGTTGGTCACGTCGGCATAGCCTTCGCGCTTGAGAAAGGAGGCCGCGATAGAAGCCCGGTATCCCGAACCGCAAACGACCGCGACGGGCTTGCTCCGCGGCACGTCGGCGAACCGCTCCTGGAGCTTGCCGCCATGAATATGGATGGCACCGTCGATGTGCCCGGCGTTCCATTCCTTCTCGGTCCTTACATCGAGCACCGTGACGTGATCGGTCCCGTGCGTCAGACGGTCACGCAACTGATGCACGGACATCGTGCCGAGCGTGGCCAGCGGATAACCGCTTGTCTCCCAGCCGTCGATGCCTCCCTGGACGTATCCTTGAATCTCATCGAAGCCGACGCGAATGAGGTGCGTCACAACTTCCGGAACCTGCGCCGCGTGATCGACGATGAGTTGGATTGGACGGTCATAGGGGAGAACCCAGCCCGCCCAGGTCGGCAGTTGCGGGCCGAACGGGATGTTGATCGCATCGGGAATGTGCGCCGCCGCGAACGCTTCTTTGGATCGCACGTCGAGAATCAAGCATTTCTCGCACACGCGGTCGTGGACTTCCTTGACGCTCCAGCGTCGCAGGCCAGGAAGTTCGGGGCCAAGGATGGCAGGCCCTTCCTGGTTCACCTTCTTCATCCGGCGGAAATACGGCGGGGCCAGCGGCATGTCGGCCATCAGATCGCGAATCCACTGCTCTTCCGGCTTGGGCTTGAGCACCGCGTTAAACTTTCGCTCAAACCCAACCGTGGACGACCGGCGCGAACTGATCGCCTTGCCGCATAGCGACCCCGCGCCATGAGCCGGGAAAATCTCGGTGATGTCGGGCACGGCGGGCAGCTTGTCAAACACACTTTGATAGAGCTGATGGGCCAGTTGCCGTTGAGCCTCAGCGCCGAGCAAGTCCGGACGGCCCACGTCGCCGACGAAGAGGAAATCGCCGGTGAAGATGATCCACGGCGTGTCCTTGCTGCGAGTGTCGTCGTACAACGCCCACGACACATGCTCCGGCGTGTGGCCGGGTGTGTGGATGGCCTTGAGCCGGATCGAACCGACCTGCACTTCGTCGCCGTCCTTCGCCACATGGTCGGCATACGGGGGTGTCCACTCCGCCCCGCCCATTCCCGACGAATGGATGACCGGCTGATCCTTGAGCCGAGCCTTCAGCTCCCGCGCGCCGCTGACGAAGTCGGCGTGGACGTGCGTCTCCAGAATGTGGCGGATATGGAGGTCGTTGTCCCTGGCAAAGGCCAGGTACTCTTCCACGTCTCGGGTTGGGTCGATCACGGCGGCTTCGCCCGTCCGTTCATCGCCCACCAAATAGGAAGCGATTGCAAGTCCCGGAATGAAGCGTTGATGCAACAGCATGACTTTGTCTCCCTTGTGATGTGTCTTTCGTCCGGCAATGTCTGCTTGAGTTGGCCCAGCTTCAGCCGCAACACGAATTGTTGGACTGCGGCGGACACTGTTTTGCGTCGGACGGTTTCGATCCCGCAGCCGCACTGGTTGGCGGAGACGCGGCCACCTGATTCCACGGCATTCGGGCGAGCAGCATCCCCATGCCACAGGTATCGGTGACTCCCGCAAAGGTCAGGCCCGCACCGACGAAGGCCGCGAGACCGATCCAGCCCGGATGCACGAAGTAGCCCAGCGCCGAACCGGTGACGACCAGCAGCCCAGCCGCAATCCGCACCTGCCGCTCCAGCGAGATGGCCTTCTTGCCACGGACGACCGGAAGACCAGCTTCCACGCACGCCATCGTGCCGCCTTCGATGTTGACCACGTTCGAGAAGCCCGCCTTGAGGAATTTTTCGCACGCCTGCTGGCCTCGACTTCCAGAACGACAGATGAGGTACAGCGGCTCGTTGGCCGTGCCGTTGCGAGCCTGCATCAGCGCCGCTGGATCGAGTTGGTCCAACGGGACGTTCCGTGCGATTTCGACGTGGACCTCCCGATATTCGACGGGCGTACGCACGTCGATAAGGTCGATCTTCTTGCCTTCGTTGCAAAGTTTCGCAAACGCCTGTGGGTTGATAGCAGTGACGGTCATGGCGATTTCCTTTCGTTACTCGAATCTCGGTTGGTGGACACGCCAGCCTTGTCTGGGTGTTTCTGTTCGTTCGCACGTGTGGGAGCCGAACTCGGCTCGCAGGCTCCGCTCAGTCAGGTCTGCACCCCAAAGCGAGGCAGTACCCACGCTTGAAGGATGATCCAGGCCACCAAGAAGCCCAAAGGAATGAAGATTTCCATCGTTTTGCCTCTCCAGCTTGTGATTGCGGTTTTTATGTTCATTGATTGATGTATCCCGATATGACGACATTTGTGGGTAAAAAAAATCAGCCCTTGCCGCTGCCAAACCGAGCCTCGACGCAGGTCATGATGCTCGCCAAATGAGGTTCTGCAATGGTGTAGTACACGAAGCGCCCTTCCTTCTTGGCGGCCAGAAAGCCACTCCGTTGCATGAGCCGCAGGTGTTCCGAAGCCATGTGACTGGGGATCTCGCAAGCCTCAGCCAGCTCGCCCACCGTGTATCGCCCTTGAAGCAACATCTGCACCATCCGCAGCCGATGCGCGTGGGCCAGCGTCCGCAGGCACTCGGCGGCCTGCCCGAGGGCTTCCATGTTCGTCAGTCGCAATTTGGTTTTTGCGCTCATGGCTTCAACTCCACAGTCAATCATATCGGAAGCTCACGATATGGCAATGGGTGATTCCGGCGAATTCGGATTGGGAAGGGGACAAAGGGGACAGGTCCATATATCTCATGTTCCGCTGGAGACGCGAGGGCGGCCACGGGGACGGAGTGTTGCTTGCAGTCCCAGTTTACTCGGCGGTTGTACCCACCCTGTCCCCTTTGTTCTCCCCCTGGACTGACCTAGCGCGCCCCGTTGGGGCGAAGACGGGGCGGTTCTGGGCAGGCTGGAAGCCTACCCCACCGAAAGTACTAGACACTTAGGCAGAAGTGCCATTCTGTATAATAGGGGAACAAGGGGCGGAGCTCCGCGCGAGGGCGGGGCGGGAAGTGTTCAGTTTTCAGGGTTCAGTGTTCAGTGTTCAGGGGGGACCGCCTGAAGGCGGGACTCCAACGATCGGCTCTTTGACAATTTGGTCGTAAGGGAAGATAATGTGCCGTTAAGAGGCTGGGCGATGGTGTAACTGTTTGTGAAAAACAGCTTATAAAATCGCTGATACATCCCCTGGAATAGCG
>JBKJNY010000167.1:0-4930 GCA_046593355.1 Pirellulaceae bacterium | reverse complement strand
CATCGGTGATTCTCTGGGAACTCCTTCATAACCTTGCCCTGCGCGGCTTCTATCTGTCGCACAGCGACCACTTGAGCGATCGCGAACTCTACGCCGAACTTTGGGAGCGCGGCCTGCGCGATCCAGCGCATCTGCCCGGTCGCAATTCGCGCGGCGGGTGGTTCCACGACTTCCTCGGCAGTTGGGGCGACGACGACATGCAGCTCTGGCTCCGCTACTACGCCAGCGACCAAGAGCGGGAAGCCTGGTCCGAGGAAATGAACCTGCCGCTGCCGCCGCAGGAGAAGCCGCCGTATCCGAGGAAGATGCCGAGACGGCCGTAGGGGGCGGGGTCATCCGTTTGTTCGGCAGAACTACGTGTGTTGCTTCCAGAACGCCGAAAACTCCAGTTGTCGATATTGAGACAAACGTGTCAGCAACCTCGAAATGACGCCTTGAAGATAGAAAAGGTCAGCCTTCCGATCGCGGCCAAGTTGCTCATACGACTTTCCGCGATGCACCAAATGATTGCGTACTTCTTCGTAGAATTTGGCGAATTTTTCATGTTCACTGGCCTGATGCGTCGCGTTGCCACCAAGCCATTTGCCGATTGCTGATTTGAATTTATCCGAGTAGCAATTCTCCGGCGTTAAGAGCCCGTCCAACGCAAATATCAGATTCAATATTTTCTGGTCATCTGATGATGCCGTGAACGCCTGCCCAAACGCTCGCAACAATCGCCGAAGGCGAATCCCGAGTGACTGGTCAGCATGTTGCTCGGAGATAATTGCTTCGATCTCCGAATGCGAGGGCGCAGATTCTAATTCCAGACCAATCCCTGGGATCATAATTGGGCAGTCCGGTTCGCGAGCGATCAAGCGTTGTTTACCGCTCGCCTCGTCATAAACGGAAACTGCGATCCGGTTCACAGTTGGGATGTACCCTGCCATCATTGGCGAATACTGGGGTATATCCAAACGGCAGTAATCGAAGCGGATCAAGTCCATGACCGCCTCAGCGCGAAAAACGGCCTCGGCCAATACACGCTCATCGTCCTGACGACTCGGGGTCGGATAGTCCACCAATTCAACAGTGATTTCGAACGAAATGGCGGTCGCGACGTTGAAGTCGCTAAGCTGGACGCCACTTAACGCGGTGATGGCAGTGGAGAGATTTCCATCCAGCAGAATTGAAGCGGTGTTGCGCTCATCGGGGAATGCATCCTGTGACGGAGGCGTGAAGATCACGCCAGCAAACTCAAACGGCTCGTATATGAGCAAGTTCACAACGGGAATCGACACTTTCAATTGCATGTTCTTCAACACCGACTGGTTAAGCGGAGTCCGCGCACGACGACATTCAATCTGGCTTTGCCAGCGCGATGGCTGCGTTACGCCAACGTCGCAAATATGCATCTTCTAATAAGGAGGGTTCCCTCTCAACGAATTCCAAGAACAGCCCAGTGAGCCCGTCCCATTCGGAACACGAGTCGGAGTCGCAAAGAGTCCATCCAAGTTCCGCTAGTGTCCAATTCGCCTTCGCAGCGTTTTTCAACATCGAAGTCGTGATCCAGTTTTCTTTGCTGTCGGAACCGCCTCGGGCGATCGGGAGCACGTGGTCGATTGTGGGAAACAACTCCCAGAAGGCAAGATGGGTTTCAGCCATCTTCCAGTTAGAGTGAAACGGAAATTCCTCGGGTAACAACCGAGAGAGAAGTCGGAGAAGGCCGGGGAAAACTAGACGCCGGCCAGAGTAGCGGTCGATGAAGCCGTCCCTTACGAAAACCTGTATCGACTCTCGTTCGGAATAGCGACGGCCTTCGTTGGTGAGAAGCGCGAAAGGATACTCGGCCCGGATGATCGCTCGCGCCTCGGCTGCGTCACCGGCGCTGAGTGTTTCGCAAACACGACGTATCGTATCCGTTCGGTCAGGCATCGACTTGAACTCACAATGAAGACCTCGGGAAGACGTGTCCCACGTCTTGCCGTTAGGATAAACGCAGCCGAGTCTTCCTGCCAGTGCTGGCATTCAAAGGGCGCAGCACTGGCAGAACGCCTCTGCACACGTAAACGGTTCAGCGTCGTCCTCACACGGCGTTCTAGCCAGTGCCACACCTTCCGCGTGGGGACATTTCTAGTGACCAAGAAACGAAACGCCCATAACACCGGCCGCAATCAGTGCCGCGCCAACGAGAATCGGCACCAGAGTGTAGGCGAAGATGTGAATCGCGGTCCCCGTCGCGTCCCCCCATTGATGCTTCATGGCGGCAAGTTTGCCGAACACTCCGGGATTGGTAAAGCGAAGAACTAAGGTGAGCAGCCCGAACCCGACAGCAAAGACACCCAGGGTAAGATTGACAGGGTCCATACGGTCTTTCGTCCTAGTTATTCAATTTCCCACATTCGCGCAATGTATTTTCATTGCAGAGGGAATTCAAGCGGCGGGTGTGGCACTTGGGAAATCAAAGGGAACTGCCCCCCTCCCCTCCGGCCCTCCAGGGCTGAACGACCACGCTATTTCTTAGCTTCCTCGATTCGATACAGCTTCGAATAGGTCCGCACAAACAAGCTGCCGCGGGCGATGGCGGGCGTGGCCCAGGCGGGTTCTTCTAGCGGGCAGGTGTGGAGCAGCTTGTAATTCGGGCCGTCTTCGAGCACTTAGGTCTTGCCGTCCTCGTTGAGCGATGACCCAGGATTCTCGGATACCGGCGGGGGCCGGATAATGGTCCCCCCAGGAGGTCCGAAGGAAGAGGTGGGGAAGGAAAATGGAAGGAAAAGGGGGAAGGAACCGTTCCTAACAATTTGACGACAAAGGTTTCGGCTCTTCAGCAGAATTTGTGGGTGGAATTGGGCGTAGGACGGGGCCACGGTTGGATTTTCTAAGGCATGGCTCGGGCGTTCAATGACGGTTTAGGCCGCAAATTACGGCACTTGTGACGCATCGCCGTCCTCTTGAACTGGCAACAGCATGGTAATCGAGGCACTGAAATGGGGGCGGCGTTTTGGGGATCAAATCATTCACGGTCCCTGCGGCTGGAAAACCACGGAAAAACGGGATCGAATCAAGGTTCTTGGCAAGAATTCAGCCGCAGATTCTGCTGAGGAGGCGAAAAGAATAGTGTGGTGCCGCAGCGGCGAAAGCTCCGCAAGCCGGAGGTGTAACAGTTGCTGACTGTCGCTATGCTTGGTCCGCTCGGTATCCGGAATTGTAAGGCCGGAGACCATCCGCGCGAGATGGCATCGCCGCCCAAAGCCAGGAAGCGTTCGTGAACCGGCGAAGACGTATCCCACGAACGGCCCTTTGTGGAAGAGACCTAATGTCCAATGACCAATGAAGCGCAGTTTAAGAAGCAGGTTCGTTATCCACGGGCGTTGCGCCCGGCGGCGGGACTGCGCCGGTTTCGTGGACGTACTTGCTTCGCATTTTGGCGTACTCGTCCGGGGTGGGGAAATTGACCGTTGTTTCGCCCCGCAACACCGCCTGCTCAAAGAGCCGTTCCAGGTACGGCCGGCACCAGCCGCAGCCGGTCCCCGCGCCGTAGCAGTCGGCGAGCTGCGCGGGGCGCTGCGGTTTTTCGATGCGGATGTAGTTGAGAACCTTCCGCTGCGTTACGTGGAAGCAGAGGCAAAGTTCGTCGTCGGGGGACATGGTATTTCTTGTGTCCTCCTAGCCCATCGCCAGGTGCAAGGCAATTCGGCAGGCGTCGCGGAAACCGGCCAGGTCGAGCATCTCGCTGGTCATGTGGACGTTCATCTGCCCGCAGCCGAGCGTGACCGTGGGGATGCCGTGGGCGTTCAGCCAGTTGGCATCCAGCCCGCCGTTGCTGATCGCCCGCAGCGGCTTGCGTCCGGCGGCCAGGACAGCCGCTTCCGCCCATTGTACACAGTCGTGGTTGGGGTCGATGCGAAAGGACTCGTAGTCGAGCCGTCCGTCGAAACGGACCGCGCCGCACTTGCCTTCCACGTTCTTCACTTCCTTGGCGGCGTTCTTGAAGGCCTTCTCAATTTCGCCCACGAGTTTCTGGCGGAATTTGGGGTCGTGGCTGCGGGCCTCCACTTTGAGCGTGGCCCGGTCGGTCACGACGTTGGTGGCCTCGCCGGCGTGGATGAAGCCGACGTTGCTGGTGCCGCTGCTCCTTCCTTTTTGGACGAGTCCATGCCAGCCGCCACGGTGCAGCTCCGCGATGGCGATGGAGGCGATAGCGATGGCGCTGACACCCCGCTCCGGCGCGACGCCCGCGTGGCTGGCGACTCCTTCCACTTCCACGTTCATCCGATATCCGCCCGTCGCACCAATCGTCATTTTGTCGGGAGAGCCGCCGTCCCAGTTGAAGGCCATCGCCGGTTTGCCAAGGAGCGAGAGTTGCAAATGGCGAGCGCCTTGCAGGCCAATCTCCTCCTGGATGAACCAGCAGAAGGTGAGCGGCGGGTGCGGCAAGCCGCGTTCCAGAATTTCGATGGCCGCGGTGAGGATGGTGGCCGCCCCCGCGCGATCGTCGCCACCGAGGCCGGTTGCCGGATTGGCGGAACGGACGAACTCCCCCCGCACCACCGGCTGGCAGCCGACGCAGATGGGGACGGTGTCCATGTGGGCCGAGAACATTCTCCTCGGCGCTTTCTTCATCGTCCCCGGCAGCTTGAGGATGAGGTTGCCCGTGGTCCCTTTAATGAGCGCGAACTTGTGGGAGTTGTCGGTCTTGATATCCTCTTGCCGTGCGCCTGCCGCTAGGAGCTTCTGGCGGATGAACTGCGAGACCTGCTCTTCCTCGCCGCTCTTACCGGGAATGGCCATGAGCTCCAGCACGAGTTGCTGCGCGCGGGAAAAATTGGGAAGTGCGGGGCTGGGGACTAGGGGCTGGGGGCTGGGGGAAGACTTGGGCATCGTCGGTTTTGGAGTGAGGATAGGGACAGGAAAATGGCGAGCGGAAGTGTATGATAGCGATTGATAGCCT
>JBKJNY010000085.1:0-20051 GCA_046593355.1 Pirellulaceae bacterium | reverse complement strand
CAGGGGAGACGTCCGCAGCGGAGCTCCCCTTTCCACGCCCTTTGACGTCGCTGGCACTTTCGGTAATGTCACCCTCACTCTGATGGCTCGCGACGGAGTCGCGGCCTACTTTTCTTGGCTCGATGTATCTCACCCACGGCCCGTCCGAGGAGCCGGGGAATTCGAGGATTTGGGTAGCGGTCCACTCGGGGGGATCGAGCCAGGCGGTGCGGAGGTCGTCGAGCTCCTTCGCCGCTGCCGCAATCGCCTGCCGCTGCTCCTCGGTCGGCTCGGGGAAGGGGAATGTTTCGAAGCAGGTGGTGGGAGTACAGCGCAGGGCGAGTCCGTTTCTTGTCGCGCGGACCCCAAAAGGAGCGACTCGCCGGATTTTTTTTGCAAATCTGGGTAGGTGTGTGGTCAAATAAAGGTTGGGACTTTAAGTATTGCCTGCCGCTCACTCTTCGCTTCCAGGAGCCCTTTGATGTCAGAATTCCCGCTGTTTCCAACCGAGGTGTTCGTTATCGGACGCGTCGCCGGTGAGTACTATCGAGCGACGAAGGAAGGCTTTAAGGGCCGTTTTCTGCCGTTTTTTTTCTCTCGTTTGACGCGTTGGCTCGATTTGCCTTCAAAAATCATTCGCGACGAGCAACAAATTGCGGTAGAGTGCCCTGAAAGGCTCTGCGATCTACGCACTGATGACGAATCCCTCGACGAGGCTGAGTCCCTACTTTCCTATGCGGAAGTCGTATCCGATTCTCCTCCGATTGTGCATACATGGGACTGGATCAGAGGTGGGCGACGCGTCACTCTCAAACTCGACGCCACGTTTCTGCAAGATTATCTCATGGAGGCGATTGAGAAAGAGTGTACGATTAGTGACCTAGACGCATTCAATTACTGTTTTTATAAAACAGTTGATGAGTATGTAAATGGATTTAATGCTCTTGGTGGAATAATGAGTAAAAGCGATTTGATTGAAGAACTTGTTGGTTCCGATTTTGAAGATAAGCCCAAGCGAATCTGTGGCAGACTCGCCGCTATAGCTAGAGATTCAACTTCGGTTGAAAACTGTCCGTCGATGCTTGATGTATTTAACGTCGGGTACTCGGTGGGCGCACTCGTGCAACATGCTCGGTCCTTGCGTCAACTGCTGCAGCTTCACCAGGCTGACAAAGGTCATACTTTTCAAGATGACTGCGATGCGTTCGCCGAACAGGTTGCCGTTGACGTGCAGAGTCTTTTGGGCGAAAAGAAACCGCTCGTGAGAATCTTTCCAGAGGCTACGCGATTTCTGAGCAGATACGATCTCCTCGCATTCGATCCGGAGTCCGACCTGCTTTCCATCTTTGACGAATTGGAACAATTTCGTGCAGATTTTGAAAGCGTCTTTGCGAGTGTACTGAGTAATTTGGATCCGTTCGATGTCGCATGCAGGGAACTCGATGCGGGGCGGCCGTTTCCGCGAAGTACATGCCTCTCGAAGAGCGTAATCGAGTCGCCCGTAGGTAATCTAGTGTACGCACAGCGCCGTTTGGCGGAGTTGCGAAAGGTCTCTCCGAAATCTGCGATGAGCGGCGGATTAGATGCACTTGAGCCGATTGTGGACGACGTGTTCCCTGGATTCTTTTCAAACGGCAAAGGATTTCGAGGCGTTTTGAACGATTTAATAAATCACGCCAAGTCCAAAGACGCCAATGGCCAATTTCGGTGCTCAACGCTTGAAAGGCGATTTATTCATCTTGCCGACCAGATTGCTTTAGGAGTCGACCGGAATACTCTAACTCATAAGATAAATAGTCCTGAGCTGGAAATTATCGACAGCCAAGTCTTTGCCTTTAATCACAATCTAACGACTCTGATTACGTGGTCCGATCAAATCAAACTCGAGCGGAAACGCGGAAAGGGTCAAAAGAAACCGGCGTGATCAAAATCCCATCTTGCTCTACCACTTCGCCATCGGCTTGACTGGGTGCCGGTGAAGTTGGTGTGGATTTCGAAGCGGTCCAGGTCGCAGACGACCAGCAGCGGCGGGTTTTCCAGGGCCTCGCGGTATTGCAGAAGCTGCTTGTAGGCGGCGACGAGGTCTTTATGCTTTCCCTTGTATTCCCAGCCAAAATGGCCCCGCATCCAGACATCCGCCCAGCCATCGCCTCCTTCGGTTTTCTTGACCCCTTTTTCAAAGCAGTACCACTCTCCGTCCGGGTCCACGTCCGCCGGCTTGGGCTGACCGAGCAGCTCGCACAGGTCGAGAAAATGCTGCTGGCAGGCGGACCGCTCCGAAAGGTTGGCGGCCTGCCACTTGGCGATGAACTGGGCGGGGGGCATGGAGAGTGGGCGGAGCGGAGGCCGATGGACGGAAGAGGACTTTGCCAAGTGTAACGAGTGGCGGCGGCGTCGGGGGGGTCCGAATGGAGCTGTTTCGGGGAAACGCCACGCCTGTTTGCCTTCGAGACGAAATAAACTCAACGAGATGGACAAGGATTCTGAAACGCTTGTCTTTTGGACGGGCTGGAAGCCGGCCCCACCAAGAAACAAAATCGCCCCGGGCAGGTCGCAAGGACCGGTCCGGGGCGAAGGGAAATCTGTTTCGAGCAACCTGGACGCTTACTCCGTGAAACCTACCAGCAGAAGGTCGCGCCAACGTAGCCACCGTGGAGGATGAGGCAGTCGCCGTTGTGGACCCGCTGGGCATCGGGGAGGTAGGCGAAGTTGCCGGGGATCTGGCCGTCCGTGAGGGCCAGTCCGTTGACGCCGACCATCCGATAACCGCCGTTGATGCTCCAGCAGTTGTTGACCTGATAATTTCCGCCCAAGTCAATCTGGCCGAGAAAGGCCAAGCTGGTTTCGCTGCTTTGGAAGCGATAGGCGGAGCCGGCGTAGGGGCCGACGTTGACCGTGGCGTCGCCCGCCGAGCCGTACACGGCCTGGTTGACGATGGCGTGGTTGCCATAGATGCCGGCCTTGCCGATGCCGTACAGCGAGAGGCAATTCCACACCCGGTAGTTCAGCCCGCCGCCGACCTGGAAGCCCAGGAGGTTGTTGCGGGTGCGGAGAAGGTACTGGATTTCGTTGGCGGAGCCATCGAAGGTGTTATCGGCGTTGTCGCTGTAGAAGCGGAAGTCGTCGTTGACCTGGAAGTAGCGGACGCCGGCCATCCAGCCCGCGCCGAACCTTGGTCCGCAAGATCCGCCACATTTGCAGCCATCCCAAGGATTGCAGCCAAACAATCCGTTGCCGCAGTTACCCAGCAGGTTCCACTCGACGCTGTTGATGGCCTGGTTGGTGATGACCCTCTGGTGGAAGACGTCATTCCAATAGAGCGTGGCCGGGTTGGCGTTGTAGTCGAGCCCGGCGAAGTTGAGATAGCTCCCCAAGTTGCCGGTGACATCGGTGTTGTAGACATCAGCCTGCTGGGCGGAAGGATAGATCCCCCAGTAGGTGAAGCCGACACCCCAGTTGCCGCAGCCGAACATTTTTCCCACGGTGACATCGACACCGCCGGAGAACTGGCCATTGGTCTGGCCGGTCTGCATCGCCGGGAGGTAGGTCGCACTGTCATAGCTGAGATAGGTGCTGTGCCGGGACGGGGAACCGAGAATCAGGGCCCCGACCGACCCGAACCAATAGCCGCCGCGGTTTCCGCATTCGCTGCCGCCACAAGCGCCGGAAGTGCAGGAATCGCTTCCCCACTGCTGCATGGCATTTTTGTAGCTCTCGGGGGCTTGGACCTGGGCGTCGCTGGGGCTGGGAAGATTGTCCGTGGCAGCGGGATTGTCGCTAGGGGCAGCTTCCAGCACCACGTTGTCTTGATGGGCGGCGGGCAAATTCGCAAAGAAATCGGTTTGGGAGGGAAGGGGCAAAAGTGTCGGCGAGCCATACTCCTGGGCTGCCGTCATGCTCGGCGCGCTTCCGGCCAGGACAAATCCTAGCGTCAACAACACGCCTCGTGCGTAAAGGGATCTCATCGCATACTCCTTGCTGGACAGATCCATCATGGTCGCGGCACGCGGTCCGTCGCGCATGCCGAGGATGGTCTAGTGGTTGGGGTAGATAGGGTCGGAGGCATCCTGCCCCCTCGCGATGGCGATCCATGCCACAGCCGCGCATCCTAGCGCGGGGCGGACGCCCGATTTCAGTCCATTGCGGGCGCCCTGAAGCCGGGCTGCAAAATAGGAGTCTGTGTCGGGACTCTGTTGGCAACCGGGCCCTAGCAAGAAAATCGGCCGCCGTGCCAGCACGCACTCGCTGAAACTGGGGGGCGAGCGGTGATTCTTCGCGAGCGGGAAAGCACAATCGCTAGCTGCGGCGCAAGCACTTTGGCCGGACATTCCGGCTGCGCCGTCTAGTGCCGTGGTGCGGCTGGAGAAGCGGCGCGACGGTCACGGACGGAATAAATGGACCGGCAAGCGGGGAAGAAGAATCGAGGGGCGTAAGTTAGCCCACAGTTAGCAAACGGCAAGTCGAGCCGAAGAGTTTTTGCTAGGGAGCCGTACCACTGGCGGGCAGAATTTGCGAGTTGTGCGGACTGGCAGGAGAAATGAGTGGGCTGGCGGGAGGCTGGGCGCTGGCGGGAAGGCGTTTAGGTTTACCTTGGAAGTCGATGCTCGCGCTGTAGGCCGCCAGCGGGTCAAGTTGGTGCAGCCGTTTGTCGTCCTTGACGAGTTGCGGCCGGTCGTTCATGGAAGCCTGAGCCTCTTTGTAAACCCGGCCTCGCTGGAACGGCCCAAATCCCATCACCCACACCTCGCGGGCCTGGCTGGCCCCGGTGGAAACGCCGGCTTGCCAGACGCGCTGGTGGCTGGCGCGGTCATAGGCGAACAGGCCGACCTTGGCGGCCCCCCATTGATGGTTGCGGCGGCCCAGCGAAAGTTCGGGCATGCCGATGGGGCTCGGAAAGCCCGTGGCAAAAGCTGCCGCAGCGCTCACCGCTGCACTGCCGGGAATCCCGTAGGTCGCTTCGTTGCCGTCATTGCCCAAAGCACCGACGCGGGCCTCGACCACCAGGTCCGCCTCGTCCAATTTGTCCGTCAGTCGACAGTCGTAGGCCAGCATCTGTTGGCGCAGGGCGCTGGTGAGATACTCGACGTTGGGG
Organism: Pirellulaceae bacterium; assembly: GCA_046593355.1. GTDB lineage: Bacteria > Planctomycetota > Planctomycetia > Pirellulales > Pirellulaceae > SXOA01. The sequence goes on along the minus strand of JBKJNY010000085.1, from coordinate 14,980 downwards.
CTGCCGGCGAGCTTCGCCCCGCTCAGATATTTGGTGTCAAAGTAAACCTTCTGCCCAGAGAGCGGACTGAAATCCACCTGGGCCACCACCCGGTCCACCGCATCACTGACCACCAGTTGCTCCGTCGCCATCCGTGACTTGTTGATGGTGCATCCGCACGCCGCGCCCAGGGCGAGCAGCAGGAGCAATCGAGGACATCGGAGGTGCAAAACGGCACTGGGCATAGGGGCGGATCCTAGCAGGACCGCACCGATAGGCAAACGTGGATTCGTTGGCTGCTAGCGGGGCAAAATAGTCCGCTCACTCCGTGAGCGCGGTTTTTCTGAAATGCCGGCCAGCACACGGAGTGTGCTGGCTACTAATACCGAATCACCCGCCGGATGAAGAACAGGCCGACGCCGCCGCAGACGAGGTTGGCGAGCCAGACGGAGTACGGCGGGAGGTTGCCGGCTTTGGCCTGGTCGATGCCGTACATGAGGAGCGGGTAGTAGCCGACGAGGATGGGGAAGAAGCACATGCCGAAGGTGCTGATGTAGTCGGAATTGCGGAAGCGAATGGCCAGGGGAGCGCCGAGCAGCACGAAGGCCAGGCAACTGAAGCCGCTGGCCCAGCGCCGCCAGGGCTCGGTACGGAGGCGGTGGAGGCGGTTCTGGGCGTCGATGAGGGCAAGGCGTTTGGTTTCCCAGACGCTGCTGCCGAGGGCCTCGAGGTCGCCGGACAGGAGCTCGAAGCCGACTTCCGCGGCCAGCGCTTGTTGCAGTCGCAGGATTTCCTCCCGCTGCTGGTCAATCTCGCCGGGGATTTGGCTGAGGGGCATTTGTTGCGGCGAGCCGGTGCGTTGCTCCTTGACCGACGCGAAGGCGAGCGGCACCTCGTAGTCCAAGGTTTTGCTATCCTTGACGCGATTGATGCCGTCACCGAAGTCGATTTCGTAGTCGGTGAGCCTGATAATGAGCGTTCCCCGCTCCAAGTTCGAGTGGAACACGGCTTCGGCGGCCGTCAACGTGCAGGGGGGCATGTCGTTGTTCTGCTGGAAATTGATGATGGGGCGGATAAGCGTGCGGTCCTGCACGTCCCGGACGACGATGGAGAACCGCGGGTTGCTGTAGGACTTTTGCGAGCGGAGCAAGCGATAGGCGATTTCCTCGACCGACTGGATGACCACTCGCTGCATTCCCGTCTGGCCCCAGGAGTAGGCCACGTTGTTGATCCAAACGGCAACCAGGCTGAGGACGAACGCCAGGGCGAAGCCGGGCCAGAGCAGCGACATCGGCGAGATGCCCAGCGACTTGACCGCCACGACCTCGTTGTCCGCGCTCAGCCGGCCGTAGACGAAGCAGACCGCGAACAGGCTGGCGGCTGGGATGGCAAAGGCCAGAGCCAGCGGCAGCATATACTGCATAATCTGCACGGTCGGGCCTGGCCCCAGGTTCATTCGCTGGGCTTCCGTCCCAATCAGGATGATTAGAAAGAAGGCCGTCAGCATGGCCAGCGACTGCGCGAACACCCGTAGCAGATCCCAGGCGACATAGCGGGTGATGGTGGCTCGCATGGATTCAGAATCGACGTAACTTGCCTGCCTGCGTTATCTTGCCGCCGAATGTAGCAAATGGGGCAGAAATTCCCTACGCTGAATTATTGCCGCTAGCATTAGAGTAGTCCGCTCACTCCGTGAGTGGACATTGCCGGCACACGGAGTGTGCCGGCTACTAACGGAAGGCCGCCAACAATGAGCAATACGCCGAGCGCCGACGCCGTCCGTTGCCCCGATTGTGGAGCGCTCCTCAAGCGGGGCGAGATCAAGTGCTGGCTCTGCGGGCGCGAGCAACAGCCGGATGGCTCGGAGCCGTCGTCGCCATTCGCCGTTGCTCCGAGGAAGACCGCCGGACAGTTCTCGCTGGCCACCGTGTTCCTCATCATCACGCTGATTGCCGTCTGTCTGGGGACTCTGCGTCTGGCCCCCGGCGTGGGAGTGCTGCTGATGATTGTCGCCGCGCCTGCATTGATCCGGACTTGCGTCGTCGGCGCCAAGGAGAAGCGCGGAGGACACTCGCTTTCGATCGGCGAAAAGCTGGTCGCGTTCTTCGCTTCCTCGTTCATCATCATTCTGGTCGGTGTGGCCGGGTTCATCGCCTTCCAAATCGCCTGCTGGGGCTCCTGCGCGGTGGTTGCCGGTATCCCCCAGCAGACGGAAAACGAGAGTCCATTCATCGTTGGCGTCTCTACCGGCTGTATCGCCGGCCTGGGAACGATCCTCTGGCTGATTTGGAAGACGTGGCCGCGGAAAAAGTCGTAAGCGGCATTCTGCTCGGCGGACTGGGAACCCCCGTGGGCGGAGAAATCTTGATGAATTTTGGCCACAGGACATTCCACTCCCTTGTGCAGGGTATGCGCTGCATATAATGAATCGCTTTCCCGTTCCTCCAACCTCCGCCCCCTCGATGCTTAAAGACGCTGTTGATCGCTGGTCCATCACCGATGCTTCCGAACTCTACGATGTGCCTCGTTGGGGCAAGGGATACTTCGGCGTCAACGCGAAGGGGCACCTGACGGTCCATCCCAACAAGGATCCGGCCGTCGGCATCGACATGAAGGAATTGATCGACCGCCTGCAACTGCGGGGGCTCGATCTGCCGATCCTGCTCCGCTTCAACGGCATCCTGAAGGACCGGCTGCGGGAGATGCACGATGTCTTTGCCCAGGCGATCAAGGAGCACGACTACAAAGGCAAGTACATCTGCGTCTACCCCATCAAGGTCAATCAGCAGCGGCACGTCGTGGAGCAGATTGTGCAATACGGCAAGGTCTACGGCTTCGGCCTCGAAGCCGGCAGCAAGCCGGAGATGCTGGCCGTCGTCGCCATGACGGATGCCGACACGCCGATCATCTGCAACGGCTTCAAGGACGCCGAATTTATTGAGATGGCGATGCTCGCCCAGAAGATCGGCCGCAAGGTCATTCCAGTCGTGGAAAAATACACGGAGCTGGCGCTGATTTTGAAATACGCGGAGAAGGTCGGTGTCCGCCCGCAGATTGGCATGAGGATCAAGCTGGCCGCCCGCGGCAGCGGCCGCTGGCAATCCTCGGGAGGCTGGCGAAGCAAGTTCGGTCTGACCGTCGGCGAAATTCTGCACGCGGTCGAAGAGCTCAAAAGCCGCAACATGCTGGACTGCTTCAAGCTCCTGCACTTCCACCTCGGCAGCCAGATCACGAACATCCGCCATGTGAAAGCGGCGATCACGGAAGCCTCGCGCGCCTATGTCGACCTGGCGAAGCGTGGCGCGGGCCTTGAATACCTGGACATCGGCGGCGGCTTGGGGGTCGACTACGACGGCTCGCAGACGAACTTCGAATCCAGCGTCAACTACACGCTGCAGGAATATGCCGCCGACGTGATTCACCATACGGAAGCAGTCTGTGACGAAGCCGGCGTGCCGCATCCGAATATTATTTCGGAGAGCGGTCGGGCCGTTGCCGCCTACCACGCGGCTCTTGTGTTCGGCGTCCTCGGCGTGGCGGGGCAGGGGAATGGCGACGACAGCCTGCTCGATATTCCCCCCGATTCCGAGCAGCCGCTGCACGACCTGGTGGATACCTTTAAGAACGTCACCGCCCGCAATGTGCTGGAGAGCTTTCACGACGCCCAGCAGGCCATGGACGTGGTGCTGACCCTGTTCGCCAGCGGCTACCTGACGCTCGATCAGCGGGCGCTCGCCGAGAATCTCTACTGGACGATCTGCAAAAAGATCCGCCGCTTGTCGGAACAGCTTGATTTCATTCCCGAGGAACTTGAAGGTCTGGACACGCTGCTTTCCGACACGTACTTTTGCAACTTCTCCCTCTTTCAATCGATGCCCGACAGTTGGGCCATCAAGCAACTCTTTCCCGTGATGCCGATCCATCGGCTGGAAGAGCGGCCGACGCGGCACGCCGTGCTGGGGGACATCACCTGCGACAGCGACGGCAAGATCGACCAGTTCATCGACCGCCGCGACGTGAAGCGAACTCTCCGCCTGCACCAATACGACGGCCAGCCCTATTACATGGGGACGTTCCTGATCGGCGCTTATCAGGAAATCCTCGGTGACCTACACAACCTTTTCGGCGACACGAACACCGTTCACATTGACCAGTCACCCACGGGCGAGGTGATCCTTGAAGCCATCGTCAAAGGAGACACCGTCCGCGAAGTGCTGGACTACGTCGAGTTCGACCACAGCGACCTCACCACCCGCCTGCAAACCGCCGTCGAAACGGCCGTCCGCGAAGGCCGCCTCGATTATCAGGAAGCCGGGCGGTTCCTCAAGTTCTACGAAGACGGCCTGAACGGCTACACGTATTTGGAGGAGCCGGGAGACTAATCAACGCTGGTTCCGTTACACGCTCCCCACACGGTTCTTCGTCGTATCTGGGGCCAGCAGGATGACGAGCATGCCGACGGCGTAAATCAGGCTCATGATTGCGCCGGCGCGGGCATAATCTTCGCGGAACCAGGTGGTGATGGTGCCGGTTCCCAGAACTCCGACAGCGGTCAGGATGCGGCCGAAGTTGAAGGAGATGCCGGAGCCGGTTGCGCGGGCGTGGGTGGGAAATAGTTCGGGCAGATAAAGGGGGAGCCAGCCGAAGAACACCGTGCTGACGCAGCCGACGGCAAAGACCGCGGCGGAGAATCCGGTCATGCTGGGGTCCAGCGTCAGGAAGATGAACTCGCTGAGCCCGAACGAACCCAGACTGATGAGAAAGTACGTCGTCCGCCGCCCGAGCTGGTTGGCGATCCAACCGCCGAACAAGCTGCCGACGGCTCCGCCGCTGGCCCGCATGATGGCGGTGAGGGCTTTGGCGCTTTGATCCTCCGCCCCGCGGACCGCCTCCGTCCAGGGAATGAGCCAGCTCGTAACCCCCCAGCCTCCGAGCAACGGAATTGTCCCCAAGGCAATGCCGATCAGCGTCAGCGGCAATAGCGGCGGAGAGAGCAGGCTGGAGAGTGCTCCAGCCGGTTTATCCTTGCTTGTATCCGTTTTGGTTCGCAGCCAGGCGACCGATTCCGGTACCGCCAGGAACACCATCACTCCCAGAACGATCGACGAGGAGCCCGCCAAGAGGCTCCATCGCCACGAGAACCATTCGAGCGGCTGGTAGTAGCAAATAATGCTCATCATCACGATCCCGACGTTGGCAGCGGTTCCGAGCAGGCCCGCCAAGGTGGGGCGGGAGACATCGGACCAGGCTTCCGACGCGAGTGACACGCCGGTTGGCCACATGCCGCCGACCCCCATGCCCGAAAGAAACCGGCACAGCAACAGTTGCTCCGGCGAATTGGCAAAGTACCCAGCGCCGGCGAACAGCGAGTAACACAAGACGCTCGCCCCCATCGCCCGCACGCGCCCCGTCCGATCGGCAATCCATCCGAACAGCAGCCCACCGGCCGCCGCCCCAAGCAAGAAGCCGCTGTTGTAAAAGGCATACCAACGCGGCTTGAACTGCTTGAACTGCGCTTTCTGGTCCGGGGTCGCCGGGATGATAGTGGTCGGGCGCGACGAAGTCTTAAATCTCGGCGCGATGAGCAGCCTCTTGAGTTGGAGTGAGCCGCCGCCATCAAAGAGCCCGCCGCGGACGAACTCCTCGGTCGCGGAACCCGAGGCGAGATTCATCAGCGACATCTGGACGCCCGAGAACATCCAGCCCAGAAAGGCGGCCGCCAGAATCACGTAGCGGCTGGTCGGAGATATTTCGGCGGGCTTCATAAATTGTAGCCGGCACACTCCGTGTGCCGGCCCGAGTTCCTGAGATACCGCGCTCACGGAGTGAGCGGACTACTTTCCGCGTCATTCAGGGGATCTTGGTCAGCGTACAGCGCCGCTTCTTCCACTTCGGCTGGCGACCCGAAGCCGATGATTGCGGAGGCCACGTCAGGATGGCTGATGGCGAAGCGCAATGCAACCTCGCGGAGCGACATTCCGGCGGGAAGACGTTTGGCGAGCGCGGCAGCTCGCCCCTCGTCGCGGCGAAACAGGTCGAGCGGGAAGAACTTGGTGGTCAGCGTGTGCTTGCTCGGCTCTTGGCCGGCGAGAGCACCGCCGGCGAAGACCCGGATGGCGAAGACGCCGACGCCAAGCTCGCGGCAGACGGCCAGGAGATTGCCGAGGTTGGTTTCCGAGAAATCTGCCGGCATGTCCCGCCCCGAGCTGGGATTGAGCAGGTTGTATGGCGTCTGCACGACTTGAAACTGTCGGCTGTGCAGGACTTCCACCAGCGCGGCCGGCTCGCCGAGCGCCGTCAGGCCCAAATGCTCCACCGCGCCGGCTGACTTCAGCTCGTTGAAAGCGGTTAGCACGCCGCCGCGGCCCAGCACGTCTTCCGGCGTCAGCGACGTCGGCTGTGCGCCCCGCTCGGCGGTGATGGAGTTGTGCAATTGCAGCAGCGTCACCTTCGGCAGCCGCAGGCGACTGAGGCTGGCGTCCACAGATTTATGGATGTAGCCGGGAATGTCGCCGACAGCTTCCGGCGGAATGCGAACCTTGGTCGCGACGTGCATCCTGGTCCGCAAGTCGAGCGCCTGTAATACGTGGCCCAGCGATTCCTCCGACCGGCCATCGCCATACGTTGCGGCGGTATCAATCCAATTGATGCCCAATTCCACGGCCCGCTGAAGCGTCTGGCACTGGTCCTCAAACCGGCCCAGGTCCGTCATCAATTCCGCCACCGGCCCCGCGCCGAACGCGATGGCGGAGACTTGAATGCCGGTTTTGCCGAGAGGGCGGTAGAGCATGAAATTGGAACAAGTGGACTGAAAACAGCTTAGCCCCCGCGACCACGCGGGGTCGAGTCGCGAGCGCCTCGTGGACGAGGCGGCTAAGCGGGCTAATTCTCAAACGCTTTAATAATCGCGCTATTGTCCAGGTCGCCGTCTCCGGCCGCAACCAGACCGGCCAAGAGTTCTTCGTGCAACGTCGAGAGCGGCAAGTGCCGCTGGGAACGAGCCGCCTCCGCTAAAATCAGCGCCACATCCTTATGATGCTGCGTCAGTCGAGCCTGGGGCGTGAAGTCGCGGGTGAGCATCTTCTCTCCTTTGGTTTCCATGACGCGGGAGAACGCCGGGCCGGCCATAAGCACCTCCAGCGCCTGCCGCGGCTCGACGCCGATCGACTTGGCGAAGGATAGCCCCTCGGCCAAGACGGCGCGGTTCAGGCCCAACACCAGATTCACCACCAGCTTCATCCGAGCGCCGCTCCCCCACGGGCCGAGGTGGAACCACTGTTTGGCCAGCACGACGAGTAGACTTTCGCACCTCTGAACCGCCGCTTCCGTTCCGCCGAGCATTACCACCACGTCGCCACTGCGGACCTGGCTGCTGGAACCGGCGATAGTGGCATCAAGATAGTCGCAGCCGATGTCCGCGAGTTGCCGTCCCATCAATGCCATAGTCTCCGGCTGGCCGGTGGTGGTGTCGAGAATGGTCTTGCCCGGCAGATAAGGCTTGATTTTCTCAATCACCGCCACCGCGATGTCGCTATTAGGCAGGCTGAGCAGGATCGTTGCGCACGACTTCGCCACCTCCGCAGCACTCGTCAGCGGCTGCCCCCCGAGCTTGCTCAGAGCATCATTTTGCATCGAGAGCGTGTCGTAGCCAGCCACGGAGTAGCCTGTGGAAATGAGCCGCTCGGCCAGCGCGCTCCCGACGAGTCCCAGGCCGATGATGCCGATGCGCTCCATCGCTTACGCCTTCTCCGCCACGACCGGCGAGAAGAGCGTGCCGATGTTCTCAATCCAGGCTTCCACCTTGTCGCCCGGCGCCAGGTAGGTTCCCGTGGCGTTGCCAACTCCCGCGGGCGTGCCGGTGGAGATGATGTCGCCGGGCTCCAGAGTGCAGATGTTCGAGATGAACTCGATGACGGCGGCGACTGGAAATATCTGCTGGCCGGTGCTGGCATTCTGGTGCAGCTTGCCGTTGACGGAGAGCTTCATGGCCAGCTTCTGCGGATTGGGAATGGCGTCCGCCGAGGCGATGCAGGGACCGCAGGGGCAAAAGCTGTCGTGCCACTTGCCGTGCAGCCAGTCGAAAAAGCTGTCTTTCTCCCGCATCTTGCGACCCGGGTTGGGCTGAAATTTGCGGTCGGAAATGTCGTTAATCACCGCGTACCCGGCGACGTGCTTCAGAGCCTCGGCTTCGGGAATGTGCTTGCCGCCGCGCCCGATGACGACCGCCAACTCGCATTCCCAGTCGACGAACTTCGGCGAAACACGGGGAATCACGACCGCCTTGCCAGGGTCGGTCAGCGTGGTGGTCGCCGGCTTCATGAAGACATAGGGGAACGTCTCCTTCCGTTCCGGCGCCTCACCGCCCCCTTCAACAATGTGAGCTGCGTAGTTCCCTGCCAGCAGAAACAGCTTATTCGGCCGCCGAACAGGGACGAGCAATTCCACCTTGGCAATTGGCAGCGTACTCTTCGCCAACGCACCTGGCTGTTCGGCCAGCCAGTGGGCCACTCTCTGGGCCGCGTCAAAGCCCTTGCCATCCGGCGGCAGAAGGTCAAGCAGGTTGGCCCCCGGCGGCAGTGTGAGCTTCTCATGCGTCGCGTCGGCATAAGCGGCGGCAGCAACGACGAATGGAATCACCCCCTCTTCACCATAGAAGCCGAGGTGTACGACATTTTGATGACGGAATCGGCAGAGGCGCATGGTCACTCCACCTTAAGCAGCTCCACCAGGAAGTGCAATGTTGCCTTCGGGGGGATTGCACCGGGCGAACCGCGATCGCCATAACCCAGGCCCGAGGGAATTTCCAGCTCAATCATTCCCCCTTCGCCCACGAGCTGCATCCCTTCCGTCCAGCCCTTGATGACTCCGTTGAGTGGGAAAGAAATCGGTTCCGCTCGCTTGTAGGAGCTGTCAAAAACCTTCCCCCCGTCCAGCCAGCCGTGATAATTTACCTTCACGGTGTCGGTGGCCTTCGGCTTGGCCCCGGTCCCCTTGCGGAGAACGCGGTACTTGAGTCCCGAATCGGTGGCGGTGAATTTCTTGGTCGCGTCCTTGTCGACCTTGCCGGCCCCCTTGGGCAACTCCGGCAGGGCAACTTCCTTGGCATCCTCAGCACTCATGGCCACCTCGACGAGCAAGAGAAACAAACCCAATATCATTACGCCGCGTGTCAATTGTAACTGCATTCCTCACTCCTTGATTTGGGGGCCGGCTGGCCGGTAACGGACGTGATCTGCCCCGATTCTAAGGCCTGGCATCCTTGCGGGCAACGAGTCAACTTGGTTTCCGAAAACAAGGTCCGCCAATCTGTTAAGATGTGCGAATGCCGCTTGTTTCCGACGTCCGCCAGTTCTTAGACTCCTTTGCCCCTCCGGTCTTGGCAGAAGAGTGGGATAACGTCGGCCTGCTGGTCGGCGATCCGCAGCAGCGGGTCGAGCGAGTGATGACCTGCCTCACCATCACGCCCGCGAGCTGCGCGGAAGCGGTGAGCAAACAGGCGGACCTCATCGTCACCCATCATCCCTTGCCCTTCCACCCTTTGCGGCGCTTGACGACGGAAAGCACTCCGGGGCGGCTGCTGCTGGAATTGATACGAGCCGGGATTGCCGTCTACAGCCCGCACACCGCCTTCGATTCCGCTGCGGAGGGGATCAATCAGCAATTGGCGGAGTGTATCGCGCTCGAAGATATCCAGCCGCTCGTGCCATTGCCGGCCGATGGTACAGGGAGAACCGGATCGGGCCGCCGCGGCAGATTTGATTCACCGCTTCCCCTCTTGGAAGCTGCCCGTCGCCTGCGAGCCTTCTTGAAGATTGGCGTACTGCAGGCGGCCGGCCCGGATGACGCGATCATCTCCACCGCGGCGATAGCCTGTGGCAGCGGGGGGAGCTTTCTGGAACATGCCATCCGCCAGAACTTGGACCTGCTCATCACCGGGGAGGCCAGTTTTCATACCTGCCTGGAAGCCCATTCGAGCGGCGTCCATTTGCTGCTGGTCGGCCACTTTGCCAGCGAGCGATTTGCCCTCGAGGCACTGGCGGAATTCCTCGCTCGGAAGTTCCCCAACCTCACCGTGTGGGCGAGCGACCACGAGACCGACCCGCTGCGGTGGGTAGTTTAGACTTCTCTCGCGACGAGCAGAAAACTCGCTGTCTCTTCGCTGTGACTTTCCAGCGCCGGCGCTTCAGGTTTGTGTTAGCGCCTCTCGCAAACCGTGTACATACTCCCCAACTTCCTGTAGCACCTCCGCCCGTGGTCTGTTGGCCGCCTGGGCCACTCGCCGGACGATGGCGGAACCGACGATCAGGCCGTCGGCGACGGGGGCGAGGAGTTTTACGTGCTCCGGCTGGCTGATGCCAAAACCGATGCAGATGGGCAGCTTGGTCTGGGTCCGCAGCCAACGGACGTTGTCCAGCAATTCCGGCGGCAACTGCGTACGCTCGCCGGTGATGCCGGTGATCGAGACGTAATACAGGAAGCCGCTGGAGGAGTTGGCGATCCGCACCGCTCGCTCCCTGGGCGTGGTCGGCGTAACGAGCTGAATCAGGCTGAAGTCCGCTTTCTTGCAAACCGTGGCCAGCGATTCCGCTTCTTCCACGAGCAGGTCCGGCACAATCGCGCCGCTGACACCAGCAGCCTGGGCATCCGCTACATACCGCTCGGCTCCATAGCGATGAATAATGGCGTAGCTTACCATCGTCACCCGCGGCATCTTCACATCGTTTTTCAGGCCGCGGAGCAATTCCAGGATTTGCCGCACCTTGATTTTCTTGTCGAGCGCCCGGGTGTACGACGCCTGAATCACTGGCCCGTCCGCGATTGGGTCGCTATAGGGAATCCCCACTTCGCACAGCGACGAGCCGACCCGGTCCAGCTCGCGGATGACCTGGCCGGTGAATTCTAGATCGGGATCCCCGGCCGTAATGAACGGCATCAGGGCTTTGCGGCCTTGGGAGCGGAGGGTCGTAAAAAGGTCGTCGATGGAGGACATGCAGTTTTCGGTTTTCAGTTTTCAGTTTTCGGTTTTCGGTTTTGCAGTTTTCAGCTTGATGGCGTGGGCAAGACCGGTGAGCATTTTGGATATTTCCTTGAGTTCGGCGACCAGGGAGCTCATTTCGTCGTGCGACACCACGCCGATTTTGCAAGCAATGTAGCACTGCGTGCGAAGTTCGGCGGCAGAGCCTCGCGCGATGGATAGGAAGCGAATGAAATCCTTTCCGCCACGCTCGCTGCCTTCGGCGACGTTGGATGCTATGGAAATGGCAGCGCGCTGCATCTGGTTCCGCAGGCTGAATTCCCGACAGTTTCGCAGCACCTCATGCACAGCGACGGCAAGTTGACACGCCCGTTTCCAAACCTCCAATTGCTCAAATGACTGATACATCGTGCCCACCGCTTCGACTCGGACCACTGAAAACTGAACACTGAACACAGAAAACTAATTTCCCCTAAGTCTCGCAATCTCCGCCGCGTCCTTATCTCCCCTTCCGGAAAGGCAAATCACGAGCACCTGGTCTTTCTTCATTCCGCCCGCGATTTCCATCGCTTTGAACACGGCGTGGGAGCTTTCCAAAGCGGGCAAAATCCCTTCGCACTGGGCCAGGGCGTCGAAGCCGCGGAGGGCATCGCCGTCTTCGCAGTAGGTGTACTCGGCCCGGCCGGTATCCTTCCAGTAACTGTGCTCCGGGCCGACGCCGGGGTAATCCAGGCCGGCGGAGATGGAATGGACGTCGCAGGTCTGCCCGTCTTCGTCCTGCATGACATAGCTGTAGCTGCCGTGCAAGACGCCGGGGGAGCCGTGGCTGAGCGGAGCGGCGTGCTCGCCAGGTTGCGGGCTGCGGCCGCCGGCTTCCACGCCAATCAGGCGGACGTCGCGGTCCTCGATGAAAGGGAAAAACATGCCGGCGGCGTTGCTGCCGCCGCCGACGCAGGCCACGACCACATCGGGGAGCCGCCCGAGGCGGGCCAGGGATTGCTCGCGGGTCTCGCGGCCGATGACCGCCTGGAAGTCGCGAACCATCCGCGGGAACGGATGCGGCCCAATGACCGAGCCGATGATGTAGTGCGTGGTTTCGACCGAAGCCATCCAGTCCCGCAGGGCCTCATTCACCGCGTCCCGCAACGTCCGCGAGCCGCTCGTCACCGGCCGCACCTCCGCCCCCAGCAGTTTCATGCTGTTCACATTCGGTGCCTGGCGGCGAATATCCTCTTCCCCCATGTAGACGACGCAGGGGATGCCGAAATGGGCACACGCGGTCGCGGTCGCCACGCCATGCTGCCCCGCGCCGGTCTCGGCAATCACTCGTCCCTTCTTCATGCGGATCGTCAACAGGGCCTGGCCGATGGTGTTGTTGATTTTGTGAGCCCCGGTGTGATTCAAATCCTCCCGCTTGAGCCAGATCTGCGCCCCGCCGCACCTTTCGCTCAACCGCTTCGCAAAATAGAACGGGCTCGGCCGGCCGACGAAGTTCTTGAGCAAATCATCGAGCTCCGCCTGAAACGCCGGATCCTTGCCCGCCTTGTCATACTCCCGCGTGAGCTCCTCCAAGGCTCGGGTCAGCGTCTCGGGTACATACCTGCCGCCGAATTCGCCAAACCGGCCCGCTGGGTCGGGGACATTGGCGGAAGCGGGTGTTTTTGAGGTGGCAACCATGAGGATTTTAGGGCTCGTGGGGAGAGACTTTTTTTCTTGTTTTGTTGAAGTAATCGGCAGGGCGATTGTCCTAAGGTCAGCGGCATCAATACTTTACAGCCTTCCCCCAGAACCTCTTTTCATCACCCACCTCCCCGAAAGCGGGGATTCTGGGCAAGTCAATTCCAGCAGGAATAGCGATCATTCCCAGCATACTGTTGCATCACTATTGTATACACTATGGATCGGAAAGTCCATATGTTCGGAGCAATATTTGCGAAATAGTTCAAAATACTTCCGCCCTTCCTCAGGCTCTTTGTGCATATTTGCGTTTTTCGCGGCGATCCCCCGCCGGGGACTTAACTCACCGCCTTGGCCACGCTCTCCTTCATTTTCTCCAGCCCGGTCTTCGCCACGAGCAGAGGATCCTGCTTCCAGTATTCCGGGTTGAAGAGCTCCAGCGACAGCACGCCGCGAAAGCCGATGGAGAAAAGCGTCCGCAGGATTTCGCCCAGCGGGGCGATGCCGTCACCGGGATAGACGCGATCGGCATCCTTGATGGAAGCGCGGGGCAAATCGCGGGGGTAGTCGTTCATATGGAAGATCTGGATGGCTTCGCTCGACATCAGCCGCAACCCGTTGAATTCGCTCCCTCCTTTGTAGAGATGGTAAACATCCGGCAACACGCATGCCTTGGGATGCCTGGCCTCGAGCGCGACGAGCATCGTTTCGCCCAGACGGCTGAGGGAAGTGGAAAAGCCCCAGACTTCAACCTGCGGGATGATTCCCATCGATTCGCCGAGTTCCAGCAGGGCCCGATATCGCTCGGCAGCTTTCAGGAGGTTCAGATCGGTCTGATTCGTCGCTCCGGTCGGGGGAGCCGCGATTCGCTTGCCCCCAATCTGTTGCAGCGTATCCATATCGCGTTTCGCTTGTTCCAAGCCGGCCTTCCGCTTTTCGTCGTCATCCACAATCCACTGGGCAAAGCCGATGGCGCTTTCCACGGTCAGCCCCGCGTCGTCAATCTGCTTCCGCAGGTCCGCCAATTTGCCGCCGCTCTGGACAAAGCCATCCAGCTCTCCCATCCACGGCTCAATCGCCTGGTAGCCGGCCTTGGCGGCCACTTCCACCTGTTTCGGCAGAGGTAGCTTCTGGCCGCGAATCGTGCTCATGTTCAGGCTGTACTTGATGTCCTTGGCGGCCGCTTGAATTCTCGCTTTGTCATTCCCGCTAGCGGCTGGCTCTTCGCCCAGGACCGAATGGGAGCTAGCAATGCCGGTGGCCGCGGCGGCAGCAGACGCGAGAACCTGGCGGCGAGAGATGGTGTGTTTCATGAATGCATTGTTGAGACTGAACTGGCCTCCTGCAACAGGCCGTAAGCCGGGCAAGCAAGGCAATCCGCGCGGGTCGCAGCACCGAGGATGGAATGTCGGTAGCGACTTTGCCGATGTTCCCGGTAGTTCCAGGAACCGCCTGGGCTCATGCGCCCAGTGGCGGCGCGATTCATTGTGGAGAGTTCCGATGCGGACATGCATGTTGGCGGCGATGATGGCGGGCCTGCTGGCGGCCGCTTCCCCACTGGTAGCCGGCGATGGCTGTGCGGTGAAGGCACCCAATTGCCAGGCGGCGGCTCCCGCGTGTGGCTGCAATTATGCCGACCCCGGTTGCGGACACGGCCGCCTGTGTGGCGCAAAAGGCGGCGGTGAATGCGGCTGCGGCGGTCAATTCGGCGGCTGCGGGCTGCTGGGACACCAATGCGGCTGTCCGATTGACGGATTAGACCGCTTCGCCAACTGCGGCTGCAACGGGAGCTACAACTATCCCGTCCCGCCGCTTTACACCTATCACTGGCCGGGGATGTACAAGCAAGTCCGCATGACCGACTATCACAGCCCCTGGCGGTTCCCGCCGCTCAAGAGGTACGAAGACGAGCCGCTGCCGACCATTGAGATCCCGGCACCCCGGTCTGCCGCCGGACCGCGGTTACTTAGGCCGGTCTCGCTCCAAGTCGCGCCTGCTGATTCTGCCGCTTCCAAGAAGAGCTATCACTCGGAGATCGAGCCGCTCAGCAGCCGCCTATCCCGGTAGCAGACTTTTGCTCAACTTCAGCCTCAGCGCGGCCTGGCATGTCCAGGCCGCTGGCATTTCTTGGCAGCAATACCCACGTCGGAGCGGAACGACCTCCCATTCGTCCGGGTTCCTAAGGCATGACCGGCACAAAGCTTACAGCCGCCACGCCAGCGCCAGTCGATATTACCGGCACAATTCCTCAATTCGTTACGGTCGGAATCTCGATAGGAAATTGCAAGGCGTGCTGCCGTTTGCGCGGGATGACTGCGCGGGGGTGGTGGGCCGGGGCCAGAGTGCGGC
>JBKJNY010000056.1:0-3845 GCA_046593355.1 Pirellulaceae bacterium | reverse complement strand
CTCGATGACACGCGGGTGACCGATGCCGGCCTTGTACATCTCACCGGACTGAGAGGCCTCACGGACCTGGCGCTCAAAAACACGCAGGTGACCGATGGGGGCTTGGTACATCTCGTTGGCCTGACAAAACTGGAATACCTGTGGCTCACCGGCACGCAGGTGACTGATGCCGGTGTTGCCAAACTTCAACAGGCATTGCCGAATTGCCGAATCGCGCGTTAAGGCTCGTCGTCCCCATGAAGAAGGAGGAAAGTGGCCAGGCGTCATCTTCAAGGTCGAGGCACTTGGCGACAGGACGGGCTATGCCTACGCCCTCCCGCAAGTGCCTGACCACCAAGCCGAACCCCGAGGGGACAGGGGCATCGCTCGGCGCACTCGTTGATGCGAGCCGAGATGCGGAGGGAATCCCGGTAAGGCATCGTTCGGAAGAACCCGGTATTTTCAATGACTCGTCCCGGCATCCGCTTGGGGGCTGCGGCGCGGAACAAAACCAATCGCAAAGCAGATCAACATGATGACCCAGAAGGCAATGGATTCAGGCCATTTGAGGCTGTGGAAATTCAGCAGGTGCGGCACATGGGGAAGGGCGATCTGCCCGTGCGCTGCGCCGACGGGGGGCGCTGCTGGCTGCTCGTCATGGGAATGCCCCTTGCTGCCCCAAAACCAGTTCTTTTCCAGCCAGGTGTCGTAGCCGTCCACCATTTTGATCCGGCGAGCTTCAACGTCTTCAAAGGTTTGTTTCCACGCGCCGAGGTTGTTTGCCATCCACTTGGGCTCATTGAAGCTCCAGTCCGAATTGACACCCCAATCCGCCAGCAGCTTGAGGCCGATGACGATCACCAGCAAATAGGCGGACAGTTCGAACCGCGGGAATTTCTCCAGCAGTGAGATGAACATCCGGGCGGCAAAACGCATCAGGATGAGGCCGATCACTCCTCCCGTGACGACAACCCACAGCTTGTTCTGTCGGGCTCCCGCCAGGGCCATGGCCGCCAGAATCGAATCCACGGCAAAGGCAATGTCCGTCAGCTCGATGACGAGCACAGTGCCCCAAAACGAACGGACGCCGCGCGAGGCCATCAAGGGTTTCGCGGGCGCTTTCTCGGGGGTCGAGCGAGGACTTTCGCTTTCCGCCGCGTCGCCTCTTTCCTCATCTCCCGCCAGCAGCGATCTCCCCAAGGGGATTCTTTGCCGGATTTCCAGCTCTTCTTCTTCGGAAGTGAGCGATTTGCCCGTGTCTTCATCGACAAGCTGGGGATGGCCTGACGCATCGACGACCATTTTGCCTTCGTGCTCTTCCTTCGCTTCGAAGAACAGATGCTTGACGGCAATGTAAACCAGGTAGCCGCCGCCAATGAACTTGACGATCGTCCATTGCAACAGAAAACTGGCGGTCAGGATGGCAATGAAGCGGAAGACAAACGCCCCGACCAGGCCGTACCAAAGAGCCCTGGCGCGCTGGTGCTTGGGCAGCCGCTTCGCCAGCAGGCCGAGCACGAGGGCGTTATCAATGGAAAGCACGCCTTCCAGAACGATCAGCAGGAGGACGACGCCGATATCGGTGGTGTCCAGTTCCTGACCGAGGATGTTGATGGCGGCGAGGGGAAGACAGTCAAAGAGCGGCATCAGATTATGAAGGGACGAAGTGCAAAAAGCTTAGCCGCCGCGTCCACGCGGCGCTTCCCCGCGTGGACGCGGGGGCTAAGCTGGCCATTTTACCGGCACGGCTTACGGCTCATAGCCTAGGTTCGGTGCCAGCCAGCGCTCAGCCGTAGCAACTGTCATACCTTTGCGGCGGGCGTAGTCGGCCACTTGGTCCTGCGTGATGCGGTCGAGGGCGAAGTAGCGGGCCTGCGGATGGGCGAAGTAGAGGCCGCTGACGCTGGCGGCCGGCCACATGGCGAAGGATTCCGTGAGCGTGATGCCGGCGTTCTTCTCGGCATCGAGCAGCTTAAACAGGATTTCCTTCTCCGTGTGGTCCGGCTGGGATGGATAGCCGGCTGCGGGGCGAATGCCGCGGTATTTCTCTTCAAGGAGGTCGCTGGAGGAGAGGTTTTCGTTTTTCCCAAAGCCCCAATCGCTGCGGGCCTGGGCGTGGAGGAGTTCCGCGAAGGCTTCCGCCAGGCGGTCGGCAAGAGCCTTGACCAGGATGGAGTTGTCGATTTCGTGTTTCTTGTCGAACTCCGCGCAAAGCTTGTCCGCGCCGAGTCCCGCTGTCACGGCAAATGCACCGAGATAGTCCTGCCGTCCACTCGATATTGGCGCAATGTAATCGGCCAGCGCTCGGAAGTCCTTTTGTCCCTGCCGCTCCCACTGCTGGCGGAGAGTATGGAAGCGAGTCAACTCGGTCGTTCGGGATTCGTTGGTGAAGAGAATGATGTCGTCGCCGTCACTGTTGGCGGGCCAGAAGCCGTAGGCGGCGCTGGCCGATAGGAGCCGGTCGTGGATGATCCGGCTAAGCAGTTGTTGGCCGTCTTCAAAGAGTTGCTTCGCCGTCGGGCCTTGGTCGAGATCCTCGAAAATGCGAGGGTACTTCCCTTTCATTTCGTAGGTCATGAAAAAGGGAGACCAGTCGATGAAGGGAATAATTTTTTCCAGCGGATAGTCGCGGAGGATCTTTACGCCGGTGAAAGTGGGCGTGGGAATGTCCACTGTCTCCCAGTCGGTCTGAAACTTCCTCTCACGGGCCTGAGCCAGCGGCGCAAGTTTCACATCGCGGGCCTGGTAGGAAGCGACCAACTGTTTTTGCAGCTCGCGGTTTTCCCTTTCCAGCTTGGGCCGCAATTCCTGGCTCATCAATTTGTCCACAACGCCGACGCAGCGGGAGGCATCCAGCACGTGAACCGTCGGCTGGTCGTACTGAGGAGCGATGCGGACGGCGGTGTGCTTGGCGCTGGTCGTCGCTCCGCCGATGAGCAGCGGCAGCGTGAAGCCGCGGCGTTTCATTTCCTTGGCGACGTGGGTCATTTCGTCCAGGCTCGGAGTAATCAAGCCGGAGAGGCCGATAATATCGACTGACTCCCTGAGTGCGGTCTCCAGAATCTTCTCCGCACTGACCATCACGCCCAGATCGATGACTTCGTAGTTATTGCAGCCCAGGACAACGCCGACAATGTTCTTGCCGATGTCATGTACGTCCCCTTTGACGGTCGCCATCAGCACCTTGCCGCGGGCCCCCTGGTCCACCACGCCTAAAGTCAGCTTTTCCTGCTCCATGAACGGCAGCAGATAGCCGACCGCTTTCTTCATCACGCGAGCGGACTTCACGACTTGCGGCAGAAACATCTTGCCGGCCCCGAACAGGTCGCCGACGACGCTCATGCCGTCCATCAGCGGCCCTTCGATAATTCGCAGGCAGCGGTCGTAATGCTGGCGGGCCTCTTCGACATCCAGTTCGATAAACTTGTCCACCCCCTTCACCAAGGCATGCTTCAGACGCTCCTGCACGGTGGCGTTCCGCCAGGTGAGGTCTTCGGTGGCGGCAGCTTTTCCCTTTCCCTTGACCGTCTCCGCCAGTTGAACCAGGCGCTCGGTGGCGTCGGGGCGGCGGTTGAAGAGCACGTCTTCCACCCGCTCCAACAGCTCCTTCGGCACTTCCTCATAGACCGCAAGCTGGCCGGCGTTCACAATTCCCATGTCCATGCCGGCTTGGATGGCGTGGTACAGGAACGCAGAGTGCATCGCTTCGCGGACTTTGTCGTTGCCGCGGAACGAGAAGCTGATATTGCTGACGCCGCCGCTGATTTTTGCCCCTGGACATTCCTGCTTAATGCGGCGGGTGGCCTCAATGAAGTTGATGGCGTAGTTGTTGTGCTCCTCCATCCCCGTGGCGACGGTGAGGATGT